>NZ_JBICZJ010000020.1:0-219806 GCF_043201895.1 Streptomyces sp. NPDC048254
GGGCCAGCGTGCTGTGGGCGCTGCTGCGTGACGGACGGGTCTTCACCTCCGCCCCACCGGTCACGCAGGCGGCTTGACTTCGTCATTGAGACTCCTGGGTTTGGTGGGATCGTGCAACAAGGTGGGGAAGCGCTGAAGTCTGCGGGGTGGGCAGACCTGTCCCGGTCCGAGGTGCCAAGGCCGTCTCAGGTCGCGATCGGCGTGATGCGGTACAGCACCTCAGATTGATGCGTGCTGTCGGAGAAAAGACTGCTGTCGAACAGCACAATTCGGTGCAGCGTGGCCTGTCGCCGCTGAGCGTACGAGGTGAAGAGCTTGTCAGAAGCAATGTTGTCAGGGGTCACTGTTGCCTCAACTGCCTTGACCCCATGGGTAGAGGCGACACGTTCAGTGAGGGCATCGAGAATCTCACCGGCGAGCCCACGGCCTCTGTACTCACTGTCGACTGCGATCTGCCACACAAAGAGCGTGTCGGGGCGATCGGGTCGGATGTAGCCAGTGACAAAGGCGATCGGGGTGCCGCCGTTATCGCGCGCCACGAGGGAAGTTTTTGCGAAATCGCGACACCATAGTAAATAGGTGTACAGAGAGTTCAGATCGAGAAGTTCACTGTCACGAGCGATGCGCCAGAGGAATTTTCCGTCTACTATCCTCGGCAAGTCCATTGTGATGCGCTGTGGTGGACTTGACTGATCGCCTCTACCTACCGTCGAGGGTAAATCCATTCCAGTCGATCCCTACTCTCTCATGCGATTGTTCGGTTAGTTGGATTCCCTGCTTCGGATTCGTGGAGCCATGAACAGATGACCGGAGACTGCTACCACGCACAACCCGGCACAAATACTCCAGAGCAATTGGGGTCCATGCTCAAGAAGACGGGTGCCGAGTAGAGGTGCCAACAGCATTGCGGTTGCCCAAACCATTCCATATAGGCCGTAATAGCGCCCGCGCAGGTGAGGTGGGGCCAGTGCTGCCACAATAGCCTGGTTAACGGAACTCACCGCAATTTCACCCAGAGACCAAATGATCACAGTGCCGGAGTATTCGATCGCGGAGGATGCAGCAGAGGTTAATCCAAAACCCGCCCCTAAGAAGATTATTCCAAGGATCAGAACTCGATTGGGGTCCATGCGGCTCACGACCGGCACAGATAGTGGTTGGAATACAACAATTACTACCGCATTGATCCCCATGATGAATCCGAACATTGACGGAGATAAGCCATCGAGCCCCATGGCAATGGGAAGTGTGGTGCCTGCCTGACGAAAGACGACTCCATAGCACAGGGTGACTGCGAGGTAGCCCAGCATAAGCCTATCGCGCAGCACCCTGGAGAATCCTCCCAGCTCAGGGTCTTCTGCTTTCTCCCGTGCTGAACTCTCTTTGGGAATCGAGTACCGGACTAGAATTCCTGCGGCGATACAAGTGGCAGAGTTCACATAGAACAGAGAAGAATAGCCGTGGCGAACCAGAATGCCGCCGAGGATCATTGAGCAGCCGTATCCAAGGTTTACTGCCCAGTATACAAAACTGTAGGCGCGTGGAAGTTCTTGGGGCGAAAATCGGTGAGCTACCATGGCTGACACTGCCGGCCGGTACATCTCCGCCGTAGCGCCAACAAGGAATGTGCAAACTGCAATAATTGCTAGTTCGTCTGAGGCGCCCAGCAAGAGAAGAGCGAAGCCCGTCAGCGACATACTGCCCGCCATTACGGACCGATACCCTAGGCGGTCGACAAGAATCCCGCCCACCCACTGGCAGACGACACCTCCAATGCCCGATACAGTCAGAATGGTTCCTGACGTTGCGACTGAAAGTCCTTGCTCCTGGATCAGGTAATAACCTAGATAGGTTAAAACCATGGCGCCGAGCTGATTCGTGAACAGGGCGGCGCAAACACTCCAGAATGAACGATTGAATCCGCCCACCAGCTTTTTGAGCTGAGTCACGCCTTTTCGGCCAAGCGACGCTGTACGGGGCCTGTTTGCATTCACTGAGCGTGATCACTTCCTGGTGCGAGGGCTGCCGTGCTGATAGTGAACCTGCGATGGACAGCCCTCGCAGTATTCGCATCGGCCCTTACGGGCAATATGAAGGCCGATCAAATGCGCTCTGCAACATTATCTCAATGACCCTCTTGTACCCCATGCCCGATGCATCGGCCATCGCGGCAAGGTTCCCTTGGAGGGTCAGACCAGGCACCGTGTTGACTTCAAGGACAACGGGGCGGCCTTCGGACAACATGAAGTCGACACGAGCCACTCCGCGGCATCCGCAAACTGTGAACACCCTGACGGCCAGCTCCTGTATACGCTCAGTCAGAAAATCTGGAAGTGGCGCCGGGCATCGGTATTCATGAAGACTGGGGTCCTGCTTCGCCTCACTATCATAGAACTCGTTTAGGGATATGGCTTCCAGAACCGGAAGCGGCTTGACCGTACCGTTGATCTCAAGGACGGCTACAGTGAGGGTGTTGCTTTCGATAAATGGCTCCGCGATGAATTCTTGAGAGCTGTACTCACTCTCCGCGGAGAGGAGTTTTTCGAAATCTTCGTCCGACCTGACGATGCCCGCTTCAAAGCTTTCTCCGTTGGATGCCGGCTTTACGAATAGAGGAAGGCCGAGTTTCGTCGTTACTTGCGAGATGGTCTCTGACGTGGCCCCCCTGCTCACAGGTGCCCAGGGGAGAGTGTTGATACCTTCAGCGACCATGAGGTTCTTGAACGTAGGCTTATGCATTCCTACAGAACTAGCTAATACGCCGGAACCGGTATAGGGGACTCCCAGAACCTCTAGAAGCCCCTGGAGCTTGCCGTCCTCGGCGTACCAGCCGTGCCCAGCGATGAAGGCTGCATCGTACGTCGTTACGCGTGTCCAGAATGCTGGCTCCGCCATGTCAACGAGCTCCGCACTGTGGCCGAGCTCTTTCAGCGCCCTCCCGGCTTCTTCGGCCGACAAGAATGAACCCTGGCCTTCAGGGCTGGGACCTCCGGCCAAAATGGCGATACGCATGCGTGAACTCCATCCTCTTTATCTTTGCTGAAACGGGAGATTAGACGTTCTCGTTAATTATTCTTCGTTGCACTCGCCGCGGATCGCTCGACAGGCCGGTGCACAGCTCCCAGTTGGCCATGCCGGCGAACCGGACGTGCGTCTCGAAAGGAAGGTCATCGCCGACGATGACGACTGGTGTACCAGTCGGCACTCTCTTCGGGAGAGCGACCGTAATTGCATCCATGGATACCGAGCCAATAACTCGTACTCGTTCCTCACCCACAAGTACAGTCGTGCCTGATAAGCGGGCACTAAACCCGTCTCCATAACCGACAGGGACGACTCCCATGACCATTGGAGATGCGGCTCTATAAGAAGCCTCATAGCCAACGCTGGCTCCCTGCGGAAGATTCCTCACCTGTGCGATGTAGCTGACCCACCTGAGTGCAGGCTTTAAATGGATCCTGACCGACTGATCATCGATCAGGGATAGCCCAAGCAGGGCACTTCCTGATCTAACAGCGTCCAGATGCGCCTCGGGAATGCGTAGCGCTGCCGAGCTATTGCACACATGGCGCGTCACATTTGGCACCATCGAGCAGATGTCCAGAAACCGCTCAAGTTGTCTTGCGGTAATATTCAGATCTGCGTGCGCGTGGGAAAATTGACCGAAAACCCCGGTTGGCTCCCTTGTCAACTCTGTAGGAATATCCTCAAAGCCGTATCTGTTCAATCCTAGGTTGATTTTGATGTGAAACCGAACAGAGTTGGATAATGCTTTGAGGCTTGCGCTGTCATATGCGACACATTCCAAGCGTGCATCATGCGCCACGGGAATGGTTTGAGGGCTTATCGGGCCGAGTATTATGACGCGCGCCTGCGGGAATTTTGTTCGCAACGTCAAACCTTCTTCAAGAGTTGCGACGCAAAGTGCTTGGGCGCCTCCCTCAAGTACTGCTTTGGCTGCTGGGATAGCGCCGTGCCCGTACGCATCTGCCTTAAGTACAGCCCACAGTTCCGCACCATCGACTATTTTGGTGACGTACTGCGTGTTGTGCCTTATTGCGGCCAGGTCAAGAGTTATTTCGCTCCTGTGCATTTACACCCCCGTTCTTGTTGCTCTTGCTGCCGGCACCTCTTCAGTTAAGAAGGAATACGGTTCCTCGGTAGCCCTCTGCAACGTTTCATGAAGGCGCGGCAGGCGTGGGCTGCCGCATAAGAAGCGATGACAATCTTGAGTCTGGCATCCACTTAGATGCAAGGGGCACGATCACGCGCGTCTCAAAGTGATCGGTTGCCGCTATCGCCCCTACGGAACAGGTTGAATAGCCCGTTTTTGTATCCGAACGCCTCTCTCCCTCACTCTTACCTGCGGCTACGGTGACGATGTGTGATGGCGCCAGAGTGTCTGACTCTCAAATGGTGCATATTGGCCACGGGGCTGATAGGGGGAGCGGCTTGGCTGGTTACTGCTTGGACACGTGCACTTATTGGGCGGGAAATCTGACTTGCGGGGGATTGATGGCCAGGTGGGGGAACTGGTCCGGCTGGGGGCAGCTGCCTTCTGGGTGAGGCTGAAACGTGGCCACGAGGCGGCGCGATCCTGTCTGCGACTCGAGGGCCAGGTCACGAGGAGTGCTGAAGAGTTTGACAAGGCGCTCCGCAACTGGGGCACACTGAGGGGCTGTGACCGATGGCTCTGTGATCATTCATCCCGTCCCCTACTTCGCGCAGTGGGCTTCGCATCGACTGGTGCGCGAGATTGTTACCGGTATGCTTCAGGCAGCGGACGACCCGCTGTGGGCCGAATACGGGGCGGAGACTCCTGAGGAGTACGAGTGGTGGTCCTGGAGATTGTGCGGGGTTGCCTGCCTTCGTATGGCACTCAAGTACTGGTTAAATATCGCCCCCACGCCTCTTGAAGTTGCCACTGAGTGCGTTGAGGCTGGAGCGTACGTCAAACGCGTGGACGGGCTAGACGGGTTGATTTACGCACCGTTTGCCGAGTACGCCACCAGTCGCTGGGGAATCTGTGCGGAGTCGCGTCCCCAGATGGCGGCAGGCGAAATTCCGGCTCTCCTCGCCTCTGGAAACCTGCTGATGTTGTCGGTACATCCGTCCATTCGGGAACCGCACGTAGTGCCGTTGAGGAAGGGCGGGCACCTCGTTCTGGCTGTCGGAGCTACGGCGAATCACTTGATCATCCATAACCCGTCTGGCTTCCATGGAGTATCTCAGGAGTTTGCTCGGGTGACCTGGAGTGAGTTCGACCGTTTCTATGCCGATCGCGGTGTGGTACTGGGCAAACCTGAGGGGCCCAGCTGATCGCCGCAGGCGTGTAGCAGACAGCAAAGTGCCGCCCTCTGCTCAAAGTGGAGCAGAGGGCGGGTTCATGGCTTGCCGATGGCCGGTGTGCAGCGCTGGGGCTCGTCTACTCCTCCTCTGCTGCCTCCAAGGCCCGCTCGATCTGTTCGTTCGAGCGCTGCTGGTTGCGGTGAATCGCCTTGGCATAGAACCGGAACAGAACCGCGATGCTGTGTCCGGCCCGGCGTGCAACTTCGGCCGGGGAGACGCCGGACGCAAGCCAGAGTGAGACGCCCGCGTGGCGCAGGGAGTAGGGCACGTCAGCCAGGATGGAAGCCGCTTCAGATTCGGTCAGCACTGCGAGTCGAGCCGTCTTCCAAACCTCCCCGTACTCCTTGGACAGTAGGCCGCCGCCCTGGGCCGCACGGAACAGCCGGCCGTCTTAAGCGGCGCCGAACTCCTTGATGTGCTCGCGGACCAGGCGCACGAGGACGGGGGGAATCGGCACGGGCCGGGTCGCCTTGCGCGCCCGCTTCTTCAGGCCGCGCATATCGAACGACTCGCCCGTGTCGGTCCACCCGGAGCCGACGCGGGGCGTGCTCGTGGACAGCAGCACTTCTCCCCAGCCCTCTTCGGGCAAAGTGAAGTCTTCTTCCCGGAGATTGGCCGCCTCCCCAGGGCGGTTGGCCGCGTAGTAGAGGCAGCCGAAGAACGCCATCAGGTGGCGTCCGCGTGCCCCTTGCTCGCCTACAGCGTCGATCAGCGCCTTCGCCAGCTTGGGGCCGGGGACGAACCGAAAGTCGATCTCGTCGTCAGTTTCGGGCGGGGTCCAGTCGACCTTGTCGAGGGGCAGGGTCGCCAGCAACTCCCGTTCCACCGCGTACCGGAGGCAGTTGCTGAAGACCGTTCGCTTGCGATTCACCGTGTTCTCGGCAGCGGCCGTGCCGTCCTGCTTCAGCTTCAGGGCGTCGAGCGCGGTACGCACCACCGAGGGCGTGTTGAGCGCGGTGATGTCGACGGACTTCCGGCTGATCCAGTCCAGCGCCGACACCACGTCGGCGGGAGGTTCCTCAACGTCGATGCGGGGCTTCAGCGTCCCGTCGTCGCCGAGAACGAAGCGGTAGACCCACGAGTAGAGCGCGATGCGGAGCACCTTGGGAGCGGGGGCCCCACGGTTGTCCTTGACCAGCTTCGGCGTGATGGTGGCCAGTGTGTCAGCGATGCTCGCACGGTGCTTGGCCGAGGCGCCGGGCCACTTCATCTCCGCATAGGCGCGCGTGTGGGCGTACCAGGTGGTGGAGTTGAGTGCTTGCACTTCCGAGGCGGGCAGGCCGGTTTCGGTGTCGAACTGCTCGCGGTTACGCAAAGCGGCCAGCAGCTCCGAGCGCCGACCGTCGGCCTGAGCCTTGATCTTGTAGCTCTTGGAGAAGGGCCGTGGGCCCACTCGCCAACGGAGCTGATAGGCCGCCACACGGTTGGGCCGCTTGCGGATGCCCCAGATCTGTACGTCGTAGGTCAGCACGCTTCCTGCACCTCGCAGGAGTCGAACCAGGCGTCGAGGTCGGTCCGACGTATGCGGATCTGACCGTTGGGGAGTTTCAGGTGCCTGGGCGCCTGGCCCCGCGCGCGCATGCGGTAGAAGGCGGCACGGGACACCCCGATCTCGGCGAGAGCCTCCCCCAGCTTCAGCGTCTGCCTGTCGGCCTTGGTCGGAGTGGTCACAGCCAGGGGTCTCCTTCGGACTTGAGGCGTTGAGAATGGGCGATGTCGTGGCGGACCTGGGCGGCGAGGAGTTCTTCGCCGGGGCGGTAGCCGCTGCTGAGGTAGGTCCACGAGGAGGCGGTGACGAGGGTGGTCTCGTCGGTAGTGGGGAGGCCGGCGCGGGCGCGGGCGGCTTCGGCCTGGGCGAGGCGCCAGACGCGGCGTACGTCGCGGAGTGCGCCGAGGGTGGTGGAGTAGGCGCGGGATTTGGTGGAGAAATGGCCGCGGAAGCCGAGCATGTGAGCCCACTTCCAGAGCTTGAGTTCGGCGAATTCCGGCAGGTGGCCGAGGGCCCAGGCGGTGCGGATCATCTGCCGTACGTGCTGCTGTACGGGCAGGGACTTGATGGGTTCGGCCTGTCCGGTGCCGTCGCAGTCGGCGCACCGGTCGTGGAAGCGGTCGGGGCCGCGTACGTACCCCCGCCCCTGGCAGGGGCGGCACATCAGGGTGCGGTCCACGGTGCCGGTGCCTTCGGCGTTCTTGGTGGCGTACTTGGCGACGTATCCGGCGACCTTGGCGTCTGTGTACTCGGCGACGCGGGCGTGGGTGAGTTCGCCGTCGCCCAGGGCGGTGATGGGGTCGACCTTGAACCGGCGGCCCCAGGCGATGACCCGTTCGCCGATGGCGTCGGACTCGACGGTGAGCCGGGCACGCTTGACCGCCAGGCCCACGGCGGCGCTCAGGGCGTCGAAGGTCGCCCAGGGTGGGGGCTCGGTGGTGTGGCCGTCGGGTCCGTCGAAGCGGATCACGGCGTGGAAGTGGACCAGGCCGCGCTTTTGGTACTCGGCGACCTTGGCGAAGGAGACACGCAGGGCAGCGTTGAGCGCCTTCTGTGTCATGCCGAGGTGTTCGGCCAGGGCGCGGCGCAGGTAGGTGGTGAAGCGTGCCCAGAGCTGTCCGGCGTGCGCGTTCCAGAGCACGGCGCCGGTGTAGTCGTACGTGGCCGGGTCCAGAGGAGTGCCGAGTTCCGGCGCATCTTCGGCGTGGGTCTGGCCGCAGGCACAGGGCCGGGGCTTGCCCGCGTCGGTGCTGGGGCGGTTGTGGACGGGGCCGAACGAGGGGGCGGTGAGGGTGACGAAGGCGCGGGGGTGGTCGCGGACGGTTTCCGCGACGGTCTTGCCGCCGGACAGTCCGGCCTTGATCAGGTGGTAGGTGTCGGCGGCGTAGACCCGTGAGCAGGCGGGGCAGCGGGAGGCGCGGCGGTTTCCGCAGGTGGTCAGCAGGCGTCCGGAGGGTTCGTCTTCGGAGCGGTAGGAGCGGACCACTTGCTTGGTGGTCGGGTCGGTGGTGACCGTCCAGCCGTGAAGGTTGACGGGGCTTGTGCAGCCGTGCAGGTTGCGGACCTGTTCGGTGACGCGGTCGAAGTCGTGGGTGTTGGCCAGTTCGATCAGGTCCCGCAGGCCGGGACTGATGGCGTGGCGCAGGTCGAGGGGGCGGCGCATGGGTGGCGGGGTCTCCCTTCTGGCGCGATGGCGGGACCTGCGGGCAGCAGCGATTCAGTGCGCTCGGGCTGCTGCCCGCAGGCATGACGGATCGGGCCCAGGGGCGGGCGAGGGGGAAGGGGCCGGGAAGGCCGGCGGGGAGAGCGCGGCTCTACAGGCGGGCGTGGAGCGCAGTGGCCATGGGCAGGCCGATGCCGAGCCGCATCTTGAGCTGAGCTGGAGTAATCGTTTCTCCGTGCTCGGCATGGTGGGATGCGGCGATCGAGCGCGCTTCAGTCAGTAGCGGCTCAGGCACCTTGACCGCAGGCACGGCCGGGGCGGGAGCCATGGCGGGTGCGGCGGGGTGGGGCTGTGAGGGAGCAGGCGCCGGAACGGGGGCCGGAGGTACGGGCTTCGAGGCGGGTTCCGATTCGCCGGAGGCCGGGGCGGGCTCTTCGGCGGGTTCCGTTCTGGCAGCCGTGGGGGCGGTGGCGTTGGAGGTGACCGCGTGGAAGGCACGCAGGAGCTGCGGCCCGACGGCTCCCCAGCCGAGGAGGAGCAGGGGCGCCACGGCGTCGACAGCAGCGCGGCCATAGTGCCCAGCGACCACAGGTTCGGCGATGTTGAGGGCCAGGGTCAGCAGCCCGGAGAAGTGCATCAGCCGGGTGACCGACTTCATCTGCTCGGCCGGGACGCCGCGCAGAGAGAGGTAGCGCAGGGCCACCAGGAGGCCGACCACGGACAGGTCCACCATGGGGGCGATGAGCGGTGCGATCGGGGCGGGGACGCCAAGACGCAGGGCCAGGGCCCAGACGTTGCCGAAGGAGAAGACGAACGCCAGCGCGGCGATGACGATCATCACGGCGGTGATGGTGCGCTGAGTAATCCGGTCCTCAGTCATGAGTGTTCACCTCCTTTCCGGGTGAAGCCACGAGGGGAAGCTCGACAGGTGGTCAGGCCGCCATGGGCGGAGTGGTGTCGTCCGGGCCGGACTTGCCGAGTTCGACGCCGGGGAGCTCGGCGGTGAGCAGCTCGGCCGGGTCAGCGGTGAGGTGTGCGGTACGGGCGGCGATGTCGGAGGAGTCCCTGCCGGACACGAAGGGCGTTCGGATGCGGGTGAAGCCGGGCTGCGACTGGTGGTTCATGGAGGCGACACCGACGTAGGCACGATCCTGGAGGTTGATCGGGTTGGCGTCCGGCCACTCTCGGATGTCCTCACCGAGCGCGGCGACGGCAGCTTCGGCGGTCTTCTGCGCGAAGGACAGGCCGATGGGGCACACGTCGCGGATGAACGTCGGGATGGCGTCACCGGTGGACTTCTGGGTGGCGAGGATGACGAGGATGCCCATGCTGCGGCCCTTCTTCACCAGGTCCTCCACCAGCCGGGCGTTCTCGGCGGCGAGGGCGGCGAGCTTCTTCGTCTTCGGGTCGCTGCCCTTGTAGTCGCGGAAGTAGGTGTGCGCCTCGTCGATGATCACGACGACGAGCGGCCACGCTTCGGACGGCCCGACCTCCCACATGCTCTGCACGCCGAGGATGCGTTCCGCGGCCGAGACACGGGCGCGGCGCAGCTCCACCAGCCGCCGGAACAGGGCGTTGGCCTCTTCGAGGTCGTCACCGACGAAGGCGAACATCCGCTTCACGAGGTGGGCGTAGTCGCCTTCCCTGGCCGTGGACACCTTGCCGTCGGCGCACGCGAACTGGATTGCGGGCGAGGGTGACCAGTCACAGATCAGCCGGTTGATGAGCGAGGTCTTACCGAAGCCGGGAAGGCCGGCCACGGTCACGCCGGGCACCTGTGTGAGGTCGACGGAAACCGGCTGTGCGTACTCGTCCAAGCCCAGGTCCCACCGGGCGATCTCCTCCGGCACCTCCCCCGTGGGATGGTGCTCGGTGGTGAACTTCAGCGGATCGAGCCGCACGCCACGGATGATCACCTGTCCGGGCCTGTCCTGGGTGACCGCCACCCGCGTGCACCTCCAGGCGTCGGCCAAGTGCGGAGCCGCCTTCTGGAACTGCTCCAGGCCCACGCCGGGCAGGCACGTCGCCCGCGCGATCACCCCGTATGCGTCGTACGTGACCTTCAGGACCGGGACCAGGACGCGGGGCTTGAGGGGCTTGCCGTCCGTGTTCGCCAGCGACGCCATCGGGGTGGGCGTCTTGTCCGTGGCCGACAGCTTCAGCATCGGCGCGAGCCGCTTCCAGCCCCGCCGCACGCGCACGGCCTGCCTGATGGACTGCCGGGTCATGGCATCGGCCCGCACGTAGCGGACCACCCACCACGCCGACCAGCCCACCAGCACGGCCAGCGCCACGGCGACCACCAGGAGGCCGTAGCCGAAGGCCCCTCCTGTCGGATCGTTGAAGTCCTTCATGCGTCTATCTCCTGCGAGTTGTAGAGGAAGACCGCGAGGGCCGATTCGAGGGCCGCCCAGTCCTCGACGGCCGCCAGGCGGGGATAGCCGTAGCCGACGAGCACGGCCGCCACCGAGTTGACGAGCGACTCGGTGAACCGGGGGTCCGGCCCGGCGTGAGCCAGCGGGTAGCTGCGCTCAGCGCCGAACCGGAAAGAGGTGCCGCTCACGCCGCGTCAGCAGCCGGGGCGGGGCCGCCGACCAGGTCCAGGCGGTCGGCGCGGTAGGCGATGCCGTCCGAGAGTTGGCCGTTGAAGATCCGGGCCCACGGGGTGGCGAACAGCTCCACCGGCATGACCGGCAGACCCGGCTTGAGGCCGTTGGGGAGACCGGTCTCCGGAACGGTGATCTTCAGCGCCTCGGCACGGTCCTCCTCCATGAAGAAGAGGGTGATCGTCATCAGCTTCGCGCCGGTTTCACGGTCAGTCGCGAACTGGGTCTTCTCGGCGTCCGCGTACTTCGGCACCGGCAGGGTGCCGACCATGAACGACGCGGTGGGGAGCAGGCCAACACGGATACGGGCCATGGGTGTTACGTCCTTTCGGTAGGTGCTCCGCCGGGTGGCGGGGCGTGATCTATAGAACCTCGCTGACCTAGCACTATCAAGTCACGAGGGTGAGCTAGGTGGGAGCTGACGCAGTTCAGCTATGTCAGTGGGGTGTGCTAGGGGAGCTAGGAGTCGCTACCCTTGGGGCATGACTCCCGCGCCAGAGAAGAAGCAGGACCGCCGGCCGCCGTATCAACACGCAGCCGACGAGCTCCGGCGCGACATCAAGCAAGGCCGCTTCAAGCCCGGCGAACAGATGCCGTCCGTCCGTGAGCTGCAAGAGCGCTTCGGCGTAGCCAATATGACCGCGAGAAGTGCCCTGAACGTGCTGCGGGACGAAGGGCTGATCTACACCATCCATGGCCGGGGCAGTTTCGTCGCCGACGTCGCCGACCACACGGGCGAGTTCACCATCGACTACAACGCGCCCGCCTGGTACCTGGCCAAGAAGGGCAAGGGAGAGCCGGACGAAGAAGTCGAGGAGGGGGAGCCCGACAACGAATCCGCCGGGTCCTCCCTCATCGAACTACTCGCCTCCCTGCGTGACGAGATCCGAGCACTCAGCGCGGAGCACCAGGAATTGCGCCGGGAAGTCGATGCCCTGAAGAAGGCCCAGCAACCGCCGCCGTCCTGGCCGCCGCAGTCTTAAGCTGAGCGACCTCCTGTCGCATTTGCATCGCTTCACGGCCGAGCCTTGCCACCGTGGCCCTCATTTCGCGGACCAGTGCGGCCACCTCTGCCGCCTCCCGGCTGTGAATGGCGATCAACTCCCTTTCTGAGTCGCGTATCTGCTCGGTCATGTCTCCCCGTTCACTGCTGTGCCGTTGTTGCGTTCAGCCAACCGCCGGGGGCTTGTCCGAAGGCTTGCCCAGCGGTCATCCTCCGCCGGATCAGGGCTTGCCCGTGTCGCTCGGCAAGCCGTCATCGCGGCTGTTGAGCTAGGTCTACATGCCAGACCGGACACGTACGAGGCGCGCGGCACTGCACTCCCGCAGGGCGGGCAGAATCCGTCCTTCGGATTCCGCTGCATCCCGCTGGACGGGAAAGCGCGATTCCGTGCGCTCACGTCACTTGTCCATCCATTCGTCGGCCAGAAGCATCAATAGTCCGGAGAATCGCCGGCTTGGGTAACCGGCACTTCGGTGCTATGTTGCGCCGCTCGATCCATCGGGGATCGCCTATAGGGGTGCCGAAATCCGCATCGGTGTGACCCCCACTTCTGTGATCCACGCCACTTCTCCATCTCCAGTCGGACGTCTCTCCTCGCTTGCTACAGGTGCCGTAGAAGCAGTCGGTGTGACAGTCGCCGGGCAAAAATCAGCCCACCACTCACCACCGACCACGAGACCGACCACCAACACCCGACCAAGGTCACGAAACGGTCACGGGGTGGCCTGGTAAGCCCCGACCAAGCTCGCAATGGCATCCTGCAATCCCCCGCCTGTGGATAAATTCCGCCGACCGCCGGAACGAATGGGTCCGGATGCGCATCTATCGGACCTAAAGCGGCGAAGGAACCGGCGAGCGGTCGGGAAGCCGAGGTCAGTGCATGGCCGCACGACCGGCCAGGGGCCCAGGGCAGCGGAGCTGTCCAGAGTTTCTTTACTGGATCAAGGCGGCCCGCCTACGGCGGGCCGCGCGCGCGGGCGGCCATGGGCCGCCGCCGCTCCATGTCTCCGCCACCGCTCCGGCGGCCCCCACCCGCTCAGCGCGCAGGATCGCCGAGGCGTACAGCCAGACCAGGAAGCAACCCGACCACTCCGAGCACCAGGACCAGGCCGACGCTCACCAAGCGAGACCACGCCACCCAACCGAGCTCCGTTCCAAGTCGCATGTCCCGCAGATCCGTGCACCGCCCAATTGCCATGCCACGTCGGCTACGCCCAGGCCAGATCGAGGTGCGGCCCGTGACGCATGGAAGAAGCGTGGTTGAGGTCAGTACGGGGTTGCTGGAGACACACGTGACGGGTGCTCGTTCGGCACGCCCGCCGCCGTGGCTGACTTTCGGTGGCTCAGGTCTGAAGGGAGTTTTCGCCGACCGAACCGCAACAGTGATCCTCTCCAACTCAACAAAGGGGAGCGGGGGTTGCAGCCGCACCCGAATTCGAGCACGCCGACCGCCCCGGTACCATAGGCACCGGGGTCCTGACCAGGGATTCCAGGACCGGACCACCCCAGATCGCTGTCCAGGCTGAGGGGTGGTCCGGTCTCTTGTTGTTGGCGCCCGCCGCTCATAGCACGGGCGGCGAGCGGCGGGCGCCGAGGAAGCCGCTGTCCCCTCGGGGAGCGAGGACCGTGCGGCGGGCCTACTGGGGCAGCAGCTCGATTTCGATGGCGAGCGCGCCGAGCGCTTCCTTCTCCGCTGGGTAAATCTCGCGGATGTTGGCGAGCTGCTGCTCACGGGACGAGGCCGGGTTGACGTTCGCCGGACCCTCCCCGTCGAGCAGTTCCTCGAACGTCTTGTACTCCGTGACCCGCTTCACCAGGACGTCGCAGGTCTCGTCCGTGCCCTTGATGCGGAAGCGGATGACGTCTCCGGAGGCCAGGTCTTCGAGGTGGGGGTACTTCACCCGCACTTCGATCGACTTCTGACCGGCGGCGACGAGGTCGAAGTACCGTCGGTAGAGGTTCAGTTCGCGGACGCGTGCGGCGGCTGTTTCCGTCATCGGGCGGGAACGCTCCTTGCTGTTGCAGTGGACATGAGCCGGCAGAGTTCACCGGCCGAGTACGAGCGGAAGAAGTGGCGAGGGTCGGCGAGTAACACCTCGGTCAGGGCAAGTAGGCGGTCGACGTACTCAGTCAACGACCCCGGCCATTCTCGGGTGTCGAGCATCCACGGGGTTGCCCCTTCGGGCAGGGAGGCCCGGCCTTCCCGGATGAGGGACTTGGAAAGCTTGGCACCCGTATCCGTGACCACCTGGGGGCAGAACAGTCGCGCGGTCAGCTGTCCACGGGTGAGGCCGACAGCCTGTAGGGCACCGTCGACGAGCAGGCAGCCGGGCATCCAGTCGGCACCCTTCACCATGACGTGCAAGGTGCCGACCGTTCCGGTGACGGCCAGTTCCTTGACGAGGTTCCGGTAGAGCGTGGCGAGGTCCAGGTAGCCGCCGCTCGTCGGCTCGATGACGACCTCGTACTCGCCATGCTGCAGACACTCGGCCGAGATGGTTGCCCGCTCGAAGCCGTCGTCGCGTACGTGGGTGCGCTCGGCGTACTTCTCGGCCCACCCGCAGCCAGGCCGGGGACACGGAACGCGAACGTGCGGGACGCCCGATGACGGGGACAGATACCAGCGGGCGGCTTCCAACCGGGGCAGCATGAGCAACCAGGTACGGCGGAAGTGCTCGCCCGCCTGCTGCTGGCTGTAGGTCTCGATGGAGTACGGCACGTTCAGGCGCTCGGACAGAGCGGTGAACAGTGGGCGGTACAGCTTGTCGACCTGGTCAGCGATGCCGACCTCGCCCAGGGCGTGCGCGTAAGCCCGCTGATAGCGGTGCCCGGTCTCCTTGTCGGTCACGATGGCGTACGGGGCGTTGTCGAGGGCGCCGAACTGGACTTCGGTCGGGAGGCCGAACCTGTCCCGAATCCGGGCCGCAGTGGCGAACGTGAGCGACTGCACCAGGGACGTCCCGACGTGCGGGGCTCCGTTGATCTGAGTTCCCACCACGAACACGATGCGCTTCGGAGCCGCGTTGGTGATGTGCGGCCTGAGCAGGTCCTCGGCGTGTGTGAGCGCGTTGGCGAGCACGGTGTTCGGCGATACGGGGTAGGTGGTCACCGCGTCTTCCCCTCGGTAGATGGGCAGGACTGCGCCGCAGAGCGACGGGTGTGCGTTCAGCGGTAGAGCTGCGTTGCGCGTTGGACCCGCCCCCGCGCCGGGGGGAACCGGAAGAAGCGTTGGGGCGGGAGTCATCGGGTCGGGCGACGCCCGCGGGGACGTCGGTGGCGGCCAGCCCCTGCCGGGAGATGAGGCGAGCACCCGGCGAGGTCGGGATGCTGCGGAAGGCGCGGCCGGCGAGTTGGCAGCGGGTACACGCGGAGGGAGTATCGGGCGTCGTAGTCCGTCACGGTGAACGCGAACGCGCGGCCTTCGGCGAGGGCTATGAGCGCTTGCTCGTACGCCTGATCGCTGTCGGCCCAGGCGCGCAACTCCGCATCGGGACGCGGGAGTCCAGGCGCTGCGAGGATGAGCGGTGCGTTACGGAGACTCACCGCACCGAGGTCTGGGGACAGCAGCCGGGCGAAACGGTACGCGGAAGCCCGCAGCCACCGGGCAGCAAGGCGTGGGGAACGGCTGCGGTAGGTGTCGAGCAGGACTTCACGGGAGCCACTGAGGTCATGGGCGGTGGCTTCGCAGCGGAATGCGACGGCAGGCCGCGTGAGGGCCCGTGCAGAGGTCGGTGGGGCGAGCATCAGCACGGCCGGGGTCACCGCTCATGCTCCCGAGCCGATTCCCTCGCCTCGATGAGCCGACCGAGTTGGCTGTAGTACAGCTCGACTTGCGCCGGGGTGAGCACGAGCATCGTCTCGCAGGCGCCGCCGTCCTCGTAGTGCACAGTGACCGGCAGCGCGGCCTGCTGCGCGCGATGGTCGTAGGCGGCGTCCCGCTGCATGGGGGTGGCATGCGTGACCGGGACGGGCACGGGGCGCAAGGTCTTTCCGTCGGACCTGGCCCGCCACTCCTCACCACCACCAGGCGGGCGCAGTTGGTACGACGCGGAGCTGTCGCTCGGCAGGGCGACGCACACGCCGATCTTCCCGCCCTTGGCGAGGTCGAGAGCAAGGTCGCCAAGGCGAGGATGAAACGGGGCGCCAGGGATTAACTCGGCGCCCCGCGCCGGAAGTTGCTTCGAGGTCTGTTCAGCCATGCCTCGAAGCTATGAAGATCTCCAGGGCCCAATATGAACCGCAGGAATACGACCCTCAACCGTTGAGGTGGAAGCGGTCTGACATGCGGCGTAGCTTCTCACGGGTGCTCGCACGCTCGGCGTACACGATGCTGCGCAGGGTTGACCGGGCGATGGGGTGGTTGCGGACGAGCTGGGGGGCGATGCGCTCGGCCTTCTCCAGTTCCTTCAGCGCCTTGTCGCGGTTCCCATCCCACAACCAAGCGCGGGCCAGGTCCATGTGGTGGTGCCCCTGACGGGAGTTGGGGAGCGCCTCGACCAGTTCCTTACTCGTGCGCCGGTTTATCGACAGGGCCTCACGTTGCTCATGCATCTCCAGAGCGACGCTGATCGCATGGATTTGCACGTTGCCCGGCGAGAAGGTCAGGCTGTGGCGGTCGTAGACCGGAGGGCCGACGGCCTCTGTCATCCGCTTGGCTGCACCCCGCGCATGCTTGATCCGGTCCTTCGCTTCGGCCTTGCGACCGCTCCGTGCAGCCGAGACCGCCGCGCGCAGTTGCAGTGACCCCCACGCCCGCACGGCCAGTGGCTCACCCTGGTCATATTCTTGCTGCACGCTGCGAATTGCCTTGTCAGACAGGGCAATGGCGTCGTCCCAGTCCGCCGTGGCCCACATGTCCCAGACACGCATCCAGTCGGCGACGGCAGGCATGACAGAGTCGCCGGACAGCCGGGCAGACCAAGCGGCCCGCTCACATGCCATGGCGATCAGCTCAGGGTGCCCAAGGGCGTGCGCGGAGGTGTGGGCGAACTTGCAGCACACGGCGTAGATGGCGAATGCCTCTTCCCGCTCGTGCCCCGTGGAGACTTCAGCGAGGGCGCGTGCCTCACGAAACAGGTCGGGGAGAACCTCCATGATCGCCACGTTGGCGGCAGCGTCACGCAGGCGGTGAAGGCGAGTGGTTTCCTGCCAGAGCTGGCGCGCGGGTCGGGGCGTGCCGTCGAAGACGGGGGTGAGGTCGTAGCGGCGCAGTTCGCGCATGATGGCTGCGGCGGAGACCTGCCACTGATTCTCCGCCGGGGAGCTGTTGTACGGCCGCCCGATCAGGTCGTTCGGGTGTACGTGCAGTTCCGAGGCAAGCAGGTTGAGCAGGCCGACCCGGTCCAGCTCTATGTGTCCGCGTTCCATCTTCGAGACCCACCCCTGCGTCTTGCCCAGAGCGGCAGCGAGGTCGGCCTGAGTCATGCCTGGGCGGAGCCGTGCGCGGCGTGCGCGACGGCCGATCTCTTCGGCTTCTTCCAGCATCAGCGCGCCCCCCTGTAGGTGAGGCGCCGGCGGTCCAGCAGGCGGCGAGGCATCGTGCTCCATCCGTCGGGGCTTCTACCCTCGACGGTACCCAGGTCACGGGCAGGGTGTGGAGTGCTCCGGTCGGGAAGTAGCAACCTGAGGTGTTGTCGATGCGGGTTACGGACTCAGACAGTGACAACTTCCGGCACCAGTGCGATGAAGCGCAGCAGCTTGACCGGCAATGGAAGCACGTGGGTGGAACGCGCAAGGGTGACGGCCATCGTCTACTTGCAGTTCTCTTCGAACCATTCCTCCATTGCTATAGAAATCACGTCGCCTGTGTAGCACTGCCGCCCATAGTTGTAGTTGAGCAGCTTCTGATTCTCTTTGTTTAGGTTTTCGTAGAAAACTGAGGATGTCACGATTGCGGGTACGTTCCAGTTGCTGTTGCCATAGTTTGCGAGCTTGGCCGCTTGATTCACGACGTCTCCCATGTAGACAACGTCGTTGATCCCACTACCGTTGTAACCTGCCTTGATCATAAGGGCCCGGCCCCAGGACATTCCTATTCCGACCTTGATCGGTAGGTCGTAATACGCCTTTCGCATCTCATAGTTAAGGACTTTGGCCATAGAATTTGCTTGGGCTGCCAAGCTAAAGACTCCATCGATGTCTGTTTTGTATGGAGTATTGATCACTGCCCAAGTTGCATCACCTGCAATGTTGATCTCGCGAGTATTGGAGTCGCCGTTAAAGATTGCTACGAGTTCTGACAGGTAGGCGCGGTAGATGCGTGCGAGTCTGGGACGCTTGTAGTGGTTCGGTAGCTTCGATGAGCCGCGGATGTCTACAAAGATGGCTGAGCAGTTAGCGTAGTAACCATTCGAGAATGTGAGTTTTGATCGGTCGGGCAGGGAGTCCACTTCTTCGAAGTTTTGCTGTGCACTCGTAAGGTATTCCTTGATTCGCGCAGCGCTGGCGACGTGATTGTAGGATTTGTGATTGCTGTCCATTTCATTTCTCCAGTTCCTAGTTGGCGATGCGCAATGCGGCGGTCATGGCGAGCGTGATGAATGCGAATAGAAGGAAACGTATCGCTCGACCGCCCCACATGTATTTACTGTGGGCTACCTTCGAATTTGCCCACCCTTGTCTGGCAATCTCCGCGACAAGTGCCTCGACATCTTGGGTGAGTGCGACTAGAGACGTGGCGTACATATCGCCGGTTGTTTGGCCGCGGGCGATGTGGTGGAAGTAGAGCAGACTGGTCGGTGCTTCCTTCATCTTCAGGCGAGGCCACAAGACCAGGCCAGCGCACAGTCCAGCTCCGACTACGGCAAGGGCGCAGAGCATGGAACTCAAGATCAACCAGACGGATGGAGCGGTTACACCCTTGACGAGGTTGTAGAGCACTCCGCCGGTGACGCCAGTGGCGGCAAGCGTGGCGCCAGCCTTGGTTTCGGCGTGCTTGATCCAATCGATGACCAGGCCGAGAGCTTTCCAGGCATGATCGGCGTTTGGGCCCTGAGCGGGCTTCGGAGCCGGGGGCGTTTCCGTCACACAGCTATCATCCACCGCACCACTGACAATGAGGACGCGATGGACGAAAGGCCATGTGGGGGAGCTTGGTTGGCCCGAGCGGAGGACGGCATCGGTGGCGCTTACCGGACGGCGGGCGCCGGAACCAGTGATCTTGGTGTGTCACGGGAGACGGAGTCAGTGGACCCCGTGTGGACCACGGCCCCCGCGGGAGGCCGGAGGCCGGTACGCTGTACCCGCTCCGCCCCAGGTGGGCCGGGGCACAGGTGGGTTGCCCGAGCGGCCTAAGGGAACGGTCTTGAAAACCGTCGTGGCAGCGATGTCACCGTGGGTTCAAATCCCACACCCACCGCAGCAGGTCAGCGTACGTGCTGGTCAGAAGGGGTGTCCCGGGCAACGGGGCACCCCTTCCGCGTGCAGCCTGTCTCACCCTTTCTCGCCCGTATCCCAGAGCTGACCAGTACGTATGGGCCATCTGTGGGCCAGGATCAGGGGGTGTCTCCCTCCTCCAGGGCACGAGAGATCAGGTCGTTGGAGTGCTGCTGACCGCCCTTAAGGATCTTCGCGTAGAAGCGGTACAGCACAGCGATGCTGTGGCCGGCGCGAGCGGCGACTTCCGCCGGGTCCACCCCCGACTTGATCCACAGGGATACGCCCGCGTGGCGGAGGGAGTACGGCACAGCCGCGAGGTCTGATTCGACCTCCCGAGGGGACAGCACCGCCTTCCGCGCTTTCTCCCAGATGTCGCAATACTCGGTTGACGGGACCCGCCCGCCTCGGACCGCCCGGAACAGCCGGCCGTCATCGGCCGTGCCGTAGCGCTTGATGTGCTCCCGGAGCAGATGCGCGAGGACGGGCGGGATGGGAACGGGCCGCGTCGCACCGCGCTTTCGTCGCTTGAGTCCGCGCTTCTCGTACGACGTTCCTTCATCCGTCCATCCACCGCCCACTTCTGGGCGACTCTCCCCCAGCAGCAGCTCGCCCCACTCGTTCACGGTCTCGGGTGAGTTGGGGGGCAAGGTGCAGTCCGATTCCGTGAGAGCGACGATTTCACCGGGCCGCATGGCGGCGTAGTAGAGACACCCGAAAAACGCATGCAGGTGCTCGCCTCGCACTCCAGAATCCCGGACAGCCCCGAGCAAGGACCGCGCAAGAGCAGGGTCTGGCACGTAACGGAAATCGATCTCGTCATCGCTCTCAGGGGGCGTCCAGTCCACACGCGGAAGAGGGTTTGCGGTGAGTAGCCCCTTTTCCTCAACCGTGTAGCGAAGCACGTTGCTCAGCACCATGCGCTTGCGCCTAGCCGTGTTCTCAGCGGCTTTGCCTCCGTTCAGACGGAGCGACAAAGCTTCAAGAGCTGGCCGCAGTAGCGCAGGGTCCTCCAAGTCTTTGACCTTGATGGAGTGTGCCGCAATCCACTCCAGGGCTGCGCGGATACTCTCCGGTGGCTTCTCCACCATGTGGCGCTGCACCCATGCCCCGTCAGGGGAGCGGACCGCCCGGAAAGCCCATTGGTACAGGGCGGCGCGCAGAACCGTAGGGTTCGGCGCTCCCCTTTTACTGGTCACGAGTGCGGGGGTTATGACGGCGAGCGACTCCGCGATACTCGCGCGGTGCTTGGCAGCGGCTCGCGGCCATTTCATAAGCACGTAACCGGTAACGTGCTCGTACCATGAAGGGGAGGTACGTGACGCCAATTCGCTTGCGGGGAGCCCCGTTTCTTCGTCGAATTGCTGGCGGTCGCGCAGCGCGGCCATCAATTCCGCTCGCCGTCCGTCAGCCTGGGGCTTGAGCTTGAAACTGCGAGAGTGTGGCCGCTCACCCACTCGCCAACGCAGTTCCCACGGCTTGGGACGCCCAGCGCGGCGGTCGGCGGTCGGTCAGAGCCCGCAGGCCGGAGTTCGGAGCCGACGGCCCACGGCCTGAGCCCGGCGGCCAGAGCCCGGCGGCCAACGGCCGGAGTCCGGAGATCAGAGCCCGGAGTCCGGCAGTCCGGCGTACGTCGGCGAGAGCCGCAGGCGCGAGAGGCCGATCGAGCGGCCGGAGGCGAGGACGACCCGGGTCTGGGACGTGGGCGGCAGGTCAGGGGGCGGGTGGCTTTCTGTGTTCGATTTTCAGGGGCGGTGGCCCGTCATGCGGGCCGCTGACGCGATCGTCGCGCGAGCCTCGCGTTCCGTCAGGCCGGTGTGGACCGCCGCGTCGATCAGCGGGGCCCGCAGGGCGCGGCCGATGCCGTTCTCGTAGGCGCGGCAGGCCGCCCAGAACAGGCGGGTGTTGCGCTGGCCCTCGTGGGCGGCGAGGACGAACTGGACCAGGCCCTGGCCGCGGTTGCCGACCGAGGGGTGGGTCGCGGGGTGGGGCGCTCGCGGAGGCGGGAGCAGGAGGCGGAGCAGGGACGGCGGGCAGGGCGCCGGGACCAGGTGTTCGGTTCCCGGGGCGGTGGCGTAGACACCGTGGTCGGTGCGGGAGCCGGGGCCGACCAGGTAGCCACCCGCGCCCCGGATGTCGATGCCGGGGGCGAGCCGGCCGGCCGAGTTGGGGATCACGGCGTCCGGCGGTCCGGTCAGCCAGAGGTGGCGGCCGCCGCTCGGCGTGAGCACGACGACCGTGGGCGGGATCGTGAACAGGTGCCGCAGTGCCAGTTCGCGCAGGGCGGCGGTGGAGTCCGTACCGGACTTCATGTCGAGGTCGATGCCGATGAGGCGGTGCGGGGGCAGCCCGCAGGCGATGCCGTAGCCGGTCGCCCAGGGCGCCGCGGCGAACAGCTCGCGGATGCGGGCCGGGTCGGTGGTGGCGTCGTACACCCCGTGGCCGGGGCGGCCGCACTCGCCGTGGCAGGGCAGTAGCGCCGGTTCCGGCTCGTCGAGGTCCGGGGAACGGTCCGGAGATCGGTCGGGGGACGGGGATCGGTCCGGGGAGCGGTCCAGGGGCAGGGATCGGTGCGGGGAGCGCAGGGCCGGGAGCTTGGTCCGGGACAGGGGGATGACGGCCAGGCCGCGCTCGGCGGCTGACAGGGCGTGTGCGAGGGCCAGCGTCGTGGCCTGCCGGTCGGTGGTGGCCATGGATTCATGTTCGTACGTACGTTCGAAAAAGGGAAGAGGGGGGTCGGGCGTGACACGCCGAGGGCGGCGGCTTGGCCGGAAAAGGTGCCGGATCGGTTCTCCCCTTGGGGTGCTTGAAGGGGTGATGTCCGGACTGGTCATGACTGGGGCTGGAGTCAACCAAAGATGGCGAAAGGGGTTTATCGACTTGTCATCACGCTTGAGGGCGAATGAGGGTGTCCGGGGTGGTTCGCCGGGGATTCGGTGGGCAACTCTGATCTCGCGACGTCGATGACAACCACCGAGGCGGTCGGCCAACTGCCTTGGAAACAGCCTTACTTGACGTACTTCCGGCATAGCCGGGCTCTGAGAGGAAACAACATGGCAAGCATCCGTACCGCCCGCGTTCTCGCCGCCGTCTCCGCCCTCCCGCTCGCCGCCGCTCTCTTCGCCGGTGTCGCCGCCGCGGACAACGGTGCGATCGCGGACAACGGATCGAGCGCCAACGCCGGTGTGGCGGGCATCATCGGCAGCGGTGTCGGCCACGACAACAACGGCAACTCCTCCACCACGCAGCAGAACGCGGTGGGCAACGGTGCCTCGAACCAGAGCAACACCGCGCAGGTCAACGGCTCCGCGTGGACGGCCGTCCAGCAGGGCAACGACAACGTCGCCGTCCACTTCACCCAGCTGTGGTAGTCCCCGTCTGAGCCCTGGTGGGGTGTGCTCTGTGGGGATGCAGCACGCCTGCGCGGCGGTACTCCGGTACCGCCGCGCAGGCGTTTTCCGGCGTTCCACCTTCCGGTGTCTCCCGGCCTTCCGGCGCTGCGTGCCGCCTGTTCGACCTTGACAGTGCGCCCTATCTGACGGACAGTCAGAAACCATGCATCTGGCCCCCACCGAACGCCAGCGGCGGCTGCGCGCCGAACTCCGTACCTACTTCCGGTCCTTGATCCCGTCGCCCGCCCCCGAGGCGCCCGAGGAACGCCGGGCCCTGCTGCGCCGCATCGGCGCGGACGGCCTGCTCGGGCTCGGCTGGCCCGTCGAGTACGGCGGTCAAGGGCGGGGCGCCGAGGAGCAGTTCGTGTTCTTCGACGAGGCTTACCGGGCCGGCGCCCCCGTCTCGATGGTCACGCTCAACACGGTCGGGCCCACGCTCATGAAGTACGGCAGCGACGAACAAAAGGCCCGCTTCCTGCCCGGCATCCTCAGCGGCGACCTGGTCTTCGCCATCGGCTACAGCGAACCCTCCGCGGGCACCGACCTCGCCTCGCTGCGCACCCGGGCGGTGCGGGACGGCGACGGCTGGCGGATCGACGGGCAGAAGATCTTCACCTCGGGCGCCCAGCACGCCGACTGGATCTGGCTGGCCTGCCGTACCGACCCCGAAGTGCCCAAGCACCGCGGCATCTCCATTCTCCTGGTCCCGACCGGCGCCCCCGGGTTCTCCTGGACCCCGATCGAGACGGTGGGCGGCCAGATCACCACGGCGACCTACTACGACGGCGTCCGCGTCCCCGCCGGCCACCTGGTCGGCGCCGAGCACGACGGCTGGTCGCTCATCACCAACCAGCTCAACCACGAGCGGGTCGCCCTCGCCGCGACCGCCATGCAGGCCGAGGACTTCTACGAGGCCGCGCTCACCGCCGCCCGCACCCCCGATCCAGTGACGGGCCAACGCCGTGTTGACGAGTCCTGGGTGCGTTTTCGGCTGGCCGAAGCGCATGCCCGGCTGGCGGCGAACCGCCTGCTCAGCTGGCGTTTGGTGGGGGATGCGGGGGCGGGCGGGGTGGCCCCCGCGGAGGCCAGCGGCGTGAAGTTCGCGGGAACGGAATCGGCAGTCGCGACGTATCGCATGTGTCAGGAGATCGTCGGCGAGGCGGCATTGGTCCGGTCCGGATCGCCGGGGGCGTTCGAGGACGGCGAGCTGGAGCGGCTCAACAGGGCGGCGCAGATCAACACGTTCGGGGGCGGGGTGAGCGAGGTGCAGCGGGAGATCGTCGCGACGATGCGGCTCGGGATGAGGAGGGGTGGCCGTGGCCGGGGGGACTGACGAGCTGGGGGTGCGGCTCAAGGCGTACGAGGGGCAGCCGGCGGCGGTCTCGGGCGTGGGTAGGGATCCGGTCAACCTGCCCATGATCCGGCACTGGTGCGAGGCGACGGGCGACACGAACCCCGCGTACGAGGGGCCCGACGCCATCGCCCCGCCCACCATGCTCCAGGCGTGGACCATGGGCGGCCTGTCGGGACACGGCGGGCGCACCGGCGCGTACGACGAGCTGATGACCCTGCTCGACGAGGCGGGCTGCACCTCGGTGGTGGCCACCGACTGCGAGCAGGAGTACCTGAAGCCGCTGCGGCCGGGCGACGAGGTGGTCTTCGACACGGTGATCGAGTCGGTGTCGGAGCGGAAGCGGACGAAGCTGGGCACCGGGTACTTCGTCACGACCCGCACGGACGTCCGTGTCGGGGACGACCTCGCCGGCACCCACCGCTTCCGCATCCTCAAGTACGCGCCGAGCGCCCGGCCGCCCGCCGGGAAGGCCCGGCGCCCCCGCCCGGTGGTCAACCGGGACAACGCCGGGTTCTGGGAGGGCGTGGCCGAGGGCCGCCTCCTCATCCAGCGCTGCGCCGACTGCGGCACCCTGCGCCACCCCTGGCTGCCCGGCTGCAACGCCTGCGGCTGCCTCGACTGGGACACGGTCGAGTCGGCCGGCGAGGGCACGGTCTATTCGTACGTCGTGATGCACCACCCACCCTTCCCGGCCTTCGCCCCTCCGTACGCGGTGGGCCTGATCGAACTCGCCGAGGGCGTGCGGATGGTGAGCAACATGGTGGGGGTGCCGTACGACAAGGTGCGGATCGGGCTGCCGGTACGGGTGGAGTTCCGCCGGTACGAGGACGAGGAAGGCGCGCTGACCCTGCCCGTCTTCCGTGCCCTCGACACCCACGACACTCTCGCCGGTTTCGACGGGGAGGTCTGACATGGACTTCACGCCCACCGAGGCGCAGGCCGAGGCCCGGGACCTGGCCGCCCGGATCTTCGCCGACCTGGCCACCCATGAGCGGCTGCGGGCCGCCGGCACCGGCAGCGACCCGGAGCTGTGGAAGGCCCTCACCGCGGCCGGGCTGGTGGCCGCGGTCGAGGAACTGGGCCTGCTGGGGCTGGTGCTGCTCCTGGAGGAACAGGGCCGCACCACGGCCCAGGTGCCGTATGCGGCGACCTGTGTGTACGGGCAGCTGGCGATCGCCGCCCACGGCACGAGCGAACAGCGGCAGCGGCTGCTGCCGGGGATCGGGGACGGGTCGGTGGTCGTCGCCGGGGCGTTTCCCGCCCAGCTGGGTGTACGGCCTTCCGGGCGCGGTGGGCTGACCGGCACCGTCCCCGTCGTCCCGTGGCTGCGCGACGCCACGCATGTCCTGGTCGCGGACGCCGGCCGGCGGCTCTGGCTGGTGCCGCTCGGGGAGGGCACCGGCATCGAGGAGACCGAGCTCACCGCCCCCTGGTCGGCGGGGCGCCTCACCCTCCACGAGGCCCCCGCCGAGCCCCTCGGCGCCGGCCCCGGCATCGGCTCGGGCCCCGGCATCGGCTCGGGCCCCGGCATCGGCTCGGGCCCCGGCATCGGCTCGGGCCCCGGCACCGGCTCGGGCCCCGGCACCGGCTCGGGCCTCGGCACCGGCACCGGCCCCGGCATCGGCTTGGGCCTCGGCATCGGCTCGGGCCTCGGCACCGGCACCGGCACCGGCACCGGCTTGGGCCTCGGCACCGGCCCGGGCCCCAACCCCGGCCCGGGCACCGACCCCGGCACCGGCCCCACCGCCTACGCCCACGCCTACGCCTACGCCGACACCCTGGCCACCGCCCGCACCGCCTTCGCCGGGCTCCAGGCCGGTGTCTGCGCGGGCTCCCTCGCCCGGGCCGTCGCGCACACCAACACCCGCGAGCAGTTCGGGCGTCCGCTCGCCACCCGGCAGGCCGTGCAACTCCGGGCAGCCGACGCCCATATGGACACCGAGGCGATACGAGTGACGGCCTACGAGGCGGCCTGGCGGCGCGACGCGGGGCTGCCGTACGCCACGCATGCGCTGACCGCCGCCTGGTGGGCGTCCGAGGCGGGGCAGCGGGTCGTGCACACGGGCCAGCATCTGCACGGCGGCGCGGGCGCCGACGTCGAGCATCCGGTGCACCGGCACTTCCTGTGGGGGCGCCAGCTGGACGCGTATCTGGGCAGTGGGGGCGAAGTGCTCCAGGAACTGGGGGGGTTGATCGCGAGTGAGGATTGAGACGACACGGCCGGGCGTGGGCACCCGGCTGCCACCGCTGGAGATCCCGATCACGCGGACGCTGATCGTGGCCGGCGCGATCGCGTCCCGGGACTACCAGGACGTGCACCACGACGCCGAACTGGCCCGGCTGAAGGGCTCCCCCGACATCTTCATGAACATCCTGACGACCAACGGCCTGGTCGGCCGGTACATCACCGACCACTTCGGCCCGACGGCAGAGCTCCGCAAGGTCGCCATCCGGCTGGGCGCACCCAACTACCCGGGGGACACGATGGTGTTGACCGGCCGCATCGAGGAGCTGGACGACGAGACGCGCATGGCGACGATCCGGGTGGTCGGCGCCAACAGCCTCGGCAACCACGTGACCGGCACGGTGACCGTCGAACTCACCGGGGGCCTGGTGACCGTCACCGTCACCGACGAGGGGGACGCATGAGCGTGCGGGGCCGGGACTGGCTCGGCGGGCGGGCGGCGATCGTGGGGATCGGGGCCACCGAGTTCTCCAAGGACTCGGGGCGCAGTGAGCTGCGGCTGGCAGCGGAGGCGGTGCGGGCCGCGCTGGCCGACGCGGGGCTGACCCCGGCGGACGTGGACGGGATGGTGACGTTCACGATGGACACCAGCCCGGAGATCACCGTGGCCCAGGCCTGCGGGATCGGCGAAATGTCCTTCTTCTCCCGGGTTCACTACGGCGGCGGCGCGGCCTGTGCGACGGTCCAGCAGGCGGCGCTGGCGGTGGCGACGGGGGTGGCCGAGGTCGTCGTCTGCTACCGGGCGTTCAACGAGCGGTCGGGGCGCCGGTTCGGTTCGGGCGTGCAGCACCGGGAGCCGTCGGCGGAGGGGGCGGCGCTCGGCTGGGCGCTGCCGTTCGGGCTGCTCACCCCGGCGTCCTGGGTGGCGATGGCGGCGCACCGCTACCTGCACGCGTACGGGCTGACCCCGGAGGTGTTCGGGCAGGTGGCGGTGGTCGACCGGAAGTACGCGGCGACCAATCCCGCGGCCTACTTCCACGGCCGTCCGATCACCCTCGCCGACCACGCGGCATCCCGCTGGATCGTCGAACCGCTCCGGCTCCTCGACTGCTGCCAGGAGACGGACGGCGGACAGGCGCTCGTCGTCACGTCGGTGGAGCGGGCGCGTGATCTGCCGCATACGCCGGCCGTGATCGCGGCGGCCGCGCAGGGCGCCGGGCGGGCCCAGGAGCAGATGACCAGCTTCTACCGGGATGACCTGACCGGGCTGCCGGAGATGGGCGTGGTGGCCCGGCAGTTGTGGCGTACCTCCGGGCTCGCCCCGGCCGACATCGACGTGGGGATCCTGTACGACCACTTCACCCCGTTCGTGCTGATGCAGCTGGAGGAGTTCGGGTTCTGCGGACGCGGGGAGGCGGCGGACTTCGTGGCCGAGGAGCGGTTGCCGCTGAACACGCACGGGGGACAGCTCGGGGAGGCGTACCTCCATGGGATGAACGGGATCGCGGAGGGGGTACGCCAGTTGCGGGGCACGGGCGTGAACCAGATACCGGGCGCGGGCCGGATCCTGGTGACCGCTGGTACCGGAGTACCGACGTCAGGGCTGGTCCTGACCTCGGGCGGATGAACCGGTGGCCTGCCGGGGCGCGGCCGGCCGCCTTGGCCGTACTGCCCCCTCAGGGGTAAACCCGCAGGAGCACTGCCCGCGTACTCCACCTTCAGGAGGTGTAGCCAGCCCTACCCCTACAACCTGAGGCGGACTCTCCATCGGGACCTGCGGCCGATCCGCCATCACGCTGTTCGCTCATAGCGTGGAGCCATGACCACACCCGTCTGCACCAGCGCTTCGGACGCCGCCGTCTCGGCGAGGCAGACCCGGCCGTACCCGTCCTTCGCGTCGTACGTCAGGGCCCGCCAGCCGGTCCTGCTGCGCACCGCCCGGTCGTTGACAGCGAACCCCAGTGACGCGGAGGACCTCCTCCAGACCGCGCTCGCCAAGACGTACGTGGCCTGGGAGCGGATCGAGGACCATCGGGCGCTCGACGGCTATGTGCGCCGGGCCCTGCTGAACACCAGGACCTCGCAGTGGCGCAAGCGCCGGGTCGACGAGTTCGTCTGCGACGAACTGCCCGAGCCGGAGCCGGCGGGCGGCGGGGACGACCCGGCCGAACGGCAGGCGCTGCGCGACGCGATGTGGCGGGCGATCATGAAGCTGCCCGCGCGGCAGCGGGCGATGGTCGTGCTCCGGTACTACGAGGACCTCAGCGAGGTGCAGACGGCAGAGGTGCTCGGGGTGTCGGTGGGCACGGTGAAGTCCGCCGTGTCGCGTGCGCTCGGCAAGCTGCGCGAGGACCCTGAGCTGGACGTCGCCCGATAGCGGGCGAACGGCCGCCGACCGGTGTTAGTTCGCTCTCCCCTAGTGACATACCGTCCGGTATGTGAGCAGAATCAGCGCAGCCCCTTTACCACCGAGTAGGCAATGTCGCCCCCGGGAGGACCGCCGTGCTGAGCACCATGCAGGACGTACCGCTGCTGATCTCCACGATCCTGACGCACGGGTCGAGGGTTCACGGCGAGTCACAGGTGACCACCTGGACGGGCGAGGCCGAGCCGCACCGCCGCAGCTTCGCCGATGTCGGCGCCCGCGCCGCCCAGGTGGCCCACGCCCTGCGCGACGACCTGGGTGTCCAGGGCGACGACCGGGTGGCCACGCTCATGTGGAACAACGCGGAACACACCGAGGCGTACTTCGCGATCCCCTCCATGGGCGCGGTCCTGCACACGCTCAACCTGCGGCTGCCCGCCGAGCAGCTGGTCTGGATCGTCAACCACGCCGCCGACCGGGTCGTCATCGTCAACGGTTCGCTGATCCCGATGATCGCGCCGCTGCTGTCCAAGCTGCCGACCGTCGACCACATCGTCGTCTCCGGTCCGGGTGACCGTTCCCCGCTCGCCGGTGCCACCGCGCAGGTGCACGAGTACGAGGACCTGATCGCCGGCAAGCCGACGACGTACGACTGGCCGGAGCTCGACGAACGCCAGGCCGCCGCCATGTGCTACACCTCCGGCACCACCGGCGACCCCAAGGGCGTGGTGTACAGCCACCGCTCGATCTACCTGCACTCCATGCAGGTCAACATGACCCAGTCGATGGGCCTGACCGACCAGGACACCTCCCTGGTCGTCGTGCCCCAGTTCCATGTCAACGCCTGGGGCCTGCCGCACGCCACCTTCATGACCGGCGTCAACCTGCTCATGCCGGACCGTTTCCTCCAGCCCGCCCCGCTCGCCGAGATGATCGAGAGGGAGCGGCCCACGCACGCGGCCGCGGTCCCCACCATCTGGCAGGGCCTGCTCGGCGAACTCACCGCCCGGCCCCGGGACGTCACCTCGCTCACCCAGGTCACCATCGGCGGCTCGGCCTGCCCGCCCTCCCTCATGGCCGCGTTCGACAAGCTGGGCATGCGGGTCTGCCACGCCTGGGGCATGACCGAGACCTCGCCGCTGGGCACGGTCTCCCGCCCGCCGGCCCACGCGGTCGGCACGGAGCAGGAGTTCGCCTACCGCCTCACCCAGGGCCGTTTCCCGGCCGGTGTCGAGGCCCGGCTGACCGGCCCCGGCGGCGAACGCCTCCCCTGGGACGGCGAGTCGGCCGGCGAGCTGGAGGTGCGCGGCCCCTGGATCGCGGGCGCCTACTACAACGGCCCCGACGCCGACCCGCTGCGCCCCGCCGACAAGTTCAGCGAGGACGGCTGGCTGAAGACCGGTGACGTCGGGACCATCTCCTCCGACGGCTTCCTCACCCTCACCGACCGTGCGAAGGACGTCATCAAGTCCGGCGGCGAGTGGATCTCCTCGGTCGAGTTGGAGAACGCGCTGATGTCCCACCCGGACGTCGCCGAGGCCGCGGTGGTCGCCGTACCCGACGAGAAGTGGGGCGAGCGCCCGCTGGCGACGGTCGTCCTGCGGGAGGGCTCCACGGCCACCTTCGAGACCCTGCGTGTCTTCCTCGCCGAGGAGGGCAAGATCGCGAAGTGGCAGCTGCCGGAGCGCTGGACGGTGGTGGCCGCGGTGCCGAAGACGAGCGTCGGCAAGTTCGACAAGAAGGTCCTCAGGAGGCAGTACGCCGAGGGCGAGCTGGACATCACCAGCTTGTAGATGCCCTGCTGTGAGCGCCCCGTCAGGGGCGCGGGGCTGTATTCGATATGCGGCTACCGCCGCGTGGGCGCGACCAGCCGCGGACCACCTGAACCGACGGTCGGCAGTTCCCCAACGGCGCTACGTCAGTTCGTCCCGATCCGCGCCAGCAAGTCGACGATCCGGTCCTGCACCTCGGAACTCGTCGACCGCTCCGCCAGGAACAGCACCGTCTCCCCCGACGCCAGCCGCGGCAGGTCCGCCTGGTCGACGGCCGCCGTGTAGACGACCAACGGCGTCCGGTTGAGCTGCCCGTTCGCGCGGAGCCAGTCGATGATGCCGGCCTGGCGGCGGTGCACCTGCAACAGGTCCATCACCACCAGGTTCGGCCGCAGCTGCCCGGCCAGCGTCACCGCGTCCGCGTCGCTCGCCGCCCGCGCGACCTGCATCCCGCGCCGCTCCAGCGTCGCGGTCAGGGCGAGGGCGATCTCCGCGTGCTCCTCGATGAGCAGCACCCGCGGCGGATGCTGCTCGCTGTCCCGGGGCGCGAGCGCCTTCAGGAGTACGGCGGGATCGGCGCCGTACGCCGCCTCGCGCGTCGCCTGTCCCAGTCCGGCCGTGACCATCACCGGCACCTCGGCCGCCACCGCCGCCTGCCGCAGCGACTGCAGCGCGGTCCGCGTGATCGGCCCGGTCAGCGGGTCCACGAACAGCGCCGCCGGGAACGCGGCGATCTGCGCGTCGACCTCCTCACGGGAGTGCACGATCACCGGCCGGTAGCCGCGGTCGCTCAGCGCCTGCTGGGTGGTGACGTCCGGCGCGGGCCACACCAGCAGCCGGCGCGGGTTGTCCAGCGGCTCCGGGGGCAGTTCGTCGTCCATCGGCTGCGGGCGCGGCGGATCCGCGACCTCGACCGCCCCGCCCGGACCGTCCAGCGGCTCCGGGCCCTCGGCGGCGTTCACGTCCGGTGCGCCTATCGCGTACGACCGTCCGGCGCCCTCGGTGGCGCCCGTGAGCCGGGACTGCCCCGCCAGCGACGGCTGGGGCAGCGGCTGGGCCACCTGCTGCTCGGCCGGCGGATGCGGCCGGGCCGCCTGCTCGGGCTGCTGCTGCTCGTTGCGCGTGCCCAGCTTGCGGCGCCGTCCGTTGCCGCCCGACTGGTGCGGGGGCGGGGTCGCCGTCGGCTGCTGCACCTGCGCGGCCTGCCGGGAGAACGGCACCCCCTGCCCCAGTGTCCGCACGCTGAACGCCCGGCCCTGCGTGGAGTCCGGGTCGGCCGGCGCGGGCGTCGCCGCCTCGGCGGGCAACGGCTGCGCGGCGCGGGCGGGTTGAGCGGCGGGCGCGGGCGCTTCCTCGGCGCCGCCTGGCCACTGCTGCGGTACGGGGGCCACGGGCGCGGCCTCCGCAGGCAGCGGCTGGGCGCCGGCCGGGGTGGCTTCAGCGGCCGGCGCGGGCTGCGCGGGCGCCGGCTGGGCCGGGGCCGCCGGAGCGGGGATCTGCGGCTGTGCCTGCGGCTGCTGTGCCTGGGCCGGTACGGCGGCCACGCCCGGCAGCGGCTGCGGAACCGGCCGGCCGGGCTGCCCCGGCTGCACGGGCTGCTGGTTGGCGGCCGCAGGGGCGACGGGGATGCCGGACGGTGCGGCGACCTGGGCCGCGGGCCCGGCCTGGGCCGGGATGCCCTGGCCGGGCTGACCGGGCGGAAGCTGTCCCGGCGGTACCGGCTGGCCGGGCTGGCCGGGTGCGCTCGCCTGCGCGGGCACCGTCGGCACAGCGGCCGGCGCGGTCTCCTCGGGCTGGCCCACGGCCCGTCGACGGCGGCCCGTCGGCGCGTTGGTGGGGTGCGGCTGCGGCGGGGTGTGGTCCTCGGCCTGGTCGTGGGCCACGGCGTCGTGCCGGCCCTCCTCGCCCGCCACCGCGACCGGATCGGGGGTGCGGTCGGCCTCGGCGGGCGGCAGCGCGAAGACCGGACGGGGGCCCGCCTGCTGCTGCTCCGCCCGCTCGGCCGCCGCGGCCAGCGCACGGCGCCGCCGCCCGCTCGGCTGCCCCTCGTCGTCCTGCACGGCAGCGGCAGCGGGTGCGGGCAGCGCCGGCGGCAGCGCCTGCCGCTCGTCGGGCTCACGCCGGGCGCGTCGCCCCGCCGCCGGCGCGGGCACGCCCTGCGGCGGAACGGTGCCACCGAGGCCCGTACCCGCGGCGGCCGTACCGGCGCCCTGCTCGGCCGCCGTCACCACGGCGCCCTCGGAGACGCCGGCGCCCTCCGCGTCTCCGTCGGCGCCCGCGTCGGCCGGCCGTCCGCGTCGGCGCCCGCTACCGCCGGACGCCGACTCCGCGCTCTCGGCGCTCGCGGCGCTCTCGATCGCGGCGGGCCCGCTCTCCAGGGCCGCCGCCTCGGCGGCACGCCGACGCCGGCGCCCGGTCGGCGGCACGGCCGGGACCTCGCCCTCGCCACCCTCGCCGCCGGGCACGTCGCTCTCCAGGAAAGCGTCCACCGAGGACCGCCGGGCCCGCCGCCGTCCACCGGCACCGCTGTCGTCGGCGGCCGGGATCATGGCCACCGCCGTACCGACCGGCGGGGTCACGGCCCCTGCGCCGCCCCCGATCGGCACCTCCAGGACGAACGCGCTGCCGCTCATGCCCGGCACCTCGTGCGTCTGCAGCACACCGCCGTGCGCGCGCACGATCCCGCGTACGATCGGCTCGTGCACCGGGTCGCCCCCGGGGTACGGCCCGCGCACCTCGATACGGACGACCTCACCGCGCTGCGCCGCCGCGACCACCACGGTGTTGTCCGTGTAGCCGCCGGCCGAGACGGGCGCGTTGCCGGTCGCGTCGACACCCGCCACGTCCGCGACGAGATGCGCGAGCGCGACGGCGAGCCGCTGCGGATCCACTTCGGCCTCGATGGGCGGCGCGTGCACGGCGAACTGGACCCGCCCGGGCCCGATCAGCTCCACCGCCCCGTCCACACCGGCGGCGACGACCGCGTCCAGCATCACTTTCGTGCGGTTGATGTCCTCGGTCCCGGCGTCCAGCGCCTGGTAGCCGAGCACGTTGTCGATGAGCTGGGTGATGCGCGAGTAACCGGCCGAAAGGTGATGGAGCACCTGGTTGGCCTCAGGCCACAGCTGCCCGGCGTCGTCGGCGGCGAGCGCGGCCAGTTCCCGGCGCAGCTCGTCGAGGGGGCCGCGCAGCGACTGCGCGAGCAGGGTCAGCAGCTGCTCGTGCCGCCCGGAGAGAGCCTCGTACCGGTCCTTCTCGCGCTCGCCGAGGGCCGCGTACCGCTCCTCGCCGGACGCCAGCTCCTCGGCCTGCCGCTCGCGCAGCTCCTCGACCTCGGTGACGTGCTTCTGGCGCAGCGCGGTCAGGTCGGAGGCGTGCTCCTCGGAGAGCCGCTCCAGCTCTTCGGCGTGTGCCGTCTCCAGGGAGTCCTTCTCCTCGGCGAGGGTGTCGTACGGCCGCCGGTCGGTGAAGGTCATCACGGCGCCGACGAGCTGGTCGCCGTCGCGTACCGGCGCGGTCGTCAGATCGACCGGCACCTTCTTGTCGCCCTTGGCCCACAGCACCTGGCCGCGCACCCGGTGCTTGCGCCCGGAGCGCAGGGTGTCGGCGAGCGGCGACTCGGCGTACGGGAAGGGCGAGCCGTCGGCGCGCGCGTGCAGCACCAGGTTGTGCAGCTCCTTGCCGCCCAGCTCACCGGCCCGGTATCCCAGTATCTGAGCGGCGGCCGGGTTCACGAGCACGATCCGCCCGTCGGTGTCCGTCCCTACGACACCCTCGCTCGCGGCCCGCAGGATCATCTCGGTCTGCCGCTGCGAGCGGGCCAGTTCGGCCTCGGTGTCCACGGTGCCGGTCAGGTCGCGCACGACGAGCATCAGCAGCTCGTCGGCTCCGTAGCCGTAACCGTCGTACGCCTGCTGACCGTTCTCCAGGTTGGCGCTGGTGACCTCGACCGGGAACTCCGAGCCGTCGGTCCGTCGCGCCACCATCCGGGTCGGCTTGGTACGCCCGCGCGGATCCATGTGGTCGGGCCGCCGCATGGACCCCGGGATGAGCCGGGAGTCGAACTGCGGCAGCAGATCCAGCAGCCCTCGCCCGACCAGCGCGGTACCCGGTGCCTCGAACGCCTCCAGAGCGATCGTGTTCGCGTTGACGACGGTCCCGTTGGCGTTGACCAGCACCAACGCGTCCGGCAGCGCATCGAGTATGGCTGCGAGGCGAGCAGCGCCTCGGGATGGCCTGCTGCTCACGAGACGCTTCCTCCCTGTTACCGCACCTTGCCGACCGCTCGGGCCATCTTGCCAACCGGCCCGCGGCGTGTCACGCGAGGGAGTCTAAAGGCACCGGTTGCGCTCACGGCGCCGGATGAGAGGGAGGTCGCACGACGAAGTGACGGTGAACATGTGACCGACATGCCTCACCTCCGCTGTACCTCCGCTGTACCTCCGCGAGACTTTTACGGGAGCAGGGCCTCCGCCATGGAACCGCTGTGCCGCCCTGACGGCTGAATCGCTCCATGGCCGACCGGGCCGACCGGGCCGACCGGGCCGACCGGGCCGCCAGGCCCTGGGAACCCAGGTCGGGCCGGACCCTAGGAACCCAGCTCCGGCAGGAGGGGCACCATGCGGTTCCAGCGTCCGATCTCGCAGCCGTTGCTGCGGTCGTAGGTCGCGTCGACCGGGCGGCCGGCCCAGGTGCCGGTGACATGGGCGGTGGCGGGGCCGCCGTACAGCATGGTGCAGGCGGTGTCGGGGGCGACCGGGGCGAAGGTGTCCCGTCCCCAGCGCGTGTTCCGGTCGAGCGCCTGGCAGGCCCCGCTCACGTCCGGGTGACTGCCGGTGCCGGGATGGCAGGACAGCTCGTACGTGCCGTCCCGCCCGTCCCCGGCGTGCCGGACGGTGACGGTGAGATGGTCGCCCTGGACGTCGGCGGAGGCGGAGGCGGGCAGGGCGGGGAAGGATCCGAGAACGGCGGCGACGGCCCCGAGGGCGCCCCGCACGGCGAAGTGAGACATGCCCTGCCCAACGCGTCGGCCGCCCGGATGTTGCGGCGCGCTCCGGGCCTCACGGGAAGGGCTTTGCCCTGCGGCCCGACTGCCTAGTACCGTGGGAGCCGATTGGTGACAGCACGCTCGACTGTGTCATCATCTGCACGCACCACTCGCGCTCGCGCGGGCGGCTGTGCGGGAGGCGTCGCCTAGTCCGGTCTATGGCGCCGCACTGCTAATGCGGTTTGGGACTTCAATCCCATCGAGGGTTCAAATCCCTCCGCCTCCGCACCTGACTCAGGGAGCCCGACCATTTTCGGTCCGGGCTCCCTGAGTCGTTTACGGCCCTGCCTTCACTCCGCCGTGATCACCACCACCCCCCGGCGGCCGGTGTGCGCAGGACCCCGAGATATGGCGTTTCCGCAGGTCACAATGGGTGCACCTAACGGATTTCACATGGCGGCGGCAGTCATGTAATGTTCTTCCTGTCGCCGCGAGCGGGCCGGAAGGGCCGGAAGCGAAGACAAAAAAGACAAGAGAACAAGCACTCGTAGCTTAACGGATAGAGCATCTGACTACGGATCAGAAGGTTGCAGGTTCGAATCCTGCCGAGTGCACAGCACGTCAGAGGCCTTGTGGAGTGATCCACAAGGCCTCTGTTTTATGCCTTGACGGCAGTGTTTGACGGCAACCGGATTTCGGGGGCCGAGCAGACGGCTACCCGGACACCGCGGCGCCGTCATCGTCGTCCAGATCGTTGCCGTCACCCCTCAGCGCGTCGCCGACACGATCGAACGCGGAGCGCTGGGAGTCGAGCCGTACCAAGGTGTAGATGTCCATGGTCACGCGGATCGAGCTGTGGCCGAGGACTTCCATGATCATGCGAGCGTCGGCGCCCTGTTCATGGAGGAGCGAGGCGCAGGTGTGGCGCAGGTCGTGAAAGCGGACCTTGCGGACGCCGGCGCGGACGCACAGCACCTCGAAGGAGCGGTTCAGGTTGCGCGGCTCGATGGGGGTCCCGTTCTTGGTGGTGAAGACGAGGCCCTGACCCGTGCCCTCCGTGATGCACTCGGCCGGCAGGGCCACGCGACGGGCCGAGCGCTGAGTCTTCGGCGCGACGATCAGCAGTTCCCCGCCGACGCGCTGTAGGGCCTGCCGAACGGTGAGCACGCTCTGCGTGAAGGTCCACGTCCGACCAGCGCAGCCCGAGCAGCTCACCGCGCCGGAGGCCGATACGCACCGCCAGTTCGTACGCGGCCCACAGTCGGTTGTCCCGGGCCGCCGCCAGGAGCTGACGCCCCTCCTTGGCGGTGAGCGGTTCGATCTCGCGCTTGGTTCCCATGCTCAGCTCCACGTTCCGGGCCACGTTGCGTGCGCATGCTCCTTCAGCGCCGACGGGACAACGGGGCTGGACGTAGAGATCACCGGGCTCGTGGGCACGTACACCGAGCCTCACCACGTCATCGCCTACTCGGACGGTGAGGTACGCAGACAGTTCAACATCTGCTTCACCGCCCGTGTGGTCGGTGGCCGGCTGGCGATCTCGGACGAGTCCACGGAGCTGCGGTTCGTGCAGCCGGAGGAGGTCGATCAACTCCCGATGCACCACACGCAGCGGCTCCGGATCCGTCACTTCCTGGAGCACCGGGAGCGGCCCTGTCTCGGCTGATCGAACCTGCGACACCCGCTTCAGGAGTTCGATCCGGGCCCCACGTGGGTGCGTCCCTCTGTGCGGTGTGGCCAGGGCGACGGCTGAAGACGCTACGTAGGCTGGCCCGGATGGACGCCCGCATGGCACGAGGTTGTGCCGCCCGGCAGCTTGTGGCGGTTGGCCGCGACCAGTCTGTAGACGCCGTGGGAGAGCCACCGGACGGGGACCGTGAGGAGCAGACCGCCGAGGATGTGCCACCCTCGGCCCGCGCTCAGCAGGGCTTTGGCAAGGGCTCGGGAGCCGCCGTACACCGTGCCCGTCGGGGTGACCCACAGCACCTCGCGCCGTGCCCGCCGCTCCGTGACACCGAGTGCGTCGAGGTCGCTGAACTGCCAGGCCCTGACGGTGCACTTGGGCTTGATACGACGCTTGAGGAACCGCACCGAACCGGCGCAGAAACCGCAGTCGCCGTCGTAGACGAGCAGGGGGAGGTGCTGGAGTCGCCTCTCGGTGCGGTGGGAGAGGCTCATCGGACGTTCACGCCCCTTCCAGGCATTGCCCACCCCTAGAACGTCCGTGTCGCTCGCGGATCCGCCGCACCAGCCCTGCGGACCGGCCGTCGGCCCAGATGAGGAGGGCTGTGGGCAGGAAGACCGAGTCGCTGACGATCATGGCGAGCGACAAGAAAGGGATGCCCAGGATGACCGCGATCCCGACGTGTTCGAGGATCATGACTGCCAGCAGCACGTTCTTGACCCTGCGGTACATGAGTGTGAAGGGGAACGAGATCTGCATGATGACTGTGCCGTAGCACAGCAGGAAGACCAGCAGCATGTTCGCCGAGACGAGGTCGGTCAGCCACGGCCAGGGACGGAAGAGATCCAGGCGCATCGCGTAGTAGACGGCGCTTCCGTCCTGCCACTTCGTCCCTTGACTCTTGTACAGGCCCGCTGAGGCGTAGATGAAGCAGACTTGAGCGGCGATGACCAGCATCGCGCAGTTGTGCAGCATGGCGGCGCCGGAGTCCAGCAGCGAGCGCATCGCGTGCCGATGGGCCCACCGGCCCAGGGCGAACCACAGGCCCTGGAGGCTCCACATCACCCAGAAGACCCCGAGCCAGCCGTCCCAGTGGACGCATGAAGCCCACAGCAGCGGCGGGCCGAGCGTGAGCCACAGCGCCGCCCCGGCCCGGTCTCGTCGTGCGTCGCCGACCTGCGGTCCACGGCGGCGCGTGTCTAGCGACCAGACCTGGCCACAGCGGGTGAAGGCCAAGTAGACCGCCATGATGCGGATGATGTCGTCACCGGCGTCGCCTGCGAAAGGACTTCGGTTCTCGATCGCGAGCACTCCCACGAGGAAGAGCACCGATGTGGCGCGGGTGCGCCAACCCAGCATGAGCAGTACGGCAGCTGCGATCGCCCCGTGGTAGACGAGTTCGAACCACCACCGGCCACCCGACCATGTGAGCACGGTGAACGCGTGTGTGTCGGCGGTAAGGGTCCTGGTCATGGCCAGCGACCAGGGGTTGTGGTCACCGAACAGCACGCGGCGGTTCGGCCACTCCCGGAGCAGGTAGCAGGTGAAGAAGAAGCCGTATCCGATCCGGATGACAGCGGCCTGGTACGGGGAGTGGGTACGGACGGCGAAAGCGATGAATCGCGACAGATGTCCGACGACACGGTCGCGCAGGGCGCCCAGAGCGGCAGGGGGCGCCGTTGTCAACGGCTGTGACGCCGGGGCCGATGGGGGACGGGGGGCGGTGACGCCGTCCGCGGGAGGTTGGGGCGCCGGAACGACGACCGTCGCCGCATTGCGGTTTTCGTACACGTCACAGCTCCTTGTAGAACTTTTCCTCGACCGGCCACCATGGCAGGACCCTGTAGGCCGTCGTGTCCGGCGCCTTCTCCCCTGTCCACTTCGGAGGGGCAACATCATTGGTACGGCTGGCGAGTTGGATACGGATGATCCGCTCGCCGTTCCACTGGCGGCCGAAACGCTGAAGCGTAATCCGCGTCAGGTATTCGGTGGACAGTGCGCTGCGCATGCCGTTCGTAGGCTTGTCCTTCAGATCGTGCGTTTGCGTATAAAAATCCCAGGACCGGCGCAGCACATTTTGGTCCAGATGACTGGGAACCGGATTGTGCTTCATGGCATTCAGATGCGGGAAGGAAAGATTTTCCCAGTCCCAGACATGTCGGACGCCGTCACGCCCCAGCGTCTGGACCCGTGCACCGACCGACATATTCTGGGCCAGCGGGTTGGGTGCAAACATCTGCCAGTTCTGACCGAATTCCGGATAGATATAACCGTTGATCGCCTTTTGGTATCTGTTCGTCACGGAGTTAGCCGGTGCGAGAGTCAGGAAAACCATGCCGAGGTGCCACAACACCGCGCCGAGCAGAACGGTGGCCGTAGCCGTCAATGCAGCCAGAGATGTCGTGAGCCGAATGTGGGTGGCGGTATCTCGCCCGGCTCCTTCGGCAGGGGGTGCGCCGTCGGCGGCATCCGTGTCGGGAAGGGTGGACGGTTCGACGCACCCCGTTGCCGAGCCGGCTGCCGCGGACGCCCTGGGCGGGCCCACCCACGTGTCGGAGCTTCTGGGCGGCGCGGAGTCGCCCGTTGTCTTCGTGAACTGCTCCATCATGATCCTCGTGATCTGCCGTCTCACCGGCACGCGCAACGGCAGAGAGCCGTGCGCCGCTTCGGCGCCTCGCGTACGGCGGGCGCCCCGGCGCCGCCCGTCAGGGCGACGCCGGAATTCCCTGCCCCTTGTTGGCGCCCCTACATAATTGGGCCGCAGCTTCGGCAGCAGTGGGATGCCGTGACGCAGGGGTCGACGTGCATCAGGCGATCTTGTCAGCCGTTGCCGTTGTTCCCGTTGTTCCCGTTGTTCCCGTTGTTCCCGTTGTTGGCATTGTTCGGGTTGTTGGCGTTGTTCCCGTTGTTCCCGTTGTTGCCGTTGTTCCCGTTGTTGGCGTTGGTCGGGTTGTTCGTGCCGTTGGAGCCACCGATGAGGCCCACGGGAATCAGCGTGATTGTCGGGTTGAACGTCGCGTTCTGGGTGCAGTACCCGAAGGTGCCGCCCTTGCAGTTGTGGTCCAGGTTCAGGGACGTGGAGCCGCTCCCGTGGTCCGCACCCTCGCCGCCATAACCGAGGATGTGACCGGTGGCAGTGATTACTCGGTGAGCGGGTAGAACGGACGGATTGGCGAGTGCCACGCCCCCCAAAGACAGGGCGCCGGTCACGAGCCCTACAACGAGGCCCCGGAAAGCCTTCATCAGTGAACTACCTTTCTCTGTGGTGGATCAGAAGACTGTATGGATCCTTCAGCCTTTCGGTATGGCAGAGGTAGCGAAACACGCAGGGGAGGGTGACCCAAACGACGTAATAGCACTCGGATCTTCACCCGCTCGGGCTTATACCAACCCCTTTTGAAACGGTTGGCTCCGGTCAATGGCGACGCCACGTTGACTTCAGTTCCTATACGCGCAATTTGCGTGACCTTGCCGCTCGTTCGGCAACACAGGGCGTTGCGGTGTGCCGTCGAGCTGCACCATCCGCTCGGTTTCACGACCTGGAGCACCTCGCCGGCACCGCGTGCCCCTCGCCTGCCCATGCGTCAGAGCGACTCGGTTTGGCAAGGCTTCGGGCGCGTCCCAAAGGTCGGTGGAGCAGCTTTGAAGTGGCTCCGTAAAGCCGTGGAGCCGACCGCCCAGCCGCGACTACCCTTTCTCTGAGGTCAGGTGGCTGATTGCTGTGCGCGCGGCACGGGCGCCGGCCGGGCTGGAGCGGGGCGGAGACAGATAGGAGCGCAGGCTCGGCCAGGGGCCGGGCCGCGCGCGGTGAGCGGAGCGAGCCGCCTTGAACCAGTAGAGATAGTTGTAACTCTCAGCCGGGCTGGGCCTGAAGTCCTGTGCACTCTGCGAGTCGGTGCCACCGTTCAGCGCTGATGGCAACCCTGACGGCAACGACGCCACCCAGAGGCCGTCGACCACGACCACCAGCGATCAGCCGGGACGAGGGCAGAGCCCCCGCCCAACCGCCTGCCCGATCCTACGGATCAGAAGGTTGCAGGTTCGAATCCTGCCGAGTGCACACAGAGTGAAGGCCCCGGATCAGTCCGGGGCTCTTGTTGTTTCCGGGGGCGTACGGCGGCGAAGTGAAAGGCCCTGGTCCGAACTCCTGCGACCACACGGACGGATGGACGGCAGCCGGTGGGTCAGCCGTGCTGGTGTTGGACGGACCCGGGCGGTGTCCTGCTCATGTACCAACCCTCGACACGAGGCCCGACGAGCTCTGACGGCCAGCCCGCTGTCTCGACGGCGGCGTCGTGGACGGCGTCACCGAACGCCATGATGACCTGGTGCGGGTCCGCTGTCTCCCTGAGCCTGGCCCACGGCAGACGAACCAGGCCGGCGTCGGGATGCCATGCGGCACCCTCAACGCCCCAGGACCGGTCTCCGTCCGGCGGGGGCCAGATGTACGCGTACATGCCGACGTCCGGCGCCTTGGCGTCCCCGAAGGAGAATCCCACCGACACGTACGTGTCGCGCTGGGCGTTCTGCAGGAAGGGCGGCTGGTGGGGCGTCGGCACGGCGGTCCCCGCACGGTAACGCGTGGCGGACAGGGCGACGCCCCACATCACGCCGACCCGGGGGCGGTATCCCAGGAAGGGGGCCTGCCACGCCTCGAGCCCGTCAGCGGCAAGGTCCAGCGCCGTCCAGATCAGCCGGGCGGCGTGGTCGTCCCAGACGCGTTCGACGCGATCGTCCTCGAAGCGCGGCGGTGCATCCGGAATCTCGCATATCAACGAGCTGCGCGGTGGGTGTATGCCGGGCCCGTCCGCGGCATCGCAGAAAGACGTATAGAACGTGGCGCCTGATCCCTTGGGCAAGGGCACCGTCCGCGAGCCGTTGTCGGCCTCGATGGCCACGTCACCGTCGAGCAGGTTGTAGTGCACCGCGAACGTCGTGGCTCGCTGCCGAAGCGCCGACGTTCAGCCCACGAGGGGTGACATCGAGGACGGTGTTTCCCCAGCCGGCTTCGAACGGTTCGTCGAGGGTGTACTTGCCCGCGACCTGTACCACCCGGTTCAGCTAGTCGACCATCGGCGCCAGGTCCGCTCGGACCAGCGTCGGCCACGCATTGAGACGGTCGCTCACGGAGAGCCTCCCATCGCGGCGACGGGCGAGCCTCGGACGCGGAACCGCGATCCACCTACCGATTGTCACACGCAGGTCAGCGTCTCGGCGGACGGTGCGCCCGGCAGCCGCCCGGAACCAAGGCGGCAAGAGCAGGTCAACGAGGCTTCGGCGCCCGTGCCACGAGGCGTTGCCCCAAAGCGTTGACGGCGCGACGAAATGACCGGAATGCAATGATTGGAACTACCGACTGATCCCTCGATGATCTCGAGGAGCGACAGGTGGATGCGTCGGACGAACTCCTGCGAAGGGCTGAACCGTCGGCTCTGCTGTATCCCGACGGCATCGTCCGCTCCCTGAACACGGCGATGGCCACGTCGCTCGACAGGCCGGCGGAGCAGTGTGTGGGCCGGTACGCGTGGGAGCTGGTGCCCGAAAGCCAGCGCCCTGTGGTCGAGCGCATGGTGACCCACGCGAGCAGGCAGCGGCTGGCGATGCGGGTGCTGGACCTTCCCAGTCCCGACGGAGCATCTCTGGCCTTCCTCGTCGAGGCGCGGCCGGTGACCACCGACGGGGGCGAGCAGCTCGTCTGGCTGCACTCCCTGAACGTGCAGAAGGACCTCGGCAGCCTGCTGATGCCGTTCCGGCTGTCGGCGAGGGCCGCCGGCCTCGGCCTGTGCATCTACCACCCCGAGGTGCAGGAGCTCGAATGGCTGGGAGGCGCGGCCGACGTGGGCGCGCTGTTCCCGGAGGCCTCGGTGTCCCTGCCCTGGGTGGTCCGGCACGTCCACCCCGACGATCGGGACTCCCTGCGACGGCTCCTGGCGGCGGAGGCTCCCCAGCGCACCTGGACCAAACTGCGGTTCCACACCGACCACGGCGACCGGTACGAGCTGGCCTGCCAGACCCGCAGGGTCCGGCTGGGGTACGACGGTCCCGAGCAGGTCTTCGGGATGATCCGCGACGACACCAAGCACGAGGCCCGCCGCAAGGAGATGCTGGCCAGGCTGGGGGCCGAGCGGCGCCGCGCCGGCGAGATCGCCGAATTCTCCTCCGCCCTCATCCGCACCGCCTCCGAGCAGGAGCTTCAGCAGGTCGTTCTGACCCGGCTCGCCGCGACCTTCGGCGGTACCAGCGCGGCACTCGCGCTCGTCGACCACGGGCACCTCTCCGTCTCCTCGGACGGCGGGTTCCCCTCGTGGCACGCCGACGAGGTGCGCAGCATGGACCTGGACGAGCGGCAGCCGCTGACCCAGGTGATCCGCACGGGCAAGCCGCAGTTCATCGCCGATCGGAAGGAGCTTCTGCGCTGCTGGCCGCACGTGTGCGCGGCGCCCCCGGAGCGGGGCGGCCCCGACGTCGCCATATCGATCACCCCCCTCGGCCCCGCCGGCGACCACCCCCTCGGGGCCTGGGTGGTGACCTACGAAAGCGGGCACCGCCCGTCCCTGGACGAGACCGCGTTCACGCTCACCCTGGCCGAGCTGGCCGGCCAGGCACTGGTGCGCATCAGATCCCAGCAGGCCCGCGTCGAGCTGGCCACGGCGGTCCAGCGCACCATGCTGCCGAAGCTGCCCGAGCACCTGCCGGGCCTGCGGGTCGCTGCCCGCTACCGGCCCAGCGGTTCCGGGCTCGACATCGGCGGAGACTGGTACGACGCCTTCCTGATGCCGGACGGCACGGTTGTCCTGGAGATCGGCGACGCCCAGGGGCACGACGTGGACGCGGCCGCCTTCATGGGGCAGGTGCGCGGCTCCATGCGCGCGATCGCCGCCCACGAGCCGGACCCCGGAACCGTGCTGAGGAACGCCAACCAGCTGCTCGTCGCGATGGACGCACCACGGTTCGCCAGCTGCAGCATGCTGCGCATCGACTCGGGCAGCGGACAGGTCACCGGCGCCAGTGCCGGCCATGTGCCCCTGCTGTGCGCCCACGACGACGGCAGCCATGACGTACGCCGGCTGTCGGGCGGTCCGCTCCTGGGCATCCTGCCGGACGCCGACTACCCGCAGGAGACCTTCACCCTGGACAAGGACACCGCGCTGGTCATGGTCACCGACGGCGTGGTCGAAGGGCCGGACCTCACACTGGACGCCGGGCTCGAGCAGACCGGAACACTGGCCGCCCAGGCCCTCCACGACGGACTGAGCCCCGAGGAGACAGCCGGCCGGATCCTCGATGCCGCCATCGCCTCGAACAACCCCGACGACATCGCCGTGCTGATCGTTCGACGCGCGTGACGCGCCCCCTGCCCGCCCGATCGGCATGGACGGCTGTGCGGAACCCCTGACCGGCATGCCCTGAGCCGAACGCGGGGCGAACAGGCGAGTGAGGCGGCCCCGGCTCGATCGAGGTTCTGACGGCACAGCGTCTCGAAACACCAGGTCAGCGGTCTGGCGTGAGAGTTCACGAATGGATCTGTGCCGACGGCCACAGCAAACGGGCCGCGCGTAGGCTCATACTGAGCCATGACAAAGCCTGCGGCACCGAAGCGTCACCTGCCTACCAGCCCCTTCAAAGCCCCGGTCGCACCAGCTCCCAAGCACTTCGCGATGGGCGATCAGGTCACCCATGATGTGTACGGCCTCGGCCGGGTCATCGGCATCGAAGAGGGAACCGCGGCGCTCGTGGACTTCGGTTCGGCGCAAATGCGGATCCTGAGCCCGTACGCCAAGATGACCAAGCTGTAGGACCGCCGTGCCCGGTCGCGGCACGCCAGGCCCCGTCAGGGACCTGTAACGAAAGGCAGACTTCTCATCGACTCGACGTCGCTGTTCTCCGCCCTGGAAGGGCAACCCCGCCGTTCCACCGCTGTATCGCCGCCTCCGACCACAAAGCCCTTCCAGGCCCCGGACTTCGGAGAAGACGAGATCTCCTGGTCCGAGGGGTCCGAGGACGCACAGGAGCCCGCCTCTGACACGCGTACGGCGCGGCCCGAGGCTGCCTAGCGGTCGGTTGGACGGATGACCGCTGAGTGTCGCGGCGCCGCGGTGCCGCCAGGAGTGCGGGCGTCTGGTCGCCCCGGAAGGGCGTGACGGAGCCGGCGCCCGTTACCGCCCCCAACGTCCTCAGCTTGGGCAACCGACAGCAAAGGCCCCGGTTCGGTCCGGGGCCTTTGGCGTTTCGGGGCGGGGTGGCCCCGAGGGGCCAGGGATTACGAGGGGTTGCCGGGCCGGACCGTGAGGTAGGTCCACCGGGTCCAGGTGCTGCCGGTCTGGGCGCCCTTGGCCGGCGGGGTGTAGTGGGCGCGGATGCGGTAGCGGTCGTTGCTCGTGAAGAGCTTGAGAGACCGGCCGTAGCCGTACCAGCCGTCGGCGTACAGGGGGACGCAGCTCTTCGAGGTGACCTGGTGCCAGGACCCCGAGTGGTAGTGCTCGACGAACACCGAGGTGCAGCCGCCGTCCTGACGGGGCGTGACCTGGACGTTGAAGCCCATGTTGACTTCGGACTTGTAGAAGACCTGGTAGGTGGTGGAGCCGATGCCGGTGGTCGAGAGCGGCCACTGCGTCTGCGTCCGGGTCGTCGGTGTGACGGTCGCGGTGGTGGTCACCGTACGCGGTGCGTAGCGGTAGTCCCCCGTGAAGGCGGTGCTGAGGACGGCGTTGCGGGTGATCTTGTAAGAGGCGACGAGGTTCCCGTGCGCATCGGTCTTGCCGCTCTTGAGCTGTGTCCGGGGCTTGCCCGCGGGCTGGTCGTAGAGCGTCACGGTGCGGGAGTTGTACGTGGTCCCCAGATGCGCGGTGGGGGCCGGGGGGCGTGGCGACGGCGGCGGATCCGTGGGCCGCCGTGCACGGCTCCGGCTCACGCCGTGGCGAGGACGCGGGTGCGCTCGCGGCCGCGGAGTGTCTGGCCGCGTACGACGATGATGCCCAGGCGGATGACGACCTCGCTGACGGCCATGAGGACCAGGGCGGCGACCCATGCCTGTTCGCCGGTGATGTCATGGGTGGCGGAGAAGTGGGCTATGCGGGTCTCGTCGGAGGGGTGGGAGGTCCAGATCGCGAAGCCCAGGCGGAAGCCCATGCTGAGTACCCACAGGGCCGCCGCGCCCAGGGTCGCCTTGACCCGGACGTGCCCGTCCGCGAAGCGGACCCGGGTGAGCAGGCCGCCGGCCACGCCGCAGGCGATGCCTGTTCCGGCGAACGCCGCGATGAGGGAGAGGTCGTTGCCCGCTGTCGGGATCTCGTGCAGGTAGCTGGTCGCCACCCAGGTGATCAGGCCCAGGGGCAGCAGCAGCCTGAAGGCCGTCAGCCGCTCCTCCCGCATCTGCTTGATGACCACGAGGATGAGTGCCACATCGATGATCCAGTCGGAAATCGTCATGCCCCGACTATCCGGTTCCGACCCCGTCCGGCACGTGGACCCATGGGTGGAAGCGGGGTGGAAAACGGGTGGATGCGGCTGCTCTACCCGGGGGAGGACTCAGCCCGGATCCGTAGCGTCGCCGCAGTGGGCGGAGTCCTTGGAGCCGTTGCGGTTCAGTCGTTCCAGGTATTCGTGGGCCAGCTCCGTCGCGCGGGTGAACCAGTCGGTGAGGGTGGCCAGTTCGTCGGGGGTGTAGTCGGCGAACAGGTCCGTGAGGCGTGCGTAGTGGCCGGCGTACACGGCCTCGACGCGGGTGACCGCGTCCGGGACCGCGGCCACGCGGACCCGGCGGCGGTCGTCGGGGTCGGGGCGCCTTGTGACGTAGCCCGCGCGTTCCAGGCGGTTGAGGATGCCCGTCACCGCGCCCGTCGTCACATGGGCGCGGGCGGCCAGGTCGCCCGCCGTCAGCAGGTCCTCGCCCGCCTCCAGGACGAAGCCGAAGCAGGTGAGGTCCGTGACGCTGAGCCCGAGCCGCCGGGCCAGCTCCTGCTGGCCGATCACATGGGCCGCGATGAGGTGGTCCATCGCGGACCGGGCCCGGGCGGGGTCCGCGGGCGGTCGCGGCTTGCCGTGCATGGTCGTTCCCGATTCCTTGAAGGGTTCGAGGTCCCTGGAGATGCGTCGATCCTCGGAGATTCGCCGAATCCCTTAGCACGTGAGAGATGTAGGGGGTAAATTCCTTAGCCCGTGAGGGATTCTAGTCGTCCTCGCGTCGGATGTTGTGTTTCTGCTGCCAGTGAAGTTTCCGCTGCCTAGGAAGGGGAGGCGGGTACGTGAGTCAGCACGACGAAGGTCACACGGTCGCCGGGTGGACGGGTACCGCGATCGCGACGGTCGGAAGCGGCCTGCTGGGGCTGGGGGTGTGCGCCGTCTCGGTACCGGCCCTGGTCGGAGGGGCCGCGGTGAGTGCCGTGAGCGTCCTGGTCACCTGGTATCTGCATCTCGCCGGCTGGGGCAAGCCGCCCGGCCCCCGGCCCCGGACGCAGTGGCCGCTAGGGGCCCGGGACACCAGCGCCCGCGACGGCCACCCCGGATGTGTGTCGTGCCGGCTGGCGGGCCGGGGACGACGTACCGGGTCCGTGCTGGAGCCGGTGACCACCACGGGTGATGCCGAGCCGGTGACCGCCCGGACCGGCGGCTGACCAGGAGCCGGTACCCCGCCTCCACGTCGGCCGCTCCCTTCCGCCACAGCCACCGGAACCTGAGTATCAGCATCAATGTCAGTGCCGCCCTCTACGCTCGCGAGTGATGGCACAGGTGTGGAAATGCTCGGGGCTGCGGTGGTCGGACGACGGGCCCGTGCTGGTGTGGAGCGGCGGGCGGCGCAGTGTGCTCGGGCCGGGGAGGCGCGTCGCCTTCAGGACCGACGGAGCTGTGCGGGAGTGCGTGGGAGCGCGTGGGCATCCCTGCGCGGTACGCGCGCCCGTGTCCGGGCGCAGTACCGGCGCGCGCTGCGAGGAATGTGCCCGGCTGGACCGGGCGCACTCCGTGGCAGCCGACGGCATCGCCGATGATCCCCGGCCGTACCACGTGTATCTGGCGTGGTTCGGGCCCGGCATGGTCAAGGTCGGGATCACCGCCGTCGAGCGCGGTCCGGCGCGGCTGCTGGAGCAGGGGGCCGTGTGCTTCACCTGGCTGGGCGCCGGGCCGTTGATGGCCGCGCGGCGGGCCGAGGAGTTGTTGCGGGCCGCGCTCAAGGTGCCCGACCGGATTCCCTACGGCCACAAGCGCGTCGTACGGGCCGCCCTACCGGGCAGCGACACCGAGCGGGCCGCCGAGGTCGTCGTCCTGCACGCGCGGGCCCTGGCGCTCGGGGCCTGGCCCGAGGCGCTCGTTCCCGAGCCCTGCCAAGTCGTCGACCACGTGCGGGTGTTCGGGCTTGACGGGGTGCCCGCCGCCGTCGGAGAGGTGGCCGAGCTGGTCCCGGGTGGCGTGGTGAGCGGTGAGCTCGTCGCGGCCGCCGGGCCGGATCTGCATCTCGCCACCCGGCGCGGGGTCGTCGTCCTGGACACGCGCTTGCTGCCGGGGTGGGAACTGGCCGCCGCCGGAGCGGGGGAGGAGGGTGAACTCGGCGTACCCGTGCGGGAGTTCACCGCACCCCAGGAGGGTCTGTTCTGACCCGTGCCGGCCACCCGGGAAGGAACCCCCGGGACGGACCTGCCGAGATCCGCCCGAAGCCACCCGACAGGCGCCCGGCCGGCCACCCCGGTACGCTCTCATCAGCGGTTCATCGGGCTTTCATCAGCGGGCCGGGGCGCACACCGGACGTACATGATCCGCACAGCCCGCAGGCGGGCGCGGTCACGAGTTCGTGCGCAGGTGATGGGATTCCCAGGCGTTCCCTGAGAGGCGCCTGTGTGTTTCTTAGGGAAATCACAGATTAGTGAAAGCGTGTTCTCAGAGGACCCCGACAAGGTGTCCATCATGACCACGACCTCGCCCCAGGGGCGCACCGAACTGCTGAGGCCGGACGGGAGCCCCGTCCGAGTGCTTGTGGTGGACGACGAGCTGTCGATCACCGAACTCCTGTCCATGGCCCTGCGTTACGAGGGCTGGCAGATCCGGAGTGCGGGTGACGGCACGGGTGCCATCCAGACCGCCCGGGAGTTCCGGCCCGACGCCGTCGTCCTCGACATGATGCTGCCCGACATGGACGGCCTCACCGTTCTCGGTCGCCTGCGGCGCGAGCTGCCCGACGTGCCGGTGCTGTTCCTCACCGCGAAGGACGCCGTCGAGGACCGGATCGCCGGTCTCACCGCGGGCGGCGACGACTACGTCACCAAACCCTTCAGCCTCGAAGAGGTCGTGGCGCGGCTGCGCGGGCTGATCCGCCGCTCCGGTGCCGCCGACCGGCGGTCGGACTCGGTGCTCGTCGTCGGTGACCTCACCCTGGACGAGGACAGCCACGAGGTCTCGCGGGCCGGGGAGGGCATCCACCTCACCGCCACCGAGTTCGAGCTGCTGCGCTTCCTGATGCGCAACCCGCGGCGCGTGCTCAGCAAGGCCCAGATCCTGGACCGGGTGTGGTCGTACGACTTCGGCGGGCAGGCCAATGTGGTCGAGCTCTACATCTCTTACCTGCGCAGGAAGATAGACGCCGGCCGGGAGCCGATGATCCACACCCGGCGTGGGGCCGGTTACCTGATCAAGCCCGCCGCGTCATGAGCGGGCGACGACGGCCGCGTGCGCAGAAGCGACGAGCAGCACAGCCGCGCACCCTGCGGACCCGGCTCGTCGTCGTGTCCGTGACCCTGATCGCCGTGGTCTGCGCGGTGATCGGGACCGTCACCACGCTCGTGCTGCGGGACCACCTGTACGGGCAGCTGAACAGCAACCTGCGCGAGGTCGCGCTGCGCGCGGCCGGCGGGCCCGTGGGCGGCTTCGACGGCAAGGGCAGCCCCCTGGCCGGCAACGCCAACAAGCTCAAGCCGAGCCAGCCGAAGACCCTCGGCGACTTCGTCACCCAGGGGCCGCAGCCGCAGAAGACCATCGCGGCCCAGGTCGAGAACGGGTCGATCACCAGCGGCAAGGTCGGTACCAAGGAGAACAACTCCGCCGGCTACACCCAGATGACCCCCGACGACCTCACCGGGGCCCAGACCAAGGCGCTCGGTTCCGTCGCCCAGGACGAGCGGCCGCACACGGTCGACATCCCGGGCCTCGGCACGTACCAGGCCCAGTACGTCAAGGGCAACAACGGCACCTTCTACGTCGGCATCCCGACCTCCGACGTGGATGGCACGATCAACACCCTGATCATCGTCGAGATCAGCCTCACCCTCTCCGGCCTGATCGCCGCCTCCCTCGCCGGCACCGTCATGGTCGGCGTGGCCACGCGTCCGCTCCGCAGGGTCGCCAACACCGCCACCCGCGTCTCCGAACTCCCCCTGCACACCGGCGAGGTCAACCTCAGCGAGCGGGTCCCGGAGTCGGAGTGCGACCCGCACACCGAGGTCGGCCAGGTCGGCTCCGCGCTCAACCGCATGCTCAACCACGTGCACGGCGCCCTGCACGCCCGCCAGCAGAGCGAGATGCGGGTACGGCAGTTCGTCGCCGACGCCAGCCATGAGCTGCGCACCCCGCTCGCCTCCATCCGCGGCTACGCCGAGCTGACCCGGCGCGGCCGGGAGGAGGTCGGGCCCGACACCCGGCACGCCCTCGGCCGTATCGAGTCCGAGGCCGGCCGGATGACCCTTCTCGTCGAGGACCTGCTGCTGCTCGCCCGGCTGGACGCCGGCCGTCCGCTGCAGTTCGAGCACACCGACCTGATCCCGCTCGTCGTCGACACCATCAGCGACTCGCGCGCGGCCGGCATGGACCACAACTGGCGCCTTGACCTGCCCGACGAGCCGGCCCTGGTGGCCGCCGACGCGGCCCGTGTCCAGCAGGTGCTGGTCAACCTGCTGGGCAACGCGCGCAAGCACACCCCGCCGGGGACCACCATCACCGCCCGTATCCAGCGGCGCGGACCGTGGATGTGCGTGGACGTCGAGGACAACGGACAGGGCATTCCGCCGGACCTGCTGCCGCACGTCTTCGAGCGGTTCGCGCGCGGCGACTCCGCGCGGTCGCGGTCCACCGGGTCCACCGGCCTGGGGCTCGCCATCGTGCAGGCCGTCGCCTCCGCGCACGGCGGTGCCGTCACTGTGGACAGCGTTCCTGGCAGCACGGTGTTCACGCTGTATCTGCCCGCGCTTGCCCCGGCGGCCCCGCAGCCGGCCCCCGAAACGAATTGGCAATCGCACTCACAGGCACAGCACAGTGCCACCACATGGGTGCAACAGGGCGCTTGACCAGAGTCGTTCCCATGCGAACCGACTCTTCTCCCGGCACCCTGCCGGCGCGGGAGCACCTCCCGGCCGGAGACGCCGGTACGCCTGTCCTGGACGTAGTGATCCCCGTCTACAACGAGGAGAAGGACCTCGGCCCATGCGTCGTCAGACTGCATGACCACCTCAAGCGCACCTTCCCGTACGCGTTCCGCATCACCATCGCGGACAACGCGTCCACGGACACCACCCCCCAGGTGGCGCAGCGGCTCGAGGCGGAGCTGGCCGAGGTCAAGTCGTTCCGGCTGGAGCAGAAGGGCCGCGGCCGTGCGCTGCGGACCGTCTGGTCGGCCTCGGACGCGCCGATCCTCGCGTACATGGACGTGGACCTGTCGACCGACCTGAACGCGCTGCTGCCGCTGGTGGCGCCGCTCATCTCCGGCCACTCCGACCTGGCGATCGGTTCCCGGCTGGCCCGCTCGTCGCGCGTGGTGCGCGGTGCCAAGCGGGAGTTCATCAGCCGCTCGTACAACCTGATCCTGCGCGGCTCGCTGCAGGCCCGCTTCTCGGACGCGCAGTGCGGCTTCAAGGCGATCCGGCGCGATGTCGCGCAGGTGCTGCTGCCGATGGTCGAGGACACCGGCTGGTTCTTCGACACCGAGATGCTGGTGATCGCCGAGCGCGCGGGCCTGCGCATCCACGAGGTGCCGGTCGACTGGGTCGACGACCCGAACTCGACCGTGCACATCGTGAAGACGGCCACCGACGACCTCAAGGGCGTGTGGCGGGTCGGCAAGGCGCTGGCCACCGGTTCGTTGCCGCTGGACCGGGTCGCCCGCCCGTTCGGCGACGACCCGCGCGACCGCGACATCCAGGACGTGCCGAAGGGCCTGGCCCGCCAGCTCGTCGGCTTCTGCGTGGTCGGCGCCCTGTCGACCCTCTTCTACCTGGTGCTCTACAGCCTCTTCCGGCAGCTCTCCGGCTCGCAGATCGCCAACGCGCTCGCGCTGCTGGTGTCGGCCGTGGCCAACACGGCCGCCAACCGGCGCCTGACCTTCGGGGTGCGCGGCCGGGGCGGGGCGGTCCGGCACCAGGCGCAGGGCCTGGTCGTCTTCGGTATCGGCCTGGCGCTGACCAGCGGTTCGCTCGCCGCCCTGAACGCGGCGAGCAGCGACCCCGCGCACTCCACCGAGCTGGCGGTGCTGGTCGCCGCCAACCTCGCCGCGACCGTCCTGCGCTTCCTGCTCTTCCGCGCCTGGGTCTTCCCGGACCGCGACGGCGGTCGGCAGGACTCCTCCACGGTGGTGGCCACGCACACCCCGTCGTCGCCGACGTACACCACGGCCTCCGGCGGATACCAGCAGCAGGGCCCGCTGCCGCAGCGCCCGCCGCACCAGCCCTACGCCCAGGGCTCCGCCACGACCACCCAACTCCGCGCCGGCGAAGCCGCGGACGGCACCTGGAGGGACGCCACCATGCAGTTGCAGCCGGTGCGCCCCCATGACACCGATCCGGGGGATCCCCGATGAGCAGCACCCACACCGACCGTCCGACCCAGTGGGGCCCGGCCCCCGAGGCTCCCCCGGCCCCCCGCCAGACGCCGGACGTCCCGGCCGCGCCGGTGCCGCAGGCGGACTCGGGCGAGCCCAAGCAGCCCTTCGCCCGCAGACTCTGGCGCGGCCGCCCCGAGGACCCCAGCTGGGCGCGCCCGGCCTTCCTCGGCCTGCTGCTCGTCACCGCGGTGCTCTACTTCTACAACCTGAGCGTCAACGGCTACTCCAACTCCTTCTACTCGGCCGCCGTCCAGGCCGGCACCAAGAGCTGGAAGGCGATGTTCTTCGGCTCGCTGGACGCGGGCAACGCGATCACCGTCGACAAGCCCTCGGCGTTCATGTGGCCGATGGAGATCGCGGCCCGGATCTTCGGCCTGAACTCCTGGACGATCCTCGGCCCCGAGGTCCTCATGGGCGTCGGCACGGTCGCGGTCGTCTACGCCTCCGTGCGCCGCCGCTTCAGCCCCGCCGCCGGTCTGATCGCGGGCGCCGTGCTCGCGCTCACCCCCGTCGCGGCGCTGATGTTCCGGTTCAACAACCCGGACGCGATGCTGGCCCTCCTGATGGCGCTGGCCTGCTACTTCGTCGTCCGCGCCGTCGAGGACGGCAAGACGAAGTGGCTGGTGTGGGCGGGCGTGGCGATCGGCTTCGCCTTCCTCGCCAAGACCCTGCAGGCCTTCCTGATCCTGCCGGCGCTGGCCTTCGTGTACGCGGCCGTCGGCCCGCACACGCTGAGGAAGCGGATCGGCCAGCTGGCCCTCGCGACCGGCGCGCTGATCGTCTCCGCCGGCTGGTGGGTCGCGATCGTCGAGCTGTGGCCGGCCTCCTCCCGCCCCTACATCGGCGGTTCGCAGGACAACAGCTTCCTGTCGCTGACCTTCGGCTACAACGGCCTCGGCCGCCTCAGCGGCGACGAGACCGGCAGCGTCGGCGGCGGTGGCGGTGGCACCGGCACCGGGCAGTGGGGTGCCACCGGCTGGGACCGGATGTTCAACTCCGAGATCGGCAGCCAGATCTCCTGGCTGATCCCGGCCGCGCTGATCCTGCTGGCCGCGGGCCTGGTGGCGACGCGCAAGCTGCGGCGGACCTCGGTGACCCGGGCCTCGTTCCTGGTCTGGGGCGGCTCGCTGCTGATCACCATGGTGGTCTTCAGCTACATGGCCGGCATCTTCCACCAGTACTACACGGTCGCCCTCGCCCCCTACATCGCCGCCGTGGTCGGCATGGGTGCCGGGCTGCTGTGGGAGAAGCGCGCCGAGCTGTGGGCGTCGATCACCCTCGCCGCCGCCGTGGTCTCGGCCGCGGTCTGGGGCTACGTCCTCCTCAACCGCACCTCCACCTACCTGCCCTGGCTGAAGTGGCTGGTCCTGATCGGCGGTCTGGCCGCCGCGCTCGGCCTGATCTTCGCGGGCCGAATCAGCCGCCAACTCGCCCTCGGGGCGGCCGCGGTGGGCCTGGTGGCAGCGCTGGCGGGCCCGACGGCGTACACCCTCAGCACGGTGAGCTCCGCGCACACCGGCTCCATCCCGACGGCGGGCCCGGCGGGCGCGAGCATGATGGGCTTCGGCGGCCGTGGCGGCATGGGCGGCGGCCGTGGCGGCATGGGCGGCGGTGGCTTCGGCCAGGGCGGCCAGAACCAGCAGGGCGGCAACGGCAGTACCCAGAACCAGCAGGGCCAGAACGGCACCGGCGGTTTCCCGGGCGGCGGCACCGGCGGCTTCGGCGGCGGCACCGGCGGCGGTATGCCGGGCCAGAACCAGCAGGGCCAGGGCCAGAACGGGAACGGAAGCACGCAGAACGGCAACGGCTTCCCGGGCGGCGGCGGGATGGGCGAAGGCGGCGGCATGGGCGGCGGCGGTGGCGTCGGCGGCCTGCTGAACGGCGCGACCGTCACCTCCGAGGCCAAGAAGCTGCTGGAGAAGGACGCCTCGAAGTACACCTGGGTGGCGGCGGCCATCGGCGCCCAGAACGCGGCGAGCTACCAGCTGGCCACCGACGACTCGGTGATGGCGATCGGCGGCTTCAACGGCACCGACCCGTCCCCGACGCTGGCCCAGTTCAAGGAGTACGTGGCGGACGGCAAGATCCACTACTTCATCTCCTCCGGCACCGGCGGCGGCATGGGCGGCAGCAGCAGCGGCACGTCCTCGCAGATCACCTCGTGGGTCGAGAAGAACTTCAAGAAGGTGACGGTCGGTTCGTCCACCTTCTACGACCTCACGCAGCAGGCGAGCAGCAGCTGACGGTTGCCCGATCTGCGGCAGGGCGGTGGCTTCGGCCACCGCCCTTTGCCATGTGCCCTGTGCCGGACGCTCGGGAAAACCGCGTTGTACGCCCCCCAGCGCTGGTTGATCCTCGGTGTGATCTGCCTCGCGCAGCTCACCGTGCTGCTCGACAACACCGTTCTGAACGTGGCCATCCCCTCCCTCACCCGGGAGCTGCACGCGGCCACCGCGGACATCCAGTAGATGATCAACGCGTACTCGCTCGTCCAGTCCGGCCTGCTGCTCACCGCGGGCAGCGCGGCCGACCTCCCCCACTGCCCGAAGGGCGTGGGGGGACCCCCATCGGCCGCAAGAAGATGCTGATCACGGGACTCGTCCTGTTCGGCGCGGGTTCGCTGGCCGCGGGCCTGGCCGGCTCCACGGCCCAGCTGATCGCCGCACGGGCCGGCATGGGCGTGGGGCGGCGCACTCCTGCTCACCACCACCCTCGCCGTGGCGATGCAGATCTTCACCCCCGACGAGCACCCCAAGGCCATCGGCATCTGGAGCGCCGTCAACGCGCTGGGCTTCGCCGCCGGGCCGCTGATCGGCGGGTTCATGCTCAACCACTTCTGGTGGGGCGCGATCTTCCTGATCAACCTCCCGGTCGCGGCGCTGGCCCTGGCGGCGGTCGTCGTCCTGGTCCCCGAGTCGAAGGCCGTGTCCCCCCGGGGGGCAACCCCGGACCCCCGGTGCAGGGCGACCGCCCCGACCTGCTCGGCGCGCTGCTCTCCACGATCGGCATGGCCGCGCTGGTCTTCGCGATCATCTCCGGCCCGGAGCACGGCTGGACGTCGGTACGGCTGCTGGTCACGGCGGCCGTGGCGGTGGTGGTCCTGTCCCTGTTCGCGTACTGGGAGAACCGGATCCCGTACCCCGTGCTCGACCCCCACTTCTTCCGGGACCGCCGCTCCACGGGCGCCGTCGCCGGCGCGGTGCTCATCACCTTCGGCATGGGCGGCGCGCTCTTCCTGCTCACCCAGCACCTGCAACTCGTCCTCGGCTACGGCCCGTTGGAGGCCGGGCTGCGCACGGCACCGCTCGTGCTCACGGTCGTCGCCCTCAACTTCACGGGCCTGTCCGCGAGGTGGGCGACGAAGCCGGGTACGCCGGTGGCGATAGCCCTGGGGATGCTGCTGATGTCGCTCGGACTGGTGTCCATCGCCGTACTGGACTCGAGCGGGTACGGCGGCACGCTGCTCGGTCTGCTGCTGATCGGAGCGGGGTGCGCGATCGCCAATCCGGCCATGGCGCACGCCATCATGAGCGCGAGTCCTCCGGCCAAGGCCGGGGTGGGTGCCGGGCAGTTGGTGGGGGCGGTGGCTGTGGTGGTCGGGGGGTTCGTGGCGGCGGGGCTGCTCAGTAGGGCGGAGAGGAATGTCGCCTAGTGGGCAGGGGGTACATGTCCATCGGCGGGTGCGGGTGGGATGTGGCTGGTCGCGCCCACGCGGCGGAGCCGCATATCGGACACAGCCCCGCGTCCCTAAAGGGGCGCTGGAGCTCTAGCATCTTCAGAAGTGATCGTGGAGGAAGGTGTCGTGATGGCGCGGGCCAGTGTGTGGCTGGAGGAGAAGGCCCGCAAGGGCGGCCGTAGCGGTCAGCCGTCCGGGCTCGACCGGGATCGCATCACCTCGGTCAGTGTCCGGCTCCTGGACTCCGACGGGCTCGACAAGTTCTCCATGCGGCGGCTGGCGGCCGAGCTGAACGTGACCGCCATGTCCGTGTACTGGTACGTCGACACCAAGGACGACCTGCTCGAACTCGCCCTCGACGCGGCCTTCGGCGAACTGCGCCTGCCGGAGGCGGCCGACAGCGACTGGCGGGAACAACTGCGGGCGCTGGCCACGGAGTACCGCACTCTGCTGGTCCGCCACCCCTGGCTCTCCCCGCTGGCCGGCCGGTACCTCAACATCGGCCCCCACTCGCTGGCCTTCTCCCGCGTGGTCCAGCAGGTCGTCCGCCGCGCCGGCCTGCCCGCACACGGGGTGACCGGCGCGATCTCGGCCGTCTTCCAGTTCGTCTACGGCTACGGCACGATCGAGGGCCACTTCGCCGAGCGGGTGGCAGCGGCCGGCCTGACCCCGGACGAGTACTTCAGCACCACGATGACCGCGGTGACCGAGGCCCCGGAGACGGCCGAGATCATCGAGGAGTCCAAGGACCTCATGGCCGCGAGGGGCGGCGACACGGTCGCCGAAATGCTGGACAGGGACTTCACCTTCGCGCTGGACCTGCTGATCGCAGGAATCGACGCGATGGTGGCGAAGGGCGCCTAGTCCCACCTAGGGGCGCGGGGCTGTGTCCGATATGCGGCTCCGCCGCGTGGGCGCGACCAGCCACAACGGACCCGCAGCCGCGAACCGACACGCACCCCCCACCCCCTTAGGCCTCCGGCGAAGCCAACCGCGCGGGGAACCCGCCCGTGGCCACCGGCCCCCACTTCTCCGGCGTCACCCGGATGATCGACTTGCCCTGCTTCAGCATCGCCGCCCGGTACTCGTCCCAGTCCGGGTGCTCACCGGCGATGTTCCGGTAGTACTCCACCAGCGGCTCCACCGACTCCGGCGGGTCGATCACCTCCGCGCGGCCGTCGACCTGGACCCACGGCCCGTTCCAGTCGTCGCTCAGGACGATCACGCTCACCCGCTCGTCCCGCTTGGCGTTCCGGGTCTTGGCCCGCTCGGGGTACGTGGAGGCCACGATCCGTCCGGAGTCGTCGACCCCGCAGGTCAGCGGCGACCCCTGGGGGCTGCCGTCGGCGCGGCGCGTGAGCAGGATCGCGCGGTGGCGGGGTCGTACGAAGTCCAGCAGTTCGTCGAGGGAGACGGTGGTGTTCGTCGCGATGTTCGGTGCCATGGCGTCAGCCTAGGCCGACGGGACCCGCCCCGCCTGCCTCTGCCTGTCCCTGGTGTGCCTACGCCTGCGGCAGGGATTCGCCCTGCACCGCCTGGATCTCCAGCTCGACCTTGAGGGTCGTGCCGATGGCCGCGATACCCGCCTGGACGACCTGGTTGTAGTTCATCGCGAAGTCCTCGCGGTGCAGCTCGGCCGTCGCGCGGAACGCGGCCCGCGTGCCGCCCCACGGGTCGGCGCCGGTGCCCAGGTAGGCGAGGTGGAGGTCGACGGGTCGTACGACACCGCGCATGGCCAGCTCGCCGTGGACCGTCCAGCGGTCGGAGCCGGCCACCGTCAGACCCGTCGAGGTGTACGTCAGCTCGGGGTGGCGCTCGACGTCCAGGAAGTCGGCCGAGCGCAGATGCGTGTCGCGCATGCCGTTGCCGGTGTCGATGGAGGCGGCCCGGATGACGGCCTGGACGCGGGACTTGGTGACGTCGTCGGGGGCGATCTCGATGGCCGCCGTGAAGTCCGTGAAGCGGCCGCGGACGCTGGAGATGCCCAGGTGCTGGGCGACCGCGGCGATGGTGGAGTGCGCCGGGTCGACGGTCCACGGGCCGGGCGGCGGCAGCTCGGTGCCGCCCTGCCGGGCGAGCGTGACCTTGCCGACCTCGGCCCGGCCGCTGGCGGTGACGATGGCGCTGGAGGCGGCGGGCGCGTAGCCCACGGCGGTGACGATGACGGTGTACGCCCCGGGCGCGAGCGGGTTCGGGTCCCGTACCGTGCCCTCGTCGTCGGCCTCGGCGCGCAGCACCTGCGTGCCGGTCATGTCGGTCACCGTGACGACCGCGTGCGACACGGCCCATCCGTCCCGGGTGCGGATCCTGGCGGTGAGTCCCATCCCGAATTCTCCCTGAAAACCGATCTAGAGGCGTTAATAGCCCTATAAATTGCACAGATTGCGACGGCCCGGGGCAGCCGATGAACCATCGCTGCCCCGGGCCGGGGTGAACTACTCGCCGGGGTGGGAGAGTTCGATGTCGTGCCCGTCGACACCGGCGCCGGTGACGTTCAGGGCCGTGGCGACCGGCGGGTAGCCCGTCGCGATGACGGTGTAGTCACCGCCGTCCAGGTCGGCGAAGGCGTACGCGCCGTCCAGGCCGGTGGTGGACGTGCCGACCACGTTGCCGGCCGCGTCCACGAGGGTGACGCGGGCGTCGGCCAGCGGCCCGTGCGGGGCCCGTACGACGCCCTGGAGCTGGGCTCCGGCGTCCAGGTCGACCTCGATCCGGGTGACCCCGGTGGTGCCGATCTGGACCGGCAGGGCGCGAGGGCGGTACCCGGCCGCGTTCACCGCGACCGTCACCACACCGGGCACCAGGTCGCCGAAGACGAACTGGCCCTGGTCACCGGTGGCCGCGGTGGCCAGCAGGTCGCCGCGCACGTCGGTGACGATCACCATCGCGTCCTTGACCGGCAGCGCGCTGCCCGCACCCCGCACCACACCGCTCAGTCCGCTGGTGCCGCTGAGCAGGATGTCGTACGGCAGCGGGTCCTCGCCCACCAGGACGGTGGCTGCCTGCGGCTGGTAGCCGTCGGCGGAGGCGATCAGCACGTACGAGCCGGCGCCGGGGGCGTCCAGGCGGTAGGAGCCGTCGTAGCCCGCGACCGAGCGGCCCAGCTGGCGGCCGGACAGGGAGATGAGGGTGACCGCGGCCTGGGCGACCGGGGCGCTCTCGGCGCCGCGCACGAAGCCGTGCACCGGGGTGCCGCCGGAGCCCGCCGACTGCTCGGGGGCGGCGATGGTCGCCACGGCGGCGAACTGCCGGGTGGCTTCCGTACCGGCGTCCGTGGTGCCGCTCACGACCGGGGCGGCCCAGCTGGGGACCGTCTCCTCGGCGGGAGCCGGGACGGCGGCGGCAGGGGCGGCGGCCGGAGCGGCCTCGATGCCCTGCTCGTCGGCGGCGGCCTGGGCGAGTGCGCCCTTGGTCCTCAACGGAACCTCCTTGATGAACAGGCTGATCAGGAACGCGAAGGCCGCGAGGCCACCGGCGATCAGGAAGACGTCGGCGATGCCGTGGCCGTAGGCGCTCTCCATGAGGGTGCGCAGCGGGACCGGCAGCTTGCTCAGGTCCGGGAGGCTGTCGCTGGACGAGCTGGAACCGGCCAGGGCGGCCTGGTACTTGTGCGGGAGGGCGGCGGCGCCCTCGGTCACGTAGTGCGTGATCCGGTGGGCCATCACCGCGCCCAGCGCGGAGACGCCGACCGCACCACCGAGGGAACGGAAGAAGGTGACCGTGGAGCTGGCCGACCCGAGGTCGGAGGGCTCGACCTGGTTCTGCGTGCACAGCACCAGGTTCTGCATCATCATGCCGATGCCGAGACCCAGCAGGGCCATGAAGATGCCGATCTTCCAGTAGTCCGTGTCGTACCGGATCGTCCCGAGCAGGCCGAGACCGGCCGTCACCAGCACGCCACCGCTGACCAGCCACGCCTTCCAGCGCCCGGTGCGGGTGATGAACTGCCCCGAGACGGTGGAGGAGAGGAACAGCCCGCCGATCATCGGGATCGTCATGACCCCGGACATCGTCGGCGACTTGTCGCGGGCCAGCTGGAAGTACTGGCTGAAGAAGACCGTGCCGGCGAACATCGCGACACCGACGAACAGGGAGGCCAGCGAGGCCAGCGTGATGGTGCGGTTGCGGAACAGCCGCAGCGGGATGATCGGTTCCTTGGCCTTCGACTCGATGAGCACGAAGATCAGGCCGAGCACGATCGAGCCGCCGATCATGGCGTACGTCTGCCAGGAGATCCAGTCGTACTTGTCACCGGCGAAGGTGACCCAGACCAGCAGCAGCGAGACGGCGGCGGCGACGAAGAACGCGCCGGACCAGTCGACCTTGACGTCCCGCTTCACGACCGGCAGGTGCAGGGTCTTCTGCAGCACGATCAGCGCGACGACGGCGAAGGGGACGCCGACGTAGAAGCACCAGCGCCAGCCCAGCCACGAGGTGTCGGTGATGACACCGCCGAGCAGCGGGCCGCCGACGGTGGCGACGGCGAAGGTCGCGCCGAGGTAGCCGGAGTAACGGCCGCGCTCGCGCGGCGAGATCATCGCGGCCATGACGATCTGGGCGAGGGCCGACAGACCGCCGACGCCGATGCCCTGGACGACACGGCAGGCGATGAGCATGCCGGCGTTCTGCGACAGACCGGCGGCCGCGGAGCCCAGCACGTAGATGACCAGGGCGATCTGGACGAGCGCCTTCTTGCTGTACAGGTCGGACAGCTTGCCCCACAGCGGGGTGGTCGCGGTCATGGCCAGCAGGGAGGCGGTGACGACCCAGGTGTAGGCGGACTGGCCGCCGCCCAGGTCGGTGATGATGTGCGGCAGGGCGTTGGTGACGATCGTGGAGGACAGAATCGCCACGAACATACCGAGCAGCAGCCCGGATATCGCTTCCATGATCTGCCGGTGCGTCATCGGGGCAGCCTGCTCGACGGAGCCTCCCCCGTGCCTTGCATGGGCCCGCACACCGGCTGGTGTGGTCGTTGCCATGGGCTTCCTTTTCTTACGTCTTACGCGGGTGTACGGGTGGTCTGTTCGAGTACCGGGGCGATGGTGGGGGCGCGGGCGGCGGAGGCGACCGTGGCCGTGGCGGCGGCCTTCGGATCCCCCGGGACCGGCTCGGCCGGGGCCGAGCCGGTCAGACGCGGGTGCACGGTCCGGCAGTCGCCGAAGCTGTCCCGGAGCCGGGTCATCAGCCGGATCAGCTGGTCGACCTCCTCGTCGCTCCAGTCGCCCAGCCGCTCGGTGAGCAGCTCGGTGCTGCGCCGGGACAGGTCCTGGAGGGTCGCCTCGCCCGCCGGGGTGAGGTGCAGGATGCGGGAACGCTTGTCCGCCGGGTCGGGGGACCGCTCGATCCAGCCGCGCTCGGCGACATGCGCCACGTGCCGGCTGGTCACGGACATGTCCACGGCGAGCAGCTCGGCGAGCTTGCTCATGCGCATGGATCCGTAGCGGCCGAGCAGCGTCAGCACGGCCGCGGAACCGGCCGGGCAATCGTGCGGCAGTATCCGCGCGAGGTCCCGCTTCACAGCTCCGACGGCGCTGAGCTGACGCGCCAGCTCCTCGAACTGCGCCTGCTCCGCCATCACACCTCCCGTATTCGTTGCTTGGGGCAACCATAGAACTGCTTGGTTGCCACAGGCAAATATATGGGCGAAGGCAGGGATAAAAACTTGGCAAAGGCAAGTATTGCGAACGTAAACACCCAGGTGGGGTGGGTTGTGCTTCCGGACGGCCCCCCACTTGGGCCGGACCACCGGATTCGCTAGTGTCTCGGGGCATGGCTAACACCCAGGGCCCCCAGGGCAACTACGACCCCGCCGGCAGCACCCAGATGTTCCGTGCGTTCGTCGACGAGGCCCCGCAGACCTCCCAGCAGACGGCATCCCCCTCCGCCTCCGGCGGCCCCCGCATCGGCCTGATCCTCGGCGTCGTCGCCGTGGTCGTCGTGGTCGCGGCGGTGGCCTGGCTGGCACTCAAGTAGTCACTCGCCGCGCGCTCGGCCCCTCGGGTGATACGAGGGTCGGGGCGGCGGCGCGACGGAGAACCCGGGGTCCACTGCCCCGGGCTTTCGTCATGCCCGTACGGACGCGCCGGCTCAGCTCCAGTCGACCGCCACGACCCGGGTCTCGACATGCATGCCCAGGGGGACGCGCCAGTCGTCCACGCATACCGTCCAGGTGGCGCTCGTACGGGAGTCGGGGGCGACCGGGGCCGGCAGGGACTCCGTCGACCCGATCGTCGCCCAGTCGATGCCCAGCAGGTCGATGATGTGCGTGCCGAGGGTGACCGTGCCGGAACGGACCGCCGTACCGCCCGAGTTGCGGAACTCGACGGTCACCTTCTCGCACCACCGCTTGTCCGTGGGCTCACGGGCGGGGGTGCTCCAGGTGAGGGCGGCGGGTGAAGTGCCGCCGGGGGTGGTGGCGGTGGGCGAAGTGGCGGTCGGCCGTGGTGAGTTCGGCGCCGGCGGATCGGACCGCCGGGGCCGGGTGCCGTCATGGCCGGAGGACGCGGGTGACGGCGTCGTGGCAGAGGTCGCCGGGTCGGCCGGCCCGGCCGCTGCCGCGGACCGGCCGTCCTCCGCCGAGGGTGAGCCGTTGGCCGCCCCCGCCGAGGAACCGTCCAGCGGGACCAGCGTCACCGACCCCGTCGGTCTCGACGACGTCCCGGGTGCCCCCGGTGCCGCGCCCGCCGCTCCCACCGCCGTATAGCCGCCGCTGCCACCGCCTCCGCACGCCGTGAGTGCCGAGGCCAGGCAGACGGCGGCCGCCGAGGCTGCTGTGACGGCGCCTCGGCGGCCACTCGGTGTCCTACGGAGAAGCATCGCGCCAGTGTGGCTGACACTCCGTCAGTAAGGAACCCGTCGGGGCGGGTTCAGTCCGAGATCAGGCCCTCGCGGAGCTGGGCGAGGGTGCGGGTCAGCAGGCGGGAGACGTGCATCTGGGAGATGCCGACCTCGTCGCCGATCTGGGACTGGGTCATGTTCGCGAAGAAGCGGAGCATGATGATCCGGCGCTCGCGGGGCGGGAGCTTGGCCAGCAGCGGCTTCAGCGACTCGCGGTACTCGACGCCCTCCAGGGCCGTGTCCTCGTAGCCGAGGCGGTCGGCCAGCGAGCCCTCGCCGCCGTCGTCCTCGGGGGCCGGGGAGTCGAGGGAGGAGGCGGTGTACGCGTTGCCGACGGCCAGACCGTCGACCACGTCCTCCTCGGAGACGCCCAGGACGGCGGCCAGTTCGGTGACCGTCGGGGAGCGGTCCAGCTTCTGGGAGAGCTCGTCGCTGGCCTTGGTGAGGGCCAGACGCAGCTCCTGGAGGCGGCGCGGGACGCGTACCGACCAGGAGGTGTCGCGGAAGAACCGCTTGATCTCGCCCACGACCGTCGGCATCGCGAACGTCGGGAACTCCACGCCCCGTTCGCAGTCGAAGCGGTCGATCGCCTTGATCAGGCCGATGGTGCCGACCTGGACGATGTCCTCCATCGGCTCGTTGCGGCTGCGGAAGCGGGCTGCCGCGTAGCGCACGAGGGGGAGGTTGAGTTCGATCAGGGTGTCCCGGACGTAGGCACGCTCGGGACTGTCCTCATCGAGTGCGGCGAGGCGCAGGAACAGGGAGCGGGACAGGGTGCGGGTGTCGAGGTTTCCCGAGGCCACCGGGGATTCCGGGGTCGGAGGGGTCTCCAGCGCCGGGGCGCCGTCGATGCTGTCGAGCACGTCGATGGCGTCGAGCTCCTTGGGCGCTGCCTCGCTCTTCGTGAGCGTAAGCACCTTCGAGCTGCCCTGGTCTGCGGACATGCCACCCCCTTTGGGTCGCGGGACGGTCGCGGCGACGCCCCTCACGAGGAACGGCGCCTTCACCTGAATACCGGAGCCGAAGCCCCGGCAAACGCGCTTCCCGCAGAATGTCACATGTCGGCAACACGCTGTAGTGACATGTCGACATGGGAAATGTGAATCCGCCCTGGATGCAGGGGGTCTGACGCTATTTCGACCCCCAACTGTCGGGAAGTGCGCTGGTGAGCGATTCGCTCGCGACGGTGATGGCTCGATCCTGCTTGCGGTTTCTTCCGCACGAAGCAGGCCGGGGCGTGTCTCGGACCGGTAACGGGTCCTGCGACGGGCGCATGCGACGGCGCATGCGACGGCGCATGCGACGGCGCGTACGGAGGGCCTCGGGCGGCGCGCGCAGGGCCTCGGCGGCGGGTTCGCGGCGAGGGCCCGCGGTGGGATCCGCGGCCGGGGCCTGCGGTGGGATCCGCGGCGGGGGCCCGCGGTGGGATCCGCGGCGGGGGCCCGCGGTGGGATCCGCGGCGGGGTCTGCTGCGGGGCTCAGGCCTCGATGCGGTTCGCCGAGCGCAGCCGCTGGAAGCTGCGGGCCAGCAGGCGGGAGACATGCATCTGGGAGACGCCCAGCTCCGCGCTGATCTGCGACTGGGTGAGGTTGCTGTAGTAGCGCAGCAGGAGGATCCGCTGCTCCCGCTCGGGGAGTTGGACCAGCAGATGGCGGACCAGGTCGCGGTGTTCCACGCCGTCCAGGGCCGGGTCCTCGTAGCCGATGCGGTCCAGCAGGCCCGGCAGCCCGTCGCCCTCCTGGGCGGCCTCCAGGGAGGTCGCGTGGTACGACCGGCCGGCCTCGATGCAGGACAGCACCTCGTCCTCGCTGATCCGCAGCCGTTCGGCGATCTCGGCGGTGGAGGGGGAGCGCCCGAAGGCGGTGGTCAGGTCCTCGGTCGCGCTGTTGACCTGGACCCAGAGCTCGTGCAGCCGGCGCGGGACGTGCACGGTGCGCACGTTGTCCCGGAAGTAGCGCTTGATCTCGCCGACGACGGTCGGCATCGCGAACGTCGGGAACTGCACGCCCCGGTCCGGGTCGAAGCGGTCGATGGCGTTGATCAGCCCGATGGTGCCGACCTGGACGACGTCCTCCATCGGCTCGTTGCGGGAGCGGAAACGGGCGGCCGCGTAGCGCACGAGCGGGAGGTTCGCCTCGATGAGCGCCGCGCGCACCCGGTTGTGCTCCGGAGTGCCCGGCTTGAGGTCCTTGAGCTGACCGAAGAGCACCTGGGTCAGCGCCCGGGTGTCGGCGCCCCGTCGCTTCTCCGGGGGTGGGGCGGGCGCCTGGGCGGGGGGCTGGACGGGTCCTTGGGCGGGTCCTTGGGCGGGTCCTTGGGCGGGTCCTTGGGTCGGGGGCTGGGCAGTGGGGGGAGCGGGGGCGGGCGCCTCTTCCTGGGGCGGCGCAGAACTGGCCGACACGGTCAACGCCACCTCTTCATCGGTCAATCATCCGTCAAAAGCGGTCATAGCATCACAAGACATGTGCACTGTGCGCAAGCACCGCATAACGTCGTGTTGAGAGTGAAAAACGGCAAGTTGGGGCATAAGACGCAGAAAAGCCCCCCGCTGTTCCCGGCGGAGGGCCTGTCTCCAGAAGGTGCCATACGGCTGTCCGGAGGGTGCGGTACGGCTCAGAACTCGTAGTCGGCGATCACCCACGTGGCGAACTCCCGCCACTGCGCCGCGGCCGCCTGGTGGGCCGGGTGCTCCAGGTACCGCTTCAGCGCGTCCCCGTCCTCGACGGCCGAGTTGATCGCGAAGTCGTGGGCGATGGGGCGCTCGGTGATGTTCCAGCCGCACTCCCAGAAGCGCAGTTCCTCGATCTGGGTGCCGAGCGCGGAGAACGCCGCGGCGCCCGCGACGGCCCGCGGATCGTCCCGCTCGACACCCTCGTCGAGTTTGAAGAGGACCAGGTGGCGGATCATGGTTGCTCCCGTGGGTGGTGCGCTATTTGGCTCCGTTGACGAGCCAGGTCATAAACGATCCGATGGCCTTGGCCGCGTCCGAAATGCCCTCAAATCCTATCTGGACGTAATCGGCCGCTTTGGCCGGGTCTGTGATGATCACGTAGAGCGCGAAGACCACGAGCACGTACGTGGCGATCTTCTTGGCATTCACCGCCACCGCGGCCTCCCCTGTGCCTGCCTCTGCCGGCGTGTCTGCGTAGCCTGTGGACCCTGCTGCCGGCGGTGAGTGTAACCTTCACGCCCCCCTTGGGGACCAACGGCCCGCTGGTCGAGGCCCGTTGCCAGGTCCAGGGGCGCGACGGGGGGCGTGCGGCGGAGATGCGCGCGGGGTGGAGGTGTGCCCGGCGGGAGGTGTCCGGCGGATGTGTCCGGCGACGGACGCAGAAAGGGCCTCGTCTTTCGACGGGGCCCTTTTCCAGCGGTAGCGGAGGGATTTGAACCCTCGGTGACTTGCGCCACACTCGCTTTCGAGGCGAGCTCCTTCGGCCGCTCGGACACGCTACCGAGAGAGACCTTACAGCACCGGGGGCCGTGCTCTGAAATCGCTATTCGGGGCCCGGGAGCGGCGCTGGGAGCGGCCCTCAGCGGTCCCGGAAGAATTCCGTGAGCAACCGGGCGGATTCCTCGGCCAGGACGCCCTCGACGACCTCGGGACGGTGGTTCAGGCGCCGGTCGCGTACGACGTCCCAGAGCGAGCCGGCGGCGCCCGCCTTCTCGTCGCGGGCGCCGTAGACCAGCCGGTCCACACGGGACTGGACCAGCGCGCCGGCGCACATGGTGCAGGGCTCCAGCGTGACCACGAGGGTGCAGCCGGTGAGCCGCCACTCCCCGAGCGCCGCGGCGGCCCGGCGCAGGGCGAGGACCTCGGCGTGCGCGGTGGGGTCGCCGGTGGCCTCGCGTTCGTTGTGACCGGCCGCGAGCACCGTCGTACCGTCCGGGGACAGCACGACGGCGCCGACGGGGACGTCCCCGCCCCGGACGGCCTGTCCGGCCTCGTCCAGGGCGAGCCGCATAGCGGCCCGCCAGCGGTCGCGTACCGGGTCCGGAGACCCGGTTGCCTCGTGGAAGGTCAGCGGACGGTCTCCAGGACCTCGGCGGCGCCCAGGGCCTCGGCGATCTCGCTGAGCGCGTCGTCGCTGAGCGCCAGCAGTTCCTTGGCGCTCACGCCCAGGTCGTCGAGGATCCGGATGTCACCGACCGGGCCGGACGGCACGGCGGACATGTCCGTGTCCGTGTCACTGTCCTCGCCGTCCTCGGCCTCCGGCTCACCGTCCTCGGTGCCGTCGAGGTCGAGGGCGTCCAAGTCGTCGTCTTCGTCCTTGGGCTCCCTTCCGAGCAGTTCGTCGGTGAGCAGGAGCTCGCCGTACGAGCTCCGGGCGGCGGCGGCTGCGCTGGAGACGAAGACCCGGGGGTCCTCCTCGCCGTCCACGCGCACGACGCCGAACCAAGCGTCTTCCTGCTCGATGAAGACGAGCACCGTGTCGTCGGCGTCCGACGCCGATTCCCTGGCCAGGTCGGCCAGGTCCGACAGGGTCTCCACATCGTCGAGCTCTGTGTCGCTCGCTTCCCACCCGTCTTCGGTGCGCGCGAGCAGTGCGGCGAAGTACACCGTGACTCTCCCACTGGTCTTAGGCGTGCCGGTTGGGGGTCCCCCCGGCGGAGGTTCTGGGCGGGGAGAGCTGGGCTCCGAGCCCCACCCACTCGGAATCGTGGCAGAAACAAGGCGTTCAGGGGACGTCTTCGGCTCCCTGTGTCTGGCAGTTTTGTTCGCACGTATGCAAAGAGGCATCCAGGTGCCCGCGTACGGAATCACCAGCGCACTCGTTGCCGCCACCTGCGGATCGTACGCGGGTTTTCCCGCGGTCCACGCACGGCCTTCCCCATGACGGACCGCAACGCGCCACAAGCAGTGGATCTTTGCCGAAGGATCGGCTTTACGACTCTTACCGTTCTTACGGTTTTACCGACTTCTACCAGCGGAACGTCCGCATACGCATGGCGTGTCGCAGCCGGGCGGTCTTGGCCCGGCGGGGCTGGACCCGGTCGCGCAGTGCCCTGGCCTCGGCGAGTTCGCGCAGGAACCGGGCCCGGCGGCGACGCCGTTCGGGCTCCGTCTCGCCCTCCGGCGCGCCGTACGCGCGGTCGGACGGCTCGGGAGGATCAGGCAGCTCAGGGACATCAGACACGGTCACACCACCCCAGTCCGGTCACTCCCACTTTCCCCCGGACGGGGGGTTTGATGCCAGCGTGGACCGGCGCGGGCCAGCGGCGAGGTGTACGCGGACGCGGTTACTGTTATGGGCATGCGTCTCCACGTCGTCGACCACCCTCTGGTCGCCCACAAGCTCACCACCCTGCGCGACCAGCGCACCGACTCCGCGACGTTCCGGCGGCTCGCCGACGAACTGGTCACCCTGCTCGCCTACGAGGCGACGCGGGACGTGCGGACCGAGGCGGTCGACGTCCAGACCCCGGTCTCGCCCACGACCGGCGTCAAGCTCGCCCGTCCCCGCCCGCTGGTGGTGCCGATCCTGCGGGCCGGGCTCGGCATGCTGGACGGCATGGTCCGGCTGCTGCCGACCGCGGAGGTGGGCTTCCTGGGCATGATCCGCAACGAGGAGACGCTCCAGGCGTCCACGTACGCCTCGCGGATGCCGGAGGACCTCTCCGGGCGCCAGGTGTACGTCCTGGACCCGATGCTGGCCACGGGCGGCACGCTGGTCGCGGCGATCCGTGAGCTCATCAAGAGGGGCGCGGACGATGTGACGGCGGTGGTCCTGCTGGCCGCGCCGGAGGGCGTCGAGGTCATGGAACGGGAGCTGGCGGGAACGCCGGTCACGGTCGTCACGGCGGCCGTCGACGACCACCTCAACGAACACGGCTACATCGTCCCGGGCCTGGGCGACGCGGGCGACCGCCTGTACGGGGCGGCCGAGTAGGAGCCGTACGCCTTGGCCGCCTTGGCGCCGTAGTGGTGCGGGTGTGTTGGCGGCCGCGGGTTCGTGGCGGGCCGGTCGCGCAGTTCCCCGCGCCCCTTACGGGGCGCTCTTCGGGGCGGCAGCGCTCGGGCCGGCTCTCAGCAGCCCTTCTTCGCGGTCGACGCCTTCGGCTCGGGGTGTGAGAGGGCCGTGATGGCCTTTGCGGCCGTCGCCTGGGGCGTGAGGGTCTTGAAGGCGTTGCCCAGGATCATGTCCACGGCGGCGCCCTTGCGGCCCGCCTCCGTGCGCTGGTCCGGTGCCGTGAGCTGCGTGGCCAGCACCGGCAGGGACGTGTGCAGGGCCGAGGCCGGTCCGAGCAGTATCGCCGTGCCCTTGACCTTCGCGTCGAACTTCGCCGGCGCGTTGCCGACGTCGCCGATCTTGAAGCCGCGTTTCTTGAGTTCGTCCGCGGTGTCCTTTGCCAGGCCCGTACGGGTCGTGGCGTTGTAGACGTTCACCGTGATCTGGGCCGGCTTCGGCAGCGCCGCCGACGAGGCACCGGCCGCCGGCTCCGCGCTCGCGGCGGCCTGTTTCACGCACGTCGTGCCACCGGCCGCCGCAGCCTCTTTGTCGCCGCCCGTGAAGACGTCGATGAGCTGCAGGGTGCCCCAGCCGACGAGGCCGAGCGCGGCGACGGAGGCGACCATGGAGAGGACGAGCCGGGCACGCCGCCGGCGCGGGCGCATGCGTGGGTATTTGTCCCCAGTGATCCGGTACTGGCCGCCCATGCCGGGGGGAGTCAGCATGCTCATGAGCGCAGCGTAGTGCGCCACGGGTGCGTTGACTAATAGATGATCATCCGACGCCGCACGGTCCAACCCGAAAGGGGCAACCGGCGTGAAACGGCGGGTGACGAGCGGGTGTCGGCCGGGTCGGCCGACACGGCCGGGTCAGTCCAGTTCGAGCACGCGCGCGTGCAGCACCTGGCGCTGCTGGAGGGCGGCGCGGACCGCGCGGTGCAGCCCGTCCTCCAGGTACAGGTCGCCCTGCCACTTCACGACATGCGCGAAGAGGTCGCCGTAGAACGTCGAGTCCTCGGCGAGGAGGGTCTCCAGGTCGAGCTGCCCCTTGGTCGTCACGAGCTGATCGAGGCGGACCGGGCGCGGCGCGACGTCCGCCCACTGCCGGGTGCTCTCCCGGCCGTGGTCGGGGTACGGCCGGCCGTTTCCGATGCGCTTGAAGATCACACGGAAAGCCTACCGGTCCTGACGTTCCGGGCGCAGCCATGGCGACCGAGTGCGACGCTGGAAAAGCCACCGTAAAGGTCATCAAAAAGGCAAAAAGGGAACAGGGGGTCCGATGATGAGTGCCGGTGAAGCCGCCGGAACAGGTGACCCGCTCCCGCCGCTGCCTCCGGCCGCCGCCGCGATCGCCTCCGGGTACGCCTTCACCGGTGAGGCGCTGGACCTCGGCGCCCTCCTCTGGGACGGGCGGTGCCGTCCCGACGCGCCGATCCGTATCCCGCTCCCCGTGCTCAACCGGCACGGCCTGGTCGCCGGCGCCACCGGCACCGGCAAGACCAAGACGCTCCAGCTGATCGCCGAGCAGCTCTCGGCGCAGGGCGTCCCGGTGTTCCTGGCCGACGTCAAGGGCGATCTGTCGGGCATCGCCCGGCCCGGGCAGCGCGATGAGAGGGTCCTGGGCCGGGCGGGGGAGGTGGGGCAGCAGTGGGCGGCGACCGGCTTCCCCACCGAGTTCCTCGCGCTCGGCGGCCTCGGCCACGGCATCCCGGTCCGCGCCACGATCACCAGCTTCGGCCCGGTCCTGCTGGCGAAGGTGCTCCAGCTGAACCAGACCCAGGAACAGTCCCTCGGCCTGATCTTCCACTACGCCGACACCAAGGGGCTGGAGCTGATCGACCTCAAGGACCTGCGTGCGGTGGTCGCCTTCCTCACCTCCGACGAGGGCAGGCCCGAACTGAAGGACATCGGAGGGCTGTCCACGGCCACGGCCGGGGTGATCCTGCGGTCGCTGACCGCCTTCGAGGCGCAGGGCATGGCCGACTTCTTCGGCGAGCCGGAGTTCGACACGGCCGACCTCCTCCGGACGGCACCGGACGGCCGGGGCGTCGTCTCGGTCCTGGAACTCCCCGCCGTACAGGACAAGCCGCTCCTCTTCTCGACCTTCCTGATGTGGCTGCTGGCCGACCTCTTCCACGACCTCCCCGAGATCGGCGACGCCGACAAGCCGAAGCTGGTCTTCTTCTTCGACGAGGCGCACCTGCTGTTCAACGACGCCTCGAAGGCGTTCCTGGAATCGATCACCCAGACCGTGCGCCTGATTCGCTCGAAAGGGGTCGGCGTCTTCTTCGTCACGCAGACCCCCAAGGACGTACCGTCCGACGTCCTGGCCCAGCTCGGCAACCGCGTCCAGCACGCGCTCCGTGCCTTCACCCCCGAGGACCAGAAGGCGCTGCGGGCGACCGTCCAGACCTTCCCGAAGTCGTCGTACGACCTCGAAGAGCTGCTCACCGGTCTCGGCACCGGTGAGGCCGTGGTCACCGTGCTCAGCGAGAGGGGCGCCCCGACGCCGGTCGCGGCGACCCGGCTGCGGGCCCCCGAGTCCCTGATGGGGCCGGTCGACGCGGCGGAACTCGACGAGGCGGTACGGACGTCCGCCCTCCACGGACGTTATGCACAGGCTGTGGACCGGGAGTCGGCGTACGAGAAGCTGCGGCGGACCCCGGCCGCCGGGCCGAAGGCCGCGACCCGTGCGGGGAAATCCTCGCCCGAAGAGGAACCCTCGCTCGTCGAACAAGTCGTGAGCAGCGGGATGTTCAGGTCCCTCGCCCGTTCCGTGGGCACCCAGCTCGGCCGCGAGATCACCCGGTCGCTGTTCGGTACGGCGCGCCGGCGCAGGTGATCCGGGTGCACCGGGCGCCCCGCACGGGCCGCCCGGCGCACGACGTCAACCGTGTTTCTGCTCCTGCGGCCGCGGCATCGGCGGCTCCGCCACCTTCGCCGCCGTCTCCGGCTTCGGCGCGCTGCGAACGGCCTCCGCGCGCAGCAGGGCGCGCAGGACCGCGTACGGGTCTGTGGACATGGCTGTGTTCCTTGCGTAGTGCCGGCTGACCTGGGGGAGTTGTGGGACCTGTCGGTCGGTCAGCAGCGCAGGACCACGGTGCGCAGCAGGGGCGTGGCGTACGGCGGCCGCGGTGCCGTCGGGCACGGGCGGTGGTGGTCGGGCGGGTCGGCGGGCGCCGCGTCCGGGAGCGGCGCGGGGCGCTGGGGCACGTCGGCGCGGTGGACGGCGCGGGCGGGGAGCCGTAGCGGAGTGTCGAGGACGTCGTACTCGGCGGTCTCGGCGGAGGCGGCCGGAGCGGTCGCCGCGAGGGCCCCGGCCGCCGTCGGGGCGCCGGCCAGCAGCAGGGCGAGCAGCAGCGCGAGCGCCCGCAGCCAGGCGTGTCCTGGCTGCGGGCGGCCGGAGCGGGAGCCGCTGCTCATGGCGGTCATCTCCCCACGCGGCGGACGGTGTTCATCGCGCCGGGCGCGAGATCCGCTCGCTCGGCGTACCGGCGGGGCGCGAGGTTGACGCCGTTCACACTGCCCGCGGGATGTGCTTGGCCCGGCTGCGGATGCCGAACGCGGAGATGATCTCGACGATGCCGACGACGACCAGCCAGATGCCGGCGACCAGGGTCAGTACGGCGACCGACTCGAACGGCGAGACGATCAGCACGATGCCGGCGATGAAGGTGACGATGCCGAGGAAGACCATCCAGCCGCGGGCGGGCATCCCGGGGTCGTGCACGGCGGCGATCGTCTGGGTGATGCCGCGGATCAGCCAGCCGATCCCGATCCACAGGGCGAGCAGCAGGATCGACTCCAGCGGGCCGCGGAAGCAGAACAGGCCCAGCAGGATCGACAGCGCGCCGCTGATGAAGGCCAGCACCCGCAGCGAGGTCGTCTTGTGCGTGCCGAACGCGGCGACCAGCTGGAAGATGCCGCTGATCAGCAGGTAGACACCGAAGAGCACACCGGCGGCGAGCAGTGAGGCGCCCGGCCAGACGAGGACCAGGACGCCCAGGATCAGGGAGGCGATCCCGGTGAGCAGCACGGTCTGCCAGGCGGCCTTCGAGAGGGCGTGCAGGGGCCCCTCGAAGGGCGGTTCGGGCTCATGCCGGTAGGCGGGCGCGGGCGCGGAGACTGGGGCGGAGGCGGACGCCGGGACTGAGGCCGAGGCCGGGGCGGTGTGAGCCGTGCGGTCGTCGTCGGCGGGGCCGGTGCTGGGAGGCTCGCTCATGCCTCCAGCTGAAACCGACGGGAGCACCCCTGCCATCAGGGAGCGGCCGAACGGGTGACGAAACCCGGACCGCCCCGGCTACTTCTCCCCGGCCTTCGCCGCCTTCGCCGCCGCCTTCATCTCCTGTTTGTGCGCGCGTACCTTCGCCAGTGACTCGGGCCCCGTGATATCGGCCACGGACCGGAAGGACTCCGCCTCCCCGTACGTCCCCGCCGCCTCCCGCCACCCCTTCGGCCGTACTCCCAGCTGCTTGCCCAGCAGCGCCAGGAAGATCTGCGCCTTCTGCTTGCCGAACCCGGGCAGTTCCTGGAGCCGCTTCAGCAGCTCCGCCCCGCTGTCGACGTCGCGCCAGATGCCCTCGGCGTCACCGTCGTAGTGCTCGACGAGGTACTGACACAGCTGCTGGATCCTCTTGGCCATGGAGCCGGGGTAGCGGTGCACCGCCGGCTTCTCGGAGAGCAACGCGGCGAAGGCTTCGGGGCCCTGGGCGGCGATCTCGTGCGCGTCCAGGTCGTCCGTCCCCATCCGCTGTGCGATGGTCGCCGGCCCCTTGAACGCCCACTCCATCGGGACCTGCTGGTCGAGCAGCATGCCGGTGAGCGCGGCGAGCCTGCTGCGGCTGAGGAGTTCGTCGGCCGCGGGGTCCTGGGCGAGGTGCAGAGTCGTGGCGTTGGCCCCGGTGTCGGTTTCGGTGGCGGGCTTGGCCTTGGCGTTGGCGTCCATGGCTCGATGATCCCGTGCCCGGACCCGCCGCGCGCGCCCGCGGCGGCCCGGCCTCCGATGCTCCCGCACCCCTCACGTACGATTCCTCCACGATTCAGCTTAGGCAAGCCTAACCTTAGACAAGAGGTGTCGCAGAGTGACCATCACGACGTACCGAGACGCCTGGGGCATCCCGCACCTGAGGGCGGCCGACGCCCGCGAACTCGCCCGTGCGCAGGGCCGGGTCACGGCCCACGACCGGGCCTGGCAACTGGAGGTCGAACGGCACCGGGCGCAGGGCACGTCGGCGTCCTTCCTCGGTCCCTCGGCCGTCGCCTGGGACGTGTTCGCCCGCCGGGCCCGCCTGGCGGACACCGCGAGACGCTGCTTCGAGGCGCTGGAGAGACGGGACCCGGAGACGGCGGAGTGGGTACGCGCGTACGTGGCCGGGGTGAACGAGGGCCTGGCGGCCGGAGCGGCCCGCACGCCCGAGTTCGCCCGCACCGGCCTTACCCCCGGCGTCTGGGAGCCCTGGCACCCCCTGGGCGTCTGGCTGGCCACCCACATCCTGTTCGCCGGCTTCCCGGCCAAGCTGTGGCGCGAGGAGGCGATACGGCACCTGGGGGAGGACGCGGTCGCCTTGTTCGCCACGGACGGCCCGGGCACCTCCGGCAGCAACGGCTGGCTGCTCGCGGGCTCCCGCACCACCACCGGCCGGGCACTGCTCGCCGGCGACCCGCACCGCTTCATCGAGGCGCCCGGCGTCTACCAGCAGATCCGCCTCTCCTGCCCGGAGTTCGACGTGATCGGCCTGGCCGTCCCGGGCGTCCCCGGCATCGCCCACTTCGCCCACACGGGCACGGTCGCCTGGTCCATCACCAACGCGATGGCCGACTACCAGGACCTCTACCGGGAGCGCCTGCGGCGCACGGAGCGGGGCGTGGAGGCCCTGAACCCGGACGGCACCTGGCATCGGGCCGAACGGCACACGGAGACGGTGGAGGTGGCAGGGAACCCACCGCTGCGCATCGAGGTGCTCGAGACCGAACGGGGCCCGCTGATCACAGCGACCACAACCGACCAACCCCACCCGGCCCCCGACCCGGCAGCCGCCGACGGCGCTCAGCCCCCGCAGGGGCCACCCGCACCTGACCACGAAACTCGCACGGATGGTGCGGGTGGGAAGACACACGCCGATGGCGGAGCCGAGGCGTTGGCGCTCCGCTACCCGCCCCGCGTCACCGAAGACCTCGGCTTCAGCGCCCTCCTCCCCCTCCTCCGGGCCCGCCACGTCACCGACGTCGACCGCGCCTTCGACGCCTGGACCGAGCCCGTCAACGTAGTCCACGCCGCCGACACCGCCGGAGGCACCCTGCACCGCGTCGCCGGCCGCGTCCCCATCCGCTCCCGCACCAACCGCACCCGCCTCGCCCCCGCCTGGCTCCCCGGCCACGCCTGGCAGGGCTGGCACGAGATGCCGTACGGCGACCTCACCGACGGCGTCGCCGTGATGGCCAACCAGCGCGGCCCGGCCACCCCCCTCGGCGTCGAGTTCGCCCCGCCCCACCGCGCCGACCGCATCCGCACCCTCCTCGACGAGCGCCGCACCTGGTCCGCCGCCGACCTGCCCGCGATCCACACCGACACCCACCTCGCCTCCGCCGCGCCCCTCCTCGACCACCTGGCCGCCCTCGACGACCTCACCCCCGGGGCCGCCGAACTCCGCGGCCGGCTCCTCGCCTGGGACCGCCGGATGGACGCCGACAGCACCGGCGCCGCCGCCTACGCGGCCGTACGCACCGCGGTCGTACGACACCTCGCCGCCCACCCCGCCTTCGCCGCCCTCGCCGAACCCCCCGCCCACCCCGAGGCCCTGCTCCCCTGGCTGGCCCTCACCCCCCGTATCGCCTTCGCCCTGGAGCACCTCCTGAGGGCGGAGGAGCTGTACGGCGTCGACCGTCCCGCCGTCGTCCGTATGGCCGTCGAGGAGGTCGCCGCCGGCGGACCCGCCGGTACCGGTACCGGCACCTGGGGCGACACCCACCGCCTCGCCCCCTGGCAGGCGCTGCCCGACCCGTCGTACGACGGACCGGCCCTGTCCGGCGACCACGACTGCGTGCTGTGCACCTCCGCCGTCCCGGGTCTCACCGACCTCTCCGCGCGCGGCCCGGCCGCCCGGTACGTGTGGGACCTGGCGGACCGCGACAACAGCCTCTGGGTGGTGCCGCTCGGCGCGGACGGCGTCCCCGGCGCACCGCACCACACCGACCAACTCGCCTTGTGGCTCAAGGGCGAGCTGGCCCCGGTCAGCACCGACTGGGACCGACTGGAACTCGTAGAGGAAACCGATGTCTGAACACACCGTCGACGGCTTCGGCACCGTCCGCCTCCGCCCCCTCGACCCCGAGCGGGACGCGGACGTCGTCCACACCTGGGTCAGCGAGGAACGCGCCGCCTTCTGGGGCATGACCGGCCTCACCCGGGCCCAGGTCGCCGAGATCTACGCCCATATGGCCACCCTCGACACCCACCACGCCTACCTCGCCCGTCTCGCCGGGAAGGACGACACCCCGGTCGCGCTCCTCCAGACGTACGAGCCGGAGGCCGACCGCGTGAGCGAGTGCTACGACGTCCGCCCCGGCGACATCGGCATCCACGTCCTCATCGCCCCGGCCGGACCGCAGGGCCCCCGCGCCGGCTGGACGGACGCCCTCCTCTCCGCCTTCACGGAGTTCGCCCTGCGCACCCTCGACCGCCACCGCATCGTCGTCGACCCGGACGTCCGCAACGAGAAGGCGATAGCCCGATTCGTCCGCCAGGGCTTCACGCCCGGCCCGGCCGTCGTACTCCCCGAGATCGACCTCCCCGACGTCCATCTGCCCGAAAAGCACGCTCAACTGGCATTTCTCCCCCGGGCGGTAGCCTTCCCGGATGCTGACCCCCGATGACCTGATCGCCCACTACGACCTGGAGCCGATCCCCCGCGAGGGCGGCCTGTTCCGGCAGACCTGGGCCGGTCCCGAACGGGCCGACGGCCGCCCCGAGGGCACCGCGATCGTCGTCCTCCTCACCGCCGACGACTTCTCGGCCCTGCACCGCCTCCCCACCGACGAGATCTGGCACCACTACCTGGGCGACCCCCTGAACCTCCTGCTCCTCGCCCCCGACGGCACCACCCGCACCCCCGTCCTCGGCCCGGACCTCCTTGGCGGCCAGCAGATCCAGCTCACCGTCCCGGCCGGCACCTGGATGGGCGCCCGGGTGGCACCGCCCGGCGCCTGGACCCTGTTCGGCTGCACCATGGCCCCCGGATTCACCTTCGAGGGGTACGAACACGGGAACGCGGCCCGCCTCACGGCGCGTTACCCCTCCGAAGCCGCCCGTATCACGGGACTCTGCCGTCCATGACCCCTCTACTGGACGGACAGATCGCCCTGGTCACGGGTGCGAGCGGCGGCATCGGCCGGGCCGTCGCGCTGCGCCTCGCGGAGGAGGGCGCGGCGGTGGCCGTGCACTGCCGTACGGCGGTGACGGCCGCGCACGAGGTCGCCTCGGCCATCGGCGACCGAGCGGTCGTCGTGCAGGGCGACCTGACCGACGAGGCGACCTGCCACCGGATCGTCCAGGAGGCCGCGGACTGGGGCGGCGGCCGGCTGACCGCGCTCGTCAACAACGCGGCCGTACAACCCGTACAGCCCCTGCCCGGCATGACCGCGGCCGACTGGCGTGCGGTCGTCGACACCGACCTCGGCAGCGTCTTCGCCTGCACCCAGGCCGCCGCCGACATCATGCGTACCCAGCCCGAGGGCGGCACGATCACCCACATCGCCTCCATCGAGGCGACCCACCCGGCCCCCGGCCACGCGCACTACAGCACGGCGAAGGCGGCGGTGGTGATGCACGCGCGAGCGGCGGCCCTGGAGTACGGCCGCCTCGGTGTCCGCGTCAACACGGTCTCCCCGGGCCTGATCGACCGGGAGGGCCTGGCGGACGCCTGGCCGGAGGGGGTGCGGAGATGGCAGGAGGCCGTACCGACGGGCCGGTTGGGCCGCCCGGAGGACGTGGCGGACGCGGTGGTCTTCCTGGCGTCCCCGCTGGCGTCGTGGATCACCGGCCACGACCTGGTGGTGGACGGAGGTGTGTCCGCCCGGCCGACGTGGTGACGGCGCCCTTCAGCACAATGAGTGCTGCACGCCCCCCATCCGTATGACCCATGAACGCCTGCTTCCGAACTCAGGACGGTGACGTGAGCGAAGAACACGGCCGGCGGTGCACGACACCCCTCCACAGGGCAGCCCCACGCGGAGCGTTGCGCACCGTCGTCCTTCTCGGCACCCTCCTCACCGCCCTCTTCCTCGCGTCGGCAGCCCCCGCCTCCGCGCACGCGGCCCTGCGCGGCAGCGACCCCGCCGACGGCGCCGTACTGAAGTCGTCGCCCGGGTCCGTCACCCTGACCTTCACCGAGTCCGTCGGCCTGCTCGACGACTCGTTCCGGGTGTACGACCCCACCAACCACCGGGTGGACACCGGCGACCCCGAGCACGGCCCCGCCGGCTCGGACACCGCCCGGATCACCTTCCCGAAGAAGCTCGGCACCGGCACGTTCACCGTGGCGTGGCGGGTCGTGTCGGCGGACAGCCACCCCGTCTCCGGTGCCCTCACCTTCTCCGTGGGCAAACCGTCGGCGACCACGGCGGCCGTCCCCACCGGCCCGGTCGAGAACCCGGCCACCGGCAGCCTCTACAACATCGGCCGCTATGTCGCGTACCTCGCCGTGGCGCTGCTGATAGGCACCGTGGCGTTCATAGCCCTGTGCCGCCCGCCGGACCCGGCCCCGCTCCGCAAACCGATCCGGACGGCCTGGTGGGCCCTGCTGGCCGCCACCCTCTTCCTCTTCGTCCTCCGCTCCCCCTACGAGGAGGGCACCTCCCCGGCGACGGCCTTCGACCTCTCCGCGCTCGCCAGGACCGCGACGGGCCGCCCGGGCCTGATCCTGCTGGCCAGGGTCGCCCTCCTGGCGATCACGGCAGGCCTGTACGTCTTCCTCCTCCGCAAGCGCGAGCACCGGCTCCGCCCGTCGTCCCGCCCGTTCCTCGGCACCGCCGCCGCCCTCGCCGTCGCCCTGACCCTGACCTGGGCGACGGCGGAGCACGCCTCGGCCGGCATCCAGGTACCCCTGGCGATCACGTCCTCGGTCCTGCACCTCCTCGCGATGGCGCTGTGGCTGGGCGGCCTCACGGCCCTCCTCATCACCCTCCACCGGGCCACCGCCACGCCCCTCCCCGCCGTCGTCGTCGCCCGTTTCTCCCGGGTGGCCTTCGCCTCGGTGACGGTCCTCGTGGTCACCGGCGTGTACCAGTCCTGGCGCGGGCTGGGCTCCTGGCAGGCGCTCACCGACACGACGTACGGCCGTCTCCTGCTCGTCAAACTCATCGCCGTGACCCTGTTGCTGGCGGCGGCCTCCCAGTCCCGCCGCTGGACGGCGAAGCTGGCGGGCGCCCCGGCCGCGGCCGGGGCGACGGCCCGCGAGCGCGTCCCGCAGACGGTCGGCGCGCCGCCCCCGGAGACGCCACCGACCTCGGAGGAGCCGGCCCCCACGCCGGACCACCGGGCGCTGCGCCGCTCGGTCGGCGCCGAAGTCGCCATCGGCGTCGCCGTCCTGGTCATCACCACGATCCTGACCGGCACCCTGCCCGGCCGCGCGGCCGCCGAGGCCGCCGCGGCGGGCACGGGCACGGCCGGCGGCATCCCGACGACCTCCGTCGCCATGGTCCCCTTCGACGTCGGTACCCCGAACGGCCACGGCAAGGTACAGATCACCCTGGACCCCGGCCGGGTCGGCGACAACTCCGTGCAGGCGGTCGTCTTCGGCCCCGACAACGGCATCTCCGCCGTGCCCGAACTCCGCCTCTCCTTCACCCTCACCGCCCAGAAGATCGGCCCCCTCCCGGCCAACCTCACCGACCGGGGCGGCTACTGGGCCACCAACTCCGTCAACCTCCCGATCGCGGGCGAGTGGACGATGAACCTGACGGTACGGGTGTCCGACCTGGACCAGGTGACGGTGGCGAAGAAGATACGGATCACCGGGTAGTTGGGGGCCGGAACGCGGCGAGAGACCGCGACAACGGCGCGAAGGAGCGCAGGCGACGTCGTGCCCGGAGAGGGTGGGCCCGGTCCGTTCTGAGCCGCGGCGGGGCACTCGGGCCGGCTTCCTCCGGACCACGCCGGACGGAGGTGAACGCCACCAGAGCTGCAACCGAATGAGCTCAGCCGTTGCTCACGCCCTTCGCCAGGCGCCGAGCAGTTCCTCGGGTCCGTACGTCGCGTCGAGCCCGGAACAGCTGGTCCCGTTGCGCGAGACCGCTACGAGCGGTACCGGCTCGTCGGTGACCGCCGCCCGATGCTTCTGGAGCGAGGCAAGGTCGTGGCTGTCGAACGCGGAATTCTCCAGCCACTTGACAGAGCCGAGGAAGAGCAACTGCTTGGCCACCGGCTGACGGTCGGCGCCCACGAGGTCGATTTCGACGTCGTTGCTGCGGGTCCAGTACCCGCCGATCGCCGGGGTGGTGGGCAGGAGCCCGTCCGGGAGAAGACGGGCGAGTGATTCCCGGACGAGAGGCTCGATCGCGCGGCCCCGCCAACTCGTCCACTGCTCCTTGATCCGGCTCAGCGTGAGATCTCCGCGCATCCGCTCGATCTCCGCCATGTGCGGGTCCAGAAACGCGAGCCAGAACCGCAGGTACGGGTCGGCCACTCGGTAGCGGCGTTCCTTCGAGGGCCGCAGTGAGAGCGGCAGCTCGGCGGCCACGACTCGTTTCTCGGTCAGAACCTCAGTGGCCCTGGTGAGAGTGGTGTGGGCGATACCGCCGGCGGCGCGCGCGATGTTGGTGAAGGTCCTCTCCCCGCTTCCGATGGCCCGCAGGACCTCCCTGCTCATCGCCTGCGGCGGAAACTCGGCGGCCAGTGAGCGCTCTGCCGAGACCAGGAGCGCCGAGATCGGGTTGTCCAACGAGTCACGGAGGAACTCCCAGACAACCGCCCCTGGCCGCCACTCCGCACAGATGAGCGGCAGACCGCCCGTGACCAGGGCGGCGTCGAAGGCGGCTGCCGGCTCAAGACCGAGCATCTCGCCGATGTCGGCAGGGTTCAGCGGTCCCACGACCATTTCCCGGCCCCGCTGATGGAAGGGGCGGTCGTAGCTGTTCAGCGCCTCCATCATCGACAGGTCGGATCCGACCAGGAGGAGCAGTACGGGTTTACGGCAGAGCAGCCGGTCCCACGCCCGCTGGAGCATGCCCTCGAAGGCGTCGATGCGGTCCATGAGATACGGAACCTCGTCGATGACGATCACGCTCGGGCTGTCGTCGGGCAGGATCTCGGCAAGCAGCCTGAACGCCGCGTTCCACTGCGCCGGGGCCTCCGCCGTGAACAGTCCCCGCTCCGGGAGGGTGGATCTGGCGACGGCGTCCAGCAACTCCGCCAGTTCGTCCTGAGCCGTGCCGCCCGCCGCGGTGAAGAAAAGGTTCGGCGTCCGGGTGCGCCGGAGAAATTCCTCGACGAGGCTGGACTTGCCGACGCGCCGCCTTCCTCGCATGAGGACGCACTGCCCCGGATTCGCCGACCCGACGGCATCGCGGACAGCCTGCAAGGCGTTGCCGAGCACGTTCAGCTCACGGTCCCGCCCGATGAATCGACGCACAGCAAGCCTCCGGCAAGAGATAGTGTCGATAGAGATACTATCCACATCGCTACCATTCTCATGAGTTCGCTGTCGCGGAGCGGCCGCCACCGTTAGGGAAGTGAAGCAGCGTGAGTGTGTCCAGCTTCTGCTCGTGGTTCCTGGTCAGCGGGGAATCGCCTCCTTACTCCCCGTTCTGCGACCAGGCCGCGGTGAGCGCGGTGACCGGGTCACTGTCGGCTGGTGCCGCGGGCCACCATTCGCCGTCGTCGTCCTGTAGGTAGGGGTACCAGCGGGCGTCGGGGCCCAGGCGCAGCTGGATGCCGTGGTGGGGGAGGGTGAGGCGGTTGCGCCAGGCTCTGAGGTGGGTTGGGGAGTCGGTCATCTCGGCGAGGGCCGTGTGCAGAGCGGTGCGGGTGGCCTTCATCACCGTCGGGTCGGGGGTGTAGGGCTGTTCGGCGACGGTGATGCCCGTGGGGCCGCCGTGGCGCCAGGCGCGGGTGAGGCGTGCGAAGGCAGTGGGGTTGGTGCCGGTGTTCTGGATCAGGTGGTGGAACCACTCGGGTCCGGGGTTGCTCGCGGCGATGCGGACGGCGTCCTGGTGCTGGGTCAGGTGCAGGTCGGCGGTGTCGCCCGCGAGGAGCCGGGCGGCGCGCGCGGTGGCGTCGGCCATGAGGCGTTCCAGGTCCGCGGCGGTCAGGCCGGTGCCGGTGGCGGGGGGACGGGCAGGGCTGTGGTGTGGGCGGCGGGTTCCGGGAGTTCGGGCAGTTCGGGGGGCTCTTCGGCCCAGTGGGCGTACGCGGCGGCGGCCGGCGTGCCGACCGGTGCCGGTGGGGCGGCGGACTCCTGTGCCGCCGTACGGAGTGCGCGCAGCTGGGCGAGGACCTCCTCGCGACCGCGGCCGCGCAGTGCGAAGAGCACGAACGGGTCGGTGTCGATGGTGGCGGCGATGGCGTAGCAGAGCGCGGCGGCGTGCTTGCAGGGGTATCCCCAGTCGGGGCAGGAGCACTCCGGATCGAGCTCGGTGGGCAGTGGGAGCAGTGGGACGCCCGCGTTCCGGGCGTCGTCGACGAGTCCGGCGGGCATCTCGGCGTCGAGAAGTGCTGCGAGATGCCCGGCGCGGGCCGCGATCGTGTCGATCAGGGTGTCCCACTGAGGGCCGGTGAGGACGGGCAGGTGGACCGAGGAACGGTACGGGCGCGGGCGGCTGCCCTGGACAGCGGCGTTGACCTTGCCCGGAGCGACGGTGACCGGTCCGACCATGCCTTTGCGGGCGTAGGTGCGTCCGCGCGAGAGCCGTCCGGCGTCCAGGGTGGAGTCCTCCAGGGCGGCCACCCATGCCTGGCCCCACCAGGTCGCGGCGAAGGCTCGCTTGCCGCGGGCGGGCGCACGGCGCGGGCCGGGGACAGCGGGGCTCATGACTGGCTTCCCAGGGCGACGAGTTCGGCGAGGTCGGCGTCGGACAGTTCGGTCAGGGCTGCCTCGCCGGAGCCGACGACGGCGTCGGCGAGGGCGCGCTTGGCTTCGAGCAGCTTCGCCACCTTGTCCTCCACGGTTCCTTCCGCGAGGAGCTTGTGCACCTGGACGGGTTTGTCCTGGCCGATGCGGTAGGCGCGGTCGGTGGCCTGGTCCTCGACGGCCGGGTTCCACCAGCGGTCGTAGTGCACGACGTGAGTGGCGCGGGTGAGGTTGAGTCCGGTGCCCGCCGCCTTCAACGACAGCAGGAACACCGGCACTTCACCGCGCTGGAAGCGGTCCACCATCGCCTCGCGCCGCGCGACGGGGGTGGCACCGTGCAGGAAGAGTGTGGGGACGCCGCGCTCGGCGAGATGCTTCTCCAGCAGAGCCGCCATCTGTTTGTACTGCGTGAAGACCAGCACGGATTCGCCTTCGGCGGTGATGGTGTCGAGAAGCTCGTCGAGCAGGTCGAGCTTGCCGGAGCGGCCACGCAGGGGAGTGGACTGGCACAGGCTGTGCTCTTTCAGATACTGGGCGGGATGGTTGCAGATCTGCTTCAGCGCGGTGAGCAGCTTGAGCACCAGACCGCGTCGGGCGATGCCCTCCGACTCCGCGATCTTCGCCATGGTCTCGCGGACCTGTGCCTCGTACAGGCTGGTCTGCTCGGCCGTCAGCGGGACGACGTGGTCGGTCTCGGTCTTGGGCGGCAGTTCGGGCGCGATGCCGGGGTCGGACTTCTTGCGGCGCAGCAGGAAGGGACGTACAAGACGGGACAGGCGCTCGGCTGCCTCGGGATCTTCGCCCGCCTCGATGGCGCGGGCATGCCGGTCACGGAAGGCGGTGAGCGTGCCGAGGAGCCCGGGGGTGGTCCAGTCGAGCAGGGCCCACAGCTCGGAGAGGTTGTTCTCCACGGGTGTGCCGGTGAGAGCGACGCGGGCGCGGGCGGGCAGGGCGCGAAGCTCGCGGGCGGTGACGGCGTAGGGGTTCTTGACATGCTGGGCCTCGTCGGCGGCCACCAGCGACCAGGCTGTCTCGGCAAGCACTTCGCGGTCGCGGCGCAGCACCCCGTAGGTGACCAGGACGATCTCGTCGCAGGCCAGGTCCTTGAGGTGGCGGTCGCCACCGTGGAAACGGCGTACGGGGGTGAGCGGTGCGAATCTGGCGGCCTCGCGCTGCCAGTTGCCGAGCAGGGAGGCCGGGCAGACGACAAGGGTGGGGCCCGCGGTGGTGGGGTCGCTCTGGCGGTGCAGGTGCAGAGCGAGCAAGGTGATGGTCTTGCCCAGGCCCATGTCGTCGGCGAGACAGCCGCCGAGGCCGAGTGCGCACATCTCGGCCAGCCAGGCCAGGCCCCGCTTCTGGTACTCGCGCAACGTGGCCTTGAGAGCGGCGGGCTGGGGCACGGGGGTGCGGGACTCGGGGTCGCGGACACGAGCGACCAAGTCGCCGAGCGCACCGACTGCCGCACAGGGGACCCGGTGGTCACCGTCCAGCTCGGCCTCGCCGGTCAGCGCGGCGCTCAACGCCGCCATGGGGGTGAGCGGTTCCATCCGGCGGCGCTTGGCGCGGGCCACCAGCCTCGGGTCGGCGACCACCCACTGGTCGCGAAGCCGGACGAGGGGACGGCGTGACTCTGCGAGGGCATCCATCTCGGCCTCGGTGAGCGGCTCGCCGCCAAGGGAGACCTGCCAGCGGAAGTCGAGGAGGGCCTCGGTGTCCAGCAGGCCGGCCACGGTGGAACCGGGGGCGGTGCGCTGCCCGATCTCCGCGGTCGCGGTGAGTGCCTTGACCAGTTCGCGCGGCCAGTGCACCTCGACACCGGCGGCGCGCAGCGCGTCCGTGGCGTCCCCGAGGAGCTCGAACGCTTCGTCGTCGGTCAACCGGAGCTGGTCGGGAGCGGCATCGTCGAGCAGCCTCCCCAGCGGGGGCCAGGCGCGGGCGCCGCGGCGCAGGGCGAGCAGGGTCTCGGTCTCGGCGCGCGGGCCGAGCAGCCGCTCCACTTCGGTCGGCTCGCTCCACAGCCGTGCGGCTTCGATGACGAGCGCCGGGTCCGCCGCGGTGTGCAGTTGCAGGACGGCCCGGAACTGCCGTCGGCGTCCTTCGGGTACGTCGACGCGCAGGGAGACACGGACCTCCGCGGTGAGTGCCACCTGGGTTTCCTCGGCCCATTCACGCAAGGCGGGCACGGCACGGGCCTCGCGCCAGGCGTACGGCAGCGCTCCCATGGCGAGCGGCGCGGCCGGCGTGCGGACCAGATCATCGGCGACTGCGTCGCAGAACTGGCGTACCAGCGCAGCTGGTTCGGCGATCCGTACCGGCGCAGGGCCTGGCTCGGGCAGGCAGTGGGCGTGTGGCGGGAAGGCGGCGGCCAGGGCGTCCAGCGTCTGGCGTTGAGCGGCGGTGCAGGGACCCACCTGCCAGGTGTCGTAACCGGCGGGGGTGATGGCCGGGTGGAGGCGGCCGTCGGCGAGCATCCGCAGCGCGAAACGAGTGGCGGCCTGCCAGGCGGCGCCGGAGGGATGCGTCGGCTCCGCATCGACCAGGGCGGAGACAGCGACGGCGACAGGCAGCGCGTAACCCTCGACCCTGCGCCGCCTGACCGAGCGGCCGTGCGGCAGGACCAGCTCCACCGCCTCGGTCTCAAGGCCGGTGGGCGCCGTACTGTCTCCAGCTGCTGCCCCGGTCGGCTTCCACAGCAGCAGCCGCCCAAGGCGGGCGGGCTCACCGGGCAGGAACACCGCTGCCCAGCCGGCGCCGAGCAGCTCCCTCACGAAGGCGGATGTCTCCTGCCGGGCCAGCGGCGGTGCGCTCCTCGCGCCCGTACTCGGCTCTCGTACGACGACTCGTGCCACTCTCTTCCGCCCAGTCGCTTGCCGGACTCTCCAGACCCGCTCACTACCGAACCCCACCAGGCAACGTCACTCGCTGGCAACCGCGGGCCTTGGCTTGACTGCTGGCGACGGGGCCACGGCGGCTATGCCGCTGCTGAACACACCGGTCCTCAACCGTATGCTGCGGCGCTACGGTGAGGCCATGAGCACCTGGGACCCGGCCGCACTGATGGCGTTGATCGAAGAGGCCACCATCGATGCCTACGGCGAGGATGAGCAGCTCACCGGCTTCTTCACGATGATCGAGGAATACCTTGCCGTGCCGTTCACCACGACTGTTCTCGGCGTCGACGTGAGCGTGGTCGGTGTCGATCTGGCCGAGGACGGGTGCGTGATCGCCCGCTGCCTGGGGGGCGGTCCGACAGGACATCGGAATTCTGAACCTGCCGCTGCCGGAACCCGCCCCCGAGGGCTCGCAGTGGATCGAGGTATACCGCTACTGGGCCCGCTGAACTGGCGCGTCGCACAAGTGCCCAACTGAGCCCCCGCTCGAACGGACAGTCGCCCCGACTGCCGCTGGCCGAACCGACTGCGGGAAACGGAGAGCACGTAGCGCGCATACCGCAGTATGCTTACAGCTATGGCTGACACCACGCGCATCACGGTGACACTCCCCACCGAGCAGGTGGCGGAGCTGAAGAAGATCACGGACAACATCTCCGGCTACGTGGCCGAAGCGGTCGCCAGACAGATCCGGCACCAGCTTCTGGGGGCCGACCTGCGCAGCCACACAGACGAGTACGGGGCCTTCAGTGAGGAAGAGCTGGCCGAGGCGCGGGCGCGGATCTTCGGTACGACGTCGGCCGCCGGCGGCGCGAGCGCCGCGTGAGCGGGCACATTGAGACCGTCGTCCTGGACAGCGAGGGGCTGTCGGCCTGGGTGGCGCAGGACCGGAAGGTTCTGGCGATGTTCCAGGTGTTCCACGACATGGGAGCGGACCTTGTCGTCAGCGCCAACACCATTGTGGAGGTGAGCCACTCCAGGGTGAATCTGCCCCGACTGCAGTGGGCGCTCTCCCGGGTCAAGGTGGAGCCGGTCACGGAGGCAGCGGCCAAAGCGGCGGCACAACTGCTCAAGGGTGCCGGTCTGCACGGACACAAGTACGCGATCGACGCCACCGTCGCGGAAGCGGCCTTGCGTCAGCCTGGCCCCAGCGCCATCCTCACGTCGGATGTCGATGACATGACCCGGCTGTGCGGCAGCAAGGTCCGGATGATCGGGCTATGACCGCGACATCGTCCCGAGACCGTGGATAGATCGCGTGGATCCGCCGAGAACCAGAGTCGCCGCAGGTCAGCCCGCGACGGGTGAATAAGGCGTCGACGGATGCGGGGGGCATGACTGCCGTCGGCATCAAAGCTTGTCAGGGCGCAACGCCTGCTGGCAGCTCAGGGCGGCGACTACCGCTGAATTGAGCGTGCGCCTCCCCTGCTTGACGGTATGCCCTAAATGTCGCTCATAAATGCAACCGAAACTGCACCCAAGGGACGCCGAAGAGTCGGACCGCATTAAGTGGTCCGACTCTTCGTTTCGCCAGGTCAGGCGGCTGCGGAGGATACGAGATTCGAACTCGTGAGGGGTTGCCCCCAACACGCTTTCCAAATGTTCGTCTGGGCGTTCGGGGAGGGACGGGGGCGTTCTGACCTGGGGTGGAGTAGGCCATCGGACGGATGGTGGACGGCGCCGGACGGCGACGAATGAGACCAGAACTGAGACCGGGGCGCCGGTCATACTCGCTTGACGACGATCGGTTCCGGAACCAGCTTCTCCAGGTCGTCCACGTCCGATGTGAAGATGGTGACCTGCCCTTTCTGCTGTCGGGCGATGATGGCGAGCACCGCGTCGATCGCGTACTTGTGGCCGTGAAGCTTGGCATCGGACAGGAGTCGGCGGGCCTGGCGGGCCTCGTCCTTCCCGATGTCGGCGACTTTGAGCCGGGAGAGCACCCAGTCCCAGCGCTGCTCGGTGGTCCTGCCGTCGTAAGCCTCCACCAGCGTCATGGGCGACGTGACCACTTCGGCTTCGCCTCGTGCTGCGAGATCGAGCCAGGCGATCATCTTCCGGTCGCCACGCACAGCGAGGGACAGGGCTTCGCAGTCGAGTACGAAGGCACGCAGTGGCCGCTGCCCGTGCTCACTGGCTCGCTTGGTCACGCGGCCTCTCCGGCGTTGTGTCCTCCGGCGGTGAGGCGACGCTCGTGCTCGGCGTCGAGATCTTCCAGCTCCGAGAGTGCTGCCGCGCGCTCGTCCTCGGTGACCGCGCCGTGTTCTTCCTGCAGCCAGTCGACCAGTTCCAGCAGCCGGTCCCGATCGCGCTTGAATCGCAATGCTTCGGCGACGTACGCCGAAAGTCCCCGCTCAGCCGCCTCGGCGCGGATCTCGTCCAGGAGATCTTCGGGGATCGTCACCGTTACTTTCTTGGTCGCCATACAAGTCACCATACTCTTGGTGTGAATGCCCCTACCAGCTGGCCGTGACCCGCAGGGCAAGCAGGCTGATGGCCAATCCGTGAGCCCTGCCCATGCGTGAGCGCCGATTCGTACCGCTTCACTCGGCCACCGCGTGCCGTTCACTCTCATCAGCGCATGCTGCGTCGGATGAGGATGGTTGTCCTTCGCGGTGGTGAGCCTCCTGCCGGTGACGGAACGACAGGAGGAGAGCCCATGTCCCTGCTGCCTTCGGCAGACGCCTTCAGGTCGATCGAGCTAAAGGTTCCGCAGCTGCTCGGTGGACAGTTGGTCTGTCCACATGTACCCGGGGAGAGATGTTCGGTCGGCGAGCACCTCACGCTCTCGGAGGCGAAGGAAGCGGCGGCACGGGATGCTGGTGCTGCTGTGAGGGATGCGCTGTGGCGGTGCGTGGGGCGCGATGCCCGAAGCGACGTGCCGAACTTGGCTCAGCGTGGCCAGTTGCTCGCGTTGTACTTCATCATCCCCTACCTGCGGAAGGTCGGCCGCGAGAGTCTCAAGGAGGCTCTGCGTCGATGCCGCAGAGGTGAGGTCAGCCATGCTCGTCGGCGCGTTGTACGGGCTGGCACTGGCCGCTGAAGCCGACGACGTCCGTGATGAGGTCATCCGGGCTGCCAATGCCGCCGGCTGGGCGGTGGAGCGGTCTGATCCGGCCGAGCGTACGACGGATCCGCACAGCCTTGTCGACCGTGCGAGCCTCCTTGACGACGACTACTCGCCCATCCGCAACGAGTCGGACATCCAGTCCGTCGGTGAGGTGGACTCTCTGTTGGGGGAGCGCATCAGCGGCGAACGCATGGGCGCTACCTTGCACCGCCTCGGGCTCTTGGCCGCGTTCCTCGCCTCGGGTTCGGGGCAGGTGCCCGCTGGGGAGCCCGACGAACTCGACGGACTGCAGAAGGAAGCCGAGTGAACCCGAGCGCAAGGCGACTGTCGCAGTGGCTGGGCGAGCCAATGCCACTCCGCAAGGTGGCAGATCTCCTCGGGGTCGACGCAGCGAAGGCGTGCGGACTGGTGAGGGCGGGCCGCTTCCCCTGCCGTGTCACGAAGGAGAAGGGCAAGTACGTAGTCCTTCCCGCCGATGTGTTGGTGGCCATGGGGCTCGATGATCCGATCGTGCGGATCGTCGACCTGCTGGCCGGAGCCGAGTTCGCGAGGCGATGGGACTGAGGGCTGGCCGTCGGCGGGCCGAGTGCGACATCGGAGGGCAGGCCGCGCGAACGTCCCACCCTCCGGGGTGACGCCGGCATGGAACGGGTTGGTGGGCGCATGTGGATGGTCGGTGCGCTGCTGATCCGTCGAGCGGCTCCGCGTCGGCGGCTTCGGTCGCACGAAAACCCCCGACAGCGCGGATGGTGACGTCCAACAGGAAGGTCTTGCCGGGGCCACGGTGTCCGTTGACCGTCCTGCCGACACCGCGCGGCCGTCCGGGGGCGTTCGTGGGGACTTGGGGAGCGGCTCGGAGGGGGGCGCGTACGGCGGTGAACGCCGGCGGCCGGCGATGCACTGGACAAAGGCCAGGACAACGAGCAGGACGAAGAGAGCCAGTTTCGCTATGGCGAGTTGATCAGCTCTTTGGTTCAGGGCCCGCTATCGCCCGCCCATGCCATCTGAGTCCCGGAAACACCCCTGTGGACAAAAACCAGAACAACGGTGCTTGAGTGAACAACGAAACGGCCCCGCTGTGATCAGCGGGGCCGCTTCGTTTCGCCTGTTCAGGCGGCTGCGGAGGATACGAGATTCGAACTCGTGAGGGGTTGCCCCCAACACGCTTTCCAAGTCTTCGTCTGGGGGTTCGGTGGGGGACGGGGGCGTTCTGACCTGGGGTGGAGAGGGTGGCAGCGGCGCCCTTGAACGGCGCCGGACGGGGGCGAATGAGACCAGAACTGAGACCAAGGTCCCCGGTGTTCTACCTGGTCAGGCGCCGCATTCGAGCCGCAGCGACGTGCCGATCAGGAGCCGGTGTCGCCTGGCTGGGTGCGTGGCCCTCTCGGAGTCTGTGTATGCGGATTGTCCCCTCGGAGTGTCAGTGGTGCCCGGTAGGTTCTGCTGCGGTACGCCACTACGAACGGGGAGACATCTCGATCATGTATGACGCCGAATTAATGGCCGTGGCCACCGGTGCGGCCGGCACGCTCGTCGCAGCCATAGCCACGTCGGGCGCTGAGAAGATGCGCCTGAAGGTCGCGCACTTCTTCCGCCTGGCCACTCCGGATCAGCAGAGAGCGGCTGCCCAAGCAGTGGATGACACCGCCGCGCAGCTCACCTCACCCTCTGTAGAGGTTCAGGCGCTCGCAGCGACCGCCTGGGCGCAGCTCATCGCTCAATACCTTGCCGAGCACAACGACGCCATGAGTGAGGTGGACGAACTCGCGGTGCCCACTCCGGCGGCCTCGAAGGTCTGGAACCAGCACAACACCGGAACAGGAACGTTCATCGGTGGTGACGTCCACGGTGGCCTGGCCTTCAACTACGGCGGGGCGCCAGATGGCGGACACTGAGCACCGGGAACAGCACAACCACGGCTCGGGCACGTTCGTGGGCGGCGACGTCCACGGTGGCCTCTGGCAGGTCTTTCTCCCGCCCTACGGAAAGAAGACGTCCGGCAATCCGGCGCCGACGAAGCGACAGCCCGAGCAGGATGACGAGGATGAGGATGACTACGAGGGCGTCCTGGGATCTCTGATCGTGGCTGCATGGGTTTCCGCTTCGGCTGGTCTGGCCGTCGTCTATGCGGTCATGGGCTGGCCTTGGACCGACCATGAACCGGCTCCGGGCATCGCTGCCCGCATCGGCGGAGGGCTCGTCGCCTTCTACGCCTGCTTGGCCGCGGCGGCCGCCTTTTTCGCCCGTCTCGCTCAGGTCTTCGAGCTCTGGTCGGAGCAATGTGCCATCACGGCTGCGCAAAGCCGAGGTCGGTTGGTTGCCAGGCCCCCTGCGTCCATGTCCAGGACTATGGCCGGCTTGACGGCAGCCGCAGCTGTTGCAGCCGAACTGCTTGCGTCTCTGTACGGCTGGTCCTCTTACGGGGGCGAAGTCTCGCAACGCGCGCATCTGGCCCGACTCAACGCAGCCGCCAACGCGAATTCGGCTCGCGCCGCGGCGAAGAGGTCCAGGGCGTAGTCACGGGCTGGCGGGGCTCACCGTAGGCAGGCGATGCCCGGCGTATGGCGCGGGCGCCGCTGCCAATCTCCCAGACGCCGTGGTGTGTTCAAGCACGCGCTGCTACAGCTCGCATAGCTGCTGGAGGAACTTCGCTGCGTCGAGCTCGGCCCGCTCTGCCAGTACCGGGATGCCTGCGTTCCCCACCTCCAACCCCGTGATTTCGGGCATGTCCTCGGGTCGGTCCCAGTTGCTCGGCGCATCGATGCGCCCCGCCAGCAGATGCTGAGCCGGTCGATGTCGAGTCACAGCACGGGTATCTGACGGCTACTCAGCGATGTCAGTGGCGTGTCGTACAGTCCACTCACAGGAGACCCTGCCGGTTCTCGTCGGCAGCTCCGTCCGAAATTCCGTACCGCATCGTTGCGTACATCGGTACTTTCTTTGATGAGCGCGCGTACTTGTCAGAGTGAGGCGAGGCACAGTGCAAGAACCCATACCTGTCACCGTCTACCAGTCCAGCTTTGCTGCCTGCACGCGGACGTTGGATCCTGGGCTGCTCGAGACACTGCGTATCAGTGAATCTGCCGTGCTCTTGATGGAGGCTTTCGTCTCGCTGTGCAAGGCGCTGACCAACGACAGTGACCCGCGGCCGTGGCAGGAACGGGTTGAAGACTGTTTTTCGGAGGTTACGGAAGAGCGGCTGAAGGAAATGGTCCAAGCCTTCGTTGATGAATGCGAAGGTGAGCAGCTGCAACGCTGGGTGGAGCGGTTTAAGAACCAGAACTACAGCAGCTTCGCTGAGCGCCTTCTGGGGGCGGCAACGTATAAGCGCTTCATTGATTCCCTGAAGCAAGATGGCGCTGTGGTCGCGCTGGCCGTTCGACGCGGGGTGCGCGCACTCACTCCTTTCGTTGTGGCATGGAATGACGCTGTCAAGATTTCTTCACAAAATCAGCTCAAGGGTGTCCAGCCAGCCAATGTTCTCGCGGTGAATGCCGTCGAAATGCTGGTGTCGCTCGACGACTTCCTCGGGGAGAAGGTCCTCGCCGCTCTTCCCATGGAAGTGACGGGTGCGAACGAATCTGATCTTGCGACGCTGGCGCCAGAAGGCATAGACGACCTCGTGGCCAGCTTTCGCTCCATGGTGGCGGAGGCTTCGGTCAAGCGTGTGGAGCGCAGAAATTCTCCGCTTGTAAGGAAAATTCGAGGCGCGCGAGATGCTCTTCGATTCTCGGAGGACGGCGTTTCCCAGGCCGCCAACTCTCTCATCGAGTTGCTTGATCGCATCATGCGAGAAAGCTTCAAGCCTGCAGAAGTTCTGGCCTGGGTGGATGTCAACCTTCCGGATGGGATGGATCTGACGCACGAAGTGCAAGGGCAAAGGCGCCCGACCAAGCGCGCGGAAGCCCTATGCTTTGTTTATGGCGGCGACCCCATCACGCCACGCGAGGCTAGCGAGAACGATGATGGTCAAGGGCCCGACTTTATCCACGATGTGATCGCTATTTCATTGGTTTCCATTCGGAATCAGTTGCAGAAGATGAAGCACGCTGATTACGGGACGCCTGAGGAGAAGAGTCAGCTCTTGAGCATCCTCGCGGCGCTCGAAGGGGCTCTTATGCTGGGTCTCACTATTGGCAGCCTGTCAGCTGAACCGGAACCTTCCGAGGAATTGCCTGCGGCGTAGCCGCTTTGAAGGGTGGATGGGGCGTTCAGGTCACGGGCAGGGCGTTGAGCCACGCGTTGGGGTTGAGGAAGACTCACAACCCCGTAACAGGCTGTCCTGTGAGTGCCTGCGCGACTTGCCACAGCTGACCGCCGCGGGACGCCTTCACCAGAACGACGTCACCGGGGCGGATGATGGACTTCAGGTAAGCGGCGGCGGTGGCGTTGTCACCGACCATCGCGATGTCCGGTACGCCCGCCGCTCCCGCCGCGAGGGCAAGTTGCTTGGCGAGAGCGTCGCCGACCGCGACGACGAGATCGACGCCGTTCTCGGCCGCCATGCGCCCGACCTCGCGGTGCGCTTCGACGGCTTCGTCGCCCAGTTCCAGCATCTCTCCGAGTACGGCGATCCTCCGGCCGCCTGCGGCCTCGGTCGTGTCGCCGTCTGTCTCGGGCATCAAGATTCTCCGTTGTGCAGGGGCGCGAAGGTGATCGCGCGGCCGGTATAGGAAGCGGATACGCGGCTGAGGGGGACTCGATCGTGGGTCTGGCCCCAGGCCGACGGGTCTCGGAACTGGATCGTCGGGTCGGGGCCGTCCTCGTAGCCACGAAGGATGACGAGGTGGCCGCCTGCCCGGCCGTCGTCGGGGAACTGCTCGGTCACGGAGACGATGAGCGGGGCGTCGTCGAGCCGCCTCGTCAGGTCTTCGACCAGGACCGGCTCTGCGGTCGCCGGGACGCCGAGGTCGGTGGCCAGGCTCGCGATCCCCGCGTGGAGCGCCCCGCGCGGGGTCAGAACCTCGTGCTTGACCGCGAGTTTCAGTAGCTCTGTGACCGTGGGTGCCGCGCGCCCGTAGGCGAGGAGGATCATTCTCAGCGAAGCGAGGCCGCACGCCCGGTTGGACCATTCCAGCCTGTCCCCGAGCGCCCAGCCTCCATGCAGATCCCATTCCGCGGGGGCGATGAGCTGTCGGCACATGGGGACATCGTGGACGCGCGACACGGTGGGCGGGCTCCTACGGTGAGACGGCAGCCTCCCGAGTCAGTGTGGTGCTGGAGAACGCGGGAGTGGGCAGAGGAACATCGTATGGCGGTCGGGTCAACGCCTCGTGCAACATCGCCACTACGACATCTGTGTGCGTGAGTCCGACCATCGCGGCTCCCACCACGAAGTTGCTGTCACGGGACATGCCCGGCGTGCTGTTGACCTCCAGCACGTATGGCTGGTCGTCCTGGGTGAGGATGAAGTCGACGCGCGCCGATCCACGCAGCCCGAGCCCGTCCCACAGCGTCGTGGCGTGCTCGGTGACCTTGGCCAGCACCTCGGGTGACAGCTCGGCTGCCCGTACGGCTACGGCGCCCCTCGACTCCACGTCGAGCTTCGTGTCGGCGTCGTAGAACTCCGCCTCGGTGGCTTCGGTGGCCAGCGGGGGAAGTACGACGACCGCGCCTCCGGGTAGTTCCAGGAGTCCCACGGTTAGTGGTACGCCGGTCAGGTAGTCCTCGACCAGTACGGCGTCGCCTTCCTCGCCGGCAGCGTCCGCCAGCGCCCTGGGAAGGTCCGCCTGTTCGCGTACCAGGCTCATGCCCACGCTGGAGCCGCCGAAGGGCGGTTTGACCATCGCTGCCTGCCCGTTCCAGTGCATCGGGCCGCCGGACCACACCCACCATCCCGGCGTGGGGATGCCGAGGCTCAGCATCACGCGTTTGCACAGGATCTTGTCGGCGGCCACCGCGGACGCTGCGACTCCGCTGCCGCAGTACGGCACGCGCAGGTAGTCGAGCAGGCCCTGCAGCCTCCCGTCTTCCCCGTACGGGCCGTGAAGGTTCGAGAGGGCCACGTCGTACCCGGCCAACTCCGTGATGAAGTCCGGCTCGCAGGGGTTCAGCACTTTCCAGCGGGCACCGATGTCGTCGAGAGCCTCGGACAGGGCAGTCACGGAACGCTGATCCACGGGGCACTTCGAATGGTAGAGCCGGTCCTCTGCTGACACCGGCCCGTAGACGAGGGCGACACCGAGGCCCTCGTGGTCGCGCTGCCAGGCGCGAAGGTCCTGGGCGGCTTCCTGTACCGCGAGGCCAGAGCTGGAGCCGAGGAACTGAGTCATGCGAGGACCCCTTCGAAGGTGTTGGTGACCGGTCCGCCGACCCAGTGGGTCCACTTCGGCCGGTCGGGATGTGGCCGGACCGTGAGCGGCTCCCCGGCGCGGTTGTGGACGGTGACGGCACGCGGCGATACGAGTCCGCGCAGGGTGGCGATGACTACGGCCGCGACGGCTCCGCTCCCGCATGACAGAGTTTCCGCCTCGACGCCGCGCTCGTAGGTGCGGATCTTCAGCGCTTGCCTGCCGGCGGCCTCTACGAAGTTGACGTTCGTCCCCAGCGGGGCAAGGTCGGCGTGGTGGCGGATGAGGCGTCCGACGAGTACCGCGTCGATGGCGTCCACGTCGTCCACGATGGCGACGACGTGTTCGGTGCCGGTGTGGGCGCTGTCGAACCAAGTGGGCTTGCCGTTGATGATGGTCTGAACGCGTCGGGGGTGGACCGCGCCGACCTCGGCGGTGACCCACACGGAGTCATCGCTCACGATCGCCTCGTGCATCACCCCCGCCATGCGGAGGCTCATCTCGCGGAAGCCGTGGTCGTGGTGGGCGGCCCAGGCAGTACACCGCAGAGCGTTACCGCACATCGTCGCGATCGAGCCGTCAGCGTTGAAGCAGCCGACTTCGAGGACGACCGGGCTGATGCTGATCAGGCTGCTGATGACGAGGCCGTCCGCGCCTACGCCGGTTCGTCTGGCGCAGAGGCGCTCGGCCTCCTTTGGCCAGTTTTTCTCGCCGTCCGGCGCGGGGTCGGATAACAGGACGAAGTCGTTCCCCGCTCCGTGGATCTTGCGGAAGCGCATGGCGAAGCTCCTCGCTGGCGTGAGGTGACAGTTCTCGTGATGGCTGAATGGGGCTTCGGGTCAGAGGAGTTCGACGGGCCGATACGTGGTGGCCGACTCCCTCATGACCCACGGGGAGTGCCCGTCGAAGATCAGGACCCGGCGCCCCGCGGTGCCTGCGGACCTCATGTCGCGGACCCGCAGGTACGACCCGTCGAGGAAAACGAAATCGCCTATGTGGACATCGCTTGGTTGCCTGTAACCGGGGATGGTGCCGAGGGGAGGAGGCACGGAGGCCGGTTCGGTGGTGCGGTGCTTGTACATTCAGCCTCTCCAGATGGCAAGGAGGATCGAGCCGCCGAGTGCCAAGAGGCTTGCCACGTAGCAGACTTGTTGCTTCCGGGGGCTCACGGGGCGCCGACCAGGTGGTCGTGAAGGCGGTCGCGGACTGATGGGATACCGATCTCCCCGAGGGGCATCCAGGCCGCTGCGCCGGCTTCGATCACCATCGGAGCGATGGCGCCGGAGTGGGCCCGGAAGAGGTATCTGAAGCCGATCCGGAGGCGGGGGCCGTACCTGTGGTGCCCCGCTCTGGTCACGTCGATCAGGAAGGGGCCATCGCTGTCGGGTTCCGTCCACACGTCCCGGATGCCGACCGCCTCGGCCAGTAGACGTAGGGCTGAACCTCCGAGCGAGTTGTCCTGTTCCTCCGGCTCTGCTTCGGCTAGGGCGAAGGCTCCTCCATGCCGCAGGGACAGGACGCGATTGTGTTCGTCGACGACGACCGCGCCCGTCGTCACGAGGGGGCAGCGCCGGCTGTGGGTGCAGGTTCCGCGCCGTGCGTGGTCGCGGGCGGCGTCGTACACCGGCATCAGCGCCATCTGCTCGTCAGGGTGCTCGTAGATGTAGTGGGACAGCTCCCGGACGATCTGGTCCTCCCGGATACTCACGGGGCACCGAGCCCGTGGCGCTGTGTGTAGATCCACAGGAGCCTTCGCGTGACGTCGGCGGCATCCCGGAGGTAGATGAAGACGCCGAACGACGGGGTCTCCGCGGTCGGCCGGTTCTGCAGGTCGAGGAGTCGGTATCCCTTGCGGAGCAGGTCCCGCACGTCCTGGTCCTCGTCTGCCCCCAGATCCTCACCGAGTAGAAGGTTGAGGTGTCCGATGATCTCCGGCAGGGATGTGTTCATGTCCTTGCGGGTGGAGGTGGCCATCTGCATGGAGAGGGCTGCCTCGGTGCTCTCCGAAATGGTCTCGATGGCGACTGGGAGAACTTCGGTACCCGCGCTGTCGGTTGCTCTCGATGCCTTGCCACTACTTGCCACAGTGATCACCGTCTCGCCCCTTCAGTACGCGTTTCCGGCCGTGCCAGTAACGCTAAGAAGGGCGACAGGAGGGGCTCTACGAGTGTGCCGGAACTTGCCCGGCATTCACCCCACGGATTCGATGGCTGCCGTGATGAGTTCGCGCGCCGCCGGGCCGTAGACGGCAAGTTCGGCCAGATCCGTGAACGTCTGGGCATACATGGCAAGTTCGTGCTTCTGCGTGACGGCGAGGTGGGCCGAAACGAGTTCGACGTGGACGGTGTGGTCGTCGTACAGGAAGAAGCCCTCGACGGGCCAGAGGCTGGAACGGTCGGCGTCCTCAGGAATGATGCCGATACTCACCGAAGGCAGCGCCATAACGCTGAGCAGATAGCCGAGTTGGCCGGCCATTACATCCGTCCCGCCTATGCGCTTCCGGAGTGCTCCCTCTTCAAGGAGGATCGCGAAGGTGTGATTGCCGTACACGATTCGCTGCTTCTCCACACGCACCTTGACGGCCGCCGGCACGTCATCAATGAGGCCGCGGCGGTCGCGAATAGAGGTGAGCAGTGCGGTGATGTACGAGGCCGTCTGCACCGGGCCGGGAATGAGCCACGGCGAGTAGATACGGAAGCGCTGGGTGCGTTCCCACAAGGGGAGGACTGACTCCTGGGCCTGCTTCAGGCCGGTGCGCTCCATCCGGCGCCACTCGACGTACATGCCCTCGATGCCGCGGGCTGTCGAGACGAGATCCTCGGCCGCGCTCTGTGCGCCGCAAGCAGCGGCCCACGCACGAAGGTCGCGCTCCGAGGGCGGACGCGTGCCGCTCTCGAAGCGCGAGCACTTCGACTCGTGCCAGCCGAGGCTGCTGGCCAACGCTCGCTTGGTGAGCCCGGCTTCGAGCCGGATTTCGCTCAGGCGTTTCCCAAGGGCCCTGCGGGCTTCCAGAACGCTCGAAGATGGCGATGTCATGTCGCTGCGACGTTGCTGTTCGGGCTGTCAGGCCGGCTGGAACTCTGCGTGCGGTGTTGCCCGCGCCCATACGGCCTCGAAGGCCGACTCGCAGAGCTTTGCCACCTCGGGGCCGTCCGTGAGTTCCACCTCCATGTTTTCGCCTTCGCCGTCGAAGTGGTTGACGAGAACGAGACTGGAGTCGAAGAGCCAGAAGTCGTTGCCCGGAAGTGCGAGGCCCGTTGCATTTCGCCGGGAGAGCCAGCGCACGTCTTCGCCGGCGGCGATGTTCAGTCCATCCGTCACGTCGTACTCGAAGCGGATGTACTCGCTGACGGGAGTCGAGACGACTCGGGCCCGGCGGACCTCGACGCCTCGGGAGGTCGCCTCCGTGACGATGCTGTGCCAGTCCCCCCAGCGCTCGGCCGGGTCGAGTGTCATGCCGGCCTTCCAGTCGATGAAGGCCCGGTCCGACTTCATGTAGGCGTCGCGCATCTCCAGATGGACGGCCGTCCTCTGGCAGTCGCGGAACAGTTCCTCAAACGTCGGGGTCCTCGTCAACCTTCTTCACCTCCAGGAAGAACTGCACCATGCGCCGGGGGATCTCCACCACCGACTCATGGCCGGGGATGTCCATCTGCCCGAGGCGCTCGATGTCCTCCACCTTCAACCCCTGCACGAGGTAGCTGTCCTTCTCCTCGTCGAGGTAGATGGTGGGGGAGCCGCCACTGGGACTCTCCGGGTCCTTACCGAGCTTACGCAGGGCCATGATGTCCTCCTCGGATGCCGGTAACGATCTCTGTGCCAGAGCTTGCCCGTGGCTGGGCCTTGGAGCGAGGAACTTGCCGAAACTTGCCAGGCGCACGGAAGTTGACCTTACGCGGCCGGGGTCAGAGCGATGAAGAGCGGACCGGCCGCAGCACCCCCAGGGATGGCCGGATTCGATTGCTGTCCGTCCTTCCTTGAGTCCGGGAGAAGAGGTGCCGTCCCAGGCTGGGAAACGGCTGAAATCGCCCGTCGAGTGAGGACTCTCTGGTCGACACACGGACGCATGCGTGCGGATCACTTAGGCGATTCACCAGTTTGCCGGAGGCAGACAGGGAAGATCCCGAAACTATTGGTGCTTTGCGGGTTGGCATGTCAACGTGGACGACCTTCCGAAACACCAGGTCAACGACGGTCAGTAACCTCTCCCGAGTGCACGGAGGCGCCCCTGTACCCCCACCATCCCAGCGATCCTTCCCGTCCCGATTCGCCGGACCCGGTGTACTGGGTCACGCCGCGCCACTTGTCCGGTGACGACGATGCGCTCGCCGAGCGGATCGGCGACACCTTGGCCGGCCTTGGCTGGCGCATGTGGCCCACTTCCCGCCACACCCTGCTGTATGTGAGCCCGGACGACCTGTGCGGTGCCGAGTGGATCCTCGCGGCCTACCCGTTCGAGCTGGGCGGACTGCCTGTTGCCTGGCAGTTGAGCGCCCGTCCGCACGCCACCTCGGCGATGACGGAGTGGAACGCGTACTTCACCACTGGCGTCCCGTACGAGGCGCTCGCCGATCTCCTCGCGGCGATCGACGCCCGTGAGGCACCCGATACCGACTTCGGCGGGGCCGAGACGGTGCTCAACGCGCTCAGTGCCCAAGGCTGGCTCCGCGACGTGGATCGCCCCCACACCACCGCCACGGACCCCGGTCTCTCCGGCTGCGTCTCCCTGGAGCTGATGCCACCGCTCATCCAGGACGCCGACCCGCGCCCTGACTTGGTGGGCTGGCAGGCGTGGGCGGAACCCGTGCTCGGCGCCCCGTACCTGTGGTGTGCCAGCTTCAGCGCCAGCGTTCCGAACGGCCTGGTGGCCGCGTTCACGTCATCGCTTGCCTCACGGGTCCCGGTGCCCCGCCGAATCGTGCCCAAGAGCGCCGAGGGGCGGCTCACAGTCGTCCGCCGTAGTTGACGATCCACGCCCTAACGGACCCCTGAACTTGTGCCCTTGTGATGGCCAAGACAGTCCGCGACTACGGCGCCCCGCCCCCGCCGGGAAGCACAGCAAGAGTGTCGCGGACGAGAGCGACGCGGGCGGCAGCCCCGTTCTGCCCGTAAGTGAACAACAGGGCCGCGGCAAACACAGCAGCGAAGACGGCGAATCCGAACCACGCAGGCAAGAACGAGCCGATGAGGCGCACTGTGACTGCACTGACTGCTGCTGCGACGGCGAGGCTGCCAAGGACGACCAAGGCAAGACGACGGCCGTCGACGCGGTCGCGCCCGGGGTCCTCACCGAGCTGCTCCTCGGGTAGCAGCGCCAGGTAGCGACCATGAGCGCATGCCTGCACGATGTGCAGCGCGGCGGCGGCCAAGTCCTTCGGTGCATCGGGCTTGCCCGTGGTGAGTTGTTCCACCAAGCCGAACAACGCATCGGCCACTCGACGCGTGTGCGGTTCCATCGCGCCCCGCAGACGGACACGCGTGGCGCGGTCGAGACCTCGGTTGGTCGCGAATCCGAGGGCAAACGACCCGGTGTCGGTATGCATCGTCGCGTTCACGTGCCGGCTGTGGGGCGCCATGCCCGCCGCACAACGGCCGGTCACAACGACCGCCTTGGCAAGTGTTGCGCCCATGCGGTGCACGTCCCTGAGCAAGCGAGCGCGTTCAGGACCGGCTTCGGCACCGGCCAAGGCCGATGTGGCGAAGAGGAGCCCGAGGCCGACGAACACCGGGGCGTCCGCTCCCGAGTATCTGAATGCACGCCAGCGCGCCGTCCATCGACGGCGAAGCCACCACACCGCAAGGATGCCGTAGAAGCCGACAACAACGCCAGCAGCCCCCGCCCGGTCGGACGCAGTGGTGGATGCCGGTGACGAGCTGAGCCAGTGCGGAGCCGAAGGACTGGTGACATACCACGTCAGCAGCCCAGACGAGACCAGGAACAGGACGGCACCCACCGCTTCGCGGGCGTAGTTCCGCAGGGCTGGGGGAGGTAACTGCGCGCCAGCTATCGCCTGCCAGTCGACGGCCTCCGTCTCGAAGCCAAAACGCGTACAAGCGTGGCGCGCGGCGTAGAGCATGTGGCCAACCGAGGAGTCTCGACGGTTCAGCGCACGTCGACGCAGTTCAACCGGGCTGGACGGTATGTGGACCACAAGGTGTTGGCACAGATCCCGGTGCGAGCAATCGTAGTAGGCACACAGGTTCCGTACGTAGACCCGATTTGCCTCGCGGACTCGCCCGTTTCGGAGCCCCAGGACCCAGGCCCACGGTGTACCAGCGCGTGCGGGCTCGTCTGCCGCCATGGAAGCCGTCCGGGCACGCAGATATCGCGTCGTGAGGACGGGGATCCATAAACCGACGACCCCGATCGGAAGGGAGACCAGCCCCCGTAAGAATGCGATGATCACGCTTCCCCTTAATAGTCACGTGATCGGCAAGTTAGCGAAAGTGAAACCGGGCGCCAACGGCACCCTGCCTCCAAGGTCATGGAGCCGGTGTCCACCGGCTCCACACCGCTGCGACGAGCTGCCCGACTTTGCCTTGCCGCGCCGGCTTTCGGAGTAGACAACATCGTGCGTTGGCCACGCGTAGCGGTCTCCAAGCAGTCACCGTCGGGTCGTTGACCAGCGGAGCAGGGAGGTCCATGTCGATCCAGACGGCCTTCCCCGCCTCCTGACCACCCGCTTTACCGGTGACCCTCTGCCTTGGCAGAGGGTCACCGGCGTATACCCGGATTACCGTGCGTTGCGAGGCCCGTCGTGTCGGCTGGGCGAGGGCCGGGCAGTAGTTGCGCCCTTCGCCGCAGCGGTGGTGTGGTTGGGCATCGGGGTGGCGTCGGCGGGCAGGTCGGCCATGCGTCGCAGCCGCCACACGAGCACGTCGCTGATCGACCCGGCGGTGCCCAGCTCCCGCCGCCCGGCAGCCTCGGTCAGCAGCGCCGCCGGGTCGTGGCCGGCGCTCTCGGCGTCGGCGAGCGTGGCGGCCAGGGCGTGCCAGCCCGGTTCGGTGAGAACCTGATCCGCCAACTCCGGCACCGCCTGACGCAGGTGGACGGTCTGCCTCTGGCGCAGAGACTGCGACAGGCGCTGACCCCGCTGGTGCAGCACGCCCAGTGGGACGTTGGCAGCGGCCTGATAGGCGGCGCGCAAGTGCTCGGCGGCCTCCCGGGCAGCGGCTGCCTGCTGAGCGTGCCCCTTCTTCGCATGCCAGTGAGCGGCGGCGGTGACGAGGAAGAACGCCATGTCGATCACCATCGCCGTGGTCGCCCCGTCTTCCCCGCGGCCGAGCGCCGGCCCGCTGTAGACGAGATCGCGGGCTGCTTGGCGCAGGGCGCGGTCGTGCCCGCGCTCGGCTTTGATGTGGGAGCGGGTGGCCCGCTCGAACACGAAGGCCGCCTCGCGCAGTTCGGTGCGGGTGTGGGCGGCGGAGGTTTTGGCGAGCGCATCCAGGACCTCCCCGGCCGCCGCGATGTGCGCGGCCACCGCCGCGTCCTCACCGTCGCCGACGACCAGCACCGCCTGCCATACCGCCGTGGCTGCCCGGCGCCGCGCAGTAGCCGGACCGCTTGGCGCGGGATCGGAGGCTCGGTCGGACGGTGCCCTGTCGCTTCGGTCGGCAGCGTCGTTGTCGCCGGAGAAGCGTTTGCGGACGCGGGGCAGGGACAGGTCGGGGGAGAGGGTGGAGCCCGCGTAGAACACCGGCTCCTTCTCGCCGTTGCGGTTGTCCGGGAGGGCGACCTTGTAGCCGAGCAGGTCGCCGGAGGGCGCGACGCGCTTGCGGATCAGCAGGCCGGCAGCAGCCAGGCGGTCGAAGAACTCCTCCTCGCTCGTCGCTCCCGCCACTGCCCGCCGTACGGTCTCCCGCAGTTCCTCGCGTGCCGGTTGTTCCCTGCCCTCACGTTCGGCCTTGTGGAGTTCGGCGCTGGTGGGGCGCTTGGCGGCGGTGCCGTCCCCGGGTGGGACGCGGCGCAGGTCGTAGTCGGCTTCGATGCGGCGGGCTTCGGCCTGGGCGCGGCGGGCCTCGTTGTGCAGGCGGGGCCGGCGGCCGTCGTCGCGGACGAGGGTGGCGATGATGTGGATGTGGTCGTCGGCATGGCGGACGGCTGCCCACCGGCAGGCGGCTTCGTCGCCGTCGGGGGCGATGCCGGTGGCGGCGACCATGCGGCGGGCGATGGCCGCCCAGTCCTCGTCGGTCAGGATCGGATCCTCCGGGGCAGCCCGCACCGACAGATGCCACACGTGCTTCTCGGGGCGCTTGCCGACGGGCAGGGCGTTGACGGGCTGGTCGAGCAGGCGCTGAAGCTGCTCGTAGGTGGTCTTCGGGTCGCGGCCGGGGTCGGGGGTGAGCGGGTCGAAGGCGGCCACCAGGTGGGGATCGATGTGTTCCTCTTCGGTGCCGGGGCCGTACAGGTAGCGGATCAGCCCGATGGTCTCGCTGCCGCGCTTGTGGATGCTGGGGATCACGCCGGGGCACCGCCGTCGCGGTGGGCGAGCAGGGCGTCGGCGGCGTCCTCCATGCGGCGGGCCGCGCTGCCGACGGCCTCGGCCGCAGCGTCCGGGTGGGGTGCGTCGGCGCCGGAGTTGAGGGCCTTGGCGACCTGGTTGAACAGGCCGTGGATGCGGCCCAGGTGCCGGCGGGCGGCGAACAGCTCGTCGATGACCTCTCGTTCGGTGGCGATCTCGGCGGCGGTGCGGGTCAGGTCGCGGGCGGCTTTGTCGACGGAGTAGGCGAGGAAAGCGGCGTTGGACATCTGGCAGTGGGCGGCGGCGTCAGTGAAGCGCTTGAACTCGGCGTCGTTCATGCGGCAGCTGGGCTGGTGCAGGCGCTTGCGCGATGTCGGCTGACGCGGGCGCTGACGTCTCTTCGCAAGGGACTCGGCCTGCCGTTCCCTTCCCTGCTGCGGTCCGCCCTCGGTCGCAGCCTGACGGTCCGGTGCCCCCTGGCGCCGGGCTGTTCCCGCCACCCCCGGGGCGGGAATCCCGGGAGCATTGCTCCCGGGACAACTTGCTGGGCTGGTGGTTGGGGCGGTCATCTCCCTTTGGCTGGCGGGCAGTTCGTGGTGCGAGTCGCGCATTCGACGGTCTTCCTTGGGCGTTGTGGGGGGGGGAGCGGGTTCAGTGGGGGTGGCCGGCGCGAGTGGCCTTCAGCTCGGCCTTGACGGTGCGGACGACCTCTCCGGCGGTGTCGCTGGCGACGCTGTAGCCGTCCTCGCGAACGGTGTCCTCCAGCAGGTCGCGGGAGAGGCGTCCGGTCTCGTCGTGGATGCGATGGGCGTAGTCGGTGAGGACGGCTCGTGTCGCGCGCGGCTTGGGGCCTGGCTTCTTTGCCTTCGCCCGTGCGGCCTTGCCCGGATTGGCATCCGGCGGTTCCTCGCCCGGATTCGGTTCCGGGCTCGTGGTGGTGCGGGCGGGCCGGTGCGGGCGGGGTTCGGGCTCCGGGCGGGCAGACCGGTGGGCCGTGTCATCGCCCGCATCGCTCTCGGACGGGCGGCCCGGACTCTCTGCCCGCCTCGTCGCTGTGGCGCGCGGGTGGGCAGGCGTGGAGCCGCTCGGCGTGCCCGCGGTAAGGGCGGGCCAGCGCCGGGGCAGGGGAATGGAGGCCAAAACGAGGGCCTGTTGCCGGGTGGCGAGCTTGCGCAGCAGCAGCTCGTCCTGGCGCTTGTCGCGGTCGACGTCGGCCTGCTCCAGTGCCTGGTGCAGGCGGCGAGTGAGGCGCCGGCCTCGCCCCTTGGCACGCCGTTCGGGCGTCATGGCCTCTGCCCGGAGGACCAGGGTGACGGCCCGGTCGAGGGCGCGCTCGCGGATGATCCGGGTGGCGTCCGCGTCCCGGTCGGCGATCCCCAGGCGGGCCAGCAGCCGTTCCCGCATCTGCCGGGCGAGGACGGCGGTCAGGCTGTGGGAGTCGGCGTGCGGGCTGCGGTTGCGCAGTTCGATGCCCATGGCCAGGTGCCACAGCATCGCCGCCAGGACCGGGCCGACGAAGGCCCGCACGGTGCCGCCCACCGGGCCGGACTCGGCGTAGGCGGGCACGATCTGCACGGCGGTGATCACCCAGGTGAGGGTGCCGGGCAGGCCGGGCGCCTGCTTCGGGCCGTTGAGGTTCTGCCGGGCCATCAGCGCGGTGGCGAACAGGGCGAGCTCGGCGGCGGCGAACATCGCGGCGCGCTCGATTGCGCTGCCCATGTCGAGGTAGTCGGCGGCGAACCGCCAGCTGGTGTCCGCGCTGTAGGCGGTGCAGCCGATCGCGGCGACGGCGGCGACCGGGATGGCAGCGGTGGCACGGCGCTCCCCGACACCGGGCGTCCGGTTGCGTCGGCGCAGCAGCCATCCAGCGAGCAGGGCCACGACGAGGGGCAGGACTGCGCCGGCCGCCGACGAGGTGGTCCAGTGAGGCAGGAGCGACATGGTGCCGCTGTCGGCGCTTACGTGTGCGGTGTTGCCGAGGGTCATACAGACGGTCTCCAAGGGGAGGAAGGCGATGGAGTGAGGGGTGTTCACGGAGGGGGCGTACACGCGGGGCCCCTTCTAAAGGGGGCCCCGCGCGTGATCGCTTGGGCGCGTGTACGGCGTGGACGCTCGCGTGATCGCTTGACCTGCGGTTTCGCGATGAGCGTGCGCGCTGTGAGCGCTTCACGGAGACATCTGAGCGAGTGGGCCGCGTGCACGGTCGCGTGATCGCTTTGCGAGGGCCTGTGGGCCTCAGCCGACGGCGGTGAGGTGGCGCGAGGAGGCGTAGTAGCGGGTCTGCTGCCCGCCTCCGGCTCCTCCGGCGATCCCGTCGGCCTTGGTTGCCAGGCCGCTGTCGACGAGGCGGGTCAGGTGGCGTCGCGCCTTCTCCACGTCGGCGCGGTCGGGGTCGCCCCCGCCGAGCAGGGCGACTGCCAGGTCTCGGGCGGTCATCCCGTTCGGGGCGTTGCGGATCAGGACGGCGGGGTCCTTGGTGGGGTCGACCGTGGTGGTGCCGCGCACGTGGTCGTGGGTGACGTCAAGCGGGCCGACCTCCCCGGTGGGGGTCTTGAGGTGGTGCAGGGTGACGGCAGGGTCGCCGGCCTTGCCGGTGACGAACAGGACGCTGCCTGCGCCGGAGACGTACCAGGTGGAGCCGTAGACCTGGTCCAGGCTGGGGCGTTGACCGCGCGGGGCGTCGGCGGTGGCCTTGCGCTGGTGGTGCAGCTCCATGATCTCCACGCCGCCTCGCAGGGCGCGATTGCGGGCGTTGTGGAAGGCGACCGCGAGGCCGTCGTCGACCATCGTGCTCACGGCGTCCTTGAGGCTGTCGATCACGATGGTGTCGGCCCGGTGGGCGGCGGCGAGGTCGGCGAGGAGGTCGGGCTCCTTGTCGAGGGTGGCCGGCAGCGGGCCCTCCCAGACCACGAGCCGCTCGCGCAGAATCTTCTCGTCGGCGTCGAAGACCCGGCGGGCCATGGCCTTGGCGATCTGCTTGGGACGGTCCATGGCCAGGTAGAGCACCCGCCTACTGGGGGCGACCGGCATCTCCAGGACCGTCTCCGACAGGCCGAGGCGGGCGAAGACCACCTGATGGGCCAGCGTGGTCTTGCCGACCCCGGGTGCGCCGACGATCATCAGGCTCTCACCCGGTGCCCAGACCGTCTTGTCGCGCGTTCCCCACAGAGGTTCGGCGTGCGCGCCGGTCTCCTTGACGAAGGTCCATCCGTCTTTGGCGAAGCGGGACAGGCGGCCGTGGCCCGAGGCGAGCGCGCGCTCGCGTTCGGCGCGCACCTCCGCTTCGATCTCGCTGCGGATCTCGTCGGGGTCGGCGCCCGGCTCCTGGGCGCGCTGGACGGTCCGTACGGCGGAGGCGAGCAGGCGACGCAGGTTGGCCTTCTTGCGGATGATCTCCGCGTGGTGCTCCGCGCTGCCGGCGTCGTAGAGCGCACCGGCGAGCTGGTGCAGGTAGACGGCTCCACCGACACGCTTCAGATCCCCCTGCTCCTGGAGCAGCTCGCTGAGGACGATCGGGTCAGTCGGCCTGCCCTCGCGATGCAGGGCGAGCAGCGCACGCCAGACAGTCTCGTGCGCGGGGCGATAGAAGGCGTCGTCGCCCAGGATGGGCCGGACCGTGTCGATGACGTCGCTGTCGTGCATGCAGGCGCCGAGCACCGCGCTCTCGGCCTCCAGGTTGAAAGGAGCCTGCGCAGACTCGTCCGGAGACGGCGTGGGGCCGTATCCGAAGTGGGATGGCATCTCGTGCATGTGACCCGTACTCTGGGTCAATAGGACTCCTCTCCCGGCAGGCCACATGGAGCGCCAACTCCGGCCACCGGTCCAGATCGTCATGGTTGGGCGGTTGTGAGGGTTTCCGCTTCGCCCCCGGTGTTCCAGCACCGGGGGTTTCTGCTTGTCCAGCCGCGTTCACCGCCGGACGCCATAAGTCTACCCTGAGCATTCGGGAGACGTCTAGTTGCATTCGGCTTCCAAATGATGTTAACTGGTTCACCCTAGGCCGCAGCTGTACGGCAGGCCCGTACGACGAGGAGGTGAAGATGACCAGCGGCAAGGGCGACGACGCGAGTGCCACGAACGCGCGGCCGCCGGTCGAGGACAACATCGCCGAGCGCGTGAAGCTGGAGCGCGAGGCGCGCGGCTGGAGCTCGGTCACCCTGGCCGAGAAGATGGCCGAGGCGGGCCACCCCATCGGCCAGTCCGCGATCTGGCGCATCGAGAGCGGCAAGCCGCGCCGACGCGTCAACACCGACGAGGCGCTCGGCTTCTGCAAGGTCTTCGACATGACCCTCGACGAACTGGCCAGTCCGCCAGGGCAGATGGCCAACCCGATCATCCGTCGGCTGGTCGGCGAGTACGTCGAGCTGTGGAAGGAATGGCGTTCCCTCGGAAAGTCCATGGACGCGATCCAGGACCAGCTCCGGGAGTACACCAAGGCCAACCCGGACCAGGACACCATGGTCCGCAATCTGCTCGCCCACGAACTGGACGCTGCCTCCAACGGCGACTTCCACCGCCACAAGGGAGCCCGCTCCCGGTTGATCCGCTGGCTCGGCGACGCCTTCAACCCGCAGGCCCCCGCCGACGCTGACGTCGACGAGTAACCCACCCGCCGCCAGGCCCTCGGTGCTGCGAACACCCAGGGCCCACCACCGCGGCACCTTCGCGCGTCTGCGCAACCGCCCAACCACCCACACCATCACGACCGGTCCGACCGGAGTTGGCGCTCCGTACGTGACCGGGTGAGGAGCCCTCTTGCCCGAGTTCCCCCTGCCCGTAACCCAGATCGCTCAGTTGCTCGGCATCCCCGAGGGTGCCCTGCGTGCCCTGATGCCCGAGCGGGACGACGTACCCGGCGACCCCACCCTCGTCGGGCTCACCGTCGAGGAGGCCGCCCGCCGCCTCGGCATCGGTCGGACGAAGATGTACGAGTACGTCTCGTCCGGCGAGATCCGCTCCGTCAAGATCGGCAGCCTGCGCCGCATACCCGCCGAGGCGGTCGGAGAATTCCTAGCCCGCCGCTATCGGACCACGGACTTCGGCGCCGCAGCCTGAGCGGGGCGCGCATGACACAGCCGAAGAAGCCCCGCACGTCCCGGCAGCCCAACGGCGCCTCCACCATCTACCTCGGCAAGGACGGCCGTTGGCACGGCCGCGTCACCGTCGGCGTCAAGGACGACGGCAGCCCGGACCGCCGCCACGCCAGCCGCAAGACGCGCGCCGAGATCACCAAGGTCGTACGCGAGCTGGAACGCCAGCGCGACGCCGGCAGCGTCCGTAAGGCCGGACAGCACTGGACGGTGCAGACCTGGCTCACGCACTGGGTGGAGAACATCGCCGCGCCGAGCGTCGGCGAGTACACGATCGACGGCTACCGAGTCGCCGTCTACCGCCACCTCATCCCCGGCCTGGGCGCCCATCGTCTGGAGAAGCTCGAGCCCGAGCACATCGAGCGGCTCTACAAGACGATGCAGGAGGCCGGCAGCGCCGCCGGCACCGCGCACCAGGCCCACCGCACCCTGAACACCTCCCTCAACGAGGCTGTACGGCGGCGGCACATCACCCTCAACCCCGCCTCGATCGCCAAGGCGCCGAAGCTGGAGGAAGAGGAGGTCGAGCCCTACACGATCGAGGAGGTCCAGCGCCTCCTGCTGGAAGCCAGGAAGCACCGCAACACCGCCCGGTGGGTCATCGCCCTGGCGCTCGGCCTGCGTCAGGGCGAGGTCCTTCGGCCTGACGTGGGAGGACGTCCATTTCGATGCCGATGTGATCCGTGTCCGGCAGAGCCGTCTGCGGCCTCGTTACAAGCACGGCTGCGGTGATCGCTGCGGCCGTAAGCCCGGGTACTGCCCGCAGAAGGTCAACATCCGTAAGGAGACCAAGGGAACGAAGTCCAAGGCGGGCAAGCGTCCGATCGGTGTTCCCGAGGAACTACTGAAGCTGCTCCGGCAGCACAAGGAGGAGCAGGCTCGGGAGCGAGCCCTCGCCCGTGACCTGTGGGTGGAGAAGGGGTACGTGTTCACCTCGCCGACCGGCGAGCCGCTCAACCCCAACACCGATTACCACCGGTGGAAGGACCTGCTGAAGGCTGCAGGCGTCCGCGACGGCCGCCTCCACGACGCTCGCCACACTGCGGCGACCGTGCTGCTCATCCTCGGCGTCCCCGATGCCGTGGTCGACCGGATCATGGGCTGGGAGCCCGGCAACTCCGCCCGGATGCGCCGCCGTTACCAGCACCTGACCGGCCGCGTTCTGAGGGACACGGCCGCCAAGGTCGGCGGACTGCTGTGGCCTATGACCGCTGACGGAGGTGCGGAGGCCACCGGCGCGTTCCAGGCCCTCGCCGGGGTGTTGGTGTACGTCGCGCGCATCGGCGAGTACCTCATCCCCTTCCGCGATCGTGGGCACGCCGACTTCCTCGTAGAACGCTGGCGCTCCGAACGGCCCGGACAGACGGCCGAGGTTGAGGAGTGGGACCGGTGGAAGTGGGAGCGGGAAGGGCCTGGTGGCCCGAGCACCGTCCGCGACCGCCTTCCCGACCGCCGCGTAGTCCACCACGCCCACGCCGCCTTCCTGCCCGGCGGGGCGCGTGAGCCGGCTACTCGTCTGGATCCCTGGTCGGTGGACGCCTGGGAGTTCGAAACGGACCTCTACACCGACCAGGTGGTGCGCTGGAGCACCCTTCGCCGTCTGGGAGGAGAGATCGACGTTCGGGCGAGCGGCACGGACGAAGGAGCCGTGACGGCGGCCTTTGCGGCGGCTTGCGCACAGGCTGCGGATCGCGCGAAGGATCCGGGGAAGTACGGCGACAGCGACGAGCGGTAGTTGGTGCCGAAGCGGGTGGGCTGCACCAGGGCAGGTGCAGCCCACCGGTCACTAGGTGCAGATCCACCAATCGACGATCCACGCTTTCCTGAATTCAGGAATCTATGTACTGTCGTGCTGTGCTGACTGTTGCCTCCGACATCGAGGTGCTGGCCCGCTTCGGCCGCGCGCTCGCCGATCCGATCCGCTGCCGCATTCTGCTCGCGCTGCGCGAAGCCCCGGCCTACCCCGCCGATCTCGCCGACGCGCTCGGCGTCTCGCGCACCCGGCTCTCCAATCACCTCGCCTGCCTGCGCGACTGCGGCCTGGTCGTCACGCTGCCCGACGGTCGCCGCACCCGTTACGAACTGGCGGACGAGCGCCTCGGTCACGCGCTGGACGACCTGCGCGCCGCCGTGGTGGCCGTGGAAACCGACCGCACCTGTGCCGACGCCGACGACAAGGGATGCTGCTGATGACCGCGATATCCCTCGGCCCCTCCCCGGCCCGCCGAGATGCGCTCGCCCATCGGATACGTCTGCTGGTCGCGGCGACCATCACCTACAACGTCATCGAGGCGATCGGCGCCATCACCGCCGGCACCCTCGCCTCGTCCACCGCCCTGATCGGCTTCGGCCTGGACTCGGTCATCGAGGTTTCCTCTGCCGCTGCGGTGGCTTGGCAGTTCTCCGCCCGTGAGCACGCCGTACGCGAGGCACGAGAGAAGACAACGCTGCGGATCATCGCGCTGTCGTTCTTTGCGCTCGCCGCCTACGTCGCTGTCGACGCCATCCGCGCACTGACCGGCACGGGGGAGGCGGAACGCTCCATCCCCGGCATCGTGCTCGCCGCCCTCTCTCTCGCGGTCATGCCGTTCCTGTCAGCCGCCCAACGTCGTGCGGGCCGTGAACTCGGCTCCGCCAGCGCGGTCGCCGACTCCAAGCAGACCCTGCTGTGCACGTACCTCTCGGTCGTGCTCCTGGTCGGCCTGGTCCTCAACGCCACCCTCGGCTGGTCTTGGGCCGATCCCATTGCCGCCCTGGTCATCGCCGCCGTTGCCACAAAGGAAGGTCGCGACACGTGGCAGGGCAACGGCTGCTGCGCGCCCTCCGCGGTGGCGGCCCCGACCATCGAGGCTGAGGCGGGCGGCGCGTGCGGCTGCCGCCGAGGCTGCGATTGCTGCAACTGACCGCCCGCAGACACCCAGAGATCCCCGGGTCTGACCGCGAGACGTCGCCCAATTTTCAGTGACCTCTTCAGCTCCCGAGCGCGAGGAGGGCCGCTACGACGGAGACCAGTGCGAGCACGGCGAACAGGCCGGGATAGCCGCCGAACGGTCCGGCCAGGGCGGCTCCCGCGAAGGGGGCCAAGGCAGACGCGATGGTGGCCGGGGCGGCCAAGAGCGCGGACAGACGCCCGTAGTGCGTCGTGCCCCAGCGGTCGCTGACCGCGGTGGCCTGGAGCAGGGTGAGGTTGCCTCGCACCATGCCGGCCGCGATCGCGATGCCCACGAGCAGGGGGAAGGGGCCGGAGACCATCGCGAAGGCGGCGGTCGTGGTCCCGCCGAGCGTGATCAGGGCGACGGTGCGGGTGGTGACGCCGGTACGGCTGGCGAGCGTCGCGTACAGGGTGCGGCCGAGGGTCTGTCCTGCGCCGCCCAGGCCAAGGGCCCAGGCGGCGGCCGTGGGGCTGGCGCCGCGTGCGATCAGCAGGGGTACGAGGGCGATGACGACCGCGTACATGGCGAAGCTATTCAGCGTGAGCGCGGTGGCGAGCATCAGGAACGGTCGACTGCGGGTCACCGAGCCGCTGTTAGCGCCCCGTTGGGCGGCCGACATCGGGGCGGGCGGCCAAGGTCCTCGTAGCGCGAGGGCGTGGGCGGGGATGGTCACGAGGGCCAGGAGCAGCGCGAGTACGGCGTACGTGCTGCGCCAGCTCAGGTGCTCGGCGAGCGTGGCGGTCAGCGGGGCGAAGGCGGTGGAGGCCAGGCCACCGGCGAGGGTGACGATGGTGAGGGCACGGACGCGGTCGCTTCCCCACCAGCGGGTGAGGGCGGCGAAGGCGGGCTGGTAGAAGGTGGCGGCCATGGCCACGCCGGCCAGCAGCCAGGCGGCGGTGAAGGCCGCGAGGTTGGGCGCGTAGGCGATGGCCAGCACGGCGATGACGCCCAGGACGGAGCCGGTGGTCATGACGGCGCGTGGGCCTCGGCGGTCGAGGATGCGCCCGACGGAGATGCCGGTGAGGGCGGAGACCAGGAGCGCGCCCGAGAAGGCGGCGGTTGTGGCGGTGGCCGACCAGCCCGTGGCCGCGGTGATCTGGGGGTTCAGCACAGGGAAGGCGTAGTAGACGATTCCCCAGCTGGTGATCTGTGTGGCGCACAGGGCGGGCAGGGCGGCGCGAGGCCGTGACCGGTCCCCCGCGCCGGTCACGGCCTCGTTGGTGTGGAGGTTGGTCATCGGCGGGTCAGCAGCAGCCGCCCGCGACGGCCGGTTCCTTCGAGCCGGTGTCGGCCTCGACCGGGCCGGCGCAGCAGGTGCTGCCCTGCTGCTTGGCCAGGGAGTCGGCGTCGGCCTTGACGACGTACACCTCCCAGGGCTCCTGGCCGGGACCGTGGACCCAGACCTTGTCCTGGAGGGCGTAACAACAGGTCGTGTCGTTCTCCACGTCGGTGGCCAGACCGGCGTCGCCCAGGCGGGCGGTGGCGGCCTGGACGGCCTCGGTGCTGTCGACCTCGACGCCGAGGTGATCCATGCGGGTCGCCTCGTCCGCCGTGCCTTCGATCAGGACGAGCTTGAGCGGGGGCTCGGCGATGGCGAAGTTGGCGTAACCGTCGCGGAGTTTGGCGGGCTCGGTGCCGAAGAGCTTCGTGTAGAAGGCGATGGACGCGGCGAGGTCGGGAACGCGGAGGGCGAGTTGCACGCGGGACATGGCGTACCTCCTGCTGGAAGGGGTGGGTTGGCGGGTCAGCAGCCGCCGGAGGAGGCTGGGGCGCCGATGCCGATCTGCAGGGTGGACGGTGCCGCGCAGCAGCCGCCGCCGTCACCGCTTTGAACGGGGGCGGTCTCGTCGAGCAGTCCACCGCCGCTGCAGACGCCTGTCTCGGGCAAGGTCAGTTCGACCCGCTCGGCGGCTTCCTGGTCTCCGGCGAGGGCAGCGGTGATGGAGCGGACCTGCTCGAAGCCGGTCATTGCCAGGAACGTGGGCGCGCGGCCGTAGGACTTCATTCCGACCAGGTAGACGCCCGGTTCGGGGTGGGACAGTTCGATGACGCCGTGCGGGTAGACCGTGCCGCAGGAGTGCACATTCGGGTCGATCAGTGGAGCCAGCGCGGTCGGGGCTTGGAGGCGCTCGTCGAGGCCGAGGCGAACCTCGGAAAGGAAGGACAGGTCGGGGCGCAAGCCGGTCAGGACGATGACCTCGTCGACCGGGTCCAGGCGGCGGCCGTCCTCGGCGACCAGAATGAGCTGGACGCCGTCGCCTTCCACAGCCTGTGTACGGAATCCGGTGACCGCGCTCGCATGGCCGGCCTCGACGGCGGCCTTGGCCCGCAGGCCCAGTGCACCGCGGGCCGGAAGCTGGTCGGCCTCGCCGCCACCGAACGTAGAGCCGGTGATCCCGCGTCGCAGGATCCACACCGCGTGGGTCCCTTCGCTGTCCTTGGCCAGGTCGGCAAGGTAGGCGAGGGCGGTGAATGCGGAGGCGCCCGAGCCGACGACGGCGGTGCGCTTGCCCGCGTAACGGGCCCGTACGGACGGGTCGTTGAGGTCGGGGACGCGGTAGGAGATGTGGTCGGCGGCGGTCTTCTCGCCGAGGGCGGGCAGGCCGTTGGCGCCCAGCGGGCTGGGGGTGGACCAGGTGCCGGAGGCGTCGATGACGGCGCGGGCGGTGATGCGCTCCTCGCCACCGTCCGCGGTCTGAAGGTGCACTGTGAACGGCTGCTCCTCGCGACCGGAGTCGACGATCCGGTCCCGCCCGGCGCGGGCGACGCCAGTGACGGTGGTGCCGTAGCGGATCGTGTGCCCGAGCAGGTCGGCGAGCGGCTGCAGATAGCGCTCGGCCCAGTCGCCACCCGTGGGGTACGTCGCCGCGTCGGGGCGCACCCAGCCGGTCGGGGCGAGGAGCTTCTCGGCGGCCGGGTCGGTGACCTCGGCCCAAGGGGAGAACAGCCGCACGTGCGCCCAGTCGCGTACGGCGGTGCCGGCCGACGGTCCGGCCTCCAGGACCAGTGGTTCCAGGCCGCGTTCGATGAGGTGGGCGGCGGCGGCCAGGCCGATCGGGCCGGCTCCGATGACCACGACGGGCAGCTGGTCGGTGGCGGGCACGCTGTTAATGGACACGGCCACGAGGTTCCCCTTTGCTTCGACATTTGTCGATGGCTTGCGCGACCAGCATTACACCTGATTCGATGAACGTCAACATAGACATTCGTCGAATCGAGGGTGGGATTGTGGAACAGGTAGACGTCGTAGTGATCGGTGGCGGTCAGTCCGGGCTTGCCACCGCATACGCGCTGCGCAGGCGGGGGCTGGAGCCGGTGGTCCTTGAAGCGTCGGAGGAGGCAGCGGGGTCGTGGCCGCGCTACTACGACAGCCTCACCCTGTTCTCTCCGGCCGGTTACAGCTCGTTGCCCGGGCTGCCATTCGGCGGTGACCCCGACCGCTACCCGCACCGGGACGAGGTCGTCGCCTATCTGCTGCGCTACGCCAGCCACCTGGATGCCGAAATCCGCACCCGGACCCGGGTACACGAAGTCCGCCTCGGAGATGGCGCCTTCACCGTCGGACTGGAAGGCGGCCGGTGGTTGACGGCGCGCGCCGTGGTCGCGGCAACCGGCTCCTTCGGCAGTCCGCATCGCCCCGCCCTGCCGGGCCTCGACGGCTTCACCGGCACCGTGCTGCATGCCGCCGGCTACCACGTGCCCGAGGGGTTCGCCGGGTAGCGCGTGGTGGTCGTAGGGGCAGGGAACTCTGCGGTGCAGATCGCCGCCGAGCTCGCCGAGCGGGCGCAGGTGACGCTCACCGCACGGCATTCGGTGCGATTCGCCCGCCGGCGCACCCTTGGCCGGGATCTGCACTGGTGGCTGACCCGCACCGGAATCGACACGTTGCCCGTCGGCCGGTTCCTGCGCACCCCGCCGACCCAGCTGGTCATCGACGACGGTCGCTATCGCCATGCGGTCGCAGCCGGGGCACCGGATTGGCGCCCGGTGTTCACCGGCGTCAGCGGAACCAAGGTCACCTGGGCCGACGGGACCACGGAGGAGGTCGACGCGATCCTGCTGGCCACCGGCTACCGTCCCGACCTCGGCTACTTGGCCCCGCTCGGCGCGCTCGACGGCCACGGCCACCCGATCCACCGAGAGGGGGTCTCGCTCGCCCGCCCCGGCCTCGCCTACATGGGGCTGGAGTGGCAGCGCAGCCTGTCCTCGAACTCCCTCGGCGGGGTCGGCAGGGATGCGAGCCGGATCGCCCGGCGCCTGGCGGTGTATGTGCACCGAGGCTGAGGCTGTGCACCCTGGGCGCTCTGGTTCGATGTATGTCAACATAGACGTATGTCGAACATCAAGGCGCTGCCGCTGCTGGAACCCGAGGTCGCCGAGGCTGTCGTGCCGTGCTGCCCGCCGCTCACCGAGCGGCCGCTGACGGCCGAGGAGGCCGAGCGGACCGCCCGGATGTTCAAGGCGCTGGGCGACCCGGTGCGGCTGCGCCTGTTCTCGCTGGTCGCCTCGCACGCGGGCGGCGAGGCGTGCGTGTGCGACATCTCCGATGTCGGCGTTTCCCAGCCGACCGTCTCCCACCACCTGAAGAAGCTGAAGGAGGCCGGACTGCTCACCTCCGAGCGGCGCGGCACCTGGGTGTATTACCGGGTCGAGCCGTCGGTCATGGCGGCCATGGGGCAGATGCTCGCGACCTGGGGATGATTTCCCGGCGTCAGCGCCGGGCGATGGTGAGCAGGCCGCCGAAGGCGAGCAGCATCCACGCCGTGAGATAGGTGAAGGCGGCGGCCGGGGAGACCGCGCTCCACAGGATGCCTGCGATGGCAGAGGCGGCGAGGTTGCCCAGGGACTGCACCGTGGCCAGCAGGCCGAATGCCGAACCGCGCAGGTCCTTGGGGGCGAGCGCGGCGACGGCGGAGTGCTGGGCAGTCTCCACCGCGCCGATCCCGACACCGGCCAGGAGGAACGGGATCGCCAGGACGGTGACGACCGCGCCGCTGAAGGCGAACAGTCCGTAGGCGGCGGCGAACGCCGCGACTCCCGCGGCCAGCACGAGGAGCGGGCCGCGCGCGCCGAGCCGGTCGGCCAGGCGTCCCGCCGGGACCGAGGCGAGGGTCGCGGCCACGTTGTAGGCGGTGTAGAGGCCCAGCGCGATGGTGGTCGCCGTCTTGGCACCGTGGTCGGGTGTGAGCAGTTCCGTCGCCCGGAGGATGAGCAGGGTCGCGGCGACGTTGCCGACCTCGAAGGCGGCGACGGCCCCCATCAGCCGGCCCAACTCGCCATGCAGGACGGGGCGTACGCGGATGCGCAGCGGCACCTTGTCCCTGCTCGTCGGCCTGGGGGTGTGGCGGATGGCGTAGACGATCGCGGCGGCGGCCAGCAGCCCCGGGATCACCGACAGCCCGATCGCCCACTGCACACCGAGCCAGGCCACCAGGCCCAGGGCCAGCAGGGGTCCGAAGATCGCTCCGAGGTTGTCCATCATCCGCTCGAAGCCGTACGCCCGCCCGTACGCCTTGGCCGGGACGATGTCCGCGAGCAGTGCGTTGCGGGCCGGTACGCGCAGGCCGCGCGCGGTCCAGGCGGCTGCCCGCAGCACGCCGACCTGCCAGACGGCCGTGGCACCGCCGATCGCCGCGCCGAGCACGGCGGTGGTGGCGTAGCCGCCAACGGCGACCGTGCGGCGGCGGACCGGATCGTCGGCCAGGACGCCGCCACCGAACCGGGCGGCCCCCGCGAGAGCGTCCGAGACGCCCTCGATCGCGCCCAGCGCGGCGGCCGGTGCGCCGATCGTCGAGTTCAGTAGTGAGGGCAGCAGGGCGGTGGGTATCTCGTGGCCGACGTCCGCGAGGAGGCTGGCGGAGCCGATACCGCGTACCCCGGGTGTCAGCCATCGTTCCTGCTCGGACTCGGCGGCGGGTTGATCGGGAGCCGGGGTCGTGGTCATGGTGGGCAGTCTTCAGCCCGCAGGACCTGATCCGCGAGTGGACAAAAGCACGATCTCCGCCGCGCCCCTACGTCGCTTCGGCCGCGAGGAGCGCGGAGATCTCGCGGGCCGCTTGCCGGGCGGGACGCCCGACGCCGATGAGCGTGGTGGAGGCGGGGCCGGTCCAGTCGCCGTAGCCGAGCAGGTGCAGACGCGGCTCTTCCATCGCTTGGGTGCCCTCTACGGCGATGTGACCGCGTCGGCCGCGGAGTTGGAGCGGTCCGAGGTGGGACAGGGCGGGTCGGAAGCCTGTGCACCAGATGATCGCGTCGGCCTCGGCGCGGGTGCCGTCGGCCCACTCCACGCCGCTCGGGGTGAGACGGCTGAACATCGGAGCGGCTGTGAGCTGCCCGCGGTCGCGCGCTTCGCGTACCGGCGGTATGGCGACGATGTCGCCGAGCGAGGCCACGCCGCCGGTGTCGGTACGCCCTTCGTCGAGGGCACGGCGCCGGGCGGTGGCGGTATCGAACAGGGCGCGGCCGTCGATGTCGTTGGCCAGGAACCGGGGTGGGCGTTGGGTGACCCAGGTCAGCTCGGTGTCGTGGGCGAGGTCGGCGGCGATCTGGGCGCCGGAGTTGCCGCCGCCGACCACGATGACGCGGCGGCCCGCGAAGTCGTACGGGCGCCGGTACTCGACGGTGTGCAGCTGCTCGCCGCCGAACTCGGCGCGGCCGGGAACGGCGGGCAGGAAGGGCCGAGACCAGGTGCCGGCCGCACTGATCACTGCCCGCGCCCGCCAGGTGCCGGAGTCGGTCTCCACGCGCAGGAGTTGACCATCCCGGTGGACGCCCGTCACCCGTACCGGGCGCTGGATCGGTAGCTCGTAGCGCTTCTCGTAGTCGCGCAGGTACGACACGACGTGTCCGGCGTCCGGATACTCCTCGCCCTCCTGCGGCGGCATGAGCCACCCCGGCAGCGATGAGTACGCCGCTGGGGAGAACAGGTGCAGCGAGTCCCAGGTGCGCTGCCACGCGCCGCCCGGCGTGTCCTGGGCGTCCAGGATGACGAAGTCCAGGCCCTGGCGGCGCAGGTAGTAGCCGGCGGCGAGCCCGGCCTGGCCGCCGCCGACTACCACCACCTGCGTGTCCGGCACGCTCATCAGGACGTCCGGATGAGGTTCGCGGACTGCGGGCAGCAGACCGCGTGGGCCCGGTGCGCCGCTGCGCAGGTAGAGCACAGCAGGCGCCGCACGGGCGGCTCGGTGGCCACCGGACGCGAGATGGGTTTCATGCAGGTCAGGAACTGCTCGGAGACTTCCGAGTGGACGGCGCACGCGGCGGCTCCGCACTGGCTGCACATGCCGACCGCAGCGACCTGCGCGCCGATGTTGTGGCAGTCCAGGCAGATCACCGCGTGGCCTCCAGCGGCTCGGCGGTGCGCGCGGTGAACTTCTTGCGCCAGGCCAGCGAGACGTAGACCAGCGCGACCAGCACCGGCACTTCGATCAGCGGGCCGACCACACCCGACAGGGCCTGGCCGGAGGTGACGCCGAAGGTGGCGATGGCGACCGCGATGGCCAGCTCGAAGTTGTTGCCGGCCGCGGTGAAGGCGAGGGTCGCGGTGCGGTCGTAGGCGAGACCGATGACCTTGCCGAGGGCGAAGGTGCCGAACCACATGACGGCGAAGTAGACCAGCAGCGGCAGCGCGATCCGGACGACGTCCAGCGGCTGCGAGGTGATCGTCTTCCCCTGCAGGGCGAACAGGATGACGATCGTGAAGAGGAGCCCGTAGAGCGCCCAAGGGCCGATCTTCGGGAGGAAGTTGGACTCGTACTTTTCCCGGCCCAGCTTCTGCTCGCCGATGCGGCGGGTCAGGAATCCGGCCAGCAGCGGAACGCCGAGGAAGATGACGACGTTCAGGGCGATCTTCCACATGGAGATGTCCAGGTGCTCGCCGTCGCCCAGGTTCAGCCAGCCGGGCAGAAGGTCGAGGTAGAACCAGCCGAGCAGGCCGAATGCCAGGACCTGGAAGACGGAGTTGAGGGCCACCAGGACGGCAGCGGCCTCGCGGTCGCCGCAGGCGAGGTCGTTCCAGATGATGACCATGGCGATGCAGCGGGCCAGGCCGACGATGATCAGGCCGGTGCGGTACTCGGGCAGGTCCGGCAGGAAGATCCACGCCAGCGCGAACATCACCGCCGGGCCGACGATCCAGTTGATGACCAGGGACGAGACCATGAGCCGGCGGTCGCCGGTGACGGCGTCGAGCTTGTCGTAGCGGACCTTGGCCAGCACCGGGTACATCATGATCAGCAGACCGACGGCGATCGGCAGCGAGATGCCGCCGATCTCGACCTTCGCCAAGGCGTCGTTCAGCCCGGGGATGGCGCGGCCGAGACCGAGGCCGAGCGCCATGGCGGCGAGGATCCAGACGGCGAGGAAACGGTCGAGCGTCGACAGCTTCGCGACGACCGAGGAATCCTCGGCGGTGGTCGCGGGTGCTTCGGTGGGGGTCACGGGCAGGCCCTCTTGTTGTCGGCGGCATTGCGAGCGGACTCGGCCAGGTCGGCGAACTGACCGGCGAGTTGGGCGATGACGTCGGGGCGCAGCTTGTAGTACGTGTACCGGCCGCATGGTTCCGTGTCGACGACCCCGGCCTCGCGCAGCACTCTCAAGTGGTTGGAGAGATTGGTCTGCTTCGCACCGGTCTCCTCGATCAGGTGCGTGGAGCAGAGCGTCTCCCGGGCGAGGAGGGTGACGATCTGGAGGCGGAGCGGGTCGGCGAGGACCCGCATCAGATCAGTGTCGACTGACGTCATCATGGACTGATACTGTCACATCACCCCGAGCTGATACCAGCTGGGGCTGATCCCTGGGACCCGCATCCCCACACCCGTGGGGGCCCACACCCGAAGGGGATTCCCATGACCGCATCCCCACCTCCCGTCCTGCCCGACGAACGTCTCGCGTCCGGCATCGCCCGTCTCGCCCTCCGCTACCGCGGGCGCTTCTCGCCCGAGACCATCCAGCGCCTCGTCACCGACTCTTACGAGCGTCTGGCCGAGCATGCCCGCATCCGCACCCACCTGGTCGTGCTGGCCGAGCACCTGGCCACCGAGCGGTTGGACGCGCTCGCGCACATCGAGGGCGCGCCTGGCAGCGGTCTGCCCCGCGTTCTGTTCGTGTGCAGCCACAACGCCGGCCGCTCCCAGATGGCCGCCGCCCTCCTGGCGCACCGCGCCGGAGGCCACGTGGTCGTCTCCTCGGCGGGCACGCACCCGGCCACCGAGGTCGAGCCGGTCGTCGCGCAGGTGCTGACCGAGGCGGGCGTGGATGTGGCGGACGCGTTCCCCAAGCCGCTGACCGACGAGGTCGTGCAGGCCGCCGACATCGTCATCACGATGGGGTGTGGGGATGCCTGTCCGATCGTGCCTGGCCGCCGTTACCTGGACTGGCCGGTCACCGACCCCGAGGGTGCCCCGATCGCCGTCGTCCGCGGCATCCGTGACGAGATCGACGCCCACATCACCGAGCTGCTCGCCTCCCTGCCGAGCACCTGAACTCCGTATCCCGATCCCGTACGACCTGCTTGATCCACATCGTGAAGGAAGAACAGATGTCCTCCAGCCCGCTCGCTTCCGTGCTGTTCGTCTGCGTACACAACGCCGGGCGCTCGCAGATGGCCGCCGGATTCCTCACCCATCTCGCGGGTGACCGGATCGAGGTCCGATCCGCCGGCTCCATCCCGGGCGACCAGGTCAACCAGGCCGCGGTCGAGGCGATGAAGGAAGTTGGCGTCGACATCGCCGACGCCAAGCCCAAGATCCTCACCACTGAGGCTGTGCAGGCGTCCGACTACGTCATCACCATGGGCTGCGGCGACGCCTGCCCGATCTTCCCGGGCAAGAAGTACCTCGACTGGGCGCTGGAGGACCCGGCCGGCAAGGGCGTCGAGTCCGTCCGCCCCATCCGCAACGAGATCAAGACCCGTATCGAGGCGCTGATCGCCGAGATCGACGCCAAGCAGGAGGCGTGACCTCCGTGACCGAAACCGGCATACGCGAGGTCATCGTCATCGGCTCCGGCCCCGCCGGATACACCGCCGCCCTCTACGCCGCCCGCGCCGAACTCAAGCCTCTCGTGTTCGGCGGTGCGATCTTCGTCGGCGGCGCGCTGACCACGACGACCGAGGTCGAGAACTTCCCCGGCTTCCCCGAGGGCATCGACGGCCCGAACCTGATGGTGAACATGCGCGCCCAGGCCGAGAGGTTCGGCGCGGAGATGGTCGACGACGACATCGTCGCCGTCGATCTCAGCGGAGACATCAAGACCGTCACCGACACCGCGGGCACCGTGCACCAGGCGAAGACGGCGATCGTGGCGACCGGCTCCGGCTACCGCAAGCTCGGCCTCCCTAAGGAGGAGGAACTGTCCGGCCGGGGCGTGTCCTGGTGCGCGACCTGCGACGGTTTCTTCTTCCGCGACCGCGACATTGTGGTGGTCGGCGGCGGCGACACCGCCATGGAGGAAGCGACCTTCCTTACCCGCTTCGCCCGCTCGGTGACCGTCGTCCACCGGCGCTCCACCCTGCGGGCCTCCCAGGTCATGCAGAACCGCGCGTTCGCCGACGACAAGATCTCCTTCGCGTTCGACAGCGAGATCGCGGAAATCAAGGAGGCCAACGGCATGCTCGTCGGCGTCGTCCTGCGCGATGTCCTCACCGGCACGACCCGCGACCTCGACGTAACTGGCCTGTTCATCGCCATCGGCCACGACCCGCGTACCGAGCTGTTCCAGGGCCAGCTGGACCTGGACGAGGAGGGCTACCTCAAGGTCGCCTCGCCCTCCACCCGCACGAACGTCCCCGGCGTCTTCGCCGCCGGCGACGTCGTCGACCACACCTACCGCCAGGCCATCACCGCCGCCGCAAGCGGCTGCCAGGCCGCGCTGGACGCGGAGCGATACCTGGCTGCGCTCACTGACCTCGACACGATGTCGGCGCTCGACGGTGCGCCGGCCGTGGTCTGAGCCGACGAGACTGGGCCGGGGTGCCTATCTGGTGTTGGGCACCCCAAGGGCGGCCTGATGGACGGGGCGGCGGTTACCGGCCACCAGCAGAGTCGATGAGTTGGACAAGGCGCTTCAGACCGTTGGGGCTGATGCCTTGGGCGGCCATGGCGCCGAGAACCACGTCACGGTCGAGCAGACCAGCAGACCGGAGATCACCGAGAACTCGCGCTGCCTGTTGACGGTCGAACGGTGGCCCGTAGCCGTTGTTGCCGTAGAACTTCAACCTGTCCAGCGCCGACGTGAGCCGAGAGTCCACCTCCTCGACTTCGTCCTCTGGGCGAGTGAGATCGACGGCATGCACCTGCGTGGCCCAGCCCCGCAGCGGGAACAGGTTGACCCCCTCAACCGCCGCAAGCGACGAGCCCCGCGCCAGACCAGTGGCAAACTCCAGCGTCTTCGCATCCGGCACGTAGGCCAGCACTGGCCCGACACCGCTCCCGGCACGCTGTCTGCCCGATCGCGGCGTTGCAACGCGATGCCGTTGAGCAAGCCGTCGCAACGCCGGGACGGTCTGCTCGGCGCCGAAGGCGTTCAGTACCAGGACGGCGGTCGCACCCTGTTCGGCGGCCTCGCGTTCCACCCAACCCACGGCGAGGTCGGCAGCAATCTGCCAGTCACGCTCAGGGTCGTCATCCGGAACCCATGCCGCCCGCAGAATGCTCATCGCCATCCCCTGATCCGCTCGGTCATGCCAGAACGCTCCGTGATCCCAACCGTAACGACCGCCACTGACAGTCGAGGTGGGCTGCCAAGGGCCGCGGGGCAGTGCGCATTGGGCCTGCGACCCCACCCCTCAGCTGCTCCGGGTGTGGTGCGGGGCAGATCACTTTGGCTTGCACGGGCTCCCCGATCAGGCGCGGTGAACCAGATCACTGTTCGCCGAGGTCCAGCCCAGTCCGATCGCTGCAACTGAGACCAAAACTGAGACCACGCACGTCGAAGGGCCCCACCGCGAACGGTGGGGCCCTTCGACATCGTGCCCGGTGAGGCACTGGCGGAGGATACGAGATTCGAACTCGTGAGGGGTTGCCCCCAACACGCTTTCCAAGCGTGCGCCCTAGGCCTCTAGGCGAATCCTCCGCTCGGAACATTACATGACCGAGAGGAGTGCTCGCGAACTCGTTCCCACCCGCTGACGTCGGGTACTCTGTGCAGAGCCCCTCACGCGGCGCTATCTGACTGAACTCCCCCAGGGCCGGAAGGCAGCAAGGGTAGGTTGGCTCTGGCGGGTGCGTGGGGGGCGCTTGCGTTTGCGGGCGGGGCTGGTTGTCAGTGGGCGCCTATAACCTCGTAAGCGTGTCGTCTCTCGCGCTGTACCGCCGCTATCGCCCGGAGTCGTTCGCCGAGGTCATCGGGCAGGAGCATGTCACCGACCCGTTGCAGCAGGCGCTGCGGAACAACCGGGTCAATCACGCGTACCTGTTCAGCGGGCCGCGTGGGTGCGGGAAGACCACCAGCGCACGGATCCTGGCCCGCTGCCTGAACTGCGAGCAGGGGCCGACGCCGACCCCCTGTGGTGAGTGCCAGTCATGCCGCGACCTCGCCCGCAACGGGCCCGGTTCGATCGACGTCATCGAGATCGACGCGGCCTCTCACGGTGGTGTGGACGACGCCCGTGAGCTGCGTGAGAAGGCCTTCTTCGGGCCTGCCGGCAGCCGCTACAAGATCTACATCATCGACGAGGCCCACATGGTCACGTCGGCCGGCTTCAACGCGCTGCTCAAGGTCGTCGAGGAGCCCCCGGAGCATCTGAAGTTCATCTTCGCCACCACCGAGCCCGAGAAGGTCATCGGGACCATCCGGTCGCGGACCCATCACTATCCCTTCCGGCTGGTGCCGCCGGGCACGCTGCGGGACTACCTCGGCGAGGTGTGCGGCAAGGAGAAGATCGCCGTCGAGGACGGCGTGCTGCCGCTCGTCGTGCGCGCCGGTGCCGGTTCCGTGCGTGACTCCATGTCCGTCATGGACCAGCTGCTCTCCGGGGCCACCGAGGAGGGTGTGACGTATGCCATGGCCACCTCCCTGCTCGGCTACACCGACGGGTCCCTGCTCGACTCCGTCGTCGAGGCCTTCGCGACCGGGGACGGCGCCGCCGCCTTCGAGGTCGTCGACCACATCATCGAGGGCGGCAACGACCCGCGCCGCTTCGTCGCCGACCTGCTGGAGCGGCTGCGGGACCTGGTGATCCTCGCGGCCGTGCCCGACGCCGTGGAGAAGGGGTTGTTCGACGCCCCCGCCGACGTCCTGGAGCGTATGCAGGCCCAGGCCGGCACGTTCGGCGCCGCCGAGCTCAGCCGCGCGGCCGACCTCGTCAACGCGGGCCTGACCGAGATGCGCGGCGCCACCTCCCCCCGCCTCCAGCTGGAGCTGATCTGCGCGCGCGTGCTGCTTCCCGCCGCCTACGGCGACGAGCGGTCCGTGATGGCCCGCCTCGACCGGCTGGAGCGGGGCGTCAACTTCTCCGGCGGGGGCGGTGCGCCCGCGATGGGGTACGTCCCCGGGCCCGAGGCACACCGGGCGGCGCCGGGAGGGGCTTCGGCGGCTCCGGCTCCTGCTCCTGCTCCTGCGGTTCCTCCGGTTCCGGTTCCGCAGGGGGGCGGCCCTGCGGCGGCCCGTGCGGCGGTACGAGGGGGAGCGGCACCCGAGTCCGCGCCGGTGCAGGCGCCGGCGCCTGCACAGGCACCGACACCGGCTCCCCAGCCACCCGCGCCCACACCGACGGCCCCGGCGGCTCCCCCGGCCGCACCGCCCGCCGCCACGCCCGGCGCCTGGCCGACGGCTGCCCCCGCGGGTGGCGGCGCCGCTCGCCGCCCCGGCGGCTGGCCCACGGCCTCGGCCACGGGCCAGGGCACGGGCACGGCGGCAGCGGGCGGGGCCACGGGCGCGGGCACCCCAGCGGCCCAGCCGGCCCAAACAGCCCCGGCGGCCCCGGCGCCGGCTGCCCCTGCCGGCGGGCTGGACCCCCGTGTCCTCTGGCCGAACATCCTCGAAGCGGTCAAGAACCGTCGGCGCTTCACCTGGATCCTCCTCAGCCAGAACGCCCAGGTCGCCGGTTTCGACGGCACCACCCTCCAACTCGGCTTCGTCAACGCAGGCGCCCGCGACAACTTCGCGAGCAGCGGCAGCGAGGACGTGCTGCGGCAGGCGCTGGCCGAACAGTTCAGCGTGCAGTGGCGGATCGAGGCGATCGTCGATCCGACGGGCGGCGGCTCGGCCCCGGCCGGTCCCGGATACGGCGGCGGCCAGCCCGGCGGCGGTTACGGCGGCGCACCCGCGGCGTCGTCCGGTTACGGCGGCTCCGCCCCGGCGGCCCCGGCCCGCCCGGCGACGTCCCAGCCCGGGCCGCCGACGGCCACACCCCAGGGCTCCCCGCCGTCCGCCCGGACGGCAGCGGCTCCGACCCCGTCGCCCGCGGCCCCCGAGCCGCCTCCGGTGTCTCCCGAGGACGACATCCCCGAGGAGGACGACCCCGACCTCGACGAGTCGGCCCTCTCCGGCCATGAACTGATCGTGCGGGAGCTGGGGGCGACGGTGGTGGAGGAGTTCCGGAACGAGTGACGCGCGACGAGTGCCGACGGTGAGATGGCGGGAGCCGAGGGTTCCCCGACCCGCCCTCCACCCCCTTGGAGAATCCTCCAGTCGGTGGACCCGGCTACGCTGGCCCCCGTGAAGGTCCTCGTCATCGGCAGCGGCGCCCGCGAACACGCCCTGTGCCGCTCTCTGTCCCTCGATTCCGACGTCACCGCGCTGCACTGCGCCCCCGGCAACGCCGGTATCGGCGAGGTCGCCGAGCTGCACCAGGTCGACGCCCTCGACGGCGTCGCCGTCACCGCGCTGGCCCGGGAGGTCGGCGCCGATCTCGTCGTCGTCGGCCCGGAGGCCCCGCTCGTCGCGGGGGTCGCCGACGCCGTGCGCGAGGCGGGTATCCCGGTCTTCGGTCCCTCCGGGGAGGCCGCGCGGATCGAGGGGTCCAAGGCGTTCGCCAAGGCCGTGATGGCGGCGGCCGGCGTCCCCACCGCCCGTTCGTACGTTTGCACAGACGCGGATGAGGTCGCCGAGGCCCTCGACGCCTTCGGGGCGCCGTACGTCGTGAAGGACGACGGGCTCGCCGCCGGCAAGGGTGTCGTCGTCACCGACGACCTGGCGGCCGCCACGGCGCACGCCGCCGGGTGCGACCGTGTCGTCATCGAGGAGTTCCTCGACGGCCCCGAGGTCTCCCTCTTCGCGATCACCGACGGTGTGACGGTTCTCCCGCTCCAGCCCGCCCAGGACTTCAAGCGGGCCCTGGACGGGGACCAGGGGCCGAACACCGGCGGCATGGGGGCGTACTCCCCGCTGCCCTGGGCCGACCCCAAGCTGGTCGACGAGGTCATGGAGACCGTTCTCCAGCCGACCGTCGACGAGATGCGGCGGCGCGGCACCCCGTTCTCCGGTCTCCTCTACGCCGGCCTCGCGATCACCTCGCGCGGTGTCCGGGTCATCGAGTTCAACGCCCGCTTCGGCGACCCCGAGACCCAGGTGGTCCTCGCCCGTCTGAAGACCCCGCTGGCCGGCGTCCTGCTCGCCGCCGCGAACGGCACCCTCGACGACCTCCCGCCGCTGCGCTGGCGCGACGACGCCGCGGTCACCGTGGTCGTCGCCTCCCACAACTACCCGGACACCCCGCGCACCGGCGACCCCATCACCGGCCTCGGCACCGTGGCCGCCGAGGACGCCCCGCACGCCTACGTCCTGCACGCGGGGACGAAGCGGGACGGCGAGGCGGTCGTCAGCGCCGGTGGCCGGGTCCTCTCGGTGACGGCGACCGGTCAGGATCTGACGCAGGCGCGCGAGCGGGCGTACGCGGCCGTGGCGCGGATCGGGCTCGACGGCTCCCAGCACCGTACGGACATCGCGGCGAAGGCGGCGGCCGAGGCGGGCGAGGTGGCCGAGGCCTGAGCGCCTCCATGCGTGCACCGCTCCTGGTCAGGCCCCGGACCCCGAAAATCCGGGGCCTGATCGTTGCTGTCTGTCGATCACCTCTGACCAAAGCCATTCCATCGAGTGACCGATGCCCCATCCGGCTGACGGGGGCCGAGGCCCCAACTAGGGTGCGGCGCAAGCGTTCCGGCACTTGGCCCACCGGCATTGCGATGTCAGTGGCGGGTGCCACAGTGGGGGAGTGAGCAACAGCCAGGACGGCACCAGGACAGCAGGGAGGGGGTGAGGTCCGGACGTGACCAGTACCGGTATCGGTGTGGAGGCGGGAGCGCAGGCAGCGCGTACCCGGGCCCTCGCTGTGCTGCGCATCCGCGGCCGGGCCCTGGCCGTGGCGCTGCTGCCCGCGGCGGCCACGGTGATCCTGCTGACCGGCGGTTCCACCGGTCACTTCGTCGGCCGGAGCTGGGACACGGCCCGCTGGATCGTCGGTGTGCTCGCCGTCGTCGTGCTGCTGGCCGCCGCCGGCATCGGCCTGGTCGTGGCCCGCGCCCGGCCGGCCGTGAGCCCCACGGTCCCGATCCTGCAGGAGTCCGCCCCGGACCTGTACCGGATGGTGCGCGACCTCGCCGACCGCCTCGACGTCCCGGTGCCCTCCGCCATAGCGCTCACCCCGGACTGCGACAGCTGGCTGGAGGACCGCACCCACCCGGCGCACGGCCCGCCCGCGCCCAAGGGCGGCGACGAGCTCGGCAACCCCGGCCCGCACCGCCGTACCCCGGCCGCCCCCGTACTCGTCATCGGCTCCCCGTTCCTGTGGTGGATGCGCGTCGGCGAGCTGCGCGCGGTCCTCGCCCCGGTCGTCGCCGGTACGGGACCCTCGGCGCACCCGGACATAGCCGCCGCCCGCCGCTTCGTGCGCGGGCTGGACGCGGCGGTCGCCGTCTCCTCGACGACCGGCCGATGTCCGGCGACCCGGTTGGTGTGCGCGGGCCTCGGCTGGGTGGCCCGGGTGCTGCTGCGGGGCTGCCGGGAGCACGCGGCGCTGATGGAGCGCGGGGTCGCCGCCGCGGCCGCCGAGCGCGCACAGGCCGTGGACTACGGACTGCGGATCGTCGCCCAGGAGCAGGTCGGCCTCGCCTATGCCGGCTGGGACCGTCTTCTCACCCGGGTCGCGCTGCCCGCCTGGCGGATGGGCCGCTGGCCGTCCCGGCTGGACGCGGGCGTGGTCGCGGCGCTCACCGAGCTGTCCCGGCGCGACCGGCTGGCCGAGGGCTTCGCCTCCCGGCTCGGCGAGCGACCCGCCTGCGACCTGCTGGAGGAGCCGGGCCTGGTGGACGAGGCCGCCTCGCTGCTCGCCGCCCGTCTCTTCCACGGCGGCCCCGCCGAGCCGGGCCCGGACTGGTCGCCGGTGGCCTGGCAGGAGTATCCGGACGAGGTCGTCGACCGCACCTGGCGCACCGAGGCGGCCCGGCTGCACCGCGTCCTGGACTCCCTCGGCGTCCGCGCCACCCTTGACCCCGCCGCCCCCGACCCCGGCGGCCCCACCCTGGCCCGGGTCCTGGACCACCTGACCGACCCGGCCGCCCACCGCAGGCCCAAGGAGCCCGCGGCCTACGACGAGGACGCCGAGGAAGCCACCGGCACCGAGCGCAGCGCCGCCCTGGCCGCGGGGCTCACCGCGGCCCTCGCCCGCGAGGAGGCCGCCGCCGTCACCCCGGGACCCGGATCCGACGCGCCCGCACCCGCACCCGCACCCGCCGGGCAGGGCCCCGACAGCGCCCTCTGGGACGACTGCGCGCTGCCCCTCTTCCCCCTCCAGCCCCCGCGCACCGCCCGCGAGCTGCTCGCGGACCACGTCACGGCGATGGTGTGCTGCGCGGCCGTGGACACCGCCGGAGCCACCCCCGGCCTGGACTGGCTCGACGGCCCGTCCCTGCTGGTCGACGGCGAGCGGGCCGCCGACCTGACGCCCAGAGTCCTCAGCCTTGTCGAGGAGGGAGACCCGGCCCCGCTGCGGGCCTGGCTGGTCGAATCCGGGATACGTCCCGAGAAGCCCGTACGGCTGGTCTGACCTCGGCGTTTCGACGCTTTAGCGGAGCGAACCGTTCCACTTCAGGCAAATTCGCAACGAACCGTGACCAGACGCGTGCGTTATGTGATGTGCTGGGACCGTTCGGTGAAATGGCAAGCGCATCCGACATGAGGCAGACGGCACAGTCACAGCCCGCGGAACCCGCACAGCACCACGGGCGAAACCGGAAACAGGCACGAACCAGGCACGAACCGGGCGCGAACCAGGCCCGACCGGAACAGCACAAGCTCGGCCACGAAACACCGCACCACCGCACGCACCACCGCACAACGACTCGTATCAGCACACTTCACGGGGGCACGAGGGAGGGGAGCCACCATGGCATCGGACCACATCCGCCGCTGGGAGTCGGGAGCACTCGCGCACGCCGTCACGGACCCCTTCGGCCAGGGTCCCGTCCCCTGGCTGCGCGGCAGCGAGACCTATTTCGACGACACCGGTCATGTCGTCCCCTGGTATGTCGACCCGAGCCGGCCACAGCCCACCGGCGAGAACCCGCGGATCCCCGCACCCCGTAGTGCGGTCGGCCCCCGCTCGGCGGACGACGTGCACCGGCAGATCAAAGGATTCGCCTCGACCGGAGCGGTCTCCCCCGGCGAGGCCGTCGACTTCCACATCACCGTCGACCCGCCGCAGGAATTCAGCGTCGACATCTACCGCATCGGCCACTACGGCGGCGACGGCGCCGCCAAGATCACCACCAGCCCGCGGCTGTCCGGCATCGTGCAGCCCCCGCCGCTGGCCGCCGACCGTACGGTCTCCTGCCACCACTGGTGGCTGTCCTGGCGGTTGCAGGTCCCGTCCTTCTGGAGCATCGGAGCGTATGTCGCCGTGCTCACCACGGCCGACGGCTACCGCTCCCACGTGCCCTTCACGATCCGCGACAACCACCCCGCCGACCTGCTCCTGCTCCTGCCGGACATCACCTGGCAGGCCTACAACCTCTACCCCGAGGACGGCCGCACCGGCGCCAGCCTCTACCACGCCTGGGACGAGCGGGGCCGGCTGCTCGGCGAGGCCGACGCGGCGACCACCGTCTCCTTCGACCGGCCGTACGCGGGCGCGGGCCTGCCCCTGCACGTCGGCCACGCCTACGACTTCATCCGCTGGGCCGAGCGCTACGGCTACGACCTCGCCTACGCCGACGCCCGCGACCTGCACGCCGGCCGTGTCGACCCCACCCGCTACCGGGGCCTGGTCTTCCCGGGCCACGACGAGTACTGGTCGCCGCGGATGCGCCGCACGGTCGATCTGGCCCGGGACAGCGGCACCTCGCTGGTCTTCCTCTCCGCCAACACCATGTACTGGCAGGTGGAGTTGGGGCCGTCCCCGTCCGGGGTCGCGGACCGTCTGCTCACCTGCCGCAAACGCAAGGGTCCGGGCAGGCCCGTGCTCTGGCGCGAGATCGACCGGCCCGAGCAGCAGACGGTCGGCATCCAGTACGCGGGCCGGGTGCCCGAGCCGCACCCCCTGATCGTGCGCAACGCCGGCCACTGGCTCTGGGAGGCCACCGGCGCGCAGGAGGGCGACGAACTGCCGGGGCTGGTGGCCGGGGAGGCCGACCGTTACTTCCCGCGCACCGTGCTGCCCGAGCACGAGGAGCGCATGCTGCTCGCCCACTCCCCCTACGCCGACAGCGACGGCGCCCTGCGCCACCAGGAGACCTCTCTCTACCGCGCCCCCTCCGGCGCCCTGGTCTTCGCCTCCGGGACCTTCGCCTGGTCCCCGGCCCTGGACCGCCCCGGCCATGTCGACCCCCGCGTCCAGCGCGCCACCGCCAACCTCCTGGACCGCATCTGCAAACGGGAGTGACCCCGTGTCCGAGGACAACCCGGCATACGGGAGAATCGGGGGCACCTGCACAGAACCACGGGGAGGAACCGTGTCCGGATTCGTCGAAAAGCCCGAGCCCGTCGAGGTGCCGGGTCTGGTGCATCTGCACACCGGCAAGGTGCGCGAGCTGTACCAGAACGCGGCCGGGGACCTCGTGATGGTCGCCAGCGACCGCATCTCCGCGTACGACTGGGTGCTGCCGACCGAGATCCCCGACAAGGGACGGGTGCTCACGCAGCTCTCCCTGTGGTGGTTCGACAAGCTCGCCGACCTCGTCCCCAACCACGTCATCAGCACCGAGCTGCCCGAGGGCGCCCCCGCCGACTGGGCGGGCCGCACCCTGGTCTGCAAGTCGCTGAAGATGCTCCCGGTCGAGTGCGTGGCGCGCGGCTATCTCACCGGCTCGGGCCTGGCCGAGTACCAGGAGTCCCGCACGGTGTGCGGGCTCGCCCTCCCCGAGGGCCTGGTCGACGGTTCCGAGCTGCCCGCCCCGATCTTCACCCCGGCCACCAAGGCCGAGGTCGGCGAGCACGACGAGAATGTGTCGTACGAGGAGGTCGCCCGGCAGGTCGGCGCCGAGACGGCCGCCCAGCTGCGCCAGGCCACCCTCGCGGTGTACGGACGGGCCCGGGACATCGCCCGCGACCGGGGCATCGTCCTGGCCGACACCAAGTTCGAGTTCGGCTTCGAGGACGACACCCTCGTCCTCGCCGACGAGGTCCTCACCCCGGACTCCTCCCGCTTCTGGCCGGCCGACGAGTGGGAGCCGGGCCGGGTCCAGCCGTCGTTCGACAAGCAGTTCGTGCGCGACTGGCTGACCTCGGCCGAGTCCGGCTGGGACCGGAAGAGCGAGCAGCCCCCGCCGCCGCTGCCGCAGCAGGTGGTCGAGGCGACCCGGGCGAAGTACATCGAGGCGTACGAACGGCTGACCGGCAACACCTGGTCGTGACGCAGGCACCCCCGGGCCCCGGCCCGGGAACGCCGAAGGCCCCCGGCGGAAACCGGGGGCCTTCTCTTCTGAGCGGACGACGAGGCTCGAACTCGCGACCTCAACCTTGGCAAGGTTGCGCTCTACCAACTGAGCTACGTCCGCATGCGCCGTGGCGCGAGAGCAACTATACCCAACCTCGCTCCCGCGCGAGACGCACTGCGGTATGGCGGTTCTCCGCACCGAGTTTGGTGACGGCCGAGGAGAGGTAGTTCCGTACGGTTCCCGGCGACAGCGCGGCCCGCTCGGCGATCTCCGCGACCGGCGCCCCGTCGGCCGCCAGTTCCAGCACCTCGGCCTCCCGGGCGGTCAGCGGCGAGTCCCCGGCGGAGATCGCGTCGGCGGCCAACTCCGGGTCGACGTAGCGGTTTCCCGCGTGCACGGTACGGATGATCTCCGCGAGCCGCTGCGCACTGACCGTCTTCGGGACGAACCCCCGCACACCGGCGGCCAGGGCCCGTTTCAGATGCCCGGGGCGGCCGTGGCCGGTGACGATCAGCACCTGGCAGCCGGGCAGTTCGGCGCGCAGGGATGTGGCGACCTTCACACCGTCCGCGCCCGGCATCTGCAGATCCAGTACCGCCACGTCGGGCCGGTGGGCCCGCGCCATGGCGAGCGCCTCCGGCCCGGTGGCCGCCTCCGCGACCACGACGAGGTCGTCCTCGAGGCCGAGCAGCGCGGCGAGCGCACCCCGGATCAGATGCTCGTCGTCGGCGAGCAACAGCCGTACCGGAGAGGTCATGAGGTGACTCCGCTCACACGCGCTTCGGACGTACGGCCGGCCAGCGGCACCGAAGCCACCACCCGGAACCCGTCCGCCCCCACCGGCCCCGCCTCCAGCGTCCCCGCCACCACCGCGAGCCGCTCCCGCAACCCGGCGATCCCCGACCCGCCGCCCGCGTCCCCCGCAGGCACGCTCCCCTCGACGCCATCGTCCCGCCGCCCGCCGCCGACGTCCTCACCACCACCCTCCCCCGCATCCACGCCAACCTCGACCCCGGCCCCGCCGCCCGCACGACCGCCCCGCGCAGCGACCCCGTCGTTCTCCACCGTCAGCACCACGTGTCCCTCCAGTACCCGCAGGCCCACCGTGCACTGCCCCGCGTCCCCGTGTCGCAGGACATTGGTGGTCGCCTCCCGGACCACCCAGCCGAGTGCCGACTGCACCTCGGCGGGCAGCCCGGCGGTGTCGCCGGTCACCGCGCAGTCGATGCCCGCGGCGGCCAGCACGCCCTGCGCGCCCGCGAGTTCGGCCGCGAGGTCGGCGTCCCGGTAGCCCCGTACGACGGCCCGTACCTCCCGCTGCGACTCCTGGGCGATCCGCTGCACCTCGATCATCTGCTCCACGGCCTCGGGCCGTTCGCGCCGGGCCAGCTGGACGGCCAGTTCGCTCTTGAGGGCGATGACGGCGAGGTTGCGGCCGAGCACGTCGTGCAGATCGCGGCCGAACCGGAGCCGTTCCTCGGCGACGGCGAGCCGGGCACGGGTCTCCCGGGCCTCGTCGAGTTCGTAGACGGCGTTCAGCAGCCAGAGGGAGAAGACCGAGGTGGCGGCGAGGAAGCCGCCGGCCAGGAACACCACGAACGCCGTGATCAGCGCGGCGGTCCCGGGCACGCCCGGCGGGAAGGAGACCAGGCCCGCCCCGAACGCGAAGCCCGCGATCAACGCCACGGCCCGCCGCCGGTTTCGGACCCCGAGCGCCGTGGTGCCGGCCCCGAAGGCCAGGATCCCCACGAAGACGGTGGCCGCCGCGCTGTCCATGGCGCCCGGCCCGCCGTGCTCGCGCAGCACCAGGGCGGTGACGGCGAAGACGTAGGTGGCCGCCCCGAGCACCCACAGCAGCCGCACCGGCTGCTCCCGGCGGCCCCGCGTCCAGTCCAGCGCCCGGGAGGCGGTCAGCGCGCAGAGCACCGCGTGGACGACGACCATCGCGATCAGCCAGCCCGAGACCGCCGCCCTCGTCTCCCCGAACACCGGGAGTCCGATCGCGGTGACCTCGACCACCGCGAAGAAGTGGAACGACCAGCGTGTGTACGTCTCGACCTTGGCGGGAGTGGTCTTCTCCCGCCACCAGCCACCTGCCCCGCTCATCCCGGTTCCGTCCCGTCCTGTCCCGTCTCCACTCAGCGCCGGGGTTCCCAGCGGAACCACCGTCGTACAGCAAACACCGCGACCACGGTCCAGGCCAGCGCGGTCAGGACGGTGCCCATCGCCTCGTAGCCGCCGAGCTCGCCGGTCCAGCCCGCGCGGACCAGCCGGACGGCCGGAGAGAGCGGGAGGAGTTCACAGACCGAGGCGACCTGGTCGGGCAGGACGTCCGTGAGCACGGCGATGCCCGAGCCCAGCATCGAGAGGAAGACCAGGGGCAGCGCGGTGACCTGGGCGCTCTCGGTGATCCGGGTGACAACCGAGGTGAGCGCGGCGAGCGCGGCACTGACCAGCAGACCGAGGAGCAGCCCGAGCAGGGTGAGATACGGCGCCTTGGGCGCGCCCGCGTCGAGCAGCACCGTGCAGCCGACGGTGAGCACCAGGGCCTGGGCCAGGCCGAGGCAGAGGGCGGGCAGGGCGGTGCCGGCCAGGATCTCCGCGTCGGCCGGTTCGCCGGTGCGCAGCCGTTTGAGGACGAGTTCCTCCCGGCGGGCCACATACGCGCTCACCAGGGACGTGTACACGGCGAAGAGGAAGGAGAAGCCGGTCGCGGCGGTCAGCATCAGCGTGCCGACGTTCAGCCCCTGGGCCTTCAGGTCGACCTGGTCGATGGCGGGCCGCACGCTGAACGGCAGTGCGAGCGGCACCAGCAGCGCGGTGAGCACCGCACCGCGGTTGCGGCCGAGGAGCAGCAACTCGGCGCGGCCCAGGGCACCCAGCCGGTGCCAGGACGCGGCGCGCGCCGCCCGGCGCCCGCCGAGGTCCACCGCGCTCATACGACCGCCGTCCACCGTGCTCATACGACCGCCTCCTTCGCGATCCCCAGGAACGCCTCCTCCAGCGAGGCCGACCGCACCTCCAGCCGGTCCAGCTCGACCCCGGTCCGCTGGGCCCAGGCCAGCACCTCGGTGGCGGTCCGCTGCACCTCGCGGGTCCGCAGCCGTACGGCCCGGCCGGCGGTCTCGTGGCCGCACACGCCCAGGGCGGCGAGCGGCGGCAGGTCGCCCACGAAGTAGCCGAGCGGCAGCCCGAAGGAGATGCGCGCCGGCCGGTCCGCGGTCACCTCGCCCGGTGTTCCGGTGGCCGCGATCCGGCCCTCGTGCAGGATGGCGAGCCGGTCGGCGAGGTCCTCGGCCTCTTCCAGGTAGTGCGTGGTGAGCAGGACGGTCGTTCCGGTGTCGCGCAGGGATCGCACCAACTCCCAGGTGTCCCGGCGCCCTTCGGCGTCCAGGCCGGTGGTCGGCTCGTCCAGGAACAGCACCTCGGGCCGGCCGAGCAGCGCGAGCGCCAGGTCGAGGCGGCGCCGCTCACCGCCGGAGAGCTGCTTGACCCGGACGTCCGTCTTGCCGGCGAGCCCGACCAGGCCGAGTGCCTCGGTCGCCGGCCGGGCTCCGGTCGTGCAGCCGGCCCACATCCGGGTCGTCTCGCCGACGGTCAGCTCGGACGGGAAGCCGCCCAACTGGAGCATCACGCCGGTGCGCGGCCGTACGGCGGCCCGCTCCCGGTGCGGATCGTGGCCCAGCACCCGCACCCGGCCCCCGCTCGGTGGGGCGAGGCCCTCCAGCAGCTCGACCGTGGAGGTCTTTCCGGCGCCGTTGGTGCCGAGGAGCGCGAAGATCTCCCCGCGGCGCACGGAGAAGGTGACTCCGCGGACCGCCTCGAACCCGCCCCCGTAGACACGACGGAGGTCTGTGACCTCAATCACGTGTTCGTTGTCGTCCATGGCTTCCATGGAAACGAGCCTCCCCGGGGACCGGGCCCGGCAGCAGTGCGCGGTGTCATCACTCGCCATGACAAATGTCAGGGCCCGCTCCAGGGCATGAAAAAACCCCAGTCACATGACTGGGGTTTCTCCTACGAGCTGGAGCGGACGACGAGGCTCGAACTCGCGACCTCAACCTTGGCAAGGTTGCGCTCTACCAACTGAGCTACGTCCGCACTGCTCCCGACCGGCTCCCACCGATCGGTGCGAGCACCAGCCTACCTGATCCACAAGCATGACCAGGACCGGCGGTGCAGAGCGGGTGACAGGAATTGCACACTGCGCCTTCCCCCTGGAAGGGGGATGTTCTGCTACTGAACTACACCCGCATGTACTCCGTGGGTTCCGGCCTTTCGGCCGCGCCCCTCGGCGTGCTCCAGACATTAGCTGATCAGCAGGGGGGTAGCGCAAGTCGGCTGTCCTCGGGGGCCGGTGACGGTCCCTGAGGACAGCCCGAGCCGCGTCTCACTGCGCGGCGCTGAACGCCTCGTAGACCTTCTTCGGGATACGACCGCGCGCCGGGACATCCATCTTGTTCGCCTGCGCCCAGGCGCGGACGGCCGCCGGGTCGGGGGCGACCTCCGTCTGCTTGTACGCCTTGCCCGACTTCGACCGCTTGCGGCCGGCCGTCACGTACGGCTCCAGGGCCTTACGCAGTTCCTTGGCGTTGGCTTGATTCAGATCGATCTCGTACGACTTGCCGTCGAGTCCGAAGGCGATCGTTTCCGCCGCTTCCGAGCCGTCGATGTCGTCAAAGAGAGTGACCACGACCTTCTGCGCCACGAATATCGGTCCCTTCGTGTGGCACGTCTATACAGCTCATCGGCGATGACGCGATGGCGGAGATGACGTGCCGAGTATCGGCTATTGCCAATTCATTTGTACAGTGCCTGGCAATACAAAGTGAAGCCCGACTAAATCCGTCCGCGTGTCCCGGACGCAATAGATGTCGTGGGCGAACCCGGGGAACTTTCCCAGAACTTTTCGTGTGGATCCCCCGCTGTCACCCGATCGTGATGCGGCTCACGTAGTTTCCTACAACTCTACCCGCGTAGAAATTTTGTGCGGGTAGTCTGAAGACGCCTGTCGGAGCGTCGGCGGGTAACTGCTCAGCAGCCAGCACCACAACACCGGGAGTGCCAGTGGCACGCGTCGTAGTCGACGTCATGCTCAAGCCGGAGATCCTCGACCCCCAGGGCCAGGCGGTCCAGCGTGCGCTGCCGCGCCTGGGTTTCGAAGGCATCTCCGATGTCCGTCAGGGAAAGCGATTCGAACTGGAAGTTGACGGGCCGGTCGACGAGGCCGCGCTCGCCCGCATCCACGATCTTGCGGAATCCTTCCTCGCCAACACCGTGATCGAGGACTTCACGGTTCGGGTGGATGAAGTCGCGGAGGCGGCCAAGTGACCGCTCGTATTGGCGTCGTCACTTTCCCGGGAAGTCTCGACGACCGGGACACCCAGCGTGCGATCCGGCTCGCGGGTGCCGAACCGGTCGCCCTCTGGCACAAGGACAAGGACCTCCACCAGGTCGACGCGGTGGTCCTCCCCGGGGGTTTCTCCTACGGCGACTATCTGCGGGCCGGCGCCATCTCGCGTTTCTCGCCGGTGATGGAGACCGTCATCGAGCAGGCGAAGGCCGGCCTCCCGGTCCTCGGTATCTGCAACGGCTTCCAGATCCTCACCGAGGCCCATCTGCTCCCGGGCGCGATGCTCGGCAACAACCACCTCCACTTCATCTGCCGCGACCAGAAGCTGCGGGTGGAGAACGCGGGGACCGCCTGGACCAGCGACTACCGCGAGGGCCAGGAGATCCACATCCCGCTGAAGAACATGGACGGCCGGTACGTCGCCGACGAGTACACGCTCGACAAGCTGGAGGCCGAGGGGCGGGTGGCGTTCCGGTACCTCGACCTGAACCCGAACGGCTCGCTCCGTGACATCGCCGGCATCACCAACGAGGCCGGGAACGTCGTAGGCCTCATGCCGCACCCGGAGCACGCCGTCGAGCCGCTCATCGGCTCCGGCCGCACCGACGGTCTGCCGTTCTTCACCTCGATCCTCAAGAAGCTGGTCAACGCATGAGCCGGACGCCTCTGGACACGGTCGAGCACGCGGCCGAGACCCCCGACGTCGAGCTGCCCTGGGCCGAACTCGGCCTGAAGAAGGACGAGTACGAGCGGGTGGTGGAGATCCTCGGCCGCCGCCCGACCGGCGCCGAACTCGCCATGTACTCGGTCATGTGGTCCGAGCACTGCTCGTACAAGTCCTCCAAGGTCCACCTCCGCCAGTTCGGCGAGAAGGCCCCGCAGAGCGACGCGCTGCTCGTCGGCATCGGTGAGAACGCGGGTGTCGTCGACGTCGGCCAGGGTTACGCCGTGACCTTCAAGGTCGAGTCGCACAACCACCCCTCGTACGTCGAGCCGTACCAGGGCGCCGCGACCGGTGTCGGCGGCATCGTCCGAGACATCATCGCGATGGGCGCCCGCCCGGTCGCCGTGGTCGACCCGCTGCGCTTCGGTGCCGCCGACCACCCCGACACCAAGCGGGTCCTGCCCGGCGTCGTCGCCGGCATCGGCGGCTACGGCAACTGCCTGGGCCTGCCCAACATCGGCGGCGAGGTCGTCTTCGACGCCTGCTACCAGGGCAACCCGCTGGTCAACGCCGGTGCCATCGGTGTGATGCGGCACGAGGACATCCACCTCGCCAAGGCCTCCGGCGCGGGCAACCAGGTCATCCTGTACGGCGCGCGGACCGGCGGCGACGGCATCGGCGGCGCGTCGATCCTGGCGAGCGAGACCTTCGACGACGCGAAGCCCTCCAAGCGCCCCGCCGTCCAGGTCGGCGACCCGTTCCAGGAGAAGCTCCTCATCGAGTGCACCCTGGAAGCCTTCCGCGAGAAGCTGGTCGTCGGCATCCAGGACCTGGGCGCGGCGGGCCTGTCCTGCGCGACCAGCGAACTGGCGTCGAACGGCTCCGGCGGCATGACCGTCGTACTCGACGACGTGCCCCTGCGCGACTCGACCCTCTCGCCCGAGGAAATCCTCATGAGCGAGTCGCAGGAACGCATGTGCGCGGTGGTCGAGCCGGCGAAGGTCGACCGGTTCCTGGAGATCTGCGCCAAGTGGGACGTCATCGCGACGGTCATCGGTGAAGTGACCGACGGCGACCGCCTTGAGATCTTCTGGCACGGCGAGAAGATCGTGGACGTCGACCCGCGCACGGTCGCGCACGACGGACCGGTCTACGAGCGTCCGTACGCCCGCCCGGCCTGGCAGGACGCCCTCCAGGCGGACGACGCGAACAAGCTGGCCCGGCCGGCCACCGCCGAGGAGCTGAAGGACCAGGTCCTCAAGCTGGTCGGCTCCCCCAACCAGGCCTCCAAGAAGTGGATCACCTCGCAGTACGACCACTTCGTGCAGGGCAACACCGTCCTCGCCCAGCCGGAGGACTCCGGCATGATCCGCGTGGACGAGGAGACCGGCCTCGGGGTCGCCATCGCGACGGACGGCAACGGCCGCTTCGCCAAGCTGGACCCGTACACGGGCGCGCAGCTGGCGCTGGCCGAGGCCTACCGGAACGTGGCGACGACCGGCGCCAAGCCCCTCGCCGTCTCCGACTGCCTGAACTTCGGTTCGCCGGAGGACCCGGCGGTGATGTGGCAGTTCGCCGAGGCCGTGCGCGGTCTGGCGGACGGCTGTCTGCAGCTGGGCACCCCGGTGACCGGCGGCAACGTCTCTCTCTACAACCAGACCGGCGAGGCGGCCATCCACCCCACCCCGGTCGTCGCCGTCCTCGGCGTGATCGACGACGTCGCCCGGCGCACCCCGGTCGCCTTCCAGGAGGAGGGCCAGCTGCTCTATCTCCTCGGCGACACCCGCGAGGAGTTCGGCGGCTCGGCCTGGTCCCAGGTCGTCCACGACCACCTGGGCGGCCTCCCGCCCAAGGTCGACCTGGAGCGCGAACGCCTCCTGGCCGAGATCCTGATCTCCGCCTCCCGCGACGGCATGATCGACTCGGCGCACGACCTGTCCGACGGCGGTCTGATCCAGGCGGTCGTGGAGTCGGCGCTGCTGGGTGGGAAGGGCGCGCGTCTCGTCGTACCGGACGGGCTCGACGCGTTCACGTTCCTGCTCTCCGAGTCGGCCGGGCGCGCGGTCGTCGCGGTGCCGCGCTCCGAGGAGGTCCGCTTCAACGACATGTGCGGCGCGCGGGGCCTGCCGGTGACGCGCATCGGTGTCGTGGACGGGGACTCGGTGGAGATCCAGGGCGAGTTCGAACTCTCCCTGACCGAACTCCGCGAGGCCCACGAGGGCACGATCGAGGCACTGCTGGCGTAGCCGGTGGTACGACGCGAAGGTCCCGCCCGTGTGCAACGGACGGGACCTTCGCGGCTCATCGGACGTAGTTCTTGAGGATCTCCGTGTCGAGTTCGATGCTGATCGGATCGGGAAGGAGCACCTTCTCACCGAACTTCGCGGTAAGGACGACGCGATAGCCACCGACCTTCCGGTCCGGTGAACTGTGCACTGTGACCGTGCAGGAGTCGCGGTCGATCAAAAGGTAGAGAGGGATGTCCGCCTGGCCGTACGCAGCTGGCTTCTCGTGCCGGTCCCGCTGGTCGGTGTCCGAGTCGTACGAGGTGACTTCGACGACCATGAGCGCGCCGTCCGGGTCGGCCCACTCACCGTGTCCCGCGAAGTGGGCCTCGGGGGCGAGCACCGCGTCCGATTTCGCCCTGCCCTCCCGGTACGCCTCCACCCTGAGTCCTCGGCCCTGATACAGGTCCAGGTCAGGCCTGGTCTGCATGCAGCGCCGGGCCAACCAGGACACGATGGTGCTGTGGTCCCCGTCCGCCCCCTTCTTGACCCCGATCCGTCCGTTGATGAACTCCAACGTGACGGTCTCGGGACCGGCGGAGGCGATCGTTTCGAACTCCTCCACCGACATCTGAGACGTGGGCTCGGCCATAGCCGTCATGGGGGCCCCTTCCAGTCGAAGGCCAGTGTTGTCCGCCCCCGGCGCCGCGGGCGCGGCGTTCGCCGTTGATCACTCGCACGGATGATCGCCCCTGATGACGTAAGGCCACGGACCGCCCAGCCCGAACCACGTGAGGGGAGGCGGGGGCGGCGGCGGATCCGGCGCGGGGTCGGGTTCGGTCTCCGGCTCAGGCCGTGCGGCGCATCGCGGGAGCAGCAAGTAGAGGGCGCGCAGGGCGAGGAGGCCGGCGAGGCTGCCGAGGAGCAGGTTCACGGCAGCAACTCCGTGTCGCAGAGCAGGGCTTGGCGCTCGGTGTGATCGGCGAGCCGCACCCAGAGGAAGGTCTTTTCGGCGTCCACCCCGGCGTATCCGGAGCCGACTTGGACGACGACGCCTTCGAAAGGTTCGGGGTGTTCGCGGCGGTGGGGGTCGGGCGGGACGTAGGTCGTGCCGCGTACCCGGTCGCCGACGAGGAAGGGGGCGTCGGTGAGGGGGCGGGGGTGGGGGTTTTGGCTGGTCATGGGATCACTGTCGGGCTTGGTTGATCCGTTCAGCAATCAAACATGGGAATCCCGAAAAAATTGGTATATGCCCTAACAAAGGCAAGGCTCTGCATGAGTGGGGCATGGCGTGCCAGACTGCCAACACCGACCGAGAACGAATCGACACGGTGAGTGATTCACCGGGCATGGGGGGCTCAGTCGGCGGGCACGAACACGGAAGGCGAGGGTCACGGGTGGCTGCGAAGACGGGGCCTACGATCCGGCGCATGCAACTCGGGCAGGAGCTGAGGCGGCTGCGCGAGAAGACACAGCTGGACGACGGCACGGGGCGGGGCTTGACGAGGGCGCAGGCGGTGCGCGGCACCAGCGTCACCGAGTCGCAACTGCACCGCGTGGAAAAGGGGATGACCGGCCTTCCCAAGGTCGAGCAACTACGGCAGTTGCTGGACCGGTACGGGGTCACGGACCCGGAGGACGTGGAGTTCCTGCTGGAGGTCCACAAGAACTCGCTGAACCGGGGGTGGTGGTCGCCGTATCGCCTGTTCATGCCCTCTGGCTTCAACATCAGTGTGGGGCTTGAGGGCGACGCCAAGATCCTCCGGGTCTACCAGCCCGACGTCGTGTTCGGGCTGTTCCAGACGGCCGGGTACGCGCGAGCGATGTTCGAGTCGGCCAAGCCGGTCGACGAGCGCAACACCGAGTTCGTCGAGCGGAACATCGAGCTCAGGATGAGGCGCAAAGAGATCATCACCCGTAGTGACCGTCCAGTGGAGATCCACGCGATTCTCGACGAGGCAGTCCTACGGCGTGTGTACGGTGGCCCGGAGGTGATGCGGGAACAGTACGAGCACTTGGCGGAACTGGCCACACTGGACCATGTCACCCTCCAGATCCTGCCGATGAGTCAGCCCGTCTATCGATGCCACCAGAACTTCATCCTCATGGAGTTGGAGCCGTCCATGCCCCACGTGGTGAGCGTCGATGCCTTGTCCACGGTGAACGTCACGGACAAGGACACGGAAATCTGGGCTTTCCGGCGCCGGTTCGACGCCATGCGCGCTGAAGCCGCCGGGCCGAGCCAGACCTTCGATTTCCTGAAGCGACTAGCAGGAGAGTTGGAACAGTCATGAACGTCCCAGAGTCAGCGTGGTTCAAGTCGTCCTATAGCGACCAAGGGGGCGGCAGCTGCGTCGAGATAGCCAACCTCATCCCCACCCACACCCTCGTCGCCGTCCGGGACTCCAAGCTCCCCGACGGCCCCGCCCTGGCTCTCCCGCCGGAGGCGTTCGCCGCGTTCGTCGGGCATGTGGGCCGTGGCCGCCGCTACCGTGCTGACGAAGGAGGTGATCGCCAGTGACCATCGCACCCACAGCTCGGCTGCTCTCGTCCGCAGGCGGTGACGGCGCATGGATCGAAAACGTCTTCGCTGTCGCCGAAAGAGAGGCCCCCGAAGACGTCACGCTGGAGCTCATCGAGGGGGAGATCTACATCAGCGGCGTTCCAGAGGGACACCACGAACACATCGCGTCCCGCATCAACACACAGATCGCCCGCCGCTCCACCGTCGAGATGGACATCAGTGGCCACAAGGGCGTGCAGGTACCCGTCGGCGGGGGTTGTCCCAAGGACCACGTCGTCCCGGACCTCGCCGTCGCGCCGGAGGACGCCGAACTCTTCCGTGACGCCCCCGGCTGGATGCCTCCGGCCGGCCTTGAGCTGGTCTGCGAGATCACCAGCGGGAAGCCGCAGATCGACCGTGAAGGCAAGCGGCGCTGTTACGCTCGCGCACAGATCCCGCTCTACCTGCTCGTGGACCGCGAACGGGAAACCGTGTCCCTCTTCAGTGACCCGGAGGACGGAGACTATGTCGCCAGGCACACCCTGCCCTTCGGGAAGCCCATCGCCCTCCCGGAACCCCTCGGGTTCGAGCTGGACACATCGTCCTTCTGAGGAGCCCGGCGATGCTCCTGCGTGACGTCACCCCGGACGACGTGGACGCCTATGTCCGCATGCGCTGCGACCCCGTCATGATGAAGGACCTCGGTGGGCCGTTGCCCCGTGACGGCATGGAGGACAAGGTGCGCCGGGACGCCGAGGCGGCTGCGGCCGGTACCTCCTGGATCAAGGTGATCGTCCCTGATCCCGGCACCCCCGACATCGTCGCGGGCCATGTGTGCGTCTGGGCGCACGACGAGGACGGGAAGTCGATCTCGGAGATCGGGTGGATGGTCCTGCCCGAGTTCCAGGGGCGTGGCCTCGGCAAGCTCGCCACCCGCACCCTTCTCCGGCAGGCCCGGGACGAGGACCGCTGGGGAGACATCCATGCGTTCCCGGCGACGGCCAACGGTCCCTCGAACGGCATCTGCCGCTCCCTCGGCTTCCGCCTCCTCGGCGAGGTCGACGTCGACTTCGCGGACCGAGTCATCCACAGCAACCACTGGGTCATCACGCCCCGCTGACCGCCCTCACGCGGGTACGGCCTCCCGCAGATGCCGGCCGTCCTGGCCGTGCCCGTGAGGTGCGGTACCGCGTCCGGGGCGCCGCCCGGGCCGTCGTACAGGCGGATGACGACCGTGCCGAGGGCCTGGGTGGACAGCAGCAGGAAGGCCGCGCAGGAGGCCGCCGCGCCGCTGATCGCGAACGTCCGCGCGGACCAGCCGCGGTCGGCCAGCCTGCCCGCGACGATGCCGACGGCGGTCATGCCATGCAGAAGGGCACCCGGGAAACGGCCGACCTGCCGGCCGAGGAGCACCAGCGCAGGCTCGCCGAGGGTGAGGGCATCGGCCTGGTCGGGAAGGGGCTGCGGGGATATGCCGTGAAGGAGTAGGGCCGCCTCTTCGGGCACAGGAGTTTCACCGCTACCCTCCGGGAAAAAGTGACTTGCCAACTACCGATGTCCGTGGGGTAGTTGGACAGTCGGACACATCCGTGGGCGAGCTGGGGGAGCGGCCGGATGGAGATCAGGTTCGAGGCTGCGGGTAGTACTCGCGAAGAAGAACTGCTGTCCCTGTACGACTGGTTGGCGGCCGACCGCGCCCTGCGCGGCCAGATCCGGGTGACCCGGGTCGCGGAAGCCGACCTCGACGTCGGCCGGATGGGCCCCGGCCTGGACGCCGTTGTCGCGGTGCTGTCCGCCGTGAGCGGCGTGGGCCAGCTCCACCTGTCGTATCTGGCGTGGCGGCAGAGTCACCGGCCCCGGTCCCGGGTCAGTATCGACATCACCGCGGCCGACCCCGACCAGGTGGCGGAACTGCTGCGCAGGTTCGGGGCGGCCGACGACTCGGACGGGGAGCCGCGGTGACGGGCACCACACAGACGCCCATGGTCGAGAGTCTGGGCCGAATCGACCCGGAGCGCTCCGCATGCGTGCTGATCGGAGTGGACAACTACGCACACCTGGACCCGCTGCGCAGCGTCAAGCACAACCTCACGGAGCTGCGGGCCGCGCTCACGGACCCGGATATCTGGGGGATCCCGGACGACCAGAAGCGGATCCGCTCGGTCCCCAACCCGACCTCCCCGGCCGACCTGGTCCGCCCGATCCGGCAGGCGGCCGAACTCGCCGAGGACACGCTGATCGTCTACTACGCCGGTCACGGGCTCATCGACCGCCACGAACGGCAGTTGCTGCTCACCCTGCCCGATTCGGTCGAGGACCAGCCGGACACCTGTGTCCGCTCCAGCGACGTCCGCCGCGCCATCCGCGACACGGGCTCCGCGCTGCGCCGGGTCCTGATCCTCGACTGCTGCTTCAGCGGCCAGGTCCTGACGGAGATGACGGACGGCCACCGCCAGGACGTCGAGACGGCCCTGCGGACGCTGCACGACGTCGAGGGCGCCTACGTCATGACCTCCGCACCCCGCGACCGGCCCTCCCACGCCCCCGACCCCAAACGCTGCACCCTGTTCACCGGCGCCCTGGTCGACGTCATGCGCCAGGGGCTCGCCGACGGCCCGGAGACGCTGAGTCTGCGCGACCTCTTCCAGGAGGTCAGAAAACGCATCGTCGCCATCAGACCCGAGGTGCCACAGGAACCACAGGACGAAGACCACAACGGCGTCGGCGGACTCGGCTTCGTCCACAATGCCGCGGTATCGCCCCGGCGGATCACGGGTCCCCCGCCGTCCCCTCCCACACGCTGGCAGCGCGTCCGCACCCCCGTCCTGTCCGTGACCGCCGGCGCCCTCGGTCTCGTCCTCGGCCTGGGCACCCAGCCGCTCGTCCACTGGTGGCACGACACCCACCCGGCGGCCGCCGCCGGTCCCTGCGCGGTGCCCTCGCCGTCCGACGCCGCCGCGCCCCGCGCCGTACTGCTCGATCATTCCGACAAGCTGAACAAGGCGAACGTCGACTACGAGAAGATCTACGGGCTGTCCGCCCTCGCCCTGGTCTCGCAGGGCAAGGACGTCAAAGCCCTCGCGCTCGCCGACAACTCCCCGGGCCGGGTCTGGCCGCTCACTCTGGGGTCCCCCTTCGATCTCAGCCCCAGCGCCGACACCGCGGTGCCCCTGCGCCACGCCGACGGCAAGCTGTTCGACAACTGGTACGACGGCGAGGCCATGGTCATCGAAAGGGGCGGCGGAACCGACGGCAGGACGATGCTGATCGCCGCCGAGACCGGACCGGCCATCCGCCGCTTCGACATCGCCACCGGCCGGCAGCTCGGCAAGGACTTCCCCATCCGCAAGGAACTGCGCTACTGGCCCCAGGGCTCCGCGCAGACCGGCCGCAGCATCGAGTCCCTGACCGCCTCCCCGGACGGCCGCCATCTCTACGCGGGCTGGGAGGCCCCGCTCGCCGAGGACGGCGACCAGCGCGGCCGGGGCATCATCCGTATCCAGCGCTACTCGGGAACGTCCGGCGGCAGCTACACCCCGGACTGGCAGTACGCCTTCCTGGCCGACGACGGCATGTACCTGTCCGAGCTGACCGCCATCGACGACGACGGGCATCTCCTCGCCCTGGAACGCCAGTACACCGCAGGCCTCGGCACGGCCATCCGGATCGTGGAGCTCTCCGTCGCCGACGCCGCGGACGTGACCGGCATGACCTCCCTGTGGCACCAGCCGGCCAGGATCCTCGCCAGTACCGAACTGGTCGTCGACCTGGCGACCTGCCCCGTCGGCGGCCCCGGCCAGGTCGCCGTCCCGTCCTCCTCCCCGGAGCACCCGCTCGTCGACAACGCGGAGGGCATGGCCCTCGGCACCCCCTGGACCTCCGGCCGGTACAAGGGCTGGCGCCCGCTCTACCTGGTCTCCGACGACAACGACAGCGGCGACCAGATCACCCGCCTGTATTCGTTCGCCGTGAAGCTGCGCCCATGAATAGGCTCACCGCCATGCCTCAGGCCAAGAAGCGTGCCCGCAGTTACGACCCGGCCAAGACCCGCGCCGCGGTCCTCGCCCAGTTCGGCAACGTGCGAGAGGCCGTCGGGAGCCTCACCCCCGAGCAGCTCGCGCTCCCCACCCGGCTCGGCGACTGGACCGTACGGGACCTCGTCGCCCACGTCGGCATGGCCGTGACCGCCGTCCAGCGGGCCCTGGACGAACCCGAGCCGGCCACGGCGGACGCGGTCCTTCTCGACTGGCCCTTCCGGACCGCCGCCAACTCCTCGGCGATCTCCGACTTCACCCGGCGGCTCGCCGACGGCCACCCCGACCTCGGCGCCTACCTCGCCGACGCCGACGGCAGCCTGCGCGCGCTCCTCGCGGCACACCCCGGCACCCGGCTGCTCGCCACCAGTGCCGGCGCGATGTCCCTGGACGACTACCTGGTCACCCGGACCGTCGAGCTGGTCGTCCACACCGACGACCTCAACGCGGCCGTCGCGGGACCGGAGGTGCCGTTCGACCGGCAGGCCCTGGCCGCCTGCACCCGGCTGCTCGCCGACGCGCTCGCGGTGAAGGCACCCGGCGGCTCCACCGAGGTGCGCGTGCCGCCGTACGCCGTGGTGCAGTGCGTCGAAGGCCCCCGGCACACCCGGGGTACCCCGCCGAACGTCGTCGAGACCGATCCGCTCACCTGGATCCGGCTGGCCACCGGACGCCTGGGGTGGCCGGAGGCCCTGGCGGACGCCAAGGTCAGCGCCAGCGGGGAGCGGGCGGACATCGGGGCCCTGCTGCCCCTCATGAGCTGAGGGAACCGATCAACCGGGGTGTTCCGTCGAACCGGCATGTACGGGTACAAGCAGCGCACGCAGCGCAGGACCCTGACCATGACGGCGGCCGCCGTGCTCGTCCCGCTCGCGGTGGCCTGCGGCGGTGAGAAAGCCGGTGTCTCGGTGGGGAGTCAGCCACCGGTGACCGGGATCGAGTGGACCGTCGACAGCGTGACCGTGGACGGCACCACCCGGCGCGCCCCGGCATCCGCCCACGTGAAGATCGACGACGGCAAGGCCATCGGCAGCTACGGGTGCAACCAGTTCAGCGCCACGGCGAAGGTCACGGACGACCGGATCCGGCTGAGCAACGCCCGCACCACCCGCATGGCCTGCGACAACACCCGCATGGCCTTCGAACGCGCCCTCGCCGGCACCCTCACCGCGGGGCCGCTCACCACCCGGGCCGACGGCCGGAAACTCACCCTCACCACCGTCGGCGGCGACCGGGTCGAGCTGTCCAGGAAGTGACCTCCGGCGCCCCGAATGATGTGCGACACCTCACTCAGAGATACGGTGCGAGGGGGTTGCGCGAGCACCGGTCCGCACGAACGTGCCCCGGCTGGAGAATCCTCCCACCGCCTTGACCAGCGGAAATGGAGAAAACCACCAACGCGTCCACGATCGTAGATCCATTACGGCCGGGTATCCCCAATTCGGACCAGTGGTCGATCTCGCCTACACTCGGTGCCGTGCCACGTGGTGACGGTCTCCTCAATCACGATCTGCTCCCCGGTGAGAAGGGCCCCCAGGACGCTTGCGGCGTCTTCGGTGTCTGGGCTCCGGGCGAAGAGGTCGCCAAGCTCACGTACTTCGGGCTGTACGCCCTCCAGCATCGGGGCCAGGAATCCGCGGGTATCGCGGTCAGCAACGGCTCCCAGATCCTCGTCTTCAAGGACATGGGGCTGGTCTCCCAGGTCTTCGACGAGACCTCCCTCAGCTCGCTCCAGGGTCATATCGCGGTCGGTCACGCCCGCTACTCGACCACCGGCGCCTCCGTCTGGGAGAACGCCCAGCCGACGTTCCGCGCCACCGCGCACGGCTCGATCGCGCTCGGCCACAACGGCAACCTCGTCAACACGGCGCAGCTCGCCGAGATGGTCGCCGACCTCCCGAAGGACACCCACGGCCGGTCCACCCGGGTCGCCGCAACCAACGACACCGACCTGCTCACCGCGCTCCTCGCGGCCCAGGTCGACACCGACGGCAAGCCGCTGACCATCGAGGAGGCCGCGCACGCGGTCCTGCCGAAGGTCCGGGGTGCCTTCTCCCTCGTCTTCATGGACGAGCACACCCTCTACGCCGCCCGTGACCCGCAGGGCATCCGCCCGCTGGTCCTCGGCCGCCTTGAGCGCGGCTGGGTCATCGCCTCCGAGTCCGCCGCCCTCGACATCTGCGGCGCCAGCTACGTGCGCGAGATCGAGCCGGGCGAGTTCGTCGCCATCGACGAGAACGGCCTGCGTACCTCGCGATTCGCGGATGCGAAGCCCAAGGGCTGTGTCTTCGAATACGTGTACCTGGCCCGCCCCGACACCGACATCGCCGGGCGGAACGTCTACCTCTCCCGCGTGGAGATGGGCCGGAAGCTGGCCAAGGAAGCCCCGGTCGACGCCGACCTGGTGATAGCGACCCCGGAGTCCGGCACTCCCGCCGCCGTCGGCTACGCGGAGGCCTCCGGCATCCCGTTCGGCAACGGTCTGGTCAAGAACGCCTATGTCGGCCGGACCTTCATCCAGCCCTCGCAGACCATCCGACAGCTCGGCATCCGTCTGAAGCTGAACCCGCTGAAGGAAGTCATCAGGGGCAAGCGGCTGGTCGTCGTCGACGACTCGATCGTGCGCGGCAACACCCAGCGGGCGCTGGTGCGCATGCTCCGCGAGGCGGGCGCGGCCGAGGTCCACATCCGGATCTCCTCGCCGCCCGTGAAGTGGCCCTGCTTCTTCGGCATCGACTTCGCCACCCGCGCCGAGCTCATCGCCAACGGCATGACCATCGAGGAGATCGGCACCTCGCTCGGCGCCGACTCCCTGGCGTACATCTCCATCGACGGCATGATCGAGGCGACCACCATCGCCAAGCCGAACCTGTGCCGTGCCTGCTTCGACGGCGAGTACCCGATGGAGCTCCCGGACCCCGAGCTGCTGGGCAAGCAGCTCCTGGAGACCGAACTGGCCGCCGGTCCGGCAGCCACGGCCGCGGCCGACGCGATCCGTCGCCCGTAAGCCCCGTAGCAACCAACCCGAAAGATCCCAGGCAATGTCTGAGACCACGTCCTCCGGTGCTTCCTACGCGGCTGCCGGTGTTGATATCGAGGCGGGCGACCGCGCCGTCGAGTTGATGAAGGAGTGGGTGAAGAAGACGCGGCGTCCCGAGGTCCTCGGCGGCCTCGGCGGTTTCGCCGGCCTCTTCGACGCCTCCGCCCTCAAGCACTACGAGCGCCCGCTGCTCGCCTCCGCCACGGACGGCGTGGGCACCAAGGTCGACATCGCCCGGCAGCTGGGCGTGTACGACACGATCGGCCACGACCTGGTCGCCATGGTCATGGACGACATCGTGGTGTGCGGCGCCGAGCCGCTCTTCATGACCGACTACATCTGCGTCGGCAAGGTCCACCCCGAGCGGGTCGCCGCGATCGTCAAGGGCATCGCCGAGGGCTGTGTGCTGGCCGGCTGCGCTCTGGTGGGCGGCGAGACCGCCGAACACCCGGGCCTCCTCGGCGCGGACGACTTCGACGTGGCCGGCGCCGGTACGGGCGTGGTGGAGGCCGACCGGCTGCTCGGCGCGGATCGTATCCGTACGGGTGACGCGGTGATCGCCATGGCGTCCTCCGGGCTTCACTCCAACGGGTACTCCCTGGTCCGGCATGTTCTGCTGAACCAGGCGGGACTCGCGCTAGACGCGCACGTCGAGGACCTCGGCCGCACCCTCGGCGAGGAACTCCTGGAGCCGACCAAGATCTACTCGCTGGACTGCCTGGCCCTGATCCGCACGGCCGAGGTGCACGCGTTCAGCCATGTGACCGGCGGTGGACTCGCCGCGAACCTGGCCCGGGTCATCCCGGACCACCTGCACGCGACCGTCGACCGGGCCACCTGGACGCCGGGTGCGATCTTCGACCTGGTCGGCCGGACCGGCAACGTCGAGCGGCTCGAACTGGAGAAGACGCTCAACATGGGCGTCGGCATGATCGCGATGGTCCCGCAGGAATCGGTGGATGTGGCGCTGGGCACACTGGCCGACCGCGGGGTCGACGCATGGGTGGCCGGCGAGATCACCGAGCGCGGCGAGCACACCACGGGTGCGGAAATGGTGGGCGACTACGCATAGGCCGGCCGGCGGTGAGGCCAGCACAAAACCCGGTCCGGCGGCAGAACCCCGGACCGGGTCAGTGAACGGCTAAGCAGCCGCGGGCATTACGCACCGCGACGATGTTGAGACTGGGGACCGGACTGGTCGTCCTCGTCCTCGTCGTCATCGTCGTTGTAGAGATCCGCGTACTGGGCGTACGGGTCGTCGTCCTCGTCGTCGTCCTCGAACGGCTCGCCATTCGGCGGCTGGCTCGAAGTCGAAGCGCCCAGCTCGCTGGCCAGACGTGACAGGTCAGTCCCACCGCTGTTGTACTTCAGCTGGCGGGCGACCTTCGTCTGCTTGGCCTTGGCCCGGCCGCGCCCCATGGCTCGACCCCCTCGGTGACGGGGCTCGACGGCCCCAGAGTCTGACACGCGTTCATGATCCGGAACGGGCTCTCCTCGGAGAGACCGGTCCGTAGGGCTTCCACGGTACCTGAGCCCGCGCCCATACGGTACGTCGCCCGCACCACGCGCCTGGCTGCACGACCCGCGAGGCGCCCTGTCCCCGCTGGTCAACGACGATTTTAACCACTTCCTGGCGGGCGACCCGCCGACGAACGTGAGAGTTCTCTCCAACTGTCCGCCGGCGGGTACCGGAAATCCGTGCGGAAACCCGGCGTTCGGTCAGCGTCCACCCGCCGTTGCCGCTTCGTGCATCCGCTGTTCGGCGATCCGGTCGGCCGCCGCGGCAGGCGGAATTCCGTCGTCCTTCGCACGAGCGAATATGGCCAGCGTGGTGTCGAAGATCTTCGCCGCCTTGGCCTTGCACCGGTCGAAGTCGAACCCGTGCAGCTCGTCGGCGACCTGGATGACCCCGCCGGCGTTCACCACGTAGTCCGGCGCGTAGAGGATCCCGCGGTCGGCGAGGTCCTTCTCGACGCCGGGGTGGGCGAGCTGGTTGTTGGCCGCCCCGCACACCACCTTGGCGGTCAGCGCCGGCACCGACGCGTCGCTGAGGGCGCCGCCGAGGGCGCAGGGGGCGTAGATGTCGAGGCCCTCGACGCGGATCAGCGCTTCGGTGTCGGCGGCGACCTGGACCTGGGAGTGCCGGTCGGAGATCCGGCCGACGGCCTCCCGGCGCACGTCGGTGATCACCACCCGGGCGCCCTCCTCCAGCAGGTGCTCCACCAGGTGGTGGCCGACCTTGCCGACGCCCGCGATGCCGACGGTGCGGCCGCGCAGCGAGGGGTCGCCCCACAGGTGCTGGGCGCTGGCCCGCATGCCCTGGTAGACGCCGTACGCGGTGAGCACGGAGGAGTCGCCGGCGCCGCCGTTCTCCGGGGAACGGCCGGTGGTCCAGCGGCACTCGCGGGCCACGACGTCCATGTCGGCGACATAGGTGCCGACATCGCAGGCGGTGACGTACCGGCCGCCGAGCGAGGCCACGAACCGCCCGTAGGCGAGCAGCAGCTCCTCGGTCTTGTCACGCTCGGGGTGCCCGATGATCACGGCTTTGCCGCCGCCGTGGTCCAGACCGGCCATGGCGTTCTTGTACGACATCCCGCGCGCGAGGTTGAGGGCGTCGGCGACGGCCTCCTCCTCGTTCGCGTACGGGTAGAAGCGGGTGCCGCCGAGGGCGGGGCCCAGCGCGGTGGAGTGGATGGCGATGACGGCCTTGAGGCCGCTCTTGCGGTCCTGGCAGAGCACGACCTGCTCGTGACCGCCCTGGTCCGAGTGGAACAGGGTGTGCAGGACGCCGGTGGAAACGTCGGTCACTGTGGTGACTCCCGGTTGTGTTCGCGGCGGGTGGAGACGGGGGCTCCCTGGGGGTCCCCCCACGGCTTTTGGCCAGTGGGGGAGGGTGGCGGGAGCTTGGCATGAGCGTAGAGCTATTGCCCGGCCACCATCCGCGCCGTGTTCAGGATCACTCTCCCGCGTCGTGAGTGCACGTATGAGCGTGGGACGATTTGCTGTGGTTTTCGCGGCTGACCACGGCTGACCGCACTGTGGGTTCCGCTGGTTTCGAGCCCGGTCCGATGGGGAGGGAGCAGGCGTGCCCAAGGTGTCCTCGGTGGTCGTCCCCTACGCGACCTACTTGCGTGTGTACGAGCCGCTGGCCGCCTTCCCGGAGCCCGAGCGCGGCTACTGGACGCGCTACGCCCGCCGCTCCGACCGGCCCTCCTACCAGGACGAACTCCGGCGCGCGCTGGCCGACTTGCTGCCCACTCCGCCGATCCCGGTGCCGGTGCAGGAGAGCGCCGACGCCTTCGTCCTGGAAGTCGACGGTGTCGTGTGCGTATGCCCGTGGCGGACCCGGCTGCGCGGCTGGCAGGCCCTGCAGGAGCTGTCCGACGAACTGCCGAACACGGTCCTGGACGCGATGCTGCCCCCGGTGGTCCGCCGGCAGGCCACGATGGACTACGAGCGGTGGCTGGTCCGCAACCCCGACTCCCGGCCCTGGATCCGTACCGCGACCTGGCAGGTGCCGCTGAACTGGTTCGTGCTGGTCTCCGACGAGGAGCGCCGGTACGAGAAGGGCACCGGCGAGATCCCGCCGATGCTGCGCTACCGCACGCCGATGGTGCAGGCCCGGCGCCGGGTGGCCCGGGCGCTGCGCACGCTCAAGGACGCCATCGAGGAAGGGCCGCTGATCGACGGCCTGGTGGACGTCGGCCGCTGGCTGGAGGAGTTCCATCCGCGGTCGCTGGTCGAGCTGGACTACGGCGGCCTGGTGCACGCCCTGCCGGCCGGTGACCTGGAGGACGACCATTCGGCGGCCGACGTGGCGGCCGGCATCGAGGCGCTGCGCCAGGGTGACGGGGCCGCGGCCGGGGAGGCGTACGGGCGGCTGGTGGAGCGGTGGCGGGCGGTGCGGGACCGGCGGTCCGCGAACTGAGCACCGGTCTGAGCATCGGTCTGAGCACCGGTCTGAGCACTGATGCCGACTGCTCCGTACTGAGTGTCAGGTCATGTGATGGTGTGACAGTCGGATGACACCTCGGTGACGTATGAGTGCTGAGTGATGTACGTCACGGCCCAGATGCCATGAAACAACGTACGTTGACGGCACTTCAGTGAACGCACGGGACGTTGGTCCCGATCCGGGCTTTTGCGTCAAGGGTGACGGACCGCACTTACACGGCTCTTGCGCCTCTTGCCACTCCTCGTGCCAAAATAGGACAAGGAGTCCGGGGAGGGCTCCTTCCGTCCACTTGTGGTGCACTGTGGGCGGTATCTCAGCATTGCACTTGCTTTGGGGGGTCTGACGACTCCTGATCGCCATGTGACTGATCGTCACAGTGGCGTGACTGTCCGCTATGGCATGGTCCATCGGCTTCCGCGGCTGATGACTACCTGGGAGGGCAATTCCATCGGTTTGGCCGACGCGGCTGGACGGATGGTGTAGTTGTAGTGCCGAGGACAAGCCGTTCGTCCTATAACCGACTCGACTCGCGTCCGCCATTTCGGGCAACGCGGGTCAAGGTGCAGAATTTAGAGGAAAGAACCGAGAAGGTTCGGTTCTCCCGAGGAGGCCGCTCATGACCGCTCGCACCCCTGATGCCGAGCCGCTGCTGACCCCGGCTGAGGTCGCCACCATGTTCCGTGTCGACCCCAAGACGGTCACGCGGTGGGCGAAGGCCGGCAAGCTCACGTCGATCCGCACGCTGGGCGGACACCGACGCTACCGCGAGGCTGAGGTCCGCGCTCTGCTGGCGGGCATTCCGCAGCAGCGCAGCGAGGCCTGACCAACTGAATAGCGGGCAAACCGACCGGTCCCCCAACTGGCCGAAAAGCCCGAAACCCTAGCTCCGAGCGACGCGGGACCTGCCCCAACGGGACCCACGCCCAAGCCGACAGAACTTCTCAGGCAGCGACACAGGGTGCGTCGTAGATCGCGCTGGACTCCGCCGGGTCCAGCGCGATCTTTTTTGTGCGTCCATGGGGCTTGATCGATCATGGCCGACGGCTCTGTGAGCAGCCTTGTCGGAGTCTGGGGAGGCCTGTCGGATCCGGGTCGCGGGAGGCGTCTCAGGGTGGTGCAATTGCACATATTAAATTGACTTGTTGTAGGAGGGGTGTAAGTACCGTTGTTTCAGGAACTTATGCGGTGACTCCCGTCACATACCGCACGGGTTGTTTGTACTGGGGCGGGTGCGCTAATGGGGCCGGAGGCTCCATCGCCCCACGGAGGAACGGCCGTTGGGCCCGGCGCCGCTCACGCGCCGACGGGACCTTCGTCCTCCGCGGCGTCCTCGGGGGCCTCTGTGGAGTACGGGGCGGAGTCCATGGCCAGCCGCAGCAGCCGACGGCAGACCGGGCAGTGACGGGTCACATGCCGGTACGACGAGGCGGCCGCCAGATGGGCCCGCAGCAGGGCTCGCGTCTCATGCCGCACCGAAGCCGCCATACGCCACCTCCAGAAGGGGAGCCGAGGGGAAGCGAGCCCTGTCTTCTGGGTACCGACCGAATGTGACCCCGTCAAGAGCCGACCCATGCTGCCCGGCCACCAGCCGGCCGGCCCGGCGCCCACGGGCCCGGCACTGTCATGCCGGCTGGCCGTTGCGGCGGCGGCGGACGTGCCCCCTGGGGGCCGTGGGGCGCGGAAAGGGCCCGCCTCCCTCGGACGCGGGCCTTTTCGTTGTGCGGTCCTGACGGGGTTTGTCGTGACATGCGAGAGGCCCGCGTCCCCTAGGGGGCGCGGGCCTCAGCGTTGTGCGGTCCTGACGGGATTTGAACCCGCGGCCTCCACCTTGACAGGGTGGCGAGCACTCCAAACTGCTCCACAGGACCAGGTTTTGCGGCACTTTGTCTGCGCTGTGCTGCGAGAAGGACTGTACAGGAGGGTGAGGGTCCTGGTCGAACTCACGCAGCGTGCCTGGTCGGTTACGGTACCGCGGAGTCGATCGCCTTCACGATCCGCTTGTCGGAGATCGGGTACGCCGTGCCCAGCGCGTGCGCGAAGTAGCTGACCCGCAGCTCCTCCAGCATCCAGCGGATGTCCAGCACCTGCTGCGGCACCGGCCGTCCCTGGGGGAGCTGCTCCAGGAGCCAGGCGTACTCGTCCTGCATCTCGTGGACCTTCTCCATCCGGGTGTTGTCCCGCTGGACGTTGGCCGGCATCTGCTGCAGGCGCCGGTCGGCGGCCACCAGATAGCGCATCAGGTCGGGAAGCCGTCGTATACCGGCCCACGTCACGAAGCCCGGCTTCACCAGGGCGTCCAGCTGCTTGCGGACGTCCGTCAGGTTTGCCAGCAGCGCGGGGCTCCGGGCGGCCTTCAGGCGGCGCTCACAGGCCTGCCAGGCGGCCAGCACCTGCTGCACCTGCCCGACCGTTCGGACCGTCGTGTCGACGATCTCCGCGCGCACCTTGTCGTACAGCTTCCGGTACGACTCCTCGTCCCACACCGGCCCCCCGAAGTCGCCGATCAGCTTGTCCGCCGCCGCCATCGCGCAGTCGTCGAACAGGGCCTGGATCGTGCCGTGCGGGCTGGCGGACAGCGCCAGCTTCTGCGCGTTGGTGAGCTTCTCCGAGGCGAACTTCGCGGGGTTGACCGGGATGTTGCGGAGGATCAGCCTGCGCGTGCCCTTCCACATCGCCTCGGCCTGCTCCTCCTCGGTGTCGAAGAGGCGGACCGAGACCGTGTCACCGTCGTCGACGAGCGCCGGGTACGCCTTCACCGGCTGGCCGGCCCGACGGGTCTCGAAGACGCGCGTGAGCGCGCCGATCGACCAGTCCGTGAGCCCCTTGCGCTCCAGCGACTCGCCGCCCTCGCGCTCCGCGGTGGCCGCGGCGGCCTGCGAGATGGCCTGACGGGCCTTCGGCTTCAGCCGGAGCTTCAGCGCCTCCAGGTCCTTGTCCTCGGCCAGCTTCCGGCGCCGCTCGTCGACGATCCGGAAGGTGATCTTCAGGTGGTCCGGGAGCTTCGCCCAGTCGAAGTCCTCGGCCTCGAAGGGCACCCCGACCATCCGCTTCAGCTCGCGGGCCATGGTCGTGGTGAGGGGCTCCTGGAGAGGGACCGCCGCGTTCAGGAAGCGCTTGGCGAAGTTCGGTGCCGGGACGTAGTTGCGGCGGATCGGCTTGGGCAGGGACCGGATCAGCTCCGTGACGACCTCTTCCCTGAGGCCCGGGATCTGCCAGTCGAAGCCCTCGTCCCGGACCTGGTTGAGGACCTGGAGCGGGATGTGGAGGGTCACACCGTCGGCGTCCGCGCCCGGCTCGAACTGGTACGTCACCCGGAACTTGAGCTGCCCCTGCCGCCAGGAGTCCGGGTAGTCGGCCTTGGTGACCGCCTCCGCCGACTCCCGGATCAGCATCTCCCGCTCGAAGTCGAGGAACTCCGGCTGCTCGTGCCGCTTGTGTTTCCACCAGGAGTCGAAGTGGGCGCCGGAGACGACGTGTTCGGGCACCCGTTGGTCGTAGAAGTCGAAGAGCGTGTCGTCGTCCACGACGATGTCCCGGCGCCGGGCCCGGTGCTCCAGCTCCTCGACCTCGCTCAGCAGCCTGCGGTTGTCGGCGAAGAACTTGTGGTGGGTCCGCCAGTCGCCCTCGACCAGTGCGTTGCGAATGAAAAGCTCGCGGCTGGTCTCCGGGTCGATCCGGCCGTAGTTGACCTTCCGCTGGGCGACGATCGGCACGCCGTACAGCGTGACCTTCTCGAACGCCAGCACGGCCGCCTGGTCCTTCTCCCAGTGCGGTTCGCTGTACGTCCGCTTGAGGAGATGCTCGGCGAGGGGTTCCACCCACTCGGGCTCGATCTTGGCGTTGACCCGGGCCCAGAGGCGCGAGGTCTCCACCAGCTCGGCCGACATCACAAACCGGGGAGTCTTTTTGAAGAGCGCCGAGCCGGGGAAGATCGCGAACTTGGCGCTGCGGGCGCCGAGGTACTCGTTCTTCGCTGTGTTTTTCCCACCCTCCCCCCCGGCGTTCTTCACGTCCTTCATGCCGATGTGGGACAGCAGACCGGCGAGCAGCGAGACATGGACGCGGTCGCCGGGGGCGTCCTCCTCGTTGAGGTGGATGCCCATCTGCTTGGCGACCGTACGCAGCTGGGTGTAGATGTCCTGCCACTCCCGGATGCGCAGGAAGTTCAGGTACTCCTGCTTGCACATGCGCCGGAAGGAGGACGAGCCGCGTTCGCGCTGCTGCTCGCGGACGTACCTCCACAGGTTGAGGAAGGCCAGGAAGTCGCTGGTCTCGTCGCGGAAGCGGGCGTGCTGCTGGTCGGCCTGGGTCTGCTTGTCGGCCGGGCGTTCGCGCGGGTCCTGGATGGAGAGCGCGGCGGCGATGACCATGACCTCGCGGACACAGCCGTTCTTGTCGGCCTCCAGGACCATGCGCGCGAGGCGCGGGTCGACGGGCAGCTGGGCGAGCTTGCGGCCGGTGTCGGTGAGCCGCTTGCGGGCGTCCTTCTCGGCCGGGTCGATCGCGCCCAGCTCCTGGAGCAGCTGCACACCGTCGCGGATGTTGCGGTGGTCCGGCGGGTCGATGAAGGGGAACTTCTCGATGTCGCCGAGGCCGGCCGCGGTCATCTGCAGGATGACGGAGGCGAGGTTGGTCCGGAGGATCTCCGCGTCGGTGAACTCCGGGCGGGCGAGGAAGTCGTCCTCGTCGTAGAGCCGGATGCAGACACCGTCGCTGGTACGGCCGCAGCGGCCCTTGCGCTGGTTGGCGCTGGCCTGGCTGATCGGCTCGATGGGCAACCGCTGCACCTTGGTGCGGTGGCTGTAGCGGCTGATCCGGGCGAAACCGGGGTCGATGACGTACTTGATGCCCGGGACGGTCAGCGAGGTCTCGGCGACGTTGGTCGCCAGAACGATCCTGCGACCGGTGTGCGGCTGGAAGACGCGGTGCTGCTCGGCGTGCGAGAGCCGGGCGTACAGCGGCAGTACCTCGGTGAACCGGTAGTTCTTCTTCTCCAGCGCGTCCGCGGTGTCCCGGATCTCGCGCTCTCCGGAGAGGAAGACGAGGATGTCGCCCTTGCCCTCGGCCTGGAGCTCCTCGACCGCGTCGCAGATCGCGGTGATCTGGTCGCGGTCGGCGTCCTCGGCGTCCTCTTCGAGGAGCGGCCGGTAGCGCACCTCCACGGGGTACGTCCGGCCGCTGACCTCGACGATCGGGGCGTCCCCGAAGTGCCGGGAGAACCGCTCGGGGTCGATGGTCGCGGAGGTGATGACCACCTTCAGGTCCGGCCGCTTGGGCAGCAGCTGGGCCAGATAGCCGAGCAGGAAGTCGATGTTGAGGGACCGCTCGTGGGCCTCGTCGATGATGATCGTGTCGTAGGCACGCAGCTCGCGGTCGGTCTGGATCTCGGCGAGCAGGATGCCGTCCGTCATCAGCTTGACGAAGGTGGCGTCCGGGTTCACCTGGTCGGTGAAGCGGACCTTCCAGCCGACGGCCTCCCCGAGGGGCGTGCGCAGCTCCTCGGCGACCCGCTCGGCGACGGTGCGGGCGGCGATCCGGCGGGGCTGGGTGTGCCCGATCATTCCCCGGACACCGCGCCCGAGCTCCAGACAGATCTTCGGGATCTGCGTGGTCTTCCCGGACCCGGTCTCGCCGGCCACGATCACGACCTGGTGATCGCGTATCGCCTTCGCGATCTCGTCCTTCTTCTGACTGACGGGCAGCTGCTCGGGGTACGACACGGCGGGCACGACGGCGCGTCGGCCGGCCATCCGTTCCTCGGCCCTGGCCACCTCGGCCTCGACCTCCGCGAGGACGGCGGCCCGGGCCTCCGGTTTACGGATCTTGCGTGCGCCTTCCAGCCTGCGCCCGAGCCGGTGCGCGTCGCGCAGCGAGAGCTCGGTCAGGCGGGGGGTGAGAGCGCCGAGGGCGGGGGCGGGGTGCGTAGACATACGCGGTCCAGGATCTCACCTCGGGCAAATCCGTGGCGAACGCTTTTGCCTCCGGCGGTTCGGCCGGGGTTGACCCACCGGCTCCACCGGCCCTGCCGGGCGGGCGGGGTGGCGGCGGAGGGGGCCTCGGCGGGGCCGGCGCCGGGGCGGCGGGGCCGCGGTTGGGGTGGAGTCGGGTGGTTGGGGGCTGCCTGTGGCCGGGTGCTGGGCGCGGTGTGTGGGAGCGGTGGTGGCGGGCGCGGCCGGAGTCGGCGGGACGGCTTCGGCCGCGGGTGGTTCCGGGTGCCGGCGGGCGGCTACTGGGCGCGCTGAGTGGGAGCGGCAGGCGCGGTGGTGGTGGGGGTGGTCGGAGTCGGTGGGGTGGTGTGGGCGGCGGGGGACGCGGCGGCGGCCATCGACTTCGCCGTGTTGGACACCGCCTTGATGCCCAGGTATGCCGTGGTCATGCTGCTCACGGCGGTGAAGGCGGCGGAGAGCACGCCGATGATCACCGAGGTGTCGCCGCTCAGCCGCCAGACTCCGAAGACCGCGACCAGGGCGATCGAGAGGTTGCTGATGACGACGGCGAGCAGGCCGTATCTCGCGCGGTCCTTCTCCAGCTGTATGTCCTGGTCCCGGCTCATCTTCCCCACCCTGATGACGTGTCGACCCGCCAGAACCTAGCGCCGAGCGGCCCTGCCGCCAAGGAGATCGGGTCAGCCCGCCGGTCAGGACCTCGGCGAGCACCGGATCGGCGAGGCCGTGGGGCATGAAAGGCATGGAGCATGAAAACAGCCCCTCCGGTATGCCGGAGGGGCTGTCTGTTGTGGCTGGGGCCGGGGTCGAACCGGCGACCTATCGCTTTTCAGGCGATCGCTCGTACCAACTGAGCTACCCAGCCACGAGGTTTCACGTGAAACCCCAGCGGTCCTGACGGGATTTGAACCCGCGGCCTCCACCTTGACAGGGTGGCGAGCACTCCAAACTGCTCCACAGGACCAAGCTCTGCGTGCAACAGTGTCGCACACGATCTTGCGTGCCCCCAACGGGATTCGAACCCGTGCTACCGCCTTGAAAGGGCGGCGTCCTAGGCCGCTAGACGATGAGGGCTATCGGCCCGCCTGGGCGCTTCTCAGCGCGTCGGGGACGTGAGAAGCATATGGGATGGCGGGGAGTATCGCCAAAACGGTTTACGACCCCGAGGGCGACGGCGTTTCCGGCGTGCCTCCTGAGGGTGACGGGCTCTCCGAGGGGGAGGGGGTGGCTCCCGGCAACGCGTCTTCCGGTAGGTGGCGGCTGACCTCGGCCGTCGTCTCGCCCAGACCGCCCAGTCTGATCTCGTCCCAGGCCTGGAGCCGGCGGGTGTCGCGGTCGAAGTAGAGAATCGAGGCCTCGATGGGGTCCGGATACCTGCCCTCGACCGCGCGCAGACCGCTGCCGCCCGTGGAGCCCTCCACCCGAAGGCGGGTGCCGTGCGGCAGGATCTCGCTCTGCTCGTGATGGAGATGGCCCGCCAGGACCAGGGGCACCTCGCCGTCCGTCATCCGGGCGGCCGTCGGTTCATGGACGATGGCCACATCCGCCGGGGTGTCGGCCGCCCGCTGCTCCCGCAGGGCCGTGGCCAGACGGTCCCCGGCCTGTTCCTCGGCCGCGTCCCCGCCCGGCACGCCCGAGCGGTCGGGCGTGAACTGGGGATCGCCGATCCCGGCGAAGCGCAGCCCGGCGATCGTCTCGGCTCGGCCGTCGTCCAGGACGTGCACGTTCTTCATCCGGGACAGATAGCGCTGGGTGATGCCCGAGTCGTGGTTGCCCCGGACCCAGACGTACGGCACGCCCAGATCGGCGATCGGGTCCAGGAAGCCGTTCTCGGCCGCTGTGCCGTGGTCCATGGTGTCGCCGGAGTCGACGATCACGTTCACCTTGTACTGCTCCACCAGCGAGGCGATGATCTTCCAGCTCGCCGGGTTGAGATGGATGTCGGAGACGTGCAGGACGCGCAGGGTGGTCGGGTCCGGCGTGTAGGCGGGGAGCGTGGAGGTGGCGTCGTACAGCTTCGTCACATTGGTCACCAGTCGCGCCAACTCCTTCTGGTAGACGTCGAATTCGGTGACGATGCTGCGCGCGTTGCCGACCAGGGCGGGGGCGGAGGAGAGCAGGCCGGAGAACCTCGGTTCCAGGACCGACTCGGGGTTCCAGGTGGCGTACGCGGTCACGCCGGAGCCGGCCAGCAGGGCGAGGGCGAGGCCGCCGGCGGTCAGGGCGCGGCGGGGGCGGCGGTAGACGGCGAGGCCGAGGGCGGTGGCGCCGGAGACGACGGCCGCGCAGGAGCGTACGGCCACGTCGAGGGTGCCGTGCGCGACGTCCTGGGCGACCTCGTCCTGGAGGCCGGAGAGGCGCTCGGGGTGGTCTACCAGCGCCTGGGAGCGGACCGGGTCGAGCTGGTCGACGTTGACGTCCAGACGGACGGGGGCGGTGTGGGTGTCCAGGTAGAGGGCGCCCAGCGGCGAGACGTTGATCTTCGTGCCGCCGTGCAGGGACGGGCGCAGGGTCATCGTCGTGTCCATCGGGCCGACCTGGGCCCGGACGTTCCCGACGACCAGCAGGCCGAGCCAGGCGCCGACGAGCACGACGGTTATCAGGCCGAGGACGCGGATCCAGACGGGCGGTGCGTGCGCGTCGGGGGCGAGTTCCAGATCGGGCAGGCGGGCATGGGCACGGGCTCGGACCATTGGTGCCGTATGCCCAGGATTGCGGGCGCGTATGCGACGGTGTGCCGCCCGTATGTCGGGGGCTCGGGACTCTCGCACGGGCGTTCCGTACCGGACAATGGGTCTGTGCTGGAGATGACGCGCGAGGAGTTCGAGGAACTGGTCGCCGAGTCGCTCGACCGGATCCCGCCGGAGCTGACCCGGTTGATGGACAACGTGGCGGTGTTCGTCGAGGACGAGCCCGACGATCCGTCCGACCCCGAGCTGCTCGGGCTCTACGAGGGGACTCCGCTGACCGACCGCGGGGAGTGGTACGCGGGCGTGCTGCCGGACCGGATCACCATCTACCGCGGGCCGACACTGCGGATGTGCGCGTCGCGCGAGGAGGTCGTCGCGGAGACCGAGGTGACCGTGGTGCACGAGATCGCCCATCACTTCGGCATCGACGACGCGCGGCTGCATGCGCTCGGGTACGGGTGACGGGGGCGGCGGGTCCGGCGTGCGCCCTCGGGCGCGGGTGATTCCCCGGTGCGGGTGACGCCTCGGTTGCGTGTCCTCTTGTGGGCGGCGGGAGTTGGGGAGGTTGACTCCTTTCTTCGCCCCCGGAGGTGGCCGCCGTGCGCCCCTTGTACGTACCCGTCCGTCTGGCCGTCACCGTGATGGCCGTCGCGGCCGCCGCCGGCTGTGTGAACGTCGGGGACGACGCGGGGAAGGCCAAGCCGTCGCACTCCGCCGGGCACCGGGCCGGTGACGAGGCCGACGGAGGTTCCGGGGCGTCCGGTGCGGGCGGCGCGGGGTACGGCGGTGCGGTGGGCGACGGGAAGCGGGGGCATGGGGGGAAGCCGAAGCCGGGGGAGTCCGGGTCGGCGTCCGCCAAGCCGACGAAGGGTGCGAGTGCGGGGCCGACGGTGCCGGTGAAGCCGGGGCAGAGTGCGGCGCCGGGGGTGCCGGCCGGGCCGACGGGGGCGCCGGCGTCGCCCACACCGCCGGCGGCCTCCCCCACGCCACCGCCGGACTCGCCGACACCGCCACCGCCGGTCACGGACCCGCCGTCCGCCGAGCCGTCCTCCTCGGCGCACGAGGACACGGGGCCGCAGCTGGTGCAACGGGAACCGGCGCCGGAGGCGGGGACGCCGGCGTAGGTTCCCGTCGGCCTTCAGCGCAACGGTGGGTTCGCCACGACGAGCGACGGCTCGGCCTTCGCCACGACGAGCACGGGGGGCGCGGGCACGACGAGCACCGGTGGTTCGGCACCGCCGGAGAGCGCCGTGGGGGCCGAGAGCCGTTGCGGCGGGCAGAAAATTGGGCGGCGTGGGAAGGGGGGTAGGGGGTGTGAGCTGCGGGTTTAGGGGGTGGTTTGCCTTGAGGGGGGTTGGGTGCGTATGGTGGTAGATCGTTTGATCCCATTTGCCCGGCGCCACCGCAGAGCGCGCCGTGTGGCGCGTACTCTCCCTTGCCGTGGCGGACCGCATTGAGGCGGTCGTGAGCGAATCACGGAGTTGACGGGCGCGTGCCGAAGAGACTCCGGAAGGTTTCGCATTCGCATGTCCGTGTCCAGTACTGATCAGTTCGTCGTGCCCGAGAACAACGAGGACAACGAGCTGGTGACCCAGGTCTCCGAGGAGACCGCTGACACCACCGACACCACTGACCCCACCGACACCCCCCAGATCACCTTCGCCGACCTCGGTCTCCCCGAGGGCGTCGTGCGCAAGCTCGCGCAGAACGGTGTGACCAGCCCCTTCCCGATCCAGGCCGCGACCATCCCGGACGCCCTGACCGGCAAGGACATCCTCGGCCGTGGCCGTACCGGCTCCGGCAAGACCCTCTCCTTCGGTCTGCCCACCCTGGCCACGCTGGCCGGCGGCCGCACCGAGAAGAAGCGGCCCCGTGCCGTCATCCTCACCCCGACCCGTGAGCTGGCCATGCAGGTCGCGGACGCCCTCCAGCCGTACGGCGACGTCCTCGGCCTGAAGATGAAGGTCGTCTGCGGCGGTACGTCCATGGGCAACCAGATCTACGCCCTGGAGCGCGGCGTCGACGTCCTCGTCGCCACCCCCGGCCGTCTCCGCGACATCATCAACCGCGGGGCCTGCTCCCTCGAAGACGTGCAGATCGCCGTCCTCGACGAGGCCGACCAGATGTCCGACCTGGGCTTCCTGCCCGAGGTCACGGAGCTGCTCGACCAGATCCCGGCCGGCGGCCAGCGCATGCTGTTCTCGGCCACGATGGAGAACGAGATCTCCACGCTGGTCAAGCGCTACCTGACCGACCCGGTCACCCACGAGGTCGACAGCGCCCAGGGCAACGTCACGACGATGTCCCACCACATCCTCATCGTGAAGCCCAAGGACAAGGCGCCGGTCACCGCCGCGATCGCCTCCCGCAAGGGCCGCACGATCATCTTCGTCCGCACCCAGCTGGGCGCCGACCGCATCGCCGAGCAGCTGCGTGACGCCGGTGTGAAGGCCGACGCGCTGCACGGCGGCATGACCCAGGGCGCCCGCACCCGGACGCTGGCCGACTTCAAGGACGGTTACGTCAACGCGCTCGTCGCCACCGACGTCGCCGCCCGCGGCATCCACGTCGACGGCATCGACCTGGTCCTGAACGTCGACCCGGCCGGCGACCACAAGGACTACCTGCACCGCGCGGGCCGTACCGCTCGCGCCGGCCGCACGGGAACCGTCGTCTCCCTCTCCCTGCCGCACCAGCGCCGCCAGATCTTCCGGCTGATGGAGGACGCGGGCGTCGACGCCGGCCGTCACATCATCAACTCCGGTACGGCCTTCGAGCCCGAGGTCGCCGAGATCACCGGCGCCCGTTCGATGACCGAGGTCCAGGCCGAGTCCGCGGGCAACGCGGCGCAGCAGGCCGAGCGCGAGGTCACCCAGCTCACCAAGGAGCTGGAGCGGGCCACCCGCCGTGCGGCCGAGCTGCGCGAGGAGGCCGACCGTCTGGTCGCCCGTGCCGCCCGCGAGCGCGGCGAGGACCCGGAGACGGCGGTGGCCGAGGCCGCTGCCGTGACCGAGGCCGAGGCCGAGGTGGCGGAGCAGCCGGCCGTCGAGGCGCCGGCCCGTCAGGAGTCCTCCTCGTACGAGCGTCCGCGTCAGCAGCGCGACGAGCGGGGCAACTACGAGCGCCGTGACCGCCGTGACGACCGTCCGTCGGGTGGCTTCCGCCGTGACGACCGCCGCGACGACCGTGGTGGCCGTTCCTTCGAGCGTCGCGATGACCGTCCCTCGGGTGGTTTCCGTCGGGACGACCGCCGTGATGGCGGCGACCGTGGCGGCTTCCGCCGCGACGACCGTCCGTCGGGTGGCTTCCGCCGTGACGACCGCCGCGACGACCGTGGTGGCCGTTCCTTCGAGCGTCGTGACGAGCGTCCCTCCGGTGGCTTCCGTCGGGACGACCGCCGTGACGACCGTCGTGACGGCGACCGTGGCCGTTCCTTCGAGCGTCGCGATGACCGTCCCTCGGGTGGTTTCCGCCGGGACGACCGTCGTGACGGCGGCGACCGTGGCGGCTTCCGCCGCGACGACCGTCCGTCCGGCCACCGGGGCAGCGACCGTCCCTTCAACCGTGACCACCGCGACGACCGTCCGGGCTTCCGCAGCGGCGGCCACGACCGCCCGTACGGCCGCCGTGACGACCACCGCGGCACCGGCACCGGCACCGGCGGCTCCTTCGGCCGCCGCGACGACAAGCCGCGCTGGAAGCGCAACGGCTGACGTTCTGTGATGCACCACGGCTGAGCGCCGCGTCCCTCCCGGGGCGCGGCGCTCAGCCGTTTCCGGGGCCCGGACAAGAGATCGGAAACAGATCCCCGTGCTCCTGTGAAGTGGCCGTAAGATCAGCTACTTCAGAGGGGGACATGACAGCCGGGGGCGGGGCAACCGAGCGGCGAGTGTCCCTCCTTTTCCCACGGGGAGGATTCACCTTGGCGCGTCACGCCTTCGTGTCCGCGGCGGTCGCCGTCGCCGCGTCCACCGCGCTGGTCACCGCGTTTGGTCCGGTGAGCACCGCCGTCGCGGTCGACACCGCGCAGGAGACGGTCGTACCGGCCACCTATCGCAGTTCGAACCTCACGGCCAACGTCATCTACACCAACTCCACCGCCGGTGGTGACGGCGCGGGGGCGCAGGGCGTCTTCCACCGGCTGGAGGGCCACTCGGCAACGGTCTGGACGCGGTACTCGGACGGCGAGTCCTTCGACGTGCCGACGGCCATGGGCGGCAGCACGTTCTACAACGGCGGCACCGGCAGCGATGTCCTCGCCTACCACCACGGTGACGGCCGTATCGACCTGTGGAACGCGGTCGACGGCACCACCAGCACCGTCCAGGTGCCCTCGAACCAGTCGGTCTACGGCGTCTTCGGCACCACGGTCGCCACCAACCAGAACGTCACCTACGCGGACGGCACCACCGGCAAGGTCAAGCGTCTGCTGACCCCCGGCGCCGACGGCATGACGAACGAGGTGACCGTGGGCGGGGCGCCGGAGGGCATGGTCCTCGGCGGTCCGGTGCGCGGAGACGCGGACGGGTTCGTCTTCCGGGCGACGCTGGACGGTTCCCTGCGCCTGGCCCAGGTCGATCCGAAGAGCGGCCAGGTCGTGAGCTGGACGTCCGCCCTGCCCTCGGGCACCGGCACCACGGTCCGGCTCTCGCCCGATCACGTCGTCGCCTACGCCGGGGGCAACGCCACCACGGCGTACGTGTACTCCCGCGCCGACCTGACGGCGGACCCGGTCGCGGTCACCCTGGACAACCCGGTGAGCACCGGGGTGTCTCCCACGGGCGTCGCGATCGTCGGCGACTGGCTTGTCCACCAGCCGGGGGGCCGGGGACAGGTCACCGCCGTGCCGATCGCGGGCGGTGACCCGGTCACCCTGCTTGCTGCCTCGAACGGCGGGATCTCGGTCGCCCAGGACGGCACGGCGGTCGTCGTCGGCCGCACCGGCGCCGACGACTGGGGGGTCCAGCACATCACCGCAGGCGCCGACGGCAAGCCGACCGTCACCCTGGTCAAGGCGCTGCCGAAGCCGCCGTACCCGATCCAGGGGCTGTCGCTGGACCAGGGGCGACTGGTGGAAGCGGACGAGAGCTACTCCGGGGGGCGCGACACCTTCGGCCGTACCGTCGCCGCGACCGGCACGCCCACGTACGGCGCGCGCTCGAACTACGACGGCACGGACGTGCTGCTGGGCATCTGCTCGACGACCGATGTCGGCTGTTCGCAGCTGTTCGGTACGGCCGCGGGCCGGACGGTGTGGCTGGAGCGCGGCGCCGGCGGCAGCGCCGATTCCGAAGTCGACCTGCTCCGGGCCCACGGCCCCGGGAACTCGCTCTGGGAACACGACATCCCCGTCGGCGGACAGATCACCGACGTCTCCGGCGAGTACGTCCTCTACGCCACCGCCACCCAGCAGTACGTCTACGAGATCGGCGACTACGCGGGCCCCAAGGTCGCTCGCACCCCCGGCGCCGCCGCCCTCTCCGGCGATCTGCTCTGGACGGCGAGCGCCACGGCCCACGGGCAGGTCAGCGCGTACGACCTGGCGGCGAAGAAGACCGCCGAGACGCTCACCCTCGACAACGGCGGCTGCGCACCCACCGAACTCCAGGCGAACGGCCGCTACCTGTACTGGAACTGCGGTGGCACGACGGCCGGGGTTTACGACCGTACGGCGAAGAAGTCGGTGCCCGTCCCGGCCGACGAGGCCAAGCTCGGGGACGGGTACGTCGTCACGCACGACAGGACGGCCGGGAAGCTGGTGCTGACGACCGTCGCCGGCGGGACTCCCGCCAGCCGGGTCATCGGCGACCTGCCCGACACGGGCGTCTCGCAGCGGGACGTGCGCTGGACCGTCGACGAGTCCGGTTCGAACGCGGCCTACGTGGACGGCGCGCAGCAGATCCACCTCGTACCGTCCGGGGTGCCGCAGCAGCCCCTGCGGCTGCTCTCTCCCGCACAGAACGCGGCCTCGGTCGATCCGACGCCGATCGACACGACACCGGACCCGCTGACCACCCTGCTGCTCTCGAAGCCGACGTCCGGGTGGCGGCTGACCGTGCGTTCCAAGGCGACCGGGAGGGTCGTGGACACGGCGGAGAGCACTGCGTCGGCGCGCGGTGAGCTGAAGGTCGGCTGGTTCGGCATGGACCGGACGGCCCCCGGGGACGTGCCGGTGCCGAACGGCACGTACGAGTGGTCGCTGTCCGTCACCCCGGCCGACGGGACCGGGGCGCTCCAGGCGACCGGTTCGGTGCGGATCCGGACCGGCAGCCCGGTGCGGCACGACCAGGTGGGTTCGGACGGCATCGGCGACCTGCTCACCCTCAACTCCTCGGGGACGACGCTGGCCTTCCAACAGGGCACCGGCAAGGGCGGCTTCGCCGGGACGGTCTCCGGGAAGGGCTGGTCGGCCAAGACGCTGGCCGTGCCGTACGGCGACCTGAACAACGACCGCTGCAACGACGTGCTGGTCCGCACGCCAGGCGGCGCGCTGCGCGCCTACAAGCCCGCCTGCGGTGCCGCACTCACCCCGTCGACGTCGTACACGAGCCTCGGCACGAGCGGCTGGAACCAGTACGACGTCCTCACCTCGCCCGGCGATCTGAACAAGGACGGCCGCCCCGACCTGATCGCCCGCAACTCCGCGACCGGCGCGGTGTACCTGTACAAGACGACGAGCACGGGCAAGCTCTCCGCCCGCGTGAAGCTGTACGGCAACTGGAAGACGTACAAGAAGGTCGTCGGCGCCGGGGACCTGAACGGCGACGGGGTCGGGGACCTGGTCGCGCAGGACAAGGCGAACAACCTGTACCGGTACTACGGCACCGGCAAGGGCGGCTTCGGCGGCCGGGTGAAGATCGCCACCGGGTGGGGCTCGTCGTACAACGCGGTCGTGGGCGTCGGCGACATCACCGGGGACGGCAAGAACGACCTGGTCATGCGGGACACCGGGGGCAACCTGTACCGGCAGACCGGGACCGGCAAGGGTTCGTTCGCGGCCCGGGTGAAGATCGCGACGGGCTGGCAGGGCTACAAGGGACTCTTCTAGGCACCCTGTTTCCAAGGGGTTCCAGAGTGTTTTCAGCCATGCTGTGACGCATGTCACGCCCCTGGCGGGGGAATCGCTGGGGGCATGACAGATGACGCGATAGGCAAAGCGACCTCCGACGAGGAGCGGCTGGCCCAGCTCGGCTACACCCAGGTCCTGGCCCGCCGTATGTCGGCCTTCTCGAACTACGCGGTCTCCTTCACGATCATCTCGGTCCTCTCCGGCTGCCTCACCCTCTACCTCTTCGGCATGATCACCGGCGGTCCCGCGGTGATCACCTGGGGCTGGGTGGCCGTGGGCCTGATGACCCTCTTCGTAGGCCTCTCCATGGCCGAGATCTGCTCCGCCTATCCCACCTCGGCGGGCCTCTACTTCTGGGCCCACCGCCTGGCCCCGCCCCGCAGCGCGGCCGCCTGGGCGTGGTTCACGGGCTGGTTCAACGTGCTCGGCCAGGTGGCGGTGACCGCCGGCATCGACTTCGGCGCCGCGTCCTTCCTGGGCGCCTACCTGAACCTGCAGTTCGACTTCAAGGTGACGCCGGGCCGCACGATCCTCCTCTTCGCCGCGATCCTGTTCCTGCACGGCCTGCTGAACACCTTCGGCGTCCGCATCGTCGCGCTGCTCAACAGCGTGAGCGTGTGGTGGCACGTCGTCGGTGTCGCGGTCATCGTCGGCGCGCTGACCTTCGTACCCGACCACCACCAGTCGGCGTCCTTCGTCTTCACCGAGTTCGTGAACAGGACGGGCTGGAGCAGCGGCCCGTACGTGGTCCTGCTCGGTCTTCTGATGGCGCAGTACACCTTCACCGGGTACGACGCCTCGGCGCACATGACGGAGGAGACGCACGACGCGTCGACGGCGGGCCCGCGGGGCATCGTCCGCTCGATCTGGACGTCGTGGATCGCCGGCTTCGTCCTGCTCCTCGGCTTCACCTTCGCCATCCAGTCGTACGACAAGGAACTGGGCTCCCCGACGGGCGCGCCCCCGGCGCAGATCCTGCTGGACGCGCTCGGCGCGACCACGGGCAAGCTGCTGCTCCTCGTCGTGATCGGTGCCCAGCTCTTCTGCGGGATGGCGTCGGTGACGGCCAACAGCCGCATGATCTACGCGTTCTCCCGCGACGGGGCGCTCCCGTTCTCCCGCGTCTGGCACACGGTCAGCCCGCGCACCCGCACCCCCGTTGCGGCGGTCTGGCTCGCGGCCTTCGCCGCGCTCGCACTGGGCCTCCCGTACCTGATCAACTACACGGCCTACGCCGCCGTGACGTCGATCGCGGTGATCGGGCTGTACGTGGCGTACGTGATCCCGACGCTGCTGCGGGTCAGGAAGGGCGCCGCGTTCGAACGCGGGCCGTGGCATCTGGGCCGCTGGTCGGGGGTGATCGGCGTGATCTCGGTGGCCTGGGTCGGTGTCATCACCGTCCTCTTCATGCTCCCGCAGGTCTCCCCGGTCACCTGGAAGTCCTTCAACTACGCTCCGGTGGCCGTTCTCGCGGTCCTCGGCTTCGCCGCGATCTGGTGGCAGGCCTCGGCCCGGCACTGGTTCCTCCACCCGGACAGAGCACGCCACGAGGACACCGCCAAACTGGTCGATCTCTGACGCTCCGGGCCACTTCTGCCTCACGACGCGGCCGCGACCCCGATACCCGATCGGCGACACGGCTCCGTCCGGCTATGCTCGGGGAGGCAACATCGCCTGGGCCGTTAGCTCAATTGGCAGAGCAGTGGACTTTTAATCCATTGGTTGTGGGTTCGAGTCCCACACGGCCTACGGAAGAGGCCCCAGCTCGGAGGGATTTCGAGCTGGGGCCTCAGCCGTTGCACAGAGAGGCCCCGGCCGGCCGGACATGCTCGGCCGGGGCTGTGACGCGACCGTCAGGCGCGGGCTCGGACGATGAGTGTGCCGATGTGCCCGGCCTTCGGGGCGTCCACCACCTTCGCCTCAGCGGACGTGAAGCCAGCCCTGAGCAGGTGCCGCTCCCACAACCCCCGGACCGTCAGGGCGACTGGACCTCGCGCTTCTCCAGCGGCCGCACGGCCGGGCCCTGGAGGATGCTGCCGTCCGGGGCGAAGCGGGAGCCGTGGCAGGGGCATTCCCATGCCTGTTCCGCATGGTTGAAGGCGACGAGGCAGCCGAGGTGGGTGCAGCGGGCCGAGACGGCGTGCAGCTGGCCGCTGTCGTCCCGGTGGACGGCGCACTGGTGCCCGCCGACCCGGATGACGGCTCCGTCTCCGGGGGCGAGGTCCTCGGGTGCGGGGGCTGTCACGGGTGGGATCCGGTCGCCGACGAAGTGCCTGGCCACGTGCGCCTGGTGCTTGAGGAACGAGCCGCCCTCGCGGACCACGGAGCCCAGTCGGCGGGGATCGTACAAGCCCGCCCATGCGACTTTCCGGCCCTCGATGAGGTCGCTGATCAGCAGGCCGGCCATGATGCCGCCGCTCAGGCCCCAGCCGCCGAAGCCGGTGGCCACGTAGGTGTGGCGGCTGCCGGGGTGGAGGGGGCCGACGAGGGGCACGGAGTCGGTGGAGTCGTTGTCCTGGGTGGCCCATCGGTGGGTGAGCGTCAGGCCCGGGAAGCGGCCGGTGGCCCAGGCGGCCAGCCGGGCGAGGCGTTCCTCGACGTCGGCGGCGCCGGGGGTGAAGTGCTCGCCGGTGACGACGAGCAGACGCTGCCCGTCGGTGTAGGGGGCGCTGCGCACGGACCGGGTGTTCTGTTCGGGGGTGATGTACATGTCGCGCGGTGCCGCGTTCGCGTCTATGGTCCCCGCGACGACCAGTTCGCGGCGTGGGGAGAGTCGAGTGAAGAGCAGCGCCCGGTCGAAGACGGGGTAGTGCGTGGCGACGACGACCTCGCGCGCCCGCACCTCGATGCCGGCGTCGGTGGACAGGACGCAGGGTTCGCCCTCGGTGAGGCCGGTGACACGGGTCCCTTCGTGGACGGTGCCGCCGCGGTCGCGGAGATCTGCGGCCAGGGCGTGCAGGTACTTCACGGGATGGAACTGGGCCTGCCCGGTCACCCGGACCGCTCCGGCCACCGGGAAGGGCAGCTCGGTGTCGGTGACGAACTCGGCCGGCAGGCCCGCTTCGCGCGCCGCCTCGGCTTCCGCCCGGAGCTGCGCGACATGCTCCGCGTCCTCAGCGTAGGTGCAGGCCGCCGCTTCCTCCCAGTCGCAGTCGATGCCGAGGTCGGCGACGGTCTCGGCGGCCCGGCGGATCGCCGCCGACTGCGACTCGGCGTACAGCCGCGCGCCCTCGCTGCCGCGGGTGCGGCGCAGGTGGTCGTAGACCAGGGTGTGGAGCGCGGTCAGCTTGGCCGTCGTGTGCCCGGTGACCCCGCCGGCGATCCGGCCCGCCTCCAGCACGGCCACCTCCCGCCCGCGCCGGGACAGCTCCCAGGCGGTGCTGAGCCCCGCCATGCCGCCGCCGACCACCGCGACATCGACGGAGATGTCCCCGGCCGGCGGAGGAGCGGGCTCACCACCCGGCGCGGTCTCGATCCAGTACGACCCCCGGAGTCCTTCATGGGCGTTCATGGCCGCCGAGTTCCCTCTCCGCCGAAGTGACACGCGCAGGTGTCCGAACGGGCGCCTGGCCCCGGGCCGGGTGAGCCGGGTGTGCGGTTGCGTCGCGGTACCCGGCAGCTGACCGAAGACCGATACGGGGCAGACACCCGGCGCGGATGCTCAGCATGGCGGGGACAGGTACGCCCGGTCGGGGTACTCGTGCAACGCCGCCGCACGCGGCGGAGAGAAGCGAGGGCACGAGCCATGACGACACCGATGCCGGGCACCCGCCCGGGGACCCAGATCCGTGGGGTCCGCACGAACCTGCTCGGGATCTACCTCAACGACCATCTGGCAGGTGCCACGGTCGGATCCGCTCGCTCCGGGTTCGCGGCCCGGTCGCATCGTGACCCGCCGTTCGCGGAACCGTTGCGGCGCCTCGCGGGCGAGATCGCCGAGGACCGTGCGAGTCTGCTGCGCATCATGGGGAGCCTGGGCGTGCCCAAGCGCCGTTACAAGGTCGCGGCGTCCGGCGTGGCCGAGCGGCTGGGGCGACTCAAGAGCAACGGGCGCCTCTGCCGGCGTTCACCGCTCACTCTGGTGATCGAGCTGGAGTTCCTCCGGCTGGGGGTGAAGGGCAAGGAACTCGGCTGGCGCACGTTGCGCGCCCTGGCCGAGGCGGACGGCCGCATCGACGAGCAGGAACTCGACGGACTGATCGAACGGGCCGAGCGGCAGATGGGCACGCTGGAGGAGCTGCGCGTCAGGGCGGTCCGGGATGTCCTGCTCACCGGTTGACGCCGAGCGGGAAGCCGACGGGTTGGACGACAACTTCAGGGAACTCGAAATGTCGACCTCATCGCAAGAGAAGAGGGAAAGGATCGAACATGTCCGACCCTCAGCGGCCCCAGCAGCGGCGCAGCCGTAAGGGGGGCGTGGCGTAACGCCGCAGGACAGCGGCGAGCTCAAGGCCCGCCAGATCGAGGAGACGGGCGAGGGCCACGCCCTGGCACGGACAAGGGGAACAAGGGCGGCGGAGAAGGCGGCGGAGTGCCGCCGGACCAGCAGCCCGATCATCCCTGAGCCGCCGGGACCGCGTGACCATCGTGACCATCCGAGAGAACGAACGAGGAGGTAACGAGATGCCTGCCGGATCGAGTTCCAAGCGGGAACGACAGTACGAGCACATCAAGAAGAGCGCCCAGGACCGGGGCGAGTCCGCCGGGCGGGCCAAGGAGATCGCCTCGCGGACGGTCAACAAGGAGCGGGCGAGGTCGGGCGAGTCGAAGACCGCGAGCAAGTCCTCGACCGGTGACCGCAAGTCCGCGTCCCAGCGCGGCGGGCAGCGCTCGCACACCGGTGCGCAGGGACCGACCAAGGACCAGCTGTACGAGGAGGCCAAGAAGCGCAACATCGACGGCCGTTCCTCGATGACCAAGCAGCAGTTGCAGAACGCTCTCGGCCGTTGAGGGGGTGAGGCGGGTGCGGCCCGAGGTGGACCGGATCGCGCAGCCCTGGGGCGACCGCACCCCCTACGGACGCGGCGGAGCCTGGCCGGTGCTCGTCGACTCGTATCTCGAATCCGGCGTCACGGCCGACGCCGTCGAGCGATGGGTCCCCGCCGCGTCGCTGCTGCACTCCAACGGTGATGCGATGGACGTCGCCGTCGCCCGCGGCCGGATCGTCGGGGTGCGCGGGCGGCCCGGCGACCGGGTGAACCGGGGCCGGCTCGGGCCGAAGGACCTGTTCGGCTGGCAGGCCGGCGGCGGCGGACACGACGACATCGCCTTGATCGTCATCCGCCTGTGACGACCTCGGCCCATCGGAAGCAGCCGTGACCGGCCCGGGCGAGCGTAGGCTCGAAACGCGGAGGTCAGGTGTGACGTGCACTGGGGCGCTTGGCCACGGCTTCACCCAATCGCGAGGTGTCGGTCAAGGGCCCCGGACCGCCGCCGGTGAGCCCGACCGGCTGCGCGCGGGCCGGGCTCACCTTTGAGGTGACCAGCTGCTTCTTCGAGCTCCGATCGGGTGACCATGGAGCGCAGCCGAGCCGGCTTTTCGAGGTCCCCTCCGAACGCTCGTGCCGACGGACGTCGCGGACTCGTCGTGACGGGTGCGACGGATCGGCTCCTGGCCGCGATGGCTTGTTCCGGACGCCACCGGGTATCGGCTGCCGGGCTCCGCCAACGGCGCTTGACAACGGCTGTGAGTCTTCACCTGGCTGGTCATGGACTACATCTGGGCCGGTAAGTCTCTCTGGGACGCCGACCATCCCGGAGGTCACTCCTGTGCGACCACCCGGATCGTGTCCAGCTGTGTGTCGGCCGCGTCGGGCAGGTTCATGCCTGCCGTCACTCCGCTGGTCAGGTAGCGCAGGACGGGGTCGGTGAGGCGTTCGCCGGGGAGTACGGCGGGGATGCCGGGCGGGTACGGCGTGATCATCTCGCCGGCGATCCGCCCTGCCGCGCGGTGCGTGGGGATGTCCTCGTGGGGCTCGAAGTAGGCGTCGCGGGGCAGCCGGGCCTGTTCCATCCGCAGCTCGGCCGGGGAGGGCACGGCGACGCGCGGCGCGTCCCGCAACTCGTCGGCGTGGTCGGCGAGGTCGCGCAGGGCGGTGAGCAACCGGTCGGCGGTCTGCTCGTCCTCGGCGTGGGTGAGCTGGGCGCTGATCCGCCGGTGGTCGAAGAGGTGCATGTCGAGGTGGTGGTGCTCGCGCAGCCAGCCGGCGGCCCGGTAGCCGGTGGTCGCCAGCGCCTCGATGTCCATGACGACCGGGAGGGGGTCGAACTCGGCGGCGCGGTCCGGCCCGCAGAAGTCGCCGGCGTCGTTGACGTGGAAGCCGTCGATGTCCTCGATCGCGGCCCGGGTGCGCCCGGCCAGCCGCAGGGCGTGGTCGAGGAGGTCGTGGCCGTGCTGGGCCATCTGCCGGCGCCAGGCGTCGATTCCCGCGTAGAGCAGGACGTTGGGGCTGGTGGTGCCGAGCAGGTCGGCGCGGGAGGAGAGTTCGGCGGGGTCGATGAGGTCGCCCTGGAGGTGGAAGACCGAGCCCTGTTCCAGGCCGCTGCCCATCTTGTGGATGCTGGTGACGCAGACGTCGGCGCCCGCGTCCATCGCCCAGGTGGGCAGCTCGTCGTGGAAGGGCAGATGCGCGCCCCATGCCTCGTCGACGATCAGCGGTTTGCCCCGGCGGTGACAGATCTCGGCGATGCCGCGCAGCTCGGCGGCGGTGCCGTACGGGGTGGGGCTGGTGACGAGGGCGCCGTCCGCCTCGGGATGCTCCGCGAACGCCTTCTCGTAGGCGGCGGCCGACGGGGGGTGCGCGAGGTGGCGTTCCGGGTCCCACTGGGGTTCGACCCAGATCGGCTCCACGCCGGACAGGATGAGCCCGGCGATCACCGACTTGTGGGCGTCCCGGCCCACGATCAGGCCCCGGCCGTGGCAGGTCACGCTCAACATGGCGGCCTTGACCGACAGGGAGCTGCCGCAGGTCGAGAAGAACGTGTGTTCCGCGTGCACCGCGTCGGCCATCAGCTCCTCGGCCCGCTCCAGTACCCGGCCCCGGGACAGCCGGTCGTCCATGCCGCCGCTGGCCAGCACGTCACCGAGGTACACGGCGTCGCCGAGGACCGCTCGGGCCCGGGGGTCCGCGCCGCGTGCCTGTTTGTGCCCCGGCGGGGAGAACCCCAGCTCGTCGGCCTCGTGGTAGCGGGCGAGGGCGTCCAGGACGGGTGCTTCATCATGGTTGAGACACATGGCTGCGGAGTTCCCACGACGACTGACCGCATGCCCGTTGCGCGGTCAGTCACCACCCGGCAGGCGCCCGTTCGGGGACGAAGGAAGGGACAGGGGGCATGTCCCTGGGAGCCGGTGCGGGACACGAGCGGCAACCCGATCACCTCGGGAACAATCGCATGTGGAAGCCCGCCCCGCGCCTGCGTGCGAGTGTCCTCGTGACTGCGGAGCCCCGGTCTGCACTGAGCGCGTTCCGGCTGATGCGCGAGCAGGCTGTCGACGCCGTGGCGGTGACGGACAACGGCCGCCGCGTGCCCAAAGAGCTGGGGATCCGCCGACAACTGTGACAGGGCCTGACTGCCCGCGCGGACAGGCCGCGGCGCTCGATCAGCCGAGGGCCGGGACTTCGCGCGACGCGGTCGCGGTCCGCAGGCAGCGCCGGAGTTCCTCGGCGTAGGGCAGGGCGACACCGCCCGCGATGATCGCGGCGAGCCCCGCGAGGTACGCGGCGGGCAGCGGGTGCTCCTTGGGCAGCAGCCGCCAGTCCTGCGGGTCCGGGCCGCCCCGCAGGGTCTTGCGGACCTGGTCGGCGTGGAGACAGGCGGTGAAGGCCAGCGCGGTGAGCGGCAGCACCTCCAGGAAGCTGTGGATGTGCTGCTCGATCGGGTGGACCTCCCGCTCCTTGACGGCCAGCGACACGTCGTACACGGCCGTCGCGCCGTGGGCGAGGGCGGCGCCGCCCATCACGCTGAGCACCAGCGGGTTGACGCGGGCCAGCAGGCCCATGAGGACGGGGATTCCGGCCTCGGTCATCATCAGGGCGTGGACCGCGGACTCCTTGGTTCCGCTGGTGTGCTCGACCCGGGTCCGCCGGTGCATCCACCAGTCGGCGAGGCCCGGCAAGCGCACTTGCGACGTGAAGCCTCGGGGAGCGGCACCGACGGGTCGGTACCGAGGCGGGTCGAAGCGCCCGTGCCGGGCACTGGGGATTGATGGGTGCTCTGCTCTCGCTGGCCTCGGCTGTCTGTTACGGCGTCGTCGACTTCGCCGGCGGGCTGCTGTCACGCCGGGCGCACTTCACGGTGGTCACCTTCCTCGGGCAGATCGGCGGGCTGCTGCTCGCGCTGGCGGCCGCGGTCCTGCTGCCCGCAGCGGCGGTCCGCTCTCCGGACGTCTGCTGGGGAGCGCTGTCCGGGGCGGGCAGCGGGACCGCCATGTACTGCCTCAACCGGGGCCTGACGCGGGGAGCCATGAGTGTCGTGGTGCCGGTCAGCGCCGTCACCGGAGTCGCCCTGTCCGTACTGTGCGGGGTGTTCTTCCTGGGCGACCGGCCCACCCCGGCGGCCTGGCTGGGCATCTGCGCCACCGTGCCCGCCCTGTGGCTCGTCTCCGGCGGCATCGGTCCGGGCGGGGACCGGAGGGCCCTGGCGGACGGCCTGCTTGCCAGCTCGGCGATCGCCGTGCAGTACATCGGGCTCGCCCAGGCGGGCCCGGCGAGCGGCCTGTGGCCCGTGGCCGCCGGCCGTCTGGCCGCCGTTCTCCTCCTGCTGCCGGGCGCCCTACGGCATGTTTCCCGCTTTCGGCGGCCACCGGGCCTCCTGGCCGAAGCGGTGGTGACCGGAGCGGGCGCGGCCTTCGCGCTCATCCTCTACATGCGGGCCGCCCAGCTGCAGATGCTGGCCGTCGCCGTCGTGCTGGCGTCCCTGTACCCGGCGATCCCCACCGTTCTCGGCGTCGCGGTACTGCGCGAGAGACTCACCCGGGCACAGGTGACCGGCCTGGTGAGTGCGGCCCTCGCGATCGTTCTGCTGACCCTGGGGTGACGCCAAGGCCGCGGGGGGACACTGGGGGGCATGACCCATACAACCGGGAGTGACGACGATCGTTCCAGCGAGGCCGGTCATTCCCGCCCGGGGCCGCCTGCGGTAGTCCAGTACGAGTCGCACGGGGTCCAGGTGTTCGTGGCCCACGGCGCCTACGACCCGGCCTCGATCGCGCCGCTCGCGGAAACGCTGCAGGCAGCTGCCGAGAAGCACTCCAGGGTGGTGGTCGACACCGGTGGCGTCACCTTCGCGGATTCGACCTTCCTGAATCTCCTGCTCGGCATCCACCACACGACCGACCTGCGCATAGTCGCGCCGCCGGCCCAACTGCGGCGCTTGCTGGAGCTCACCGGGGCCGACCGGGTCCTCAAGGTGCAGGCGAACCCGGAGGACGCCACGGCGTGACCGGTGGGCCTCAGCCCTCGACTCCCGTGGCGGTGTGGGCCGCGCCGACGGGCTTGGATTCAGGGGATCCGCGTTGGCGCAGGTAGACCGAGAGGATGGCCATCGAGGCGACGGCGAGGAGTTCGGACTGCCAGTTCTGCAGGGTGCGGTTCCAGAAGTCGGCCGAGCCGAGGTACTGCGGCCAGGAGACCGATGCCTGGAGCTGGCGCAGGTGCTGCTCGTTGTAGGCGGCCGCGCCGGTGATGGACTGGGCGAGCCACGACCAGATGAAGATCGCGCCCATGACGATGCCCAGGGAGCGTGAGTACACCGTCTGCCGCCATCCCGTGTCGGCCGCCCAGCGGGGTGAGAACGGTCCGGCGTGCTCGCCGACCTTCTGTTCCCGGTCGCTCTGCACACCGGCCCGGTCCAGCTCCTTGGACTCGGGCGAGCCGCGTTGGAGCAGCCAGACGGTGCCGAAGATGTAGAGGGAGAACTGCAGGTATTCCGACTGCCAGTTCTCGGTGACGTCCACCGCGAAGTCCGAGGTCGTGAGGTAGTAAAGGAAGCCGATGGGATGGAGCCCGTCGGTGACCAGCTGGTTGTCGAAGTCCGCGTGCCCGGACACGGCCTGGCCCGCGAGGGTGAGCAGAAAGCCGGTACCGAAGGCCAGGGTCAGGCTGTTGTGGCTCACGAACCGTGTCAGGCGGTTCACCGCTGCATCAGCCCCACGGCGGTGAAGTAGGAGAGTCCGGCGCCGACCGTGAGCAGCAGCAACGTGAACAGGGCTCGCATTCTCCGGTCACCCTCCTTTGACCTGGCACTGGTACGGCTGGTGGGGCCGCGGCTCACAGCCTGCCGCGGTGATCTTCCAGCCGGACGGGAAGACCGACAGGAACAGCGTGTCGGCGGCGAGGACCACCCGTGCCTGCCGCCCGTAGACCTGGACCGTGCGCACCGCCCCCGCGGGGGACAGCTGCTCTTCGGAGAGAGCCTTGGGGCAGGACGTCTTCGCCGGCTGCTGAAGTTCCTGCCGTGTCTGGGGGGCCAGCGCCGCACAGGCGCGCGCCCCGTCGGCGCGCCGGACGCTCTCCTCGAAGCACACGGCGGCTCGGGACGCGGCAGCCTCTCACTCACCGAGCGTGCTGCAGGAGCTCAGGCAGACAGCACAGGCGAGTGCCATCAGGCCGCCCGTACTCCTCCGGCGCGACAAAGGACCTCCACTCGCTGCGGTCGGGGCTGTCCGGACATGCTGAGGGGTTGACGGTGTCGCGGAGGGCAGCCGCGCCGGGGCGCCGGGCGGGCGTAGAGCTACTGGGCTATGCCCGACCGATCGACAGCGAGGTCCCGGTGCTCGACGCATGTCCACGGGCAGGATGTCCAGTCACCGTTCGGCGACGCAATGGCTGTAGGGGCGGTCCGGTGGGCCGGCGGTCGCCAGGGCACCCGGCGGCTGTCCTCCGGAATGCGGACCGGCTCTCCTGGGGAGAAGCTGAGTCCATGGCCGAGGGTTCCGCGATCGTGGAGGCGCCCGGTGGGTGTGGAGGGCGCCGCGCGTATCTCGACGACCAGCTCCTGGGCACGGCGTATTCCCTGCACGAGCTGACGATGTTGCTGCGGCACGCCGGGCTCGGGTGCCGGGACGAGGTGGATGTGGCCGAGTCGGGCCTCATCGAGTGGTACGGCGGGGGCCCGGAGGTCTGGCCGCGTCAGGGGGGTGGGCCGAACTGCTGGGCGGTGCCGGGTGAGCTCGCCCCCCTGGTGAGGGCCGCGAGGCCGACCTGACCGGGGGCGGTCACCACGGCTGGTGCCGGTCCGCCGGTGCAGGTGTACGTGCTGTCGGGTGGGGGACTCGGTGGGCAAGCCGGTTCAGCAGCGTTTCCCTGGGGACTGGCCTGGCCCGGCCTTCTCTGGTTCAGCCGAAGTGCCGGAGGAGCCGCTCGCCCGGGGTCACGACAGGGTGCCCTCCTCGCAGACCCGGCGGGCTACCTCACGGAGCTTGATGTTGTTCGCCTGGGAGTAACGGCGCAGCACGTTGAACGCCTCGTCCTCGGTGAGGCGGTGGCTGCCCATGACGATACCCATGGCCTCGCCGATGGTGTGGCGGGTGGCGAGGGCCCTTTCCAGCTGGGCATGGGTGCGGGCGGCGGAGAAGGCGACCGCCGCATGCGAGGCCAGCGACCATCCGGCCACCTCACTGGCCTCGGTGAAGGCCCCCGACTCGCGGGAGTAGAAGTTCAGCGCGCCGAGGTCCTCCTCCTCGGTGAAGAGCAGGAAACCCATCATGCTGCCGACAACCGAGCTTGTGTGCCTGAGGGGCGTAGGCGGGCCAGCGCTGCTGTTCGGCGGTGAGGTCCGCGATGCGGAAGACCCGTTCGCCCCTGCGATGTCCGGGCGGCGTCGAAGCACGGCCCTTCCCCCAGCCGCTGCTGCAGCCGATCGCTGTCGGTGACCAGCTGATGGGTGGTGGCGAGCGTCTCCACCTGCGAGTCGTGCAGCACGAGGATGCCGGCCGCGTCACAGCCGTCGACCAGCTCGGTGGCCGACTCGGTGATCCGCCGCAGAGTGTCATCGACCGAGTCCTGTGCCAGAAGATCCCGCGCCATCGAAGCCATCTGCTCCGCGAACCGCCCCCCAGTCCACGTCGTCCTCCGCTGCTCGTCACGTCTGGACAAGCCTCATACCCGTCTCGGGCGAGGCTCACCTTCACATCGCAGACGGATACCCGTGGCGGGCGGGAAAATGGCTCCGGGTACTGCTCGGTCGTCCCCGTGGCGCTGGACGGCAGGCAGACGGACCGCCAAACCGAGGACCAAGTCTTGTGGATCGGCAGTCCGAATGAAGTGCGAACGGACCCCTGGGTGCCCCGGGACCTGGCTTCGGGGGCCTTACCGCAGGCGGTCGGCGGTTGAGTCGAGAGAGCGGAGTCCCGCCCGCACCTGGAATCAGCCGGTCAAGCGGCTGCGCAGCAGTTCCTTGCCCAGGCCTGCGCCCTTACGGCTGTCAGCCTGCGCCTTGCTGAACAGCTCGACCAGTTGCTCGTCCTTCGCCCGCTCGGCGTCCTTGATGTAGGTGTCCAGTCGCAGGGCGTTCTCCAGGCAGCTCTCGACGTACCAGAGGAGGTTGTAGTCCTTGTCGGGGGTTCCGGTGACGTGTCCGGTCTCCGTGGCACTGGCCATCGTCGCATCACTCCGTTCCGTTGTGTCGAAGCGGGCGCTCGGCCCGCCGGCCTTGTCGTCCGGACCGGCCGAGTACCCCGAAGGGACGCGAGGCACCGCGGGAGCCGGTCGGCAACCTTTTCGGTGTGGTCCGGGACGCACGACTCCACGTGTTGTGGACACGTGCCAGCGCAGCTGCGCCCCCACCGGCGTGCTGTTCGTTCTCACCAGCGGCCAGGTCTCCCTCGCCACCGCGGACGCGCGCGTCGAAGAGGCGATTTTCGGCGCGTGTTCGGCATCACGGTCAACGCGGTGATCCGGCCCCTCCCCGTGTACCTGCGTGACCCGCGCCGCCCCTCAGGACGCCGCCGAGGAGGCGCAGGAGGTCCTGTCCGCGGTGGCCGAGGGGCCGGCGCCGGGGGAGAACGAGAGGGCCGCGTGGCCGGGGGCAGACGAGCGCACGCCGCTCTGAGGGCTTGGTCGAGAGGCCCGCTCCTTGGTCGACCGGGGCCGCGAAAGCATGCGCGGAAATCACCGTGGTCGCGGTCCGCGAGCCGGCTGCGCGCCCGGCAGGTCCTGCGACGAGTTAGTAGCCGTACTCGATCACGTCGCCGTGCACACCGCAGGTGTGACTCGCACCGTGCGTGGGCTCGCCCCGACTGCCGCAACGCCCCACCCCGCCAGGGCGCTTCGCTCGTCGAGCTCACCGCCACGAACCAGGTTTCACGCCGGGCCCGTTGGACACTCGGGATGAGAAGAACAACGGGGGCAGGACGGACGAGCCGGACCGCAACAGGCCCGAGCCAGAAGGAAGATGAGCAGCCGTGACTGCGGAAGCCAGTACCCCGACAGCCGTACGCCGAGCCGAGACCGGTTGGGCGAGGGCGCGTCGCCTGCGCGGGTCAGGCATACGGACCTGCCTGCGCGCGACGCTCGACAACAACTCGGGGCAACTGCGGCAGGGGGACGACCGGAACGTCGTAAGGGGCGAGGACTGACCGCCGCATCGCTCACGTCGGCAGCGCTCTGCCACCCCGCCGTACGCACGGCGCTCTGCCACCCCGCCGTACGCACGGCGCTCTGTCGTCCCGCCATACGCGCGGTCACGTGCCGGTTCGTCCGCCCCTTACGGAACGACGGACACGCCCGACCGGGTGTACATCGCCCGGTGCGGCGCCGTGCCTGTCCGGATGGGGAACCACTGTCAGCTGGGCGGGACCGACCCGGCCCAGGCACGACCAGCGAAAGGCGGACGGACAATGGGGCACGGCGGAGACGCGATCGCGGAACTGACGACCGACCACCGGGAGGTCGAGGAGATGTTCGCCCGGATCCAGGGGATGCCGGGCGGCGGACAGGAACTCCGTGACGTGGTGGACGAGGTCACGATCGAACTGGTACGGCACTCGATCGCAGAGGAGGAGTACCTGTACCCGGCGGTACGCAAGCACATCGAGGGCGGAGACCGGATCGCGGACAAGGAGATCGCGGACCATGGGCGGGTCGAGAAGCTCCTCAAGCAGCTGGAGAAGACGGACACCGGCGATCCGAAGATGAGCCCCCTGCTGCAGGAGCTCATGGACGAGGTCTCCGCGCACGTCCAGGACGAGGAGGACAACCTCTTCCCCATGCTGCGCCGGTCCTGCTCTCCCGAGGCTCTCAACGACCTCGGGGACAAGATCCGCCGGGCCAAGTCCATGGCCCCCACCCGCCCGCACCCCTCCGCGCCGAACACTCCGCCGGCCAACAAGCTCCTCGCGCCGGGCGCCGGTCTGGTGGACCGGGCTCGCGACCTGATCACCGGCCGCGGCAAGTCCTGATCGTTGCAGGGGCCGGTTCCGGGCCGGGTGGTGCCGGCCCGGGTTGCCGGGCGGGCACCAGGGGCGGCCTCCTGTGACGCGGCTCATTCCCTCTTCGGGCCCGGCTGCCTAGGCTGGTGTGTCACGAGCGGGGCAGCGCGGCTCCGCACCACAGCTCGCGGGACCGATCTGCCGGACACAGGCGAGCACGCTCCCCGAGGGACCGTCCGCCGTGACCGAAGACCTGACGCCTGTCATAGCCGCCTCCACCCGCTGGCTCCTCACCGCCTACCCCGCTCCCGGCGGCGCGCTCAGCAGGGCGCTGGCCGAGGCCCAGGCCCGGCAGGCGGTCACACTCGCCGCCGCTCTGCGCTACCCCACCGACCTCGACGTACAGCTGCTCCACCTGCTTGCCCCCAGCGGATCCCACCGGCTGGACCGGCTCACCGGATGCGAGCCGCAGCCCGGCGACACCGACTGGCGGACCTGGATCGACGAAACCGTCGTCAGCTGGGCAGCCTGCCTCCTGGCCGACCCCGCCCTGGCCGCCCACGCCGCAGACCAGGCTCTCGCCGTGAGCGGGCACCACGCCGCCGAGGGCCTGCGCCGGCTGACCGACCCCGGGGAGCGGGACACCCAGGCCGTGCCTCTGCTGCGCCATCCCGACCTGCTGGAGAACGTCGCGGGCCTCCACCGATCCCAGCTCATTGAACTGCTCACCCTCGACAGCGCGGACCTGCCCTGAGCTCGGCGCCCGAGAGGCTGTCGCTTTCGCCCTGGCATTGACCAGCTGCCGACGGGTCACGATGGACGCCCTGCCCAACGGCGAGTACCAGTGATCACGCACAGTGGACACGTCACGTCCTCAAGCCGCCGCGTAGTGCGCGCGCTAGCCGATCAGCGCCACCACCATCGCGATGAGGCCGATCACTACCAGCAGCACCACGGCCATGATCAGGACGAGCGCCATAGGTCCCCATCCTTTACGCAGCTCGGGCGGCTCCGGATGAGAGATGCCGGAGGTGCTCCCCTCCGCGGGTGGAGTGTCGCCGGGCGACACCCCGCCGCCTGGTTCGAGTCCCGGTGTTCGGCCCGGCTCAGGATCAGGAGTCGTCATGGCACTGGTTCCTCTCGGTTCTCAACTGCCCGCCGGTTGGCCTTGGTTTTGCCTGGTGGATATCTACGCAGCAACCTGGATAATTACGAGTTTCCGGCTTATATGACATCAAACGGGGTGCTTCTCGCCCCGCCCGGAAGAGCCGCCCGCGGTGGGACGGCTGCAGCGCTGCTGCCCGTTTCACCTGCCCGAAGACCAGCCGTCAGCCGCCTTTCCGCGTGAGCGATGCGTGAGCGGACGGTGCGGTACGAGCCGTCACGAGGCAGCACGCCCCTCGCCGTGAACGTGTTCTGACCTGGTGGTTCCGGAACTCGAAGCACCGTCCGGAACCATCAGGCAAGCTTTGGCCAGGACTTTTAATCCATTGGTTGTGGGTTCGAGTCCCACACGGCCTACGGGTGGTGGGCGGGGGATATGGCCCCTGACCTGCTGCGTTTTCGGGGGCCTTGCGTGCGCGACGCGGCGACGTGGCGCAGGTCCCGCAGGGTGATACGGCGCCTGCGCCGGTCGGCCGCCTGATCCGACCGCTGCCCAGGCACACGTCGCTGTGCCTGGCCGGAGCTCTCTGGGCTTCCCGGGCGTACCTGACGGCCGCACCGCTCTCGTTGCCGCGGGCTTGGTGGGTCCCCTGTCTCACCGTGGCGGTGTTCCAGTACTCCTTCGCGATTACCACGGTCGTCGCCCCGCTGCCGGTGAGGCGGCAGCGATCCGTCGTACACCTCCGATGGGAATGCCAGGGAGGTAGGTTGAGCAGATGTCCGCTGTGCCCGTGATTCTGTTGCTGTCGGGGAGCCTGCGCGCCGGTTCCACCAATGAGGCCGTGCTGCGCACCGCGCAGGTCGTGGCGCCGTCGGTGCAGGCGTGTGCCGTCATGTATGACGGTCTGGCGGAGCTTCCGCACTTCAACCCGGATGACGACACCGACCCGTTGCCGCCCCCTGTGGCGCGGCTGCGGGCGGCGATCGAGGGGGCGCACGGAATCCTGATCTGCACCCCGGAGTACGCCGGAACCCTGCCGGGTTCGTTCAAGAACCTGCTGGACTGGACGGTCGGTGGTACCGAGATCTGTGACAAGCCGGTGGCCTGGGTCAACGCGGCGGCGCCCGCCCGCGGCCAGGGCGCGGAGGCCACGCTACGAGCGGTTCTGGGCTACACCGGCGCCGACATCGTGGAGTCGGCCTGTGTGAAGGCCCCGGTGGACCGGCGGACGGTCGGCGCGGACGGCCTCATCGACGACGCGGAGGTCCGCCGTCAACTCGGCGACGTGTTGAACCTGTTGGCGGCGGCCGGCGCACAGGCCCCAGTGGCAGACCTGGCGTGACTCCTGGTCTTGGTCAGGCTTCCGAGGAAGGACCACGCCGTGCCGCACACGCTGAACCTGTGGCGTCGACAGCTCGGAAAAGTACCCGCGTCGGTCTGGCAGGACCCCGACCTCCAGGTGCTGATCCTCGCGGACAACGGGCTCACCGACCTCCCGCCCGAGATCGGACGACTGCACCGGCTGGCCACCCTGGACCTCGGCCACAACCACCTCACCTCGGTGCCCGCCGAACTGGGTGATCTGGCCGACCTCACAGGTTTCCTCTACCTGCACGACAACAAGCTGTCGGAGATCCCGGACGCGTTGGGAAGCCTGACTCGGCTGCGCTACCTCAATATCGGCGAGAACGCCCTCACCGCCCTGCCCGAGCCCATCGGCCGCATGGCTGCCCTGATCGAACTCCGGGCACAGCACAACCGACTCACCTCGCTGCCTGACAGCGTCGGAGACCTACGCAACCTGCGCGAACTCTGGCTGCGGGGCAACGCGGTCGAAAGCCTGCCGCCATCCATGGCCGACCTCCGCGAACTGCGCCATCTCGACCTGCGGGAGAACACCCTCACCGAACTCCCGGAGGTGCTGGCCGGCCTGTCCCGACTGCGCCGACTCGACGTACGCAGCAACCACCTCACGCGGCTGCCGGACTGGGTCGTCGACATGCCCGCGCTGGAGAAGCTGGACCTGCGGTGGAACGACTGCGAGCCGACCCCGTCGCTGCTGACCGAACTGGAGCGGCGGGGGTGCGTCGTCCTCTTGTAGAGCGAAAGCCACTGGCGGAGGGTGGGAAAGCCGGCGGCGGGTTGAGGGCGACGCACCACCGTTCGGGGCAATCGCCGTCGGTGCGTGGCTGGATGCGGACCATGGGCCCATGGGTCTTGGTCGATGGGTTCGCGGAAGGGTGCCGGGGCGATACCCGGAGTGGTACCGCGAGCGGCGCTCCTGGGAACTCGGTGAGGACGCCCGTGCCACGGTCCGTAAACTCCGGGCCCTGGTCAGCGAGCGCAGGCACGTGGTGGAGGCTTCCGGCAGGCCGGACGGCCAGGCGATTCTGGGTGCGGCCGACGAGGAGATCGACTGCGCGGAGCAGACCCTGACCTTCGACGAGCATCGCCGGGCGCCGCTCGGGTCTCATGTCACCGCGGCGCAGCTCCACTTGAACACCGCACGCCTGCTCTGGTTGAAGTCGTTCCTCTCGTCCCCCGCCGAGGTGGCTCCCTATCTTCCGGGACTCCTCGCCGTGGTCAGAGAACACCTGGCACGCGACGACCCACGCAGGGTTGCCACGGAAGTCGTGATGGAGAAGTACGCCCACCGACGGGCCATCGACGAGACGGATCTGGTCGTCGTCCTCGAATCCGTGGATGTCGCGTACAGCGTGACCTTGCGTGAGAAGCTCCGTGCGGGCAGTTTCGTGCGCATCGTCTGTGGGGTGGCCGCCTTTCTGTTCGTCCTGGCGGCAGGGGTGGCAGTACTGACGGCTTTCTTCCCGGACTCCGTTCCGCTGTGCTTCAACCCCTCACGGCAGAGTGCCGAGCCCGCCACGGATTCGAAGGTCCCTTATGCGATCGTCTGCCCCACGGCCAGTCAGGGCTCTCTCGACTCCACCGAACTCGACCAGAACTTCGCCGCCGTCACGTCATGGGGCGACTACGTCGTCGTGGAGATCGTCGGCCTGGTCGCCGCCGGAGTCGCGGCCGCGTCAGCGCTGCGGAATATCAGGGGTACGTCGACTACCTATCCGGTGCCGGTCGCCCTCGCTGCCTTGAAGCTCCCCGCGGGTGCCCTCACCGCCGTGCTCGGCCTTCTCCTCATGCGGGGCGGCTTCGTGCCGGGGCTCACCGCGCTGGATTCCTCGGCCCAGATCATCGCCTGGGCCGTCATCTTCGGATACTCCCAGGAACTCTTCACCAAATGGGTCGACCGGCAGGGCCAAAGGGTCCTGGAGTCGGTACGTGGTCCCCTGGATCCTCCGACCGCCGCCGGCCGCACGACCGTCGTCCCCGCAGCAGGGCCTGCACCCCGTGCCGGACCAGCAAGTTCCCGCTCGGCCGACGAGGAGGCCGAAGGGTGATCAGTCGGTCAGAACGGCGGGTACGTGGAGTCTGTCCCAGGAATTCCTGCCCGGAATGCCGTCCGCGTCCTTGCCCGAGAATCCCAGCTTCTGCTGCCACTTGACGTAGGAGGCCCGGTCGGCGTCGCTCCAGTGATCGTCGGGCCCGCCGGGGTAGGCCGAGCAGTGCTCCTCGATGAGGCGGTTGCCCATGGCCTCGATGATCGGGCTGGCCGTGTCCGGCGCGAAGAAGTCGGCACCCGGGAAGGGCTGGTACTCGCCGGAGGACTCCGGTGCGGAGACACGGACCCGCTGGCCTATCTGAATCACGTTCGGATTGGTGATCTCCGGATTCCACTTCAGGATCTGGTCCAGAGTCAGACCGTGTGTGGCGGCAATCTTGTTCAGGTTGTCGCCTTTCTTTACTACGTAGAATTTCGTTGCTGTCTCAGTCATGTGGCCCATTTTAATGGGGCCTTGATGATGCGCAAATGCAGAGTCATTTGGGGATTCAGCTATTTACGCATCAACTGCTCGGCGGGGTTCGACGCCGGGGCGGTAGTCGCTGCTGTCTGCACAGTTTCGCGCACGGTCGGCTGCCGGCGTATGTGGCCATGGCCTGCGGATCGGGCGGTTGTCGGACGGAACCCGGGGACGGGTTTCGCCCTCTTCGAGGTCGGCCGCCTCGCGTCGGAGGCCGCGGGCGCGCCCATGAGGTGAAGGTCGCGTACCGCTGACGCCGCTGGGCTGTGACGTGTACACATCAAATGTATAGTCCCTTCATGATCGACAACCCCCCTCCACTCGGCCTCCACAGACCCGGTACGCGTCAACGGCGGCATCGTGCGGCGGACCTCGGCGTCCGCAGCCGGCGAAATGCCGGTGCCTGATGTCGACTGCTCTTCACCCGGGGGAGTCGGGCGCCACGACCGCCGGCAAGTCGCCGCGCGTCGGGCGACGGTGGGACTGGCCCTTGCTGGTGGTCTGCGCCGTGTCCGGTATTCCGCTGCCGGTGGTTGACTGAAAAGCGTGAGCGGTGGAACGCTCGCGCCAACTGTCGTGATCGCATCAAGGTATTCCATTGCGCAACGACCATGGTGCGAAGCATCCGGATATCGATCCGAAACGGTAGGTGTTCTGGCCGCCGATCTCGGTGCGAGTTCCTTTACGGCGAGACATCATCACGACAAAGCACGTCAGCCGGAATGGGGCATTCCGCGAACCTGGTTGTGCCCTTGTCTACCTGGACCGGACCGTGCCTCACCCTCACCGTCCTCGGCGCCGCTACCGCATTTAGTTTCAGGCGATACCGTATTGGTTGAAGTAGTCTGGCCTCATGGCCGCCGACCTTCCTGCCCGAACCGCCGCCTCGCGTGCGACGGACCGCCCGGGGGACACCTCGCCTTTCGCTCTCGGCCTGCTTCTGCGCCGGGCGCACTGGCACGCGGCCTCGGTGATGGGGGAGGCGCTGCGGCCGTTCGGCATCGAGCTGCGGCACTTCGCGGTGCTGATCGTGCTCGTCAATCAGGGGCCCACGGTGCAGCGGGACCTGGCGGCGGCGACGGGGACGGACAAGGCCGGCATCATGCGGGTCGTGGATGACCTGGAGCGGAAGGGCCTGGCCGTACGGAAGGCCGTTCCGGGGGACCGGCGGGTCCGGGAGGTGGAGATCACGCCGCAGGGGCTGGAACTCTTCGACGCGGTCCATGTGGCGGCGGAGCCGCTCGCCGGACGTCTTGCCGCCGAACTGGGTTCCGGCGAGGTGGAGCAGCTGAGGGATCTGCTGACCCGGTTTGCCCATCCCGCGGACGACGAGGGATAAGCGCGCCGGCGCCGGCCCGGCCTCGGGCGACCCCTGGGACGAGCCCGAGCGCCGGTCCGCCTTCGGTGCGCAGCGCCACGACGCACTCGGTATCCCGCGCGAGGACCTGGAGGCCCGCCAGCGGGCCGCTTCCGCGAACCGGCGGTGCTTCGGCGCGCACGCTGCCCTGTTCCGCTGCATCGACCGCGGCCTGAGCCGCCCCCGATGGTCCGACGCCGGCATGTCGTGCCGCGGCGGCGTGCCGAAGGGCTGCGCAGCTGTCCGCAGACGGCCTGGGCGAAGTTCCACCGGACCGTCGCGGAGGTCCTGTCGCCCCCTGACGGACTCGTCCTCTCTGCGGCGTGGATCCGTCCGTACGGGCCGGGCGCCGCTCGGCCAGACGGTCACGTCCGTCGACGGCCTCCGGCGCCGCACCTCCGCGGCAGACGAGGGGACGGTTTCTCGCCTCGCCCACGTAACCGTTCAGATGGCATATTTCTGTACATAACCCCTGCGAAAGGTGTGCCATGAAGATCGCAGTCATCGGCGGTACCGGGCTGATCGGATCGCAGGTCGTCAAGGACCTGACGGCCGCCGGGCACGAGGCCGTACCGCACTCGAAGTCCACCGGCGTCGACGTCATCGGGGGCCAGGGACTGGACGAGGCGCTGGCGGGAGCCGACGTCGTCGTCAACCTGACGAACTCCCCGACCTTCGACGAGGCCTCGCCGGCCTTCTTCCAGACCTCGATGGACAACCTCCTGGCCGCGGCCCAACGGGGCGGCGTCGGCCACTTCGTCATCCTCTCGATCGTCGGCGTGGACCAGGTGCCGGAGATGGACTACTACCGGGCCAAGACGCTCCAGGAGCACCTCCTCGCGGACGGGCCGATCCCCTACTCGATCGTCCGGGCGACGCAGTTCATGGAGTTCATGGACGCCGTCATGTCCTGGACCTCCGACGCCGACACCGTCCGGCTGCCCGCCACGCCCATCCAGCCCATCGCCGCCGGGGACGTGGCCGCGGCGGTCGCCGAGGTCGCCGCGGGCCCCCCGCTCAACGGCATCCGCAACATCGCCGGCCCCGACATCTTCACCCTGGACGAGCTGGGCCGGCTCACCCTGTCCCACCAGGGCGACGACCGCACCGTCGTCGTCGACCCCACCGCCGGCATGTTCGCCGCGGTCAAGGGCGACGTCCTCACCGACAAGGACGCCCACCTCGCCCCCACCCACTACACAGACTGGCTCTCCTGATCCGGCCGTGCCGGGTCCCGCCCGGTTCCTCAGCCCGCGTTGAGTTCCGTCAGCTCGCCGAGCGGGAGCGTGTGCTGGGTGTGCAGGACCTTGGCGCGCAGGTAGCGGACGTTGTGGGCGGTGCGGAAGACACCGGTCGGGACGCGGTCGCGGACGGTGACGCCGAGGTCGCGCAGCTGCTCGGCCTTGTCGGGGTTGTTGGAGAGCAGGTCGAGCTCGGTGACGCCGAGAGCGGCCAGCATCTGGGCGGCGGCGGTGTAGTCGCGGCCGTCCTCGGGGAGGCCGAGGGCGGCGTTCGCCTCGTAGGTGTCGAGGCCCTGGTCCTGGAGGGCGTAGGCGTCGAGCTTGTTGTAGAGGCCGATGCCGCGTCCCTCCTGGCGCAGGTAGAGCAGGATGCCACCGCGCTCCGAGATGCGCTCGACGGCCTCGCGCAGCTGGGGTCCGCAGTCGCAGCGGGCCGAGCCGAAGACGTCGCCGGTCAGGCACTCGGAGTGCAGCCGGACCAGCGGGAGCGTGCCGGGGGCGGGATCGCCGAGGACGACGGCCAGATGTTCCTGGCCGTCGGTGAGGCCATGGAAAGTGACGAGGTCGGAGTTGACGCTGTAGCCATCGGTGAAACGCAGCGGAACCCGGACGCGGGCGCGCTGGGTGGCGGCGGGGAAGTCTGGCATCGGGTTCTCCTGTGTCCGGGTGGAGGACGGTAGCGGCCTCTGCTTCAGATTTGAAGCAGATCCACGGCTGGAACCCTATCCATGTTTTAAATTTGAAGCAACAGGATTCCGCGGGAATATCCGCGAGGTCTCACGGCGGGCCGGGGCCTTACGAGGGACCCGAACAGGGCGACGACCGCCGCCGCCAGGGAACCTCGTCGGAGGTCGGCCGCGGGGTCGTCGCGTCACCCTCCAGCGCCCGCGCGATCACCGAGCTGATCTCCTCCAGCTGGGTCACCTGCTCGGCGGAGAGATGGTCGAACACCGCCGCCCGTACCGTCTCCACATGCCCCGGCGCGGCACGCTCCAGCACCGCCAGGCCCTCGTCGGTCAGCAGCGCGAAGCTGCTGCGTTTGTCCCACTGGCAGTCCTCGCGCCGGATCAGCCCGTCCTTCTCCAGCCGGGTCACCGCGTACGTCAGCCGGCTCCGGGTGATCTTCGACTTCTCGGCGAGGTCGGTCATGCGGAGCTTGCGCTCCGGCGCCTCGGAGAGACTGACGAGGATGCCGTAGTACAGATGCGGCATGCCGGCGTCCTGCTGGAGCTGCCGGTCCATCGCGTCGTCCAGGAGGTGCGTCGCCGAGACGTAGGCGCGCCAGGCGCTCTGCTCCTTCGGCGTCAGCCAGCGAGTCGTCATGCAGCCAGTGTAGGTTTGTTTCAAAGTTTAACCAAGCCTGCCCGTCGCCCTCGGGAGTGAGCACGTCCGATGCCGTACCCCTACGTCCTGCTGTCCGCCGCCGTCTCCCTCGACGGCTACCTCGACGACACCGGCCCCGAACGGCTGCTGCTCTCGTCCCCGGCCGACTTCGACCGCGTCGACGAGGTACGGGCCGGCGTCGACGCGATCCTGATCGGCGCCGGCACCATCCGCGCGGACAACCCGCGGCTCCTGGTCAACGACCCCGGGCGGCGCGCGGCCCGGGTCGCCGCGGGCAGGCCCGAGTACCCCCTCAAGGTCACGGTCACCGCGACCGGCGACCTTGACCCGGACGCGAAGTTCTGGCACACCGGCGGCGAGAAGGTCGTGTACACGACGGAGACGGGCGCGGCGCGGATCCGGGGCCTCGGTATCGCCGCGGACGTCGTCTCCCTCGGCGCCGACCTCGACTGGCCCGCGCTGCTGACGGATCTACGCGAGGCGCGGTCGGTCGGCCGGCTGATGGTCGAGGGCGGCGGCACCGTCCACACCCAGCTCCTCCAGCAGGGCCTGGCCGACGAACTCCAGCTGGTCCTGGCCCCGCTCTTCGTCGGCGACCCGAAGGCATCGCGCCTGTTCGGCCCGGGCGGGTACCAGGCCGGGCGGCTGCGGCTGCTGGAGAGCCGCCGTATCGAGGACGTCGTCCTGATGCGGTACGAGCCCACCGCGCCCGGCGCGGGTGCGACGGCGTCCGCCGCGGACCGGCACTGGCTGCGGCTCGCCTGCGAGCTGGCGGCGGACTGCCCGCCCTCTGGGACCGCGTTCAGCGTCGGCGCGGTGGTGGTCGCGGCCGACGGCACGGAACTGGCCCGTGGCCACTCCCGGGAGGCCGGTGACCCCGTCGTCCACGCGGAGGAGGCGGCCCTGGCCAAGATCCCCCCGGCCGACCCCCGGCTGGCCACGGCCACCGTCTACACCAGCCTCGAACCCTGCACCCACCGCGCCTCCCGGCCGCACCCCTGCGCCGAGCTGATCCTCCGGGCCGGGGTACGGCGGGTGGTGACGGCGTGGCGCGAGCCGGACACCTTCGTCGAGGCGGCCGACGGGACGGGGATGCTGCGGGAGACGGGGGTGGCGGTGCTGGTGCTGGACCAGTACGAGGACCTGGCGAAGACCCCGAACGCGCACCTGCTGGGCTGACCTCCCTCAACCCGTGTGACTCTCCCCCTTCGGATGGCGTATGCTGGTGTCAACGACGCGGGGTGGAGCAGCTCGGTAGCTCGCTGGGCTCATAACCCAGAGGTCGCAGGTTCAAATCCTGTCCCCGCTACTGAAGAATCAGGGCCGGAATCCAAGAACGAGGATTCCGGCCCTGAGTCGTATACCGGGTCCTATACCGGCACGTGTTCCACATCACATCCGTCCGCACTCATCCGCCCGGCCCACACCACTCGCCGCCGCTCGCTCGCAACCGCAAACCTGGACGGACACGCATTGGACACCTGGGACATATGGGGAGTCGCACCGTGGCCCCTGGAGAGGCGCAGGAGGACGGGTCCGCAGCCGTCCGCACCCTGGCCCGCTTCCTGCCCGTCCTGCTGATCGTCGCCGGCGTCTGCTACGACTTCCTCACCCCGAGGGCCTTCACGGCCGTCCCGTTCTTCACGGCCGCCCCGCTGATCGCCGCGCCCCTCACCTCGCTGCGCACCACCGTCCTGACCGGCCTCGCCTCCTTCCTCGCCGCCTACGCCGTGCACGCCCGCTTCGACTTCGGCCCGAACGTCGACACGGTCACCGAGGTCCTCACCGTGGTCACCGTCGCCGCCCTCGCCGCCGGCATCAACCGGATCGTGCGCCTCGGTGACCAGCGCCTGGCCTCCGCCCGCGAGATCGCCGAGGCCGCCCAGCGGGCGGTCCTGCCCGAGCCCGCCGAGCGGATCGGCGGCTTCGAGATCGCGGCCCGCTACGAGGCGGCCCAGGAGGGCGCCTTCATCGGCGGTGACCTGTACGCGATCCAGGACACCCCGTACGGCGTGCGGCTGGTCGTCGGCGACGTCCGCGGCAAGGGTATGGGTGCGGTCGCCGCCGTCGCCGTGGTCATCGGCGCGTTCCGGGAGGCCGCCGAGCAGGAGGCCACGCTGGAGGCGGTGGCGGGGCGGCTGGAGCGGGCGCTGGCCCGCGAGGGCGTCCGGCGCGGCGGCCTCGACGCGGTCGAGGGGTTCACCACCGCCGTACTCGCCGAACTCCCGCGCGGCGACGGCACGGTGCGGGTCGTCAACCGCGGCCATCCGCCGCCCCTGCTGCTGCACGGCGACGGCAAGGTGTGCCCGGTACGGGGGCCCGAGGCCGCGCTGCCGCTCGGGATGGCCGAGTTGGGGGCCTGGCCGGACCGGGCCGCCGAGCACGCGTTCCCGAGCGGGGCCACGCTGCTGCTGCACACCGACGGCCTCTCCGAGGCGCGGGACGCGCACGGCCGGTTCTACGACCCCGAGCGGCGGCTGGCCGGCCGTGTCGTCACCGCCCCCGGCGCGCTGCTGGCCCGGCTCGCGGCCGAGGTGCGCCGGCACACCGGCGGTGGCATGACGGACGACATGGCGCTGCTCGCCGTACGACGGCCCTGAGCGCGATCACCCCGCCGTTCTGGGGATTGTCACCCTCGGTGCGCGGACGACCGCCCTCCGCATAACGTCTGAGTCACCATCAAAACGCGTGTGACTCCTGAGCTGGACAGAACGCAGGGTCAAGTCGACCGTTTTTGACCGTTCATGGCGGTTAAGTCCAAGCTTTGAAAGCTTAATGATCAAGGCGAACAGCTTGGAATCTGGCAGCCGGGTCTATTAACGTTCGATAACGCAGCGCGGTCGTCCCAGCCGTCACCCGCGACGGCTCCGCGCGCACGCGCCGAATCCCGCAAGGGAACCGGGGAACCACCACCTTGGGGTGAATCGCACGGCTGCCGCCGGGTACGAAACGGCCGGTATACGCGCGTAGGAGACCTTCCCGCTCCGAACCCGTCAGCTAACCCGGTAGGCAGCGGAAGGAAAGGAGTGCGCCCGCGTGGCGTCCAACCGGCCTGCTCCGACAGCCCCGTTCGTGCCCAGCCAGCGTCAACCCGAGACCTTCGGCTACGGCGCCTACCGCACCGACGAGGGCCCCTGGGAGGAGTGGAACCCCACCGAGGAGTCCCTCGCCCCGGTACGCGGCCGGCACCGGGTCGCCAAGCAGCGCGGCGGCGGACTCGCCCGCAGCTCCACGGTCCTCGGCGTCGGCGTCATCGCCGCCGTCGGCGCGGGCGGCATGGCCAGCGCCAACACCGGCAAGCCGCCGGTCTCCATCTCCCTGCCCGACCTGCCGTCCTCCGTCGACTCCCTGCTCGGCGAGGACGGCGGCCACCAGGCCGTCCAGACCGCGCTCAGCAGCGTCACCACGACGACCGCCACCGACTCGGACTCCTCCGACTCCTCGGCCGACGCCGGTGAGGCGCTGCGCAGCCGGATCATCGCCCAGGCCGAGCAGCAGCAGACCCAGCTCGACGTCAAGGCCACCGCCAAGGCCGTGGCCGCCGCCGACAAGGCGGTCTCCGACGCGGAGGCCAAGGCGGAGAAGGCGGCGGCCGCCAAGGCCGCCGACGCCAAGGAGCAGGCGCAGGCCGCCGAGAAGGCGCAGGCCGAGCAGAAGCGGCTCGCCGCGCTGGCCAAGCAGTACACGCTGCCGGTCGTCTCCTACACGATCACCGGCACCTTCGGGCAGGCCGGCTCGATGTGGGCCTCCGGCTACCACACCGGGCTCGACTTCGCCGCTCCCACCGGCACGATCATCAAGGCCGTGCACAGCGGCACCGTCACGGAGGCCGGCTGGGCCGGCTCGTACGGCTACCGCACCATCCTCACCCTCGACGACGGCACCGAGCTGTGGTTCTGCCACCAGTCCTCGATCGGCGTCAAGGTCGGCCAGAAGGTCGCCACCGGTGACGTCATCGGCCGCGTCGGCGCCACCGGCAACGTCACTGGCCCGCACCTCCACCTGGAGGTCCACCCCGGCGGTCAGGCCACCGGCATCGACCCGATGACCTGGCTGCGCGGCAAGGGCCTCAACCCCTGACGGACCCCACTGATCCCCGGCGGCCCTGACGACAACCCCCCGACGTCAGGGCTGCCGGTTCGGTGTGTCCACGGGCCCCGGGTGCATTCCGCTTTTACGAGAACTTCGCGTTGCGTCGGCATGGGCGCACCGGCAGCCGGTGTTGAACTGAGGCATGACGCCTTCTTCCGGTTCTTCCGGTTCTTCCGCTTCCCGCTCCCTCCGTAAGCTCGGCTCCTCCGACCTGGAGGTCTTTCCGCTCTGCCTGGGCGGCAACGTCTTCGGCTGGACCGCCGACGAGGCCGCCTCCTTCGCCGTCCTCGACGCGTACACGGCCGCCGGCGGCAACTTCGTGGACACCGCCGACTCGTACACGGCCTGGATCGAGGGCCACAAGGGCGGCGAGTCCGAGACCGTCATCGGCAAGTGGGTCAAGGCGCGCGGCAACCGCGACGACGTCGTGATCGCGACGAAGGTCAGCCAGCACCCCGACTACCCGGGCCTGTCGGGCGCCAACATCAAGGCCGCCGCCGACGCGTCCCTGCGCCGCCTGGGCACCGACTACATCGACCTGTACTACACCCACTTCGACAAGCCCGAGATCCCGGTCGAGGAGATCATCGGCGCCCTGGACGAACTGGTGCGGGCGGGCAAGGTCCGGCACATCGCCGCCTCCAACATCACCGCCGAGCGGCTCCAGGAGTCCCTGGACCTCTCCGACCGCGAGGGCCTCGCCCGGTACGTCGCCCTCCAGCCCCACTACAACCTGGTCTCCCGCGACACCTACGAGGGCCCCCTCCAGGAGCTGGCCTCCCGCACCGGCCTCGCGGCGGTCCCGTACTTCTCCCTGGCCGCCGGCTTCCTCACCGGCAAGTACCGCCCCGGCACGACGGTCGACAGCGCCCGCGCGGGCCGCGCTGCCCAGTACCTGGAGACCGAGCGGGGCCGGCAGGTCCTGGCCGCCCTGGACGAGATCGCCGAGGCCCACTCCGCCCCGGTCCCCACGGTCGCCCTGGCCTGGCTGGCGGCCCAGCCCACCGTCACGGCCCCCATCGCCTCGGCCCGCACCCTGGACCAGCTCCCGGCCCTGCTGGGCGTGGCGGACCTGGAGCTGACGGAGCAGGAACTGACCCGGCTCACGGCGGCTTCCGCCTGACGGCCGCTTTCCCGCCAGGGCCTGTGCGGCGGATCAGGTCGCAGGAGAACAACGGCACATCATCAGCGCCGGTGAGTCCCGCGTCTGCGGCATGATCTGCCGGACAGGCCCTAACCCGGCCCTAACCCCGGTACGGGTTGTAGGACGGATACGGCACAGCCGCCCCGTACCACCCGGGTGCCCCGTAGGCCGGTGGCGCGTAGCCCGGCCAGCCGTTCGGGGCGGCTGTGCGGGCCGCGTAGTCGAGGGCGGGGCGGACCAGTTCGCGTCGGCTGCGCAGCTCCGTCAGCAGCTGCCGCTCCCGCACCACGAAGTCGGCGCCCGCCCGCCCCCGCTGCCCCCGGCGGCGCAGCAGGGCGAGCGTCGTCGCGTACGCCTCGTACTCGGCGACCGCCCGCCCGGCCGGCTTGCCGAAGTGGTACGCGGCGTACTCCCTGGCCATCTGCCGCGCCCGCATCGACCCCAGGACGAACGGCTCGGCCGCCCCCAGCCACCCGGCGTACACATACGCCGGCAACTCCTCCCGTACGGTCCGCAGCTCCCGCTGCCGTGTCCAGATCGCCAGCCAGGTCAGCAGCCCGAACACCGGCACCATGAACGTGCCGTACACGGCGAAGAACCCGTACTGCCCGAAGGTCGACGACCCGTTCCAGAACGCGTGCATGCTCATCGCGAGCAGCATTCCGGCGAGCGGTACGAGAACGCGCCGCACCCGCTGCGCCTCCCCGGAGAACGCGGCGATGCCGAACCCTATGCCGGTGAGGACGGTGAACAGGGGGTGCGCGAAGGGGGACATGACGATGCGCACGAAGAACGTCGCGGCGGTGACGGAGGCGATGCCGGTGTCGCCGCTCAGCTGGTCGGTCCCGAAGGCCGTACCGAGGTAGAGGATGTTCTCGGTGAACGCGAAGCCGGTGGCGGTGACCCCGGCTATCACCACCCCGTCGACGATCCCGGTGAAGTCCCTTCTGCGGAACAGGAAGACCAGGAGCACGGCCGCGGCCTTGGCGGACTCCTCGACGACCGGCGCTATCACGGTCGCCCCGAGCGTGTCCGCGCTGCTCGGATCCGCCGTCGCCGTCGCTATCCACCGCGTCGCGAAGCTGTTGGCGACGATCGCTATCAGCGCGGCCGCACACGCCCCCCAGGCGAACGCGAACAGCAGGTTCCGCCAGGGCCCGGGCTGGACCCGGTCGAGCCAGCGGAACGCGCCTATGAGCAGCGGCACGGGCAGCACCGCCAGGCCGAGCCCGACGAGAAAGCCCTCCGTGCCCGTCTGCTCCCGCACCAGCGCGAGGATGACCAGGCCGGAGAGGGCGAGCAGGGTGCTCAGCGCCCCGTACCGCACCCAGCGCCGCTGCCACCAGCGGGGATGCCGCAGCCCGTCGCCGGCGGGGTCCGGGGGATACGACGGGTACGACGGGTACGGCGGCGGGAAGGTGGCCACGGCATCGACCCTAACGAGGTGACTCCAGTCGGTGCTGATCGCCCTGCTGCACCGGATGCTGTACGCGACGGAAGAGCAGATCGTTCACCACATGTCCCTTGTCCAGCCCCTGCCCCTCGAAACGGGTCAGCGGCCGGTACCCGGGACGCGCCGCGAAACCGCCCCCGGTCTGGGTGTTCTCGAACGCCGGGTGCGCGTCGAGCACTTCGAGCATCTGCTCGGCGTACGGCTCCCAGTCCGTCGCACAGTGCACGATCGCCCCCGGCCTGAGCCGGGTCGCGGCGAGGTCGAGGAACTCGGGCTGGATCAGCCGCCGCTTGTGGTGCCGCTTCTTGGGCCAGGGGTCCGGGAAGTACACCCGCAGCCCGTCCAGCGAGTCGGGCGTGAGCATCTCCCGGAGCAGGATGATCGCGTCCCCGTTGCCGACCCGGATGTGGGACAGCCCGTTCTGGTCGGCGAGGTTGAGCAGGTTCCCCTGCCCCGGCGTGTGCACGTCGACGGCGAGGATGTTGGTGTCCGGGTCCCCGGCGGCCATCTGCGCGGTCGCCTCACCCATCCCGAACCCGATCTCCAGGACGACGGGGTTGCCGTTGCCGAACAGCTCACCGAGATCGATGACGTGCTGACCGTCGATGTCCAGCCCCCACTTGGGCCACAGCCGCTGCAGGGCGTCGGCCTGCCCGGCGGTCACCCGGCTCCGCCGTGGCTGGAAGCTGCGGATCCGCCGCTCGAAGTGCGATCCGGCCGGATCCGCGCTGGGCCCGTCCGGGAACCGCGGCTCCCCCTTGACCCGGGTGTGCCGGACGGACACACCGGGAGCATGCGGGGAGCCCACGCCGGGGACGGTCTCGGCGGGCCGGGGGGTCTCTGGGGCATTGAGCGAGTCAGACACAGTGGAGTCGATTTTACGGCCCGTGCGGGACGGGGTGGCCGGGTCGGGCCCGGGTCACACCGAGCCCAGCATCTCCAGTGCCCGGCGCGCCACCTCCCGCCCGATCGGCAGCGAGGCCGTCGCCGCCGGCGAGGGCGCGTTCAGCACGTGCACGGTCCGGGCGCCCTCCTTGATCAGGAAGTCGTCGACCAGCGAGCCGTCCCGCAGCACGGCCTGCGCCCGCACCCCGGCCGCCGCCGGCACCAGGTCCGCTTCCGTCACGGCCGGCAGCAGCCGCCGTACGGCCGCCGTGAACGCCCGCTTCGACACCGACCGCCGCAGCTCCCCGCCCCCGTACCGCCAGTGCCGCCGCGCCAGCGCCCACGCCCCCGGCCAGGCCAGCGTGCCCGCGATCTCCCGGGGCCGTACGACCCCCCACCCGTACCCCTCCCGGGCCAGCGCCGGCACCGCGTTGGGCCCGATGTGCACGCCGCCGTCGATGCCCCGGGTGAGATGCACCCCGAGGAACGGGAACGCCGGATCCGGCACCGGGTACACCAGCCCCCGCACCAGCTCCCGCCGCGCCAGCTCGTAGTACTCCCCACGGAACGGCACGATCCGCATCCCCGGCTCGTCCCCGGCCAGCCGGGCGATCTCGTCGCAGTACAGCCCGGCGCAGTTCACCAGGACGCGCCCGCGTACGACGTCTCCGCGCGCGGTGAGCACGGCCACGCCCCGCCCCGGCCGCCGGTCGATGCGCTCGACCCGGGCCCCGTAGCGGATCTCCGCCCCCGAGGCCTCTCCGAGCTGCCGGGCGACTCCCGCGAAGTCGCACACACCGGTCGTCCCCACGTGTATGGCGGCGAGCCCCCGCACCTCGGGCTCGTACTCCGCGATCTGGGCGGCCCCCAGCTCCCGCACGGGTATCCCGTTCTCCCGGCCGCGCTGCACGAGCGCGTGCAGCCGGGGCAGCTCGGCCCGCTCGGTGGCGACGATCAGCTTGCCGGTGACGGCGTGCGCGACGCCGTACTCCGCGCAGAACTTGACCATCTCGGCGGCACCCTTGACGGCGTACCGCGCCTTGAGCGACCCGGGCCGGTAGTAGATACCGCTGTGGATGACCCCGCTGTTCCGCCCGGTCTGGTGCCGTGCGGCCCCGGCTTCCTTCTCCAGCACGGTGACCCGGGTACCGGGCGCGGCCCGGCTGATCGCGTACGCCGTGGACAGCCCGACGATCCCACCCCCGACGACGAGCACATCACAGTCATGAGCAACCCCGGCAGACACCTGCACCACCTCCCACGCTCGATAGTGCACTGCGCCACTGACAGCCACTTCAAACGCGGGGGCCGCGGGGCTGTATTCGATCTGCGGCTGCCGCCGCGTGGGAGCGAACAGCCCCCACGCACCCGCACACGCCACACGACCCGAGCCCGGCAGACGGCTAGACGCCCCTCACGCCGGCGCCATCAGCAGTGGTCGAGCCCGCTCCCGCAGCTCCACCACCCTCGGCTCGTCCCCGTACGGTTCCAGCCGGTGCAGCAGATCCTTCACGTACTCGGTCGTCCGCGCCGACGAGATCCGCCCGGCCACCTCCACGGCCCGCACCCCCTGCTCGCACGCCGCGTCGAGGTTTCCGGACTCCAGTTCGGCGACAGCGGAGACGACCAGCCGCAGCCCGTGCGACCGTACGAACTCCTCCGTCGGCTTCGACAGCGCCTGCTCCGTGAACCGCCGCACCTGCCGCGGTGCCTTCAGGTCCCGGTAGCACTCGGCGGCATCGGCGGCGAACCGGTCGTATCCGTAGAAACCGAGCCAGGAGGGATCGTTGTCCCCCTCCCGCGCCCGCTCCAGCCATCCCTCCGCGGCCTTCAGCGCGGCCCCCGCCGCCTGCGCGTCACCCGCACGCGCGTGTGCCCGTGCCTCGACCAGCCGGAAGAAGCTCATGGTCCGCGCGGTGGCCAGCCCCCGGTTGCGCTCGACGGCCGCCTGCGCGAGATCGACGCCCTCGTCGCCGAACCCGCGGTACGTCGCCTGCAACGACATCGATGCCAGGACATACCCGCCGAGCGGCACGTCCGCCGCCGCGCGGGCGAGCCGCAGCGCCTGGATGTAGTACCGCTGCGCGGCCTCCTGCTGTCCCGTGTCGAAGGCCATCCACCCGGCGAGCCGGGTCAGTTCGGCGCTCGCCCCGAACAGCGCCCGCCCGACTTCGTCGGAGTACGCGCCGAGCAGCAGCGGTGCCGCCTCCACTCGTAAACACTCCGGCACCATCGAGGAACGCCAGTCGCCGCCTCCGTACTTGGAGTCCCAGCGCCTGGCGTCCTCGGCGGCCTCCCGCAGCTTCTGCACATCGCTGTGGCCGACTTTGAGCGGTGCGCCGGAGGCCTCGGCGGTGTTCGCCTCGCGCGCGACCGAACTGTCGGCGGGGGTTATCAGCCAGCGCGAGGCAGGCGTTGCGTACGCGCTTACTGCGAACGATCCGGCCAGCGACTGCCAGATGCCGCCGGAGCCGGCCCGGCGGCCGGCGAGGTCGAGCCGGTACAGCTCGGTGGCCGAGCGCACCGCCTGTCCTACGTCCCTGGGAAAGGCGAGGCCCACTTCGGGCGCGGGATCCGCGTCCGCCAGGCCGATCTCGTGGAGCGGCACCGGGCGACCGAGCTTCTGGCCGATCGCGGCCGCGATGAGATGCGGCGCGGCGCCCTGCGGCACCATGCCCTTCGACACCCAGCGCGCCACCGACGTCTTGTCGTAGCGAAGAGTCAACCCGCGTTGAGCGCCAAGATCGTTGACGCGTCGCGCGAGTCCTGCGTTGCTGATTCCCGCGAGGGCGAGAACGGTGCCGAGTTTTTCGTTCGGCCCGCGTTGCTCCCTGGACATGCGCCACCCCTCGACACAGACGGCTGCCGCGGTGGCATAACCACGCGGCATTCGTAAACCCAGCGTAGTTCGCCGCATCCCAAGCGTTAAGGGGCATTGTTCCGGATGGCGGGATTGTGGTCCGTACGCGAGTGCGGCCCATATACGCACCGTGCACGGCCTGTCGCGTCGTGCCCCCGCCGTGTGGCCGTGCGCCTGTCCGTGCGCTCTTCTCCAGCCATCGGGGGAGCGGTTCCATGGTCGGTGCGTGGGTCGGCCCGCTGTACTGGATCCAGTGGGCTGGGGGACACCGCCACCTCAATCCCCGCGGGTGGCGGACCGGTCCGGGAGGCGATGCCCGCCTCCCGGACTGTGCGCGTTCGAGCACACGGGCGTGCGGTGCGCAAAGCATGTACGGAGCGTGCGCACCGCCGCGTCGACCTCGCCGAATTGGCCGAAAATCGACCCCTCCTTCTGTGGGCGATCAACGCTCCTACCATGGGAATTGAGGGCGCGAAGGGCGTTCTGGGGGAGCGTTCGGGGGCGCATTCGCGTCGCAGTCGCCTTGTGCCGTACGGCGGTTCGCGTCTTCCGCGGCTCTGCCGCGACTCTTCCACAGCACGCGCGCGTGGGCCGGTCCTGCGGCAACTCCGTGAAATCTTCCGAGGATCAAAGGCGGCCCCACCGCCCCTCCGGAGCGCGTCCTTCATGGCAGCATGGGGATCCAGTTCGTACCGTGCATGGTTGTCCACAGCCTGTGGAGGCGTCGATGCGGTGGTTGGTGGGATGGAGCAGCACCGCCTCCGGTGCCGCCACGCTCGGCTCCGCCGGCGCCCTGGGACACGACGGCGAGACCGTCCACCCCGTCGGCTCCCAGCTGCTGTGGGGCGACCCGGATCCGCTCTGGGCGGTCGGCGACTGGCGCCCCGACGAGGTGCGCGTCATCAAGGCGGACGCCCAGAACCGCATCGCCGTCCTCGGCACCTGCGGCGCCACCGACGAGGAGCTGCGCCTCGGCCTCTTCACGGCGCGCGGGGGCGCACTCCGGCATCTGACCGCCTGGCCCGGCAGCTACACCGCCGTCGTGCAGGTCGGCCGCCGGATCACCGTCTGCGGCGACCTCGCGGGCGCCCGCCCGGTCTTCCACACCCCCTGGGCAGGCGGTACGGCCTACGCCACGGCCGCGCTGCCGCTCGCCGACCTGATCGAGGCCAACCTCGACTACGGACACCTCGCCGCGCTCCTGGCCGCCCCCGACGTACCGGCCGCGGTGCACGACTCGACCCCGTACGAGGGCGTACGGCGCATTCCGCCGGGGCATGCGCTGATCCTGCGCACCGGGGCGCGCGAGGTCGCCGGGTACGAGCAGGTCGCCTCGCTCGCGGTCGCCGCCCCCTCCGCCGACCCCGACCGTGCGGTGGACGCCGTACGGGACGCGCTCGTAGAAGCCGTACGCGCGCGGCTGTCGGCCCCCCGGCACGTCCCGGACATCGACCCCGGTCCGGTGCCCGGCATGGGCCCCGCCGAGCGGCGCGCGGCGCGCGGGATGCCGGTGCCGGGCATCGGCGCCGACCTGTCCGGCGGCCCGGCCTCCGGCACCCTCGCCCTGCTGGCCGCCGGTCTGCCCGGCATGCCCGGCACGGTCCTGGGCCACGGCACGGGCGCCGGCGAGCGCCTCCTCGCGGTCACCTTCAACGACCTCGCCGTCGGCGGCCGCGAGGCGGAACTCCAACGCGCGGGCACCCTGGCGGCCAACCCGCGGCTGCACCACGTGGTGGTGACCGGCGGCGAGGACATGCTCCCGTACGCCGACCTGGAGGGCCCCCTGACCGACGAACCGGGGCCGTCCCTCGTGCACGCCGCCCGGCACCGCGCCCGCCTCGCCGCCGGCAGCGCCGACCACTTCACCGGCTACGGCGCCCGCCAGGTCCTGGACGCGCACCCCGCGCGCCTCGCCGACCTGCTGATGGACCGCAAGCGCCGGCACCTCGTCCGCCCGGTCGCCGCGCTCGCCAAGGCCGACGGCTCGGTGATGGTCTCCGCGCGCGTGTACAGCGCGGCGCGCCGGCTGGCGCGTACGCCGTACCGCGCGGGCGTCGAGTCCCTCGCCGAGCGCCTGCTGCGGCGCCGTTTCGACGACCCGGGAGGCGCGGTGGGCGCGTCCCTCGCGGCACTCACCTGGGCGAGACCCGGCCCGGCGGCGCGCTGGCTGACGGGTGAGGCGCTGGCTGAAGTATCGGTTCTGCTCCAGGGTGCGGCGAACCGCTCCGGCGTCGGCCCCGGGCAGCGCCCCGGCGACTACCGCGCGCGTGCCGTCCTAGCCCGCCACGCGGCCGACATCCGCATCCTGGAGCAGGCCGCCGAGATCCGCTCCCAGCGCCTGCACGCCCCGTTCCTCGACAACCAGGTGGTCCGCGCCTGCCGCGACCTCCCCGAGGCGCTGCGCGTGCGGCCGGGGGCCCGCGCCGCCATCCTCCGCACGGTCCTGGAGGGCGCCGGCGTCGCCGACCTCCCGCCGGGCTGGGGCGCCCCCTCCCACGCCTCCTCGGCAGCCGCCACCCGCACCGGGCTGCGCGTGGCGGCCGACGATCTGATCGCCCTCTTCTCGACGCCGCTGCTGGCGCAGGCGGGCCTGGTGGAGGCCAGGGTGGTCCGCAAGGCGGTCCGTGCGGCGGCGGCGGGCGAACCCCTGCCGCTGGACGGCCTGGCCGACCTGGTCTCCCTGGAACTGTGGCTCCGCCGCCTGCTGTCCCGCCGGGGCACGTGCTGGACGGGAACGCCGGCACGCGCGCGTGCGGTCCCTGCGGGGATCCGGCCGATGAGGGGGGCGCTGGCGTCGGGGGCGTGACCCTCCGGGGCCCGCCGCTGTGCGGCCGGCCGGTAGCGGAGTGCGGGCCGGTGGGGGCTTGTCGCGCGGTTCCCCGCGCCCCTGACGGGGCGCTGCCCAGCCGCGTCCTACGCAGCGGCACCCTGCAAGCGCCGGTAAGCGAACCCCCCCGCCCCCAGCCCCCACCCCGGGCACCCCCAGCCAACGGCCCCCGTGCCCCGCCTCGGAAACCCTCGTGCCCGATCCCCACGACCCGGCGACAATGACCCGGTGCGGTACCGGATTCTGGGTGTGGCCCAGGCGACTGACGACCAGGGCACCCCCATACCCATCGGCGGCCCCCGCCTCCGCGCGCTGCTCACCGTCCTCGCTCTCCACCCCAACCGCACCCTCACCCCCGAGACCCTCATCCAGGAGGTCTGGGCGGCGGACGACGACCCGCCGCAGGACGCCCCGGCCGCCCTCCAGGCCCTCGTCGGCCGGCTCCGGCGCGTCCTCGGCAAGGACACCGTCGCCTCCACCCCCGGCGGTTACCGCCTGGACGCGGCCGAGGACGACATCGACCTGCACGTCTTCGAACGCCGGGTACGCGAAGGCGCGGCCGCCCTCGCCGCCGACCCGGCGACAGCCCACCGTGTCCTCACCGAGGCCCTCGCCCTGTGGCGCGGCCCCGTCCTCGCCGACCTCCCCGACCGTGTACCGGCCGCCGCCCGTCCCGAGGCGCTCCGGCTGGAGGCCATCCGCGCCCGCGCCGACGCCGCCCTCCGCCTCGGCCGCGCCTCCGACGCCGTACCGGAGCTGACCCAGCTGACGACGGCGCACCCGTACGACGAACCGCTGCACGCCCTCCTCATCCGCGCCCTGCGCGACACCGGCCGCCCGGCGGACGCCCTCGCCGCGTACGAGACCGCCCGCCGCACCCTCGCCGACGGCCTCGGCACCGACCCCGGCCCGGAACTCCAGGCCCTGCACGCGTCGTTGCTGAGACAGGAGCCGGCCCCGCCGGGCGCACTCCCGCCCCGTACCGGCAACCTGCGTCCACGGCTTACCTCTTTCGTGGGCCGGGAACCCGAACTCGACGCGGTTCGTTCCGAATTGCACAGGGCCCGCCTCGTCACCCTCACCGGACCGGGCGGCTCCGGAAAGACCCGTCTCGCCGAGGAGGCCGCCGCCGGGCTCCCGCAGGCATGGCTCGTCGAGCTCGCCCCGCTCGACCGGCCGGAGGCGGTGCCAGGCGCGGTGGTCAGCGCGCTCGGTCTGCGCGAGACCGTGCTCATGACCAACGAGCTGGCGACCCCGCAGGCCGACCCCACGGCCCTGCTCGTCGAGTACTGCGCGCGGCGCAGCCAACTCCTGATCCTTGACAACTGCGAACATGTCATCGAAGCGGCGGCCGCCCTCGCCGAGACCCTGCTCACCCGCTGCCCGGGGCTCACGATCCTCGCCACCAGCCGTGAACCCCTCGGCGTCCCTGGTGAGTCGGTGCGCCCGGTCGAGCCCCTCGCCCCCGAGCAGGCGCACCGGCTCTTCGAGGAGCGCGCCGCCACGGTCCGTCCCGGCGCTCCTGGCGCGCCGGGCGAGTGGACCGCGGTCGACGAGATCTGCCGCCGCCTGGACGGATTGCCGCTCGCCATCGAGCTCGCGGCGGCCCGGCTGCGGCTGCTGACGCCCCGGCAGATCGCCGACCGGCTCGACGACCGCTTCCGCCTGCTCACCTCCGGCAGTCGCACGCTCCTGCCCCGCCAGCAGACCCTGCGCGCGGTCGTCGACTGGTCCTGGGACCTGCTCGACGAGGGGGAGCGCACGGTCCTGCGCGAGGTGTCCGTCTTCGCCGGCGGCTGGGACCTCGCGGCGGCGGAGGCCGTGTGCACCGGCCCCGTCGCCGACCTCCTCGGTGCGCTCGTCGACAAGTCCCTGGTCGTCGCCGCCCCGGACGGCCCGGACGGCACCGGCGGGATGCGCTACCGCATGCTGGAGACCATCCACGAGTACGCCGTCGAGCGTGCCGCCGAGGTCCCGGGGCTGCGCGCGGCGGCCGAGCGCCGGCACGGCGTCTGGGTGCGGGCGCTGGTGGAGGAGGCGGCGCCGAAGCTGCGGTCCGTCGAGCAGCTCCCGTGGATCCGCCGCCTGGAGACCGACCTCGACAACATCCGCGCCGCCCTCGACCGCGCGGTGTACGCGGGCGACGAGGCGCTGGCGGGCGGGATCGTCCTCGCCGTCAGCTGGTTCTGGTGGCTGCGGAACTACCGCCTGGAGGCCATGACCTGGATGGGCGCGGTGCTGCGCCTGGGCGTCGCCCGGGACGCCCTGCCGGACGGCGCCGGCCCGGAGGAACTGCGCGCGCTGGCCGACGCGGCGGACCCGGTGGGCGCTCTGCTGGCCGCTCCGGACGCCGACACCGGGCACCCGCTGCACGAAATGCGCATGGACCTGCGGCTGTTCGACCTGCTCCTGGCGTCCGAGTCCGCCTCGGCCGGCCTGGTGACGGACGAGCGGGCCCCGAAGTACATCGCGCTGGTCCGGAGCGCCTTCGAGGCGGGCGGTCCCCGGGCCGCCCGGCTGCCGGGCATCATCTGGCCGCTGACCGCCTGGTTTCTCGGCAGCTCGGCGGACGTCGGCCCCGACATGGCCGCGGTCGTCGCCAACTGCCGGGTGTACGGCGGCGACTGGGAGATCGGCGTCACCCTGATGTACCGCGCCCATGTCATGGTCGACTCGCCCGGCAATCTGCGGGGCGTCGACGAGGACCTGGCGGAGCTGCGGATCCTCAGCCGCCGGGTCGGGGACCGCTGGATGCGGGCACAGGTGTGCAGCGCGGCCGGTGAGGCGGCCATGGCGCGCGGCCTGTTCACGGAGGCCGAGACCGAGTACGAGGAGGCGCTGCGGCTGGCCCAGGAGGTCGGCGCCTACGCCGAGACGCCGTTCCTGATCGCGCGGCTCGCCGAGATCGCCTACCGCTCCGGCGACCGGGTGACCGCCCGGGCCACCCTGGACCGGGCGAGCGAGGCCTCCGACCGGTACGGGGTGGCGGAGTCTCAGGCGTTCGTGGCGCTGCTGCGGGCGCACATGGCCCAGCACGAGGGGGATCTGGTCCAGGCGCGCGCGTTCTGCGAGGCCGCCCGCGCGGCGACGCGGGGCGGCGCCCCGCCGCCGCAGTTCATGGCGGGGTTCCACGCGGTCGATGCCCTGATCACGGCGATGGAGCAGGGCCCGCGGCAGGGGCTGCCGATCCTGGCCGGTGGGCTGCGCGAGGCGATGGAGGCCCGGTGCGCCGAGGTGATCACGGCGGCGCTGGCGGACGTCGGCGCCGACCTGCTGGCCCGGCTCGGCGATCTGGCGGGCGCGGTACGGCTGTTCGCCGCCGCCGACCACTGGCGGGCCGGCAGCGTCCGCCCCGAGCCGGAGCGCACCCGCGCCGTGGAGATCGACGCGGCCGCGCGCGTGTCGCTGACCCCGGAGCGTTACGCGGCCGAGCGCTCGCGCGGTGCGTCCCTCACCGAGGAGGACGTCCTGCGCGAACTGGGCGGGACGCCCACGGGCACCGCTACCGGCAGGTGAACTTCGAGTCGGCCCAGTCGGCGAGTGCCACCGAGTCGAGGCCGGTCTCCGGTTCGACCACCAGACGCACGGTCCGGTGCCCGGCGAGGTTCACATGGACGGGCACGGCGGCCTGTCCGCCCTCGACCGTCCCGGACCGCCACAGCCGTTCCCCGTCCGCGTAGACGGCGAAGGCGACCTTGCCGAGGCCGAGCGTCATGTCGTCGACGCCGGCCATCGCGTCGTAGGCGGTGCACTCGCGGTTGAGGTCGATGGTGACGGAGGACCGGCCGTGCACGGCGACGCCGTTCGCATACCGCTCGCCGGCGACCGTCACCCCGTACCGCTGCCACACCCAGCTGCTCTCGCCGAGCCGCATCTCGGGCTGGGTGCCGTCGCCGGTGACGTCGAAGCGCAGCTCGCTCCACTGGTAGACGACCGGGGCGGGCGGCGGCGTGGGCGTCGGGGTGGGACTGGGCGCCGGCGTCGGGGTCGGCCGGGGCTTCGGAGTGGGGGTGGGGGTCGGCCTGGGGCTCGGGGTCGGCTTCGGAGTCGGGGTGGGGCTCGGGGTGGGCGTCGGGGTCGGCTCCGGGGCGAGGACGACCGGCTCGGGTCGCGGCGCCCGCTTCGGCGGGGCGGGGGCCGGGGTCGGCGTCCCGGGCTCGACGGCCGGCGCGGAGGGGGTGGGGCGGGCCACCTCCTTGGGCGGGTGGCTGTCGTTCACCAGGGCGAGGGCCAGCGCGGCGGCGGCCACCGCGACCACCCCGGCCGCGATACCGGCCTTCACCGGCGCCCCCAGCCCCTCCGAGGCGGCACCACCACCGGCACCGCCGCCCCCCGCCCCGCCGGACGAACCGCCCGCCGCGGCGGCCGCGCCCGCGGCCCCCACTCCGGCACCGCCGGCGATGATCCCCAGCGCCTTGGCGTATCCGGCGGCCCCGAACCAGCCGATGACAGCGACCGGTACGACGGCCGGGATACCGGCGGCGACCTCCTCGATCTGGGCGGCGGCCAGCCGGCACTTGGCGCACCCCTCCAGATGCTCGCGCAGCCCCCGCTCCGCGCGGATGCGCAGCTTGCGGCGGGCGTAGCCGCCGAGTTGGTCGGCGTAGCGGGCGCACTCCTCGTCGTCGATGAGCGAGGCGCTCACATGGGCCTGGAGGTAGGCCTGCTTCAGCCCCTCACGGGCCCGGCTGGCAAGGACGCGCGTGCCGTTGGCGTCCAGCCCGAACAGGGTGGCCACCTCGCTCGGCGACTCGTCCTCGACCTCGGTGTGCCACAGCACCGCCTGCCAGCGCTCGGGCAGCGAACGGAAGGCCTGCATCGCCATCGACTGCTCGGCCTCGTGCATCGCCCGCACATCGGCGCCGAGCTCCAGCCCCGCTCCGAAAGAGCCGACGGATGCGGTGTCGTCGGCGGCCTCGGAGCCGCGCGCGGACTGCGCCGCGAACAGTGCGAAGTCGTCGACCAGTTGCTCACGCCGGGCCGACTTGGTCCACTGCGCGGCGACCCGCCGTACGGAGGTGAGCAGATAGGCGCGCACGGCGTACTCGGGCCCGGCCCCGCCGCGTACCGCCTGCAGCATCCGGGCGAAGACCTCGGCGGTCAGGTCGTCCGCGGTGTGCCCGTCCCGGCAGCAGGTCCGCGCGTAGCGCCGTACCGCGTCCGCGTGCCGCCGGTACAACTCCTCGTACGCCGAGTCGTCGCCACCCCGCATCCGCTCGATCAACTGGGTGTCGGCGGGCGGCAGCTCCCGGGGCGGCGGCAGCAGACTCCCGCTCCGCTGTGCCGGAACGTTCCCTTCCGTCGGTTCGCCGACGGGCGGAACACCGGCCCGCCCGCCCTGACTGGGCACCTGCGGCGAGGTCAGTTCCTCACCGGCGGACTCGTCCCACCCGTCAACGCTCATCGCGGAACGCCCCCGATGCCTGCCCAACCCGACCGAATCACCGGGTCAGACTGCCACATTGGCTTTTGTTCAGCCCCCCGGGCGACGGGCGTACCACTCGTCCGAGCGCACTTGTCGGTGCGGTGCACTGACGATTACCCCTGAGGGGAAGCATCAGCAGACGGGCCCCGCGCCGCCAAGCACGGGGCACCGTCACGGCACCGTCAGGGCCGGGACCGCAGTCCCTCCAGCAGGATGTCCAGCAGCCGCGACGAAGCCGCCGCCTGCTGTGCCGGATCCGGCAGCGAGGGCGCCGCCGTGGCGATCACCAGGAGCACGTCGGACACCGAGACATCCGCCCGCAACTCACCCGCCGCACGTGCCCGTTCCACCAGCCGCCCGACAACTTCGAGCAGCTCGGCCGCTCCCGCGTCGTCGTCGGCGCCGAGCGTCGGCTCCCGTTCCTCCGGCACCAGCCGCAACTCACCGGCGCCCGGCTGCGTCCGCTGCTGCGGCACCCGGGTCTCCTCGGCCCCGGTGCCGGAACCGCCGACCTCCTCCGGCACTCCGACGCGCAGCACCTGCGGCGGCAGCAACCGCCCCGCCCCCGACGCCACCGACGTCCGCAGGAAGCGCGACAGCGCCGACCACGGCTCGTCCTCCTGCCCGAGCGCGGCCCGCGCCTGGTCGGTCAGCCTGGAGGTCTCCTCCTCGGCTATCCGCCGGACCAGCACGTCCTTGCTGGGGAAGCGCCGGTACACCGTACCGACCCCGACCCGCGCCCGCCGCGCCACGTCCTCCATCGGCGCGCCGTAACCCAGCTCGCCGAAGACCTCGCGCGCCGCACGCAGCACGTGCTCCAGATTGCGCTGTGCGTCCACCCGCAGCGGCGTCGTACGCGGCCCGTCGCCGCGTCCGTTGCCCGTCGCCGCGCTCACCGTTCCGCCGCCCGTCGTGAGGGCGGAGGCCGATGCCCAATGTGTGTCCTGAATATGCATCTGTGTTCCCCCGGTTAATGATGTCTCCCCCCGGAGACTCTCCCCGCACTGTGAAAGCCGGAGCGAGTGGAACTGTCGCCGATCCATGGACCGTCCGCCGGGTGAACCCGCCCGTCGCGGACCGTTCGGCCACATCCCCTACACCCCGTCGACACACGAACATAGTTGAGAGGCTGTCAATTCAGAAGGGGGACGTTCCGCACGGAGCGCCCCCCGATCGGAGTACGGGTCGCTTACATCCCGATTCGCTGCCTTCACGCCCCCTCGTCCGACCCCGCTGACCTGGTCCCTTTCGTCCGGCTCCGGCCGCGCGCCCGGCACCCCGCACAGCGGCCCGCCGGTCACACAAATTGCCGGGGCTGTGGACAAACAACAGTCACGGGTGCGTCATGGGATGGTGAAGGAACGTGCGCGCATTCTCGTTGTCGGCGGCGGCTACGTCGGGATGTACACGGCCCTGCGGCTCCAGCGGAAGCTGAAGGCGGAGCTCAGGCGGGACGAGGTCGACATCACTGTCGTCACCCCCGATCCCTACATGACGTACCAGCCGTTCCTTCCCGAAGCGGCCGCGGGTTCGATTTCCCCTCGTCATGTCGTCGTACCCCTGCGGAGCGTTCTGGACCGGTGCCATGTCGTCATCGGCGAGGTGACGTCCATCGAGCACGCCAAGCGCATCGCCGAAGTCACCACCCTCGCCACCGCCGAGGAGCGAAAAGGCGCCACCTTCCTCGAGTACGACGAACTCGTCCTCGCGCCCGGCTCGATCGCGCGCACGCTGCCCATCCCCGGTCTCGCCGAGCACGGCATCGGCTTCAAGACCGTCGAGGAGGCCATCGGCCTGCGCAACCACGTCATCGAGCAGATGGACATCGCCTCCTCCACCCGCGACCCCGCGATCCGCGACGCGGCCCTCACCTTCGTCTTCGTCGGCGGCGGCTACGCGGGCGTGGAAGCCCTCGGCGAACTGGAGGACATGGCCCGCTACGCCGCGCGGTACTACCACAACGTCCAGCCCGAGGACATGAAGTGGATCCTCGTCGAGGCCACCGACCGGATCCTGCCGGAGGTCGGCCCCGAGATGGGCCGCTACACCGTCACCGAGCTGCGCCGCCGCAACATCCAGGTGCTGCTGAACACCCGCCTGGAATCCTGCGCCGACCGGATCGCCGTCCTCAGCGACGGCCAGCGCTTCCCGGCCCGGACGCTCGTGTGGACGGCCGGCGTCAAACCGCACCCCGTGCTCGCGGCCACCGATCTTCCGCTCACCCCGCGCGGGCGGCTGAAATGCACCGCCGAGCTGGCGATCGACGGCGTCGACCACGCGTGGGCCGCGGGCGACGCCGCCGCCGTTCCCGACGTCACCGCCGCCGAACCCGGCACCGAGACCGCCCCCAACGCACAGCACGCGGTCCGCCAGGCCGGGGTCCTCGGCGACAACATCGTCCACGCACTGCGCGGCGAACCCCTCGACACCTACGCCCACGCCTACGTCGGCTCGGTCGCCTCCCTGGGACTGCACAAAGGCGTCGCCCAGGTCTACGGGCGCAAGCTGAAGGGCTACCCTGCCTGGTTCATGCACCGCGTCTACCACCTGAGCAGGGTGCCCACCTTCAACCGCAAGGCCCGTGTGCTCGCCGAATGGACCCTCTCCGGACTCTTCAAACGGGAGATCGTCTCGCTCGGATCACTCGAACATCCCCGAGCGGAGTTCGAACTCGCGGCCGGTGGAAAGCCTCCTCACAGTCCCTCCGACGACTCGAACGGGTCGTCCTGACGGAACTCAGGAACTCCACGGCCCGCCCCGGCGTCTGACGGATGTCGCCGCCGACGGCCACCCTGCCAGACTGCCCCCCGACCGAGCACAAGGCTTCTCCCCAGAACTGCACCGGGGGACTTCCCCCGGCCCCCGGCCGCTCCCGTTAGCCGGCCGGAGACGACGACACGAGGCAAGGATTCGTGAACTTCACGCGCTGGAGCGCCCGGCTCCCCGGAACGCAGCGCCGCGCCGCAGCGCGGACCGACCACGCGGTCCCCCCGGACCGACGGGGGGAAGGCTCCGTACCCGCCGCCCGCGTCGAACAACTGGCCGACGACTCGCCGTGTCTGCCCGCCGTCGACGAACTGCCCGCCCGAGACGTCCTGGACCGCGTCCCGGCCCTGGTCGCCCTCGTCCACGGCCCCGACCACCACATCGGGTACGTCAACGACGCCTATACGACGGCCTTCGGCGTACGACCCCCTGGGGCTCCCGCCCGCGAGGCCCTGCCCGAACTGGCCGAACTCGGTCTCCTCCCCCTCCTCGACCAGGTTCTGCGCAGCGGCAAGCCCCGCACCCTGAAGTCACGCAAAGCGCTCGACGGCCGCACCTACACGTTCACCTGCACACCCGTCGCGGAGAACGGCGACCACGACGGCGGCGTCCTCCTCTTCGCCACCGACGTCACCGACCACGCGGAAGCGGCCGAGCGGCTGCGCGCCAGCGAGCGCCGCCAGCGCGAGACGGCCGTGACCCTCCAGCGCAGCCTCCTCCCACAGGAGCTCGAACAACCGGACGACCTGCGCATCGCCGCGACCTACCAGCCCGGCGGCACCGAGGCCGCGGTCGGCGGCGACTGGTACGACGTCATCACCCTCGGCGGTGGCCGCACCGCCCTCGTCATCGGCGACGTGATGGGCCGGGGTGTCCGCGCGGCGGCCGTCATGGGCCAGCTCCGTACGGCGGTCCGCGCCTACGCCCGCCTGGACCTCCCCCCGCACGAGGTCCTCCAGCTCCTCGACGGCCTCGCCACCGAGATCGACGCCAACCAGATCGCCACCTGCGCCTACGCCGTCCACGACCCGAACGAGGGCCGGCTGGTGTACGCCTCGGCCGGCCACCTGCCGATCCTGGTCCGCGACGAGAACGGCAGTGTGCTCCGCACCGACGAGCCGACGGGCCCACCGCTCGGCACGGGCGGCTGGATCCACACGTCGGGCTCGGTACCGCTGGGCCCCGGCTCCACGGCCGTCCTCTACACGGACGGCCTCGTGGAGCGCCGTAACGAGGACCTGGACGAGGGCATCGCCGCGCTCGAACGCGCGCTGGCGGGAGCCACCGGCACCCCGCAGGTCATCTGCGACCGCCTGGTCCGCTCGGCCGGCGTCACGGCCGACCACGACGACGATGTCGCCGTCCTGGTTCTCCAGCACCCGGCCCGCACGGGCCCCGACGGCGAGCTGTTCCGCAACGCGGCGCTGGAACTCCTCGGCGGCGTCGAAGCGGCACCACGCGCGCGTGCGTTCGCCTCCGGCGTGCTGACCAGCTGGCGCTTCCCGGCCGAACTCCACGACCTGGGCGTCCTCGCCACGAGCGAGCTGGTCGCCAATTCCCTTCAGCACGGCACCCCGCCCATGCGGCTGCGGCTCCGCCGCACCGACCGCCGCCTGATCATCGAGGTGACGGACGGCGACGACCACCTGCCGCGCCGCCGCCGCGCGGAACCGGGCGACGAGTCGGGCCGGGGCATCGCGATCGTGGCGACGATCGCCTCGGGGTGGGGGTCGAGAAGGACACCGGGGGGTGGGAAGGCGGTGTGGTGCGAGTTCGTACTGCCGAAGGGGTAGGGGAGGGTCGAGCCTTGGCTGCGGGTGGGTGGGGGCTGATCGCGCCCACGCGGCGGAGCCGCAAATCGACACGGCCCCGCGCCGCTACGGGGCGCTCCACTCACGCCAGCTACCTAGCTGCGGGCAGTCGTGCCGCATGGGCGGCACGGGTGGGCGCAGCGGCACCCTGCCAGCGCCGGTAAGCGAAACCCCCCGCCCCAGCCACCCCTATGCGGACACGGACTCCGCTGCAGCCCCGCCCCGTGCCACGACCACGCTCTTCGAGGCGATCCAAGGCTGGTCCTGGGCCGCCGTCAGCCGCTTGCCGAGCCGTACCGCCAGCACGCTGATCCCCAGCGAGAACAGCAGGAACGTCACGACGTACGGCCCATGCAGTGAGGCTCCCATCGGACCCCCCACCGCCGGCCCCACGGCCAGTGCCAACTGCTTCACCAGGGCGAACGCCGAGTTGTACTGCCCGGCCAGGCCCGTCGGCGCAAGGTCGGCGACCAGCGGAGCGACCGTCGGCGACAGCATCGCCTCACCCAGCCCGAACAGCGCGTACGTCGACACGAACGCGGCCGTCGCCATCTCCTGACTGCCGTGCCCCAGCCCCGCGTAACCCGCCGCGACCCACGCCACGGCCCAGATCAGCCCGACCCCCGCGATCACCCGGGACCGCCGCCGGCGCTCCACGAACTTGAGCACGGCGAACTGAGCGACCACGATCATCAGGGTGTTCGCGGCCAGCGCGGTGCCCAGCGCGGACGTCGATATCCCCGCCGCCTCGACGCCGTACGCGCTCAGCCCGGACTCGAACTGTCCGTAGCACGCGAAGAACAGCACGAAGCCCAGCACGCACAGCTGCACCATCGCCCGGTTCCCGAGCAGCCGCTGCCAGCCGTCCTTGGCGCCCGAGGCCGGAACGCCCGCGATCCGCGGGGCGTGCGGTATTCGAACCGTCGACATCACCACGACCAGCAGCAGGAACATCGCCGCCTCGATCGCGAACAGCAGCGTGAAGGAGGAGACCCGGGTCGTGTCGACCAGGTGACCGCCGATGAGGCCGCCGACACCCAGCCCCAGGTTCTGCAGGAAGAACTGGGTCGCGAACGCCCGGGACCGGGTCTCCGCGGTCGAGGAGTCCACGATCATCGTCGCCAGCGCCGGCTGCATCACGGCCTGCCCGGCCCCGAGCAGCGCGGCCGCGGCCAGCACGGTCGCCGCATGGCCCGCCAGGCCCAGGCTCAACGCTCCTATCGCGGCGATGACCAAGGCGGTGAGAAGGACCGGCAGCGGGCCGCGCCGCACGATCGCCCTGCCGGCGAACGGCAGCATGATCAGCGCGGCCACGGCGAAGACGGCGAGCACGAACCCCGCCGTCATGGCACCCAGCCCGCGCACCTGCGCCACATAGACGTACAGGTAGGGGACGGTGAAGCCGAGCCCGAACGCGCTGAGTGCGTTGCCCACGTGGATCCGGCGCATCGCTGCGCCCATCGCCCTGGTCACGTTCACCTCTCTCAGGTAGTCAAGTCGCAGACTGCTCAAGTCTGAAGACTTAGAAGCTAAAGTTCGAAGCTAAAGACTACATGGCGAAGGACTTCAATGCCAAGCTTGCTCGTGCCATACTTCGGGCATGGCCGACACCACCGGCGCCGGCGAGCCGACACTCGACGAACAGATCGCCGCCTATCAGCGTGAGTTCCAGGACCTCGACCCCCAGGTCGAGAAGGTCGTCTCGGCGCTGTCCCGGCTCAACCGCCGGATGCACGTCGCCTACGGCCGCCAGACCTCGGCCCTCGGCATCAGCAACGCCGAGTGGGAGGTCCTCAAAGCCCTCGTCCTCTCCGGCGCCCCCTACCGGATGGGCCCCAGCGAGCTGGCCAAGCGGCTCGGTCTCACCCCGGCCGCGATGACCCACCGCATCGACCGGATGGTCGCCGAGGGTCTGGTCACCCGGGAACGGGACGAGTCCAACCGCGTCCGGGTGATCGTCGAGCTGACCCCCGAGGGCCGCGAGAAGTGGCTGGAGGCCATGCGCCTCGCCTCCGTCTTCGAGGAGGAGCTGCTCCAGGACCTCTCCCCGGCGGAGCGCGGTGTGCTCGGCGAGGTCCTCACCCGGCTGCTGCGCCGCGTGGAGCACGCCCAGCCCGACGCCGGCGGTCGCCTCACCGACCTGGACTGACGCAGGTCACCGGGGCCGGGAAAAGATCTTGACAGGGGGTACTTGACACCCCCCTGCCCGATCCGTAAAGTTCTTCGGGTTGCCGCGGGGCCGTAACGGTTCTGCGACAGCACCTCCGCCGCATTAGCGGCACTCAAACCACCAGTACGATCTCCCGACCGGGTTGATTTCGGCGTGCCCGAATTCAATTCGATTTCGGGTCTCTGTGCTGTCCGGTCGAGCCGCAAGGCCCGATTGGGCATCGTGGAGCGAATCCGCTAAGGTTTGGGACGTCGGAACGGCCCAACAGCCGCGAAGACAACACCCGCTGACTGGGAATCAGACGCCGAAAGGATCTGATAGAGTCGGAACCGCCGGAAAGGGAAACGCGAGAGCGGGAACCTGGAAAGCACCGAGGAAATCGGATCGGAAAATGATCTGATAGAGTCGGAAACGCAAGACCGAAGGGAAGCCCGGAGGAAAGCCCGAGAGGGTGAGTACAAAGGAAGCGACCGTTCCTTGAGAACTCAACAGCGTGCCAAAAGTCAACGCCAG
>NZ_JBICZJ010000021.1:0-209147 GCF_043201895.1 Streptomyces sp. NPDC048254
GAGAGCACGCGATGCATGATCGCGAACAGTCGGCACGGCCCGTTCAGACGTCCGCATCACAAGATCGTCGACAGAACCCTGATCTTGACGTTGATAGCGTTCACGAACAGGACCGGGTAGACGCGGTCGAGGGGACGGTTCTGCCATTCGGCCATGCCCTCCATCACTTTGTCGGTGATGGTGGAGACGGTCTGCTTGGAGACCTCGGCGCCGTACACCTCGGCGAGATGAGCCGATATCTCTCCGTGAGTGAGACCCTTTGCGGGCAAGGAAAGCACCATCTCGTCGACGCCGGTCAGGCGCCGCTGTCGCTTCTTGACGATCTGCGGCTCGAAGCTGCCGGCAGTGTCGCGAGGCACCTTCACTTCCACCGGCCCGACGTCGGTCAGCACGGTCTTGGCCCGGCTCCCGTTGCGGGAGTTGCCGCTGCCCCGGCCGACAGCATCGTGGCGTTCATAGCCGAGGTGATCGGTGATCTCGCCTTCCAGGGCAGATTCCAAGACCCGCTTGGTCAGCTGCTGCAGCAGCCCACCCTGCCCGGTCAGCTGCAGTCCCTCCGACCGGGCCCGTTCCATCAGCATCGCGACCAGTTGCTCGTCAGACACGGGCGCAGGCTGCCCGGACGGGACACTCTCGACAGGTTCCACGGTCTCCAACTCCACGGCGGTGTCAGTCACTTGACGTCTCTCCCATGATCTCCGGATCCGCCGTTAGATTTACACTCCCGCGCACGGATCCCACCCTGCGCACCTGAACCCGCTGCGCCCCAGCCTGTGGAGAACGTCATGTCCATCGCCGCCCTCGGGTCGCACCGCGCGACCGGCCGCAGCATCACTGTTGGCGGAGTGCACTTGTTCCGTAACTGCGGTATTCCAGTGCCAAGGCGCCAGGGAAGCCGCTTGCCATCACCTGTCCTCGGGCAACCAGCTGTGGTCGGGTAGCGCGGTAGTTGGCCGCGCAGAGAGCGGTGGCCGGGCAAGCCCCCTTCGGGTACGTCTGAAGTCCGTCGCTAGGCTCCGGGCCCATGACCAGTGATTTGGGGTTCACCTGTGCGTGCTGCGGGGCCCACCACCCTGAGCTGCTGATGAACTACACAGCCGAGGCCCCCGCCGTGTGGGATCCAGCCTTCGCCGACGCCGACGACTGCTTGCTCTCTACGGACCAGTGCGTGGTCCGCGGGCAGCACTACTTCGTCAAGGGCCTGATCGAGATACCGGTCATCGGCAGTGACGAGGTGTTCTCCTGGGGCGTCTGGGTCTCGCTCAGCCGAGAAAGCTTCTCCCGGGCCTCAGATCTGTGGGACAGGCCCGGCCGCGAGGCCGAGAAGCCGTACTTCGGCTGGCTCACCACCGATCTTCCGGTGTACCCGGCGACAACGCTCAACCTGAAGACGCGCGTTCATACCCGTCCGGTCGGCGAGCGCCCCTTCGTCGAGCTGGAGCCCACCGACCACCCCCTCGCCATCGAGCAGCGCACAGGGATCAGCCTGGAGCGCGTGCGGGAGATTGCGTCAACCGTGCTCCACGCCGGTGATGGCGAGCAGCGGTAATGGCTGACCAGCCCGTATCGCCCGTCCCGATCGCGCCTGCCGGCCTGAGCCGCAGGGCCCAGCGGTTCATCGAGACGGAGGGCATCCGCGTTCGCCGGCAGGACTTCCGGCGACACCGCGCCGCGTGGATCGAGCACGGGGTCCCCGCTGCGGAGATCGAACGGGCCACTGCCTTCCAGGACCGCTGGGGCGGCCTCGCCCTGCCACCGGCCCCGTTCTACGAGGGCGGTCCGCGCGTCCTGGACGCCGACTGCCCCGAGGAGATGCCCGCAAAAGGCTGGTCGTTCCCGGCAGGGGACTGCCGGGTGTCCATGGCCTACAGCTTCGTGATCGGCCCCGACGGTGCGTTTGGTATCGACGCCTACCGCTGGACGCCCCTGCATGCCAGCACTGACGGGTGGGTGGAATCCCTAGCGCTCGCCGCTCATGCCCGCCGCTGGGCCACAACCGTCACAAGAGTCACGCGCAAGGCCGTCGCTGCACTGGATCTCGGCGAATTCGAGCCAGTGCCCGAAGTACAGGGCGTGACCGACTCTTGGTGGCGGGGCAAGGACTCGCTCATCGCCGTGTACCGGGGTGAGGCCGTGGGCCTTGACGCCCCGCAATGCCTCGAAGCGCACATCTACGGGGGCCTCGACGAGTGGGGCCTCTACGGCGGCTGACTTGCGGGCCTTGGATCTGAGCACTTACTTCGGCACAAGTGCCAACTGCCGTACTCACTCACATCAGGGCCAGGGAGGGGCTGGCTCTGTTTCGCGGCGGCAAGGCAAGATCGACTGTGTGATACGCAATCCTCACGATGATGCCGAGTTGCTGGCCTTGGTTCGCCGCTATGTCACGCCCGAGCGGCGCTACCTGAAGCTCGGCGGCGGCTTGCTGCGCATGGAGAATCCTGCATACGGCCGATTCATGCGAGATCTCCGTGAGGACGCGGGACTCATCACCGCAGATGAGATCGCCAAGCTTCTTGAGGGCGGCTGGCGAGAGCGGAGGACTGCGGCTTGGCTCGTAGCTGTCTCACGCCGGACCGAGTTCCGGGAGCGCTTCGGATCACTCCTGCTGGCCAGCGAGGTCTGCTGCGTTGGACTGGCCTACAGCGTGACCCTGGCCAGTTTCGGAACGGAGCGCGACGCTGATCTGCTCGCCGCCTACCTTGATCGCTACCTCCGTCGCCCTGACCTCGGATACGACCAAACCGTCGTCATGGGCGCTCTCCAGTTCATCGACCTGAACCTTGGAGGTGGTCAAGCCGACCGCTTTCGGGAACCGGGTGGCCTGTGGCAGCAGTGGCTCCAGGATGCACCTCACATGCAGGACGACTCGGACCCCACCCCCTCCAATTTGAGCCTCATTCGCCGACTTTGCGCGTTCGTGGACGAATGCGCCGAGGCGCTATGACCGCCCCCAACTCGCGGTGGTCCCTCTTGACCACGGCCGCCGTCCAGGAGAGCGGTCAGATCTGTGTGCGGGACGCGATGTAGTCGAGCCAGTCGCGTCTCGCGTATCCGGTCCAGCGAATGGCGTTGCTGATGCTGGTGCCGGTGAAGTCGGCGAGGACGGATGCCGGCAGGTCGGTGGCCAGCGCGAGACGAGCGTTGTTGCGGCCGGCGCGCGGCGTGATGCCGTGTCGGCGGAGCTTCAAATTGAGGTAGGTGGCTCCGAGAGGGCGAGCGGGCTCCTGTCCGGGGAACAGCCACGGTGTTGTGCTGGCTGTCTGATCGAGCTGCCAGCGTGCCTGGCACTGGTCGCGTAGCGCACGGACCAATTGGGCGACTTCGGGCGGCAGCGGAAGGCGATGGCCTGCGAGGTTGAGCGCCACCATCACGTTGTCGTCTATGACGTCGCGCACGGTGAGTTCGAGCAGTTTGGTGTGCTGCAACCCGAAGAGGAGCGTCAGGGCACCAGCCGCACGAACATCGAGAGGCAGAGTATCGTCGCCGAGACACCGGTGCAGTTGCTCGGCCTGCTCCTCGTCCGTCATGAAGACACTGGGTGCGGCAATGCGAGCCCGGGGAACTACGAGCTCGGCGACAAGACCCCGACCTCGCGCCCAGGTGACGAAGGCACGCACCTCACGACGTTCTGCAGCCCCTTCCTCCAGCCACATCTCGAGTTCTGGCTGTGTGAGTTCCCCGAGAGCGGTGCCGTGCTCGTCGAGCCAGTCGAGCAGTTCCAGGGCCCGGCGCAGTCGCGATCGCATCTGGTGCTGTGTGCTGGCGCGTAGCTGGCGGTGCCGGTGGACCCGGCGGATGCGGTGGAGCAGATACCAATGAGTGAAGGGGGTGACGAACTGCCGCTGGGGGAGCGGGGCCTGGGCCAAGAGGGCGTCCGCCCAGCGGGGCAGGGCCTCCAATCGTTCGTCCCGCGGCGGCAGCACCGCGGCGACGACGAGGACGTCTCGGATGTAGCGAGTGGTCGGCGTGTTGGGTAGATCGTCGAGCTGTTGGTGGGTGATCTCCTCATCGGAAATGGCTAGCTGGGACAGGAGGGCGGGCACTCCGGCGCAGGTCAACCAATGCGCCACTCTGCGGGGGTGTCCTGCCGCGGCGAGAGCCGAGTGGAAGTTCTGCCGCTGTGTAGGGACCGTTGTGTCTTGTGCACCGAGAGCTTCGGCCAATCGTTTCGTGGCGAAGCAACGGGTACACAACTGCTCGCGGAAGATCCTGTCGCTCGTGCCGCAGCCCAGGCACGCGTAGGTGAGATCGACTCCGGCGCAGGGCCCACAGATGCCAGCCCCTGCTTCGGTGGAACCAATGAGTACACATCGCTCTTCGCACTGAGCGCAGGCGCCGGGACGTGCGCGCACTGCCGCGTAGCAGTGTTTGCAAACCGGGCCCATCGGCCAGTAGGCCTGGACAGGACGGTCGTGAAGACAGCGTGCGCATGGGCCCGTAGGGCGGGGACAGCAGCTCTGGCAAAACGGCTTGCCCGCCACCCTGCGCGCGCAGGTCCGGAGCCGGCCGCAGGAGGAACAGGCGACCGGCGGTGCGTGATAGCAACGGGAGCACAGATCGGGCCTGCCGTCGCCACCGCGCCGGTTGACCGTGCGTACTTCTCCGCAGCTGCCGCAGCGGCGCTCAGGTTGTCGGTAGCAGCGTCGGCAGACCGGACCGTCCGCCGAGATCGCTTGGACAGGCGCTTGAACTCCGCACCCGACGCAGGTGCGCTTGGGGCGTGGGTGGCACCCCTGACAGCGGACACTGCCGTCGGGCATGCGGTAGGTCGCGCGGCGTATGCGCCCGCACTGTCCGCATGTGGTGGCAACGTGCTTGCCGTAGCAGGTACCGCAGAGCGGACCGTTGGGGCCCCTGGCATTGATCTTCATCTGTCGGCCGCAACCCGAGCAGGTCTTCGGCGGACGCGCCCGTTGACCACAGGCCGAACAGCAGTGTCCGGCCGGGAGGCGATGCGTGAGCTCGCGCGAGATCCTTCCGCAGCCAGCGCATGTCGGCAGGGTGACCGGGCCGTGCCCGGCGTCCGCCAGCGCATGCGCGAGCCGGACCAGATTCTGCGGGGGCGTAGGGCCCGGATTCGTCAGGGCATTCTGATGCTCCTGGAAATGGCGGGCGAGGCCGACGCAGGAACGTGCTGTGATCTTCCCGCGCTCCAGTGCATGGGCTGCCTGTTCTTCGGTCACCTCCGTGAGCCGGGCGACCAGGTGGGCGACGACCTGTCGATGTGCCTCGTCGAGGCGAAGGGGAGCGGTCATTCCGCGCCAGGGCGCCGGATCGTCGTGCGACGCGCCCGCGGCCGGGACGCCGGCTGCTCGCCGGCAGTCTTGCGCACCTCAGCGGTGGTGACCTCCACCCGGATCAGGTCGTTAGGCTCACACGCGAGGATGTCGCACAGCGCGGCGAGCGTGTCCATGGACAGCCTTTGCGGTGTCTGGGTCACGAGACGAAAGACCTGCTCACGTGACAGATGCACGCCGCGTTCGGCCAGCAATGGAACCAGTTCCGTGGTCTGGAACATGCCCTTCTCCGCCATCCGGATCCGTAGCTGCCAGTCGATGCCCATCTTCCTGATCACGTTTCCTGCCCCCAAAGATCGCCGTACCGGGCTTGCAGTGAGCGTCGCAGCAGCCGGTTTCGGTACTCGTCCGAGACGTGGCTGTAGATGGCAGTGGTGCTGGCGTAGGCGTGGCCGACCTGGTCCTGGACGAACTTCTCTGGATAACCGAACTCGATCAGATGGGTCACGTAGCTGTGCCGCAGCGAGTGCAGGTCCAGTTCCATCGGCAGGTCGGCGGACCGGCGCGCTGTCTCGAATGCCTCGTTCAGCCGTCGCAGGGACATCCGGTCGCGCCGCTCGGTGATCCAGAACGCCGGGTGCTTGCCCGGCACGAAAGCGGGGCGGACCTCGCTGACGTACTGGTCGAGAACGCCGACGATCCAGTCCATTTCCGGGACGGTCAGAACGCTGCGACGCTTGGGAGGTCCGCCCTTGGAGGCCTTGCCGTAACGGACGAAGATCGCTCCGAAACGGCCGTATTCGGCGACCTTGGGATTCCGGCGCAGGTCGCACAGGTCCAGGCCGCACGCTTCCTGGCGCCGCAAGCCGAAGGCGTAGACCGTCTCCAAGACCGTGGCGTCGCGTAGGGCCGCGAGCGAGCCCTTGCGTCGTCGTGCACGGATCTCCTCGACACGGCCGTCGGCGGCGTCGAAAAGGGTCTGGACTTCGTCGTAGGTGAGCGGACGACGTTCGGCGGATCCCTCGTACTCGCTGGTGTGGGTGACCGTGTTCCACTCGTGCAGGAGCTGGACCGGGGCCCGCCCGAATCGCTCGTTGCATGTGGACGGCCAACCGTAGCGAGTGTCGGTGATGTAGTCGAAGAACAGCCGTAGGTCGTTCTGGTAGTTCCGTGCAGTCGACACCGCCAGCGGCCTGCCAGGACGCCGGGTACGAAGGTCGTCGAAGAAGGCCTCCACCTCGGCGGAGTCCCATTGCCACGGGTACTCATTGGTGAAGCGGGCCAGCCGACGGATCAGCGCGATCCGGGGGCGGATCGTCGATTCCCAGTTCAAGAAGCGCGTGCGCTGCTGCAGTGCCCAGCCCTCCAGCATGGCTTCCAGAACGGCCGGTTCGGGGTCCAGGTGCACGACTCCGTCGGCAAGGACCAGATGCGCAGCTCCTGGCATATCAACGACAGCACTCACGATGCATCTAACGCATCATCGTTGAGTCGGTAACGGGTGCCTGGGCAGCGTATCCCCACCAGCAGCCAACCCGGCGTGAGCCTGAGCATCACCTGCAGCTCAGCGAGTTGGCCCAGCGCGACATGTGTTGCATTCAATGCAATACGGCAGCCTGCGAGCAGTTCCATGCCTTCAACGCCCGCAACCCGCACGTCTACCGCGCTCTGGAACGCATGACCGCCCGTCGTCTGGCCACCGGCGCGACCCGCGTCAGCTTGAAGGACCTGTTCGAGGACCTGCGCCGCCAACTTCCGTACGGCGTCGATGGGCTGAACAACAACTACACCGCCCTCTATGCCCGCCGCCTGATCGACAACCACCCTCACCGGGCCAGCGTGTTCGAACTGCGCCGCCGCCGCGCTGCCTGACACCCCTCCCACGCCACCGCCCTCGCACCCTCTGCCAGCCAAAGACCGCCTGACGGGGCCGCCTCACCCACGCGCCCCCTCCAGCGCACGGGCTGCGTGAGCAGCCGCAGCCCGAGGCCCCACCCCTCCCGGCCGACCGTGCACCTGTCCCGGTGCCACCGCGGTTCGCCCGCTTCCCCGCACCTTTCCATCCTCCGAATCCAAGGAGCTTGCCCTTGTCCGACCGCCCCGCCGTCCTCGTCGTTGCCGCAGCCGGCATGGAGGCCGAGGCATACCGCGCGTACTGCCTTCAGTCCGTGGCCGCCGCCTATGACGTAGTCCTGATCACCAGCGAAGAGCCCACGTGGGAGGTGCCGTACCCGCGCGACTGCGTCGTCCTCTCCGACCCCGCCGACCAGGCCGCGCTGTCCGCCGCCGGCCGGATGCTCGCCGAACGTCACGACCTGGCGGGGGTGTTCACCTGGACCGAGTGGTACCTCGTGCCCGTGGCCCGCCTCGCACGCCAGCTCGGCCTGCCCACCACCGCCCCGGAAGCCATGCAGGCGTGCCGGAACAAGGCCACGTCCCGTGCGCTGTTCGCACGGCACGGCGTGCCGTCGGCTGCTTCGGTGAGCGTGCGGACCCTCGCCGAGGCGCAGGCGGCGGCCCAGCGGATCGGCTACCCGCTCGTGCTGAAGCCCGCCGCGCACGCGGCCAGTATCGGCGTGATCCGCGCCGACACCCCCGACCAGCTCACCGCTGCCTTCGCGTTCGCCGACCAGGCGGCCGGGCTCGGGCGGGAATCCACCAGCGTGCTCGTGGAGGAGTACCTCGACGGGCCCGAGATGTCGGTCGAGTGCGTCACCTACCGCGGCGAGATCACCGTGGTCGCGGTCACCCGCAAGACAGTCAGCGCTCCGCCCTTCTTCGAGGAACTCGCCCACTGCGTGGACGCCGCAGACCCGCTGCTCGACGTCGTGACCCCCGTGGCACAGGCCGCGATCAGCGCCCTGGGGATCACCGACGGCGTCAGCCATGTCGAGATGCGCCTGGTCGACGGCCGGCCGCGGCTCATCGAGGTCAACGGCCGGATCGGCGGCGACATGATCGGCCACCTCGTCCGGCTCGCGACCGGCATCGACCTGCCGCGCGCCGCCTACGACATCGCCTGCGGCCGGGCCCCCGACCTCACCCCGACCAGGTCCTCGGCCGCCGCCATCCAGCTGCTCTACCCGGACACCTCCGGCACCCTGCTCCGCCTCGGCTTCGACGGCACCACACCGGACTGGCTGGACCGCGTGCACTTCCAGCACCAGGCCGGCGACCAGCTGCTCCTCCCGGCCGACGGCGGCAACATGTGGACCGCGCGGATCGGCTACCTGATCACCACCGCGCCCACCGCAGACCTCGCACAAGCCCGCACCGAGGAAGCAGTCCGCCGCACCCGGATCCACGTACAGCCCCTCCCGGCCGGGGAGCGTATCGCTGGCGGGCGCCCTGCATGAGCCACAACGACGTAGCCCTCCGGCGCAGCCGCATCCTGCTGACCGGCTACTTCCTCGGTCTGGGTGTGGTGATGGCTGTCTGGGGCGCCCGCATGCCGGCCGTCCAGCACGCCGCCCACCTGACGACCGGCAGCCTCTCCCTCGTCCTGCTCGCCGCCGCTGCCGGCATGGTCGCCGGGCTGCAGGCCGGAGGCCGGCTCGCCCGGCCCGAACGCCTCCCCGCACTCCTGATCAGCGGAGCTGTCGCACTGGCAGCAGCCCTCGCCGCCCTCGCCCACCGTGCACTGGAGAACACCGCCCCTTGACCCACCCCACCAGCCCCGACGCCGTCATCCTCGACTACAACGGCGTCATCGGAAGACAGCCCAGCCGCGCCCACTGGCTCCGACTGGCCCGTACCGCCTCCTGGCCCGAAGACGATCTCACCAGCTTCCAGCAAGCATTCTGGAACACCCGCGACCTCTACGACGCCGGCCAGCTCAGCGACTTGGCGTACTGGGCAGACGTCCTCGGCGCCCACCCCGGCCCCCGCCTGCTGCGCGAACTCCTCGCCGCGGACACGAACATGTGGACCGAGACCTACGAGAGCGTCCTGGCCGTCCTACGCCAGCGCCCACGCCACCGGACTACCGATGGTGCTGCTGTCCAACGCACCTGCCCATCTCAGCGCCGTGCTCGACACGCACGGGTGGCGACGCATGATGACCCAGGCGCTGTACTCAGCCCGCCTTGAGGTGTGCAAGCCCGACCCCGCTGCCTACCAACACGCCATACGGGCCACCGGAGTTCGCGATCCCCGACGCGTTCTGTTCGTGGACGACCGTGCCGACAACTGCCAGGCCGCCGCCCGCTGGGGCCTGCGGACGCTGCACTACACCGGCTCCAGCAACGTCCTCCAGGAAGCCCTGATGCTCGCTGCCTGACCCACCTGCGCTTTCACCCCTTCAGGAACCTGTGACCTCTCACGACGAACTGCACACGATTGACGGAGACGTCTTCGTCTCTCCGCGCCACCTCGCCTCCACCATCGGGGTCGGCGGGCCGCCGCCGACTGCACCGCGGTGACAGCCGGTGAACCGGGCCTGTTCCTCCCGCCTGCTCATTGTCCGCCGCTGTCGGCGTCAGCGCTGGGGCCCAAGGTCGGGACCGAGGATCAGCCCGACCAGATCACCGACTGGCCGGGGAGCTCCCCGGTCGCGCGTCGGCCGCCCTGCCAGGGCACCGTGACGGTCTCCTGGTCTCCCACTGCCACGAGCCGGAGCGCGGTGGACCGGGTGATGAGCACAAGACCCGGAGCTCAACTCATTCAGAAACGATGAGTAAGGCGGGGCCAGCGTCGGGCACGGGCGATGAGTACGGCGACGTCGTCGTGGTCGTCCGGGTCGCGCAGTGCGTCCAGGAGCCGGTCGCAGGTTTCTTCCGAGGATCGGTCGGGGCTGTGGAGCAGTTGGAGGAGGAGGGCCAGGCGTTCGTCGATGGCGTGGTGGCGGGTCTCGACCAAGCCGTCGGTGTAGAGGACCAGTTGGTCGCCGGGCGCCAGGCCGAAGGTGGTGACTTCGAAGGCGACACCGCCGACCCCGAGGGGTGCGCCGGTGGGGAGATCGAGCAGTTCGGGGGGCTCGCCCGCGCGCATCAGCACGGGGGGCAGGTGTCCGGCGACAGCGATGTGGCACAGGGTGCGGTGCGGGTCGTAGACGGTGTAGGCGCAGGTGGCGTACTGCTCCAGGTCTGCGGTGATCTTGTCGAGGTGGTGCAGCACCTCGGTCGGTGGGAGGTCGAGGTCGGCCAGGGTGGAGGTGGCGGTGCGCAGGCGTCCCATGGTGGTGGCGGCGCTTATGCCGCTGCCCATCACATCGCCGACGACCAGCGCGGTCTTGTCTTCCGTGAGGGGGATGACATCGAACCAGTCGCCCCCGACTTCGATGGTCGTTCCGGCGGGCCGATATCGGGAGGCGACCTCCAGGCCCGCCTGTTTGGGTGGGAGGTCTGGCAGCAGGCTGCGCTGGAGGGTCACAGCGATGTTGCGTGCGCCTTGGTACAGCCGGGCATTGTCGATGCACACCGCGGTTCGATCGGCCAGTTCACCGGCCAGGGTGAGGTCGTCGTTGTCGAAAGGCAGCGGGTTGCGGGCGCGGGTGAGGCCCAGGGTGCCGAGTACCTCGCCGCGGGCGGTCAGGGGCGTTATGAGATAGCTGTGGACGCCGGCGCGGGCCAGGATGGCGGCGGCCTCGGCGTCACGGGCGATACGGGCCAGGTCCCGCTCGCCGACGTGGGGTATCAGGATGGGGCGGCCGGTCCGCACGCATTGAGTGGCCAGGCGCTGGGCGCCGTAGCTGGCGAGGTGGCCGGCAGGGTCGGCGGCGCGGACGGCCTCGGTGGGGTACGCGGCTTGCACGGCGAGGGCGCGGAAGAGTGCCCGGCCGGCGCCGGGTGCCGTCGGCTGGCGGTCGTCCAGGACGGAGTCCAGGACGTCAACGGCCGCGATGTCGGCGAGCTCGGGGACGGCGACGTCGGCCAGCTCGCGGGCGGTCTGTTCGACGTCCAAGGTGGTGCCGATACGGGCGGAGCCGTCGGCGATCAGGGCCAAGCGCTGCCGGGCACGATGCCGATCGGTGACATCCACCAGCACGACGGCTACCCCCAGTACCCGCCCGCCGGGACCGTCGAGCCGGTAGTAGGAGGCTGACCAGGCGTGATCGTTGTCGGGGTCGGCGGGGGTGCGTCCCACACTGTGCTGGTCGATCAGGGGCTCTCCGGACGTGAGGACATGCAGCAGCGCGGCCTCGATCGGATCGACGTCCAGGAAAGGCAGGGCCTCGCGGACTGGTCGCCCGAGGTGGTCTTCGGCTCGGACGCCGTTGATCTGCGCCAGCGCCGGGTTGACGGCCACGTACCGCAGGTCGGTGTCCAAGACGGCCAGCCCGATCGGGGACTGCGATACCAGCCGCGTGGACAGGGCCAGGTCCCGTTCCACCTGGCGCAGGATTGCCTCGTCGGTGGCGATGCCCAGGGCATAGAAGTCACCCCGGTCGTCCAGCAGCCGCATGTTGCGGAACTCCACCAGCCGGGTACTGCCGTCTTTGTGCCGGACAGAGAAGGCGCCGGCCCATCCCTGGCCCGTTCTCATGACCTCGGTGAACAGCCTGATCATCAGGTCCAGGTTCTGCTCGTCGACCAGCAGCCGCGCCGCGTACTGGCCCAGCGCCTCCTGCGAGGTGTAGCCGAACAGCTCCTCGGCCTGCGGGCTCCACAACACGATCCGGCCCTCGGCATCCAGCAGCACCGCCGCGACACTCAGCAGATCCAGCAGCCCACTGCGCTGCGGCGGCCCGGCGCCCGCCTGGTCGCCCTCGCCCCCGAAGAGGTCGGCTGTCCTCATCCCAGGCACTCCCTCCGCCTGCCCGGCGCGGCACGCGGCCCCGCTCTGCTTCAGGCTGCGGCCTGTTCCATGCATCTCGCAGTGCTTCCATGGTCCCCCGGATCTGGGTAGCCGCCAGGTCGCGCTAGGCGGCCAGTGCTCTGCGCGCGATGTGTGCGAGCCTGGCAACGGGCGAAGGCCGGCACACGACTGGACGGGGAGGACGCGATGCGGGAGACCTACCACGAGGAACTGGCCTCGATCAGTGATGGTCTGGTGGAGATGGCGAACCTGGTCGGCTCGGCCATCGGCCTGGCCACGGCCGCTCTCCTCGATGCCGACCTGCAGCTTGCCGAGAGCGTGATCTCAGCCGACGAAAAGGTCGATGACCTCCAGCGCGACCTGGAGAACCGGGCGATCGCGGTGCTGGCACGGCAGCAGCCGGTAGCCACGGATCTGCGGGTCGTGGTCACCTCGCTGCGCATGAGCGCGGACCTGGAACGCTCTGGTGACCTGGCCCAGCATGTGGCCAAGCTTGCCCGGATGCGGTTTCCTAACCGCGCCGTGCCGCGCGATCTACGCCGTACGGTCCTGGAGATGGGCCGGCTCGCCCAGCGCCTGATGGCGCAGGCCGCCGAAGTGATCATCACCCAGGACGTCCATGCGGCACTCCAGCTGGAGAAAGACGACGACCGCATGGACGGGTTGCACCGCACGATCTTCCAGCACCTCATGGACGACCGGTGGCAGCACGGCGTGGAAACCGCCGTGGACGTCACTCTGGTCGGCCGCTACTACGAGCGATTCGCCGACCACGCGGTGTCGGTGGCCCAGCGCATGGTCTACCTGGTCACGGGCGAACACGCAGACGAGCTGATCCCCGACACGCCCGCGTGACAGCCATCTGGCTCGGCGAGGGTGCCCGCTCGGCTGGCCCGCAGCGGTCGCCCACTCGGCTGGCCCGCAGCGGTCGCCCACTCGGCGGGCGTCATGTTGGCAGGCCGAGCCCGGCCATCAGCATGGGCGCATGGCGGAACACACGACAGTCGTGCACACCATCACCCGGAACAGAACCCACCGGGGAGGATGGATCGAGCATGACCCGACCGGGGACGCAGTGGTCCGATGCACCTGCGGCCTTGACAGCGGCAGCGTGTCGGAACCACAGACAGTGCAGATGGCCGATGATCACCGCCGGACGGCCGCAGAAGCCCGCGCCTAACTGATCATTTCAGAATGACTTCGGTGCGGCGGCTGGGAGTTGGGGATGGCGTCGGGCAGTGTCTGGCGGGTGGTTGATGATCTTGTCCCTGATGCGATGTTCTCGACCCAGTGAGCGCTCAGTGAGCCTTGACAAACCTGATTCCACATAATCGGCAACGCCTATGCCAACGCCCCCGACCGCAAGGTCCGCCTGGGCTACCTCCTCGAAGGGGAGGACGACGGGCTCTGGCGCATCAACGCCCACCGCGATCCGTTCGGGCTGCCGACCTGGGGCGTCTGTTTCAACGACCGTGCCCCGACCGAGTTCGTCCAGGCATTCACCACGGCCCTCGCCACTGCGTACCAGCAGGGACCGGACGGCTACCTCGCCCGGCCGGTCTCCGGGAGCGACGAACACGATCCCTTCCTCGCCGTCGTGCCCCTCCTGAAGCAGGGCTGGGAGATCGACCGCCCCCGCTGGGGCGTCTTCGCCATCCAGGCCCCGGACGCACTCGCCGGGCTGGAGTTCACCACCGGCGACCTCGACGCGGAAGCCGAACTGACGACACGCGAGGCCCGCTGGCAGCTGTGGGCGGGCAACTCCATCGACCGGCCCGTCTGGTACGCCACGGCCAGCACCGACACCCCCGTCGCCCTGCTCACCGCCGTCACCCGGTGCGTCGCCGATCCGGCTCCACTGCCCCGGTGGCGCGCGAACACCTTCAGCTACATCAAGGGCATGGCCCAGCTCACCTCGATCATTCCGCCCGGCCCGCCGGCCCCCACCCCGCTCGATGTGCAGCGGGACCGCGGCGTCCCGCCGCCCGGCCGCGCTCCCCGCGGCCAGCGTCCCGCGCTGGAGCACCACCAGCAGACCAGCCCTGCCCGGTCCACGCCGCTAGCACAGGCCCTTCCTCCTACCGGAGACCCCTCTTGTTCCTGCAGGCCCGGAGTTTTTCGCCGAGCTGTGCCTCCCCTTCCCCGACCACGCCGTTGTGGGCAACACCTACTTCGCCCTCCAACCATGTCTGGAGCCCCTGAAACTGGCTCGGCAGCCTGGGCGATCGGTTCGCCGTGTCAGCCGATCGGGCTTGCGCCCTGCTGGAAGACGTTGATGAGGTTTCCGTCGTTGTCGCGGATCGCGGTCGAGATGCTGCCGCCGCCGAGGTCCATCTGCTCCCAGACGGTCGTCACGCCCAGGTCACGGAAGGTGAGGGTCACGCCGGCGAGGTCTTCGACGCGGAAGACCAGGGCCTTGGTGCCGATCGGGCGGATGTGGGCGGGGGGCTCTGCCGTCAGTTCGGGGATCCGCACACCGTCTGCGGGCTGAAGGAGTTCGAGCCGGAACCCGGGGCCCTCCAGGAAGGCGACGTCCGCTCCGATGGCGTCGAAGCGGGACTTAGCCAGCAGGGTGAGGCCGAACACCCGGTTCCACCAGTGGATCGACGCGTCGAGGTCGCTGACGGAAATCGTCACGTTGTGGAGGCTGTAGGGGAAGGGCGGCTGGGCAGCGGTGGTCATGGTGATCACTTTTCGTTTGGGCGGGTGCAGGCGTTTGCGGTGGGCACGCGAGACCCCTCGCGCATTCCGCCCGGCTTCTCTGTGCCGTGCAGCGGAACAGTCTGTGCCCGTCTGCCGCCGACCCGACGTCTACTTGCAATAGCGAATCCGCGGGTCGTAGGCCAAACGTAGAGCTTATGGACCACACGGTCAAGAACTTGTGTCCTCTTCAGGTGCATTGCGAAGTCAGTGGATCAATGCACCGGTTGGCGAATCGCCGTCGGCGTGCGGAAGTGAGGCGCGAGCGAGGTCCCGCGCGGACTTGGGTAGCCTGGAGACTTTGCCGTCAGGGCCCGTGCGCAATGGGCCGGCGCCGTCGGCTGCCGGAGCGTCGTCCGGCCCGCGTTGCGGCGCAGTCGATGGCGCAGCCGCCCGGCCGGAGTGCCTGCTCAAGGGCATGGTGATAGGGGCAGGCCGTCAACCGCGCTGGGGCGGGCGCCCGGGCCACTCGTGGGGGTGCTCGGAGGGCAGGTAATGCGCGTGCTCGCAGCCGACTCAAGCGGGCCCACCCGGGTCCCTGCCGGTCGGTACGTCACCTGTGAAGGTGCTGGCCCGCAGGATGGTCAGTGTCGGGAGAGCTGCTTGAGGGCGGCCTGGCTTATCTGCAGCAGAGCTGAGCCGTCCATGCCGGTCTTCGCGAGAAACTCGATGCCCTGCATGACGGCAAGGAGCAGCCGCCCGACCTCCTGGGCGTCCGCCCCCGGTTCGATCGTCCCCTCGTCCTGGGCTTCCTTCACGCAGGCGATCAGAAGATCTTCGACCGCTTGGTAGCTGCTCCGGGCCCGGGAGACGACGTCCGGATCATTGCTGTGCAGCTCGGACGTGCTGTTGACCAGAAGACAGCCGCGCCGCTGCGGGTCCTCCGTGAATCCCTTGGCCACGCCCTCAACGAGCAGGGTCAGGCGTTCGAAGGCCGTACCGGGCCCGGTCAGGACCGCCCGGACGCTGTTGAGCTGTTCGTCGCGGTAGCCGTCCAGCACGTGCAGGAACAGCTGCCGCTTGTCGCCGAAGGCCCCGTACAGACTCCCCTTGCCCAGTCCCGTGGCGCCTGTGAGGTCCTGCAGTGACGTCGCCGCGTAGCCCTGATTCCAGAACTGCTCGCGCGCAGACTCCAGAACCTGGTTCTCGTCGAAATTCCGCGGTCGTCCCATGTTCAACAGCATACATCCTTCTTGACCTATCGGTCCAGATCATGAGCGCCCGGCTGCATCGGGTGTGAGTAGTTGAGGTACAGGAAATCCCGGTGAGATTGATCTTGCTGCGGTTCCCCACTCCTGATGAGGCCCGGGTGTGCTGCATACGGCAGCGGTCTCATCCTCTTCGGGTTCGGGCCAGGGGCCGAAGGGACCGTGTTCCCCGGGGCCGGTGGCGCCGAGGAGATCGGGATCCTTCCAGCGGTGCAGCGGCACGGGGATCACTGTGCGTTTCCGTTCCGGGCCTGTGAGAGCAGCTGGGCCACGACGTCATCGGTGCCGTGCTGAGCCTGGCGTCTCGTCGCGCCGTGCCCCACTGCCGACCCCTCCGTGGAGTTGGCCGCTTGAAATGTTCACCGCGAGGCGAGGGGAATTGACAGGGGACTGTGAGGCGTCGGTCGGCCGACGCGCGGGGCGGATCAGTTGCGCGTGCTGGCCGGTGGGCCGACGACGGTGGTGAGCTGGAGTTTGGTCTCGTCCTCACTGTCCGGCGCGGCGGTCATGATGACGATCTTGAGTTCGGTGTCGCCGTCGGTCAGGACATCGCAGTCCACCGTGACCGGGCCCACCGACGGGTGTTCGACCGTCTTGCGGACCTCGCGGTTCGCGGTCACCTCTCCCTTCGCCCACAGCTCGGCGAACCTCTCGTTGCCTGCGTTCAGGTCGTGGACCAGCGCCGCCAGGCGGCTGTCCCGGGGGAAGCGGCCGGTGGCGCGGCGCAGATCGGAGACGAGGGCGGCGTCGGCGGTGTCGGGGTCCGTCTCGGTGACCGGCCACAACGCGAGGGGGGTGTGATCGGCGCCCACCGGGAACCTGTCGCGGGCGAAGTTGCGCATCCGCGGCGGCGAGGCCAAGGGGTCTCCCAGCAGGGCGGCCCACCCGTGGTTCCACCACACCAGTTGCCAGTCCGCCGCGAACACGGCCACCGGTACGTCTCCGAGGCGGACGAGCACTCGTTGCATACCGGGCGGGAGATGGTCGCAGATCGTGCCGTCCGCCGGCGGCACGATCTGGGCCAGCCGGTAGAGGTGATCCCGCTCGGCGGTGGACAGTTGGAGGGCGCGCGCCAGGGACGCCACCACCGACGCCGAGGGTGTCGTGGCCCGCCCCTGCTCCAGGCGCACGACGTAGTCGACCGACACTCCGGCCAGGTCGGCCAGTTCCTCGCGCCGCAGGCCGACAGCCCGGCGCTTGTGGACGACCGGCAGCCCAGCGGCCGACGGGGGCAGCCGGTTCCGCCACGTGCGGATCGCCGCGCCCAGTCCGGCGCCGGGGGGTGTCGTCGTCATGCTCTCCATCCTCCTGCATCCCCGATCACATGCGGGGGCGCGAGGGTGGTACTGGTCTTCCCACCGTTGAAGCGTCCCTGGTCCGGCTCCCTCGTCCAGGCAACCATCGAAGGCATGACGATCACTTTCATCACCGGAGCCAACAAGGGCATCGGCCGCGAGACCGCCCGCCGCCTCATCGCCTGCGGTCACACCGTTCTCCTGGGAGCCCGCGACCGTGAGCGGGGTGAGGAGGCAGCCGCCGCGCTGGGCGCACGCTTCGTCCCCATCGACGTGACCGACGACGCGTCCGTGACCGCCGCCGCCGCGGACGTCGCCGAGCACGAGGGCAGGATCGACGTCCTGATCAACAACGCGGGGGTCCAGGGTCCCTTCGGTGATCCCGGCGACCTCACCGCCGCCGACGCCCACGCCGTCCTCGACGTCAACGTCATCGGCGTGGTCCGCACCACCACCGCGTTCCTGCCGCTGCTGCGCCGTTCGGACGACCCCGTGATCATCAACGTCAGCAGCGGCATGGGCTCCCTCGCCTTCACCCACGACCCCGGCCGGTCCGAGTCGCTCGTCGCCGTGCCGCTGTACGCCTCCTCGAAGGCGGCGCTGACGATGTTGACCACGCAGTACGCCAAGGGGCTCAGGGGCATTCGCGTCAACGCCGCCGACCCCGGCTACACCGCGACCGACATAAACGGTCACAGCGGCTCCCAGACTGTCACCGAGGGCACGGACGCGATCGTCGCCCTCGCCACCGAGGGGCCCGGTGCCGGCACCGGACGCTTCATCGACCGCCATGGCGAGATCGCCTGGTCCTGAGACCGGCGGTGCCGGGTCACCGGCCCTGAAGAACAGAACGGGCAGAACATCGAGACCGGTTCTGGGCGGGAGTCAACCGCTGACAGACGATCTACTCCGGAGACTGCCGCCTCCGACCAGCGTGAGAACCTGGGGCGACCCTCACGCCAGCCCTTTGACCTGCGTCTCAAGTTGGCGGAGGCTCACGGTGTCGCCGTCCAGGACTTGTGCGGTGAGCCGTTCCATCAGCTCCGGGTCGGTGCCGCTTCCGCGGCCGGTGATGCGGGCGCGGACCGGGCGGCGGGGCCGATGACCTGTGCGTCGTCGGACGCGTCGGCTTCCTCGGCTTCGGCGAGCGCCCGGTAGAGCGAGGCGACCGACGGGTGGCGTCCCGCGTTCTTGCCCGCCTTGATCGTCAGCTTCTTCGCGATGTCGGGGACGGGGACACCCTTGTTCTTCAGCGCGACGGCGAAGGTGAGCATGTCGTCGTCGATGACCTTGGGGCGTCCGCCGTGGTTGCCCTTGGCAGCGGCGGTCTGCTGGCCCTCCAGGGTCTTCTCTCGGATGTAGTTGCGGTCGAGCTGGGCGGCGACGGCGAGCACGGCGAAGAACATCGCGCCCATGCCGTTGGGGTCGTAGATGCCGGTGAGCGGGCCGGTGAGGAGTTCGAGCTGGACGCCGGCGTCCTGAAGCTGGCCGGAGAGGGTCATCAGCTCGGCGGCGTTGCGGGCAAGGCACTTGAGTTCGTGGACGGTGAGGATGACCTCCTGGTCGGGGGCGGCCTCCTTGATGTCGTACGCGAGCTTCAACGCCTTCTCCAGCTCCGGCCGCGTCTTGATCCGGGTGGAGATCTTCTCGGAGAAGATCCGCTTGCAGACCGGTTCGAGTGCGGCGAGTTGGGAGGCGAGTTCCTGCTGGGCGGTCGAACAGCGGGCGTACCCGATCCGGATCGGCTTGGCCGTCGCGGCGGCCGGCGGAGCTTCGGCGGGCGGGCCCGCCTTCCACGGCCGCCCCGGGCCGCGGTCCTCGGGGACGGTCACCTCCAGTTCCTCGCGGAGCGCGGGGACGAGGATGAAGCGGGCGGTGTGGTACTTCGTTACGCATTTCCCGCTCCGAGTGCGGCAGGCGCTGCCCGCCGGGGCTTCACACTTCGGGACAGTCGTTTCGTTCTACCGCGTTTGCTGCTTGATTGGGCGTCAGGTCCACCCGCGCAGTCTGTCAGAACTGTCTCGCACAACACGCTGGTTTTGAGAGGGGTTCTGCGAACGGCCGCCTGCGGATTAGTGAGCAGCACCGGTGTGTTCGCAGAACTCTCGCAACTGGTCATTTGTGAGAATCACGCAGCACCCGGCCGTAGCCGCTGCGCTTGGGTACGCGGGCCGAACTGTTCCGTGTGCAGAAGCCCCGGCCGCGCCTGGCGGTTCAGCCCGTGAGGGTGTTGAGCCAGCCGGTCAGCAGACGGTTGATCTCCTCGGGGCGTTCCTGCTGGATCCAGTGGCCGCAGCCCTCTACGAGGTGGGAGGCGGTCAGGCCGGGGAGGGTGGTGGGGAAGGCGTCGATAGCGTCGGACATCCAGGTGGTGGAGGCATCCAGGGCGCCGCCGATGAACAGGGACGGCTGCTTGATCGGGGCGCCGCGGTGGGGGGCGAGGTCTTCCCAGTCGCGGTCCACGTTGCGGTAGCGGTTGAGGGCGCCGGTCAGACCCGTGCGCTCGAACTCTCCGGCGTAGACGTCGAGGTCGTCCTCGGCCAGCCAGGCCGGGAGGATGCCGGCGGGAAAACGGTCGCGCAGCTGGCCGCCGTGGGCGACGAAGTGCGGGTCGGGCTCGCCCTGGGCGGGCATGGTGTCGGCGGACAGGGCGGCGTAGAAGCCCGCGAGCCAGCCCCGCACGTCAGGCTCGATCTCCGTCTCGGCGCGGCCGGGCTCCTGGAAGTAGGAGACGTAGAACTCCTGCTCGGGGCCGCCGATCTGGCCGAAGATGTCGGTGGGGCGGGGGCCGCCGGGTGGCGCGTACGGGACGCTCAGCAGGGCGACGGCCCGGAAGACCTCGGGGTGGAGCAGGGCGGAGGTGGCGGCGATGTTGGAGCCCCAGTCGTGGCCGACGACCACCGCGTTCTCCTCGCCGAGGGCGTGCACGAGGGCGACGTTGTCCTCCACCAGGTCCAGCATCCGGTAGGCATCGGTCTCCGCAGGCTTGGAGGAGCGGCCGTAGCCGCGCACGTCGAGCGCCACCGCCCGGTAGCCGGCCGCGGCGAGGGCCGGGAGCTGGCGGCGCCAGGAGTACCAGGACTCGGGGAAGCCGTGCACGAGCAGGACCAGCGGGCCGGTGCCCTGCTCGACCAGGTGCAGGCGCCCGGCAGGGGCCTCGACGGTGCGGTGGCGGAGTGCGGCGGACGGCTCGGGCTGCATGGGGTCTTCTCTCGGTTCGCGGGTGGACGCAGGTACGCATCGATCATGCGGCGCAGCGACCGTCCACCGCGATTACCCTTGCCAATCTGGCAAACTTGCAGGACAGGATGGTGGAGCGGCACGTCCGGAAGGGGGCAGAGCGGGTGACAGGCGACGACGTGGCCGACACGCTGGCGGCGATGGGCCCCCGGCTGCGGGCCGCACGCGAACACCGCGGCTCCACGCTCACGGGCGTCAGCTGCGCGACCGGCATCGCCCCGAGCACGCTGTCGCGGATCGAGACCAGCCGACGCAAGCCCACCCTGGAAGTGGTGCTGCAGTTGGCGAAGGAGTACGGCGTCTCCCTGGACGAGCTGGCCGGCACCGCTCCCGCCGCCGAGCCCCGCACCTCCGCGCTCCAGCGTTTCGGCGACGACAAGGCGGTGCTGCCGCTGACCCGGTACGTCGGGGGCCTGCATGCCCACAAACACGTCCTACCCGCCGTCCAGGAGCCGCCCGCGCGGCCCCGGCAGGTCTCCCACGACGGCTGGGAATGGCTGTGCGTCCTGTACGGGCGGCTGTGGCTCGCACTCGGCGACCAGGACCTCTTCCTGAGTGCCGGGGACGTCGCCGAGTTCGACACCCGCAATCCCCACGGGGTCGCGAACGCCGGCCCCGGCGGCCCGGTCGAATACCTGATCATGTTCGGGCCGCAGGGAGAGCGCCTGCGACCGCGCACCCCGCCCGCCCCCGGCCCCAGGGCCCGGTAGCCAGCAGCGAACGAACGGCCTGACGTCCCGGATACGCCCAGGATGTCAGGCCTCTTCCTCGTCGTCCTCAGCGGCGTCGGGGTCGCGGAAGGGGCGCAGGCCCTGGCCGGGCCGCTGGCCTTGATGTTGAACAGGTAGCGGCCCAGGAAGTTGATGTGCCGGTCCTTGAGAGGGGAGAGCCGGGCGACGTCCTCGTCCTTGACGGCGTGGCCCTCGGCGCGGAGCCGGGCAACAGCAGCGTCCAAGTAGCGGGTGTTCCACAGCACGACGGCATTGAGAACGAGACCCAGACTGGCCAACTGATCCTCCTGGCCCTCGCGGTACGCCTGTCGGATCTGGCCCCGGCCGCCGTGGCAGATCGCGCGGGCCAGGCGGTGGCGGGACTCCTGCACGGTAAGCTGCCGGTTCATGAGCCGCCGGTAGGTGTCGTCCACCGGGTCGACCAGGGCGAGCAGGTGCATGGTCTTGTCGATCCGCCCGTACTCGGCGAACGCGGCCCCCAGCGGGGTGGGGTGGCCCTCACGGCCGAACATCCGCAGCAGGTCGTAGGCCCGGACCTGGTTCGTGATGAGCGACCCGGCGACCCGGAGCATGTCCGGCCAGTGCGTGGCGATCCGCTTGAGGTTGACCTTGTTGCAGGCGACGGCCTCCAGCGGCCCGTACCCGGCGGCCGGCGTCTCCCCGTCGTCGGGCAGGTCGGCCCGCCAGAACCGCTGGTCTTCCAGGTCCCGGAAGCGCGGGGCGAAGCGGAAGCCGAGCATCTTGTACAGGCCGAAGGCCATGTCCGAGTACGAGGCGTTGTCGGTCGCGACCATCTCCGGCTTCACCCCGCCGTCGAGGTTCAGCAGGGTCTCCAGCGTGTACAGGCTGTCGCGCGGCGTGCCGCGCACCACCATCGCGCCGATCCCCGCCACCTGGTCGTTTACTGCATTGAGCCAGGTCACGCCGCGTTTGTAGCCGTAGTACTTGGGCGAGGGGCCGGTGTTGATGCTCTTGACGGGGACGACGAAGTGCAGGCCGTCGACGGAGGCGAGCAGCCCACCGCCCCACATCTGGGCCAGCTCGATGCGGGACTGGGCGGTGATGAGTGCGGCGTTCGCCGCGGCGATGGTGTCGGCGCGCACGTAGTTCTGGTCGACGTGGGACAGGCGTGAGCGGGTCAGCGCCTTGTTCTCCGTGTCGATGACCGGGGTCAGGCCGATGTTGCAGCTCTGCGAGACCAGCAGCGCGACCAGGGAGACGAGCAGGCCCTCCATGCGGGTGCGCCGCTCGGAGACGTGACCGAAGGCGTCGAGGAACCCGGTCCAGGAATGGACCTCGAACAGCAGGTCCGGCAGGTCGATCCGGGGGAGCATCGCCTCCGTGGTGTTCTTCAGCCAGGTCAGCGACTCCGGCTCACCCACCGCACCCAGCTTGTCCACCGACAACTTGGCCCTGCCGCCGCCCTCGGGGACGACGACCTCCATCTTCGCGTCGTCCCCGGCCTCTTCCAGCCGGTCGGCCATCTGCCGCCACGCGGCATCCTGGGCCCGGACCAGCTGGTCCAGGTGCTCGGCGGCGTCCTCGGACAGGGACAGGCCCGCCAGCACGTCCGCCTTCATCGCCTCCCACCGCGGCCCGTCCAGCAGCCTCGCGCGCGGGTCCGCCCACCGGTTCGACAGCGAGGCGAACACGTCCCGCCGGTTCAGCGCGCGGTGCAGCTGCTCCAGCACGCACACCACGTACGCGTCACGGTCGACTGCGCCCTGCGGCAGCTTCGAGTTGGAGAACACCGCCCGCTTCCACATCGCCGGCACGAGTTCGGCGTCGACCTCGCGGGGCAGCAGCGGCCGGTCCTTGACCCGCCGCCGCGACAGCGCGGGCAGCCGGCGTACCGCGGCGAGCGCCCGCCGCCCGGCCGGGGCCGCACCGAGCGCGTCCGACTCACCCAGCAGGGACAGGAAGGGCCGGACGGTGTTGTAGCGCAGGGCCGGCTTCTCCCGCATCGCCGCCTCGGCCGACCCGTCGTCCTCCGGCACCAGGGCCTCCACGGTCGCGACCGCCCCCACGACCGCCGTACGCGGCACGGCCTCCTCGACCGCCGCCCACAACGCGCCGACGTCCAGGTCCGTCCCGGCCTCGGCAACCAGGTCCAGCTCCTCGGTGAGGATCTTCGACGCCTTCGCCAGGACGCGGGCCGCCTTCTCCAGCTGCGGCAGCATCGCGACGGTCCCGGTCCGACGCCCGGCGGGCTGGGCTGATCAGCCGGTTCGCCATCAGCACCGCGAACAGGTCCAGCGCGTCATCGACCGCCTGCGCCTCCAACTGACGCACCACCGCCGTCAACAGCGCGGTCCGCCGCGGCTCCGGCGCCCGCTCGATCGTCTGCGCCTTGCTCAACTGTCCGTACCGGGCCAGAGTGGACAGCCGGTTCACCGGCACCCGGGACAGGTTCACCCGCCCCAGCGCGAACGCCGAGATCTTCTCCCCCCGCTCCATGGCCCGCACCATCGCCGTACCCGTCGACTTCGTCGGCGGAGTACGAAGCCGCTCCAGCTCGGAGACCCGCTTGCCCTCCGGCACGACCAGCAGCTCAGCCAGCGCCGGCGCGAGCGACGGATCGGCCCGGGACGCGGCGCGGGCCACCGCCTCGTACAAGCGCCGCTCGGCAACCGTCCGGGCCTCCGACACCTGCCGGGCCAACACCGAAGCGCCGGGCAGCAGCACCCGGTTCTTCCGCAGCCACGTCACCGCGTGGTTGAACAGCGCCACAGGCCCCTCGGCATGCGTCCACGCCCGCCCGTACAGGAAGCCGCGGAACTCCCGACCCCACTTCCGATCGGTGAAGTCCCGGTACTTGAACCGCTTCTGGATCTCCGCCGCGTGCTCGTACACCGTCGATCGGCGCTCCGGGTACCGCTTCACGCACGAGGCGTCGGCGATGCCGAGCTGCCCGGCCAGGTACTCCACGGCCTCCGTTTGCCGCTCCTGGCCCAATCCATGGCAAGCGTCTTGCCGGCCTTTCCGCCGCCTACGACGAGCAGGTCGAACTCCTCAACCGGGTCGACCATGTCGACCATCTCCGTCCTGTGTGGCATGCCCTCTGCCGCGGTCCGTCGAAGGAAAGGAGGGGCACGTGTCGTCGTGGGTAGATCACTCCTGGCTCCTGGGGCGTCCTCGGTGGGGATTGTAGAACCACGACGCTTCGCGGTGACGATGCCGGTCTGTGCACCGGCATCCCGGTCGACTCACAGATCCAAAACGACGCCTTCGGTGGGCTTGGAGCAGCAGATGAGGATGTTGCCTTCGGCTGGTGGTTCGACCGGATCAGGTGAGTAGTCGACGGTGCCGGACATCAGGGCGAGTTCGCAGGTGTGGCAGACGCCGGTGCGGCACGACCACTGGACGGGGACGTCGCATGCTTCGGCGAGTTCGAGCAGGGAGTCCTGACTGTTGTTCCAGGGGACAGTGAGACCGCTACGGGCGAAGGAGACGGGAGGACCGGTGCCGACGGGGCCTGCGGGCTGGTGGGGCGCGGGTGCGGTCGAGGAACCTTTCACTCCCGGGGTGAGGGAGGGCCCGGCGCCGAAGATCTCGGTGTGCACTCGCGACGTTTCCAGCCCGGCGTCGACGAGCGCGGTGGTGACACTGTTCATGAAACCCACGGGCCCGCAAAGGTAGGCGTCGGCGTCGGTCGGCAGGCCTAGACCCAAGATGCGGTTGGCCGAGAGCCGGCCGGCCTCTGTGTAGTCGACGCCCTTGCGGTCGGCGTCGCTCGGTTTGCTGTAAAAGATGCTTGACCGGGCGTTCGCAAGGCCTTCGATCAGGTCGTGGCTCTCCTGAGCAAAGGGATGCTCGGTGCTGTCACGGGCTGCGTGCAGCCACCACACCTGGCGCGGGGAGCGGTCACGCGCGAGCGCGTGGAGCATGGCCAGCACGGGAGTCACCCCCACTCCCGCGGACAGCAGCACCACCGGGTTGTCGCCTTTGGACAGGCAGAACGTTCCGCGGGGCGCGGCGGCCTCCAGGGTGTCGCCGACGCGTATGTGGGCGCGTAGCTCGTTGCTGGCAGCGCCGTGCGGTTCGACTTTGACGCTGATGCGGTACGTGCCGGTGCCGGGCTCGCCGGACAGGGAGTAGCTGCGGATCAGAGGCGGCACGTGTCCCTCGAGCGGGACCTTCACGGTGAGAAACTGACCGGGCAAAGCAGTGGGCAGTGCTGAACCGTCGGCTGCGGCCAGGGACAGCGAGAACACACTACGGCTCTCGGGCTGGATGCGCGTGACGGTCAGCGGGCGGAAGCCGGGCCAGCTGGGCGGCGGGGCAGTGGCGGCCTTGTTCAGCCCGGCGCTGCCCGAGGAGCCGTCGGCCGCCTCGCTGTCGGCCTGGTCCAGGAGAGTCTGCATGGAGCCCTGCCAGCCGGGACTGAGGGCCGGGATCCGCAGGGCCCGTTCGACCTGCTCGCGTGTGTGTCCCGGCAGGTAGAGCACCCGGTCGATCTCCTCGACGGTCATCGCCTCGGGGCCGGTGGAGACCTTGACGATCTCCTGCCCGGCCTCGACCTGGCCCTCCTCGATCACCCGCAGGTAGAAGCCGGGGCGGTGGTGGGCCACGAGCAGGGCCGCCATCTGCGGCTCTCCCATACGCAAGCCCACTCGGTAGCAGGTCACCCGGGGCTGGGTGACTTCGAAGAGCGCGCCGCCGATGCGGTAGCGGTCGCCGATGCAGACCTCGTCGTCCGGCAGTCCGTCGACGGTGAAGTTCTCCCCGAACTGGCCGGGCGCCAGGTCGTCGCGGCCCAGCTCCTTCGCCCAGAACAGGTAGGAATCGGTCTGGTAGACCAGTACCGCCCGCTGTTCGCCGCCATGCCCGCCCAGATCACCCTGGCCGTCGCCATCGATGTTGAGGCGCCGTACCATCTGCGGCCCGGCGACGGTTTGCTTGTACACGCCGGTGTGCACCGTCTTGCCGTGCCAGGGCACGTCGTGGGGCATCCCGACGTTCACTGCCATCAACGTGGCCACCACGCCACCTCTCTTACCGCTACTTCCCATGTCAGGAACTGGTAGAGCCTTGACAGGGAAGCGACTTGCATCGGTTCCGGGCCTCTTGGCCGCCGTCTCAGTCGCTTGCGGTCACGGCCCTGGCGACCAGGTCGGTGTCCTCGTACAGGTGCAGCCGGACCAAGTACCCTGACTCGACGGTGAAGTGGAAGGCGACGAGCATGCTGAGGTGGCGGCCGTTCGCTTTCACGACAGGGCTGAACCGGGCCAAGGCCACCGCGTCGGCGCCGTCGACGAGGATCTTGTCGATGTTCGTCTCGCTCTTTTCCGGGACGAACACCGGCCACAGGGTCTTGAAGGGGAACCTGTTCGTGTCGCGTGCGCCGACCTGCCCGCGGCAGCATGCTTTGGTCTCCAGGCACAAACCAGTCGATCTCCTCGGCGAAGACGTCGGCGACGCAGTCACCGAGCAGCCGGAAAAACCTCCCGCCGGTCTCTCGGACGCTGGCCTCCTGGGCTGTTTCATGAGTCATGCCTCCTCCTTTTTCGCCCAGGTGCAGCCCAGGATTCCGTCCGCGCCTCAGGTGAGGACGCGACCGAGGAACCCGTGGATGTAGCCGCTGATGGCATCCAGGTGCGTCTCCAGGGCGAAGTGCCCGGCCGGCAGCAGGTGGACTTCCGCGTCGGGCAGGTCACGGGAGAACGCCCGCGCGCCGTCCGGCCCGAAGATCTCGTCCCTCTCGCCCCAGACCGCGAGCACCGGCACCTGGCTGGTGCGGAAGTATTCCTGCAGCTGCGGGTAGCCGTCGATGTTGGTCGGGTAGTCACGGAACAGTGCCAGCTGCACCTCGTCGTTGCCTAGCCGGTCCAGCAGGGCCTGGTCGTGAAGCCAGTTGTCCGGGCTGACCAGGCTCTTGTCGGTGGCACCGTTCTCGTACTGCCAGCGGGTCGTCTCCGGGGCGAACTTGGCCCGCGCGCCCGGTTCGGTGTCGGGTCCGGGAGCGGTTGCGTAGGCGAACAGGTCGTCCCAGAAGGGCTTGGCGAACCCCTCCATGTAGGCGTTGCCACTCTGCGAGATAATCGTGGTGACTTCATAGGAGGGACTGAGGGCCAGCCGCCACCCGATAGGTGCCCCATAGTCGTGCACGTAGATGGAGAAGCGCTTGATGCCCAGCTGGTCGAGCAGCCCCCCAGTAATATTGGCCAGGTTGTCGAAGGTGTAGTCGAATTCTCCGACCTCGGGCATGGAGGACTGGCCGTAGCCGATGTGATCGGTAGCGATCACATGATACCGGTCGGCCAGTGCCGGGGTGAGATGACGGAACATGTGTGAGCTGCTGGGAAATCCATGCAGCAGCAGGACGACCGGTGCTTCAGTGGGACCAGCCTCGCGGTAGAAGACCTCTTGGCCGTTAACAGTCGCTGTTTTGTGGTGCGTGGAGAGCATGACGACCTCCTGGGATCTTCGAGCGCGGAATATGCGTCAAATCCGCCCGCAGGCAACCCCTTTCGCTGCGATGATCGGGAGGGGTGGTCACCTGCTCAGGCTCGGGAGTGTTTTCCCCTCGGCGGCGTGGCGCCTCGAGACAGATGGCGTTGGGCACAGCGTGTTCACGCTAGACCCGCCCCCCGGGGACAGCAACACAGAGACGGATAAGTGCGACCTTTTAGATTTTCTTTGCAGATGGAGAAACGAGAATCGCGGATGCATTAAGGCACGAGGAGGTTGCGGAGGGTCACCGTCCCGCTCTGTGGAGCGCAACTTGTCTGCAGCGCCAAATACTCGGGTAGGCCCGAACTTCAAATATGCGTCTTCACCTATCACTGCGCCGCCTCGCGATGGCTGCGGGTCTACGCTGGAATGAACCGTCCGCTCCCACCTATCGGATCGTCGGCCGTGCGGGTAGCCAGCTCTAGCGTGGTCATTCGCGGCATGAAAAAATTCTTCTTCCGACCGTATGCCGCCGCTGCCTGAAGGCGCTGACAGCAGTTAGGAATGCCACCATGCGCAATAGCAGCTCCCCTCTGGCCTCCTACCATAAGGGTGAGTTGGCCGCTCAGGACCGCGCAGGATTCCGTGAGCACGCCGATCACCTGCGCCCGATCATCAGTGACAGACTTCCCCGTGGTGCCCGCGACTTCCTTGCCGATCTGCGGTTCCTGGTTGTCGGAGCAACTGCACGCAGGCACTTGGCCCTCGCGAGGTGCTCATCGGAGCGCGCCTTTTGGATGTCGACCCGCTGGCGGTGGTCTTGGCGGCACCTGCACTTGTGGGCACTCTTGCCATCGACTTGAAAAACCGTCGACGACTGAGGATCAACGGTCGGACCGTGCCCGCGGCAGGTGGATTCAGACTTTCAGTGGACCAGGCATACGGCAATTGCCCCAAATACATCCAGGAGCAGCGCCGGATGATTGACACCGCGGACACGTTCTTCATTGCCTCCGCTTCCACGGCGGGTGACGCCGATGCCTCCCATCGCGGCGGCAACCCCGGCTTCGTCAGCAGCCTGTCCCCGCAACGGGTCCAATGGCCCGATTACGAGGGGAACACGATGCTGATGACCCTGGGAAATCTCACCGTCAACCCGGCCGCGGGCCTGTTGTTCATCGACTGGAAGGTCGGCAGGACCTTGCACCTGACAGGTACGGCGGTGATCGACTGGAGTGCGGACACCGCCGCTGAATTCCCCGGCGCGGAGAGAACGGTGGAGTTCCAGGTGGCCAAGGTCGTTCCACAGAGAGAGAAGATTACAGCTGTGAGGAGTCTCCGTAACTCCCCGCTCGGAATGAGTGACGTCATGGGGGAATCCTGCGAAAAATCCATAACTATTGCGCTTAGGCCAAAAAGCAGCAGGAGCGCGGTCCCGGCAAACTCAGAGAAAACCTCACGCCATCCGACCACAGTACCTCCCCTCATGCGCTCCAAGCTCAATCGCATGAAACTCGGTGCCCGCTTGCATGTTGCGAGGATGCAGAATTTAGTGAAACAGTCCCACTCGGACTGAGTACAGCCGACGCCTTAAGGGCCGGCCGGTTGCTCGGCGGCGCTAAAAATCTGCAGCACCGCCGAACAACCCGGCTCCCAGGTGTGGTCGTATCAGCTTCGCTTGGTCCTACGGATGTCAGAGGTCGAGTTCACTCAGACCCGGGTGGTCGTCGGGGCGGCGGCCCAGCGGCCAGTGGAACTTGCGCTCCGGCTCCTTGATCGGAAGGTCGTTGATACAGGCGTAGCGCCGGCGCATCAGGCCGTTGTCGTCGAACTCCCAGTTCTCGTTGCCGTACGAGCGGTACCAGTTGCCCGAGTCGTCGTGGCACTCGTAGGCGAAGCGCACCGCGATCCGGTTGCCGTCGAAGGCCCACAGCTCCTTGATCAGCCGGTAGTCCAGCTCCCGGTTCCACTTGCGCGTGAGGAAGGCGACGATCTCCTCGCGGCCGTCGGCGAACTCGGCGCGATTCCGCCAGCGCGAGTCCACGGTGTAGGCGAGAGCGACCTTCTCCGGGTCGCGGGAGTTCCAGCCGTCCTCGGCCAGACGTACCTTCTCGATGGCCGTCTCCCGGGTGAACGGAGGAAATGGGGGGCGCGATTCGTCGGTCATGTCGACTCCTGAGTCCGTGTCGTTGTCTCATAGAGGGGCGCGGATACCCGGGAGGAGGAAAGCCTGTCGGGCGCTGTTCACCACTGATAAGGCAGAAACTCACTGTTGAGCACGATTTCCACCCGGTCGCCCTCGGGGCCCGGCACGCGCAGGCGTAGCTGGTCATTTTGCTGTGATAGCGGCCAGCATCGGTCAGTTACGTGAGGTTCCCTGCAGGTTCTTCGTCTGCTGGTGGTACACGACTTACATGGCTCTGACCAGTACGAATGCGGGCTTTGAAGCAGGGCTCGCGGGCTCTGGCCCGCATATGGTCCGGATCTTGGTCGTGAACTGGGTGAAGCCGGAGTCGGAGAGGGTCTCGCTCAAGACGGAACGTGATGCGCGAAGCCGGGGGGACGAAGAGATCTTCTTGAAGTCGTCTACCTGGTGGCGCTGACCTGCGGTGATGCTGCTGCGAACCTCTCTGACCTGGGCCGATCCGTCTTTCTGGGCCTTTCACGCTCGAGCTGCTCGTACTCCCCGGATTCTCCCCAGGTCATCGTCGACGCCTTCGTCCGGGCCCACGACCGCGACCCGTACCACCACCGGCCATGGATCGTCCTCGTCGACGGCGCCCACCACCAGCTCAGCCTCATCCACGCCGAAGCCGAACGCCGCAACATCACCGTCCACGTCCTGCTCGACTTCATCTACCTGGCGGAGTATGTCTGGGCCGCCGTGCACGCCTTCCACACCCCGGCAGCCACGAGGCAGAGATCTGGGCCGCCGACCAACTCACTACGATCCTCGCAGGCGAATCACTCCGCGCCGCCGACGAGAATGCTGGCCCAGGGCGACCGTGAACGCCTGTCCGGCCAACGCCGCCAGGCCGTCGCCGCTACTTCACCGGCCACCTCGACCAGCTCCACTACACCGCACTCGAAGTCGGCTGGCCCATCGCCACCGGAGCGGTCGAAGGCAGCTGGCGCCCCCTCATCGGCGACCGCCTCGACATCGCCGGCGCCTGCTGGGGCCTCGAAGGAGCCGAAGCCGTCCCCCGTCTGCGCCCTCACCGCCAGCAACGACCTCGACGCCTACTGGACCTTCCACACCCAGCGCGAACGCCAACGGCTCAGCCCCAGCCCCAACCAGGACGGATAGACACTCACTGCCTGATCCACGACCTTCACTTCACAAGAGCTGCACTCGACGTACATAGGGCTCGACGTAGTCCAGGAAGCGTCTTGGGGCGACGCTGACGAGGCGGAACTCGCTGCCGTCGACCTGTCCGACGGTGGTCGTCGTGATCGTGGTCCGCACCTGTGGCTCAGTCCTCCCAGAGACGCAGCGGGCGTATCGCGAGAACGGCCGCGGCCAGGCGCACGGCGCCGCCGATCAGCCAGGGGGCTCGCAGATCGAGGTACGAAGCGACCATGCCCCCCGCGAGTGCGCCGAGAGGCTGTGCACCCCACGCCAGCATGAGACTCGCCGAGGCGACCCGGGCCTGGAGATCCGCCGGCACCAGCCGCTGCCGCTGGGAGACGGCCGCAACGGTCCAGATCGTCCCGCAAGCGCTGGACAGCGCGGTCAGGGCCCCCACGGCGATCAGGGACGGCCCGACAGCCGCAACAGCGATCATTGACAGGGGTGCGACGGTGATGGTGCCGAAGACCGCACGTCGGCCGCCGATCCGCGCCAGCAGCGGACGGCTCGCGAGAGCGCCCACAATGCCGCCCAGGGCGGTCGTGCTGAGCAGGAGTCCGTAGCGATGTGGTCCGATGAAGAGCACCAGGGTGGAAGTCGTCATGAAGTTGGCGAAGTTGGCGACGGCAACCAGGGCGACGGCGGTCCGCAGCAGCCGGTGCCGGGCAAGCCAGCGCAAGCCCACCAGCACCTCCGTACGGATCGGCCGACGCGGTCGCGGCGGCGCGGCCGGTCGGGCCGACATCCTGACGATCAGCAGCATGGACAGCGCGAAGGTACCCGCGTCCACCCAGAACGGCAGGAAGCGGCCCGCCGCGAAGAGCGCGGCCCCCGCCGCGGGGCCCAGGAAGGTCTGCGCCACCGACTCGGCTGTGAACAGCCTGCTGTTCGCGACGACCAGTTGCTTGGGCGGCACCACCGTGGGCAGCATGGCCTGCCCCGCACTTCTCGCCGAGACCGCGCCGATGCCCACCGCGAACGCAAGCCCGTACAACGGCCACATGCCCTGCGCCGGCCAGCGCGCGTACAGGCCCAGCAGGCTGACACACAGCAGTTGCAGACCCTGTGCCCCGACCAGCAGCCGACGCCCGTCTGAGCGGTCGGCTATCGCGCCGGCTTGCAGGGAGAAGACCAGCCACGGCAGTGTCCCTGCCATCGTCAGTCCGGAGATCAGCTGCGGGTCCCGCGTCAGTCCCGCAGCGAGGAGAGGCAGCGCCGCGACGAAGATGCCATCGCCCAGCACCGAGACGGTGCCCGCCGACCAGTAGAGGTACCAGTCGCGGCCGAAGCCGCTAGACGTCGTCCGGCGCACAGTTGTGTGAGAGTCGCTCATCGCCGTCCCGGCCCCGGCCTACCAGTCCGACCCGGTACCGGTGGTGAAGGCGCTGAAGCGCAGCTCCGAGGTGTGGAGTCGGCCGCCCACTCGCAGCCAGAGCCCGTCGTCAGCCGGCAACATCTCCGACACGACGACGGGCTCGGTGCTCTTGCGGACCAGTCGGCACAGCTGCCGTACCAGCAGCGGCGCCGTCCAGTCCACGTACACCGGCTTCTGCTCCGCTGCGACCTTGACGTAGCAGCGTTCAGGCATGCCCAGCTCCCTGCGCAGCCGGTCGCACGCCGCGAAGAAGCGGGTGTCGTCCGAGAGAAGGCCGAACTCCTCGACCGGCACCGACCAGCACTCCCGCTGGAGTACGACCCGGCCGCACATCAAGCGGGGTAGATGCCTGTCCCGCAGCGGCACGGGCCCTCCGCTGAAGTGCCGCGGAAAGGAGAACGCCATGAGCGGATCGACCATGACAGTCAGGTCGCCGGCCGGCGGCGCCGTCAGGCGCAGCTCACGGCCCGCGCCGTCGCGCAACCGCAGGCGGGAATCCGTTGTCTCGATGACGAGCTCGTGGGGTGTGACGACCTCGCCCTGCGCACGCTCCATGTGCCCGCGTGCCTCGAGCACCAGCCCGGGCAGGTCGACCTGGGCGAAGGTCTTGTTCCGGTGCACCCCCGCGAGATCGGCCAGCACCTCGTGCGGTTGCAGCAGCCCGCGGTAGAGCGCGGCGGTCTCCTCGGCCAGTGCCGGATACTCACGCTGCAACAGGTGGGCCCAACTGCTGTGGGTCAGTAGCTCGCGGGTCGCATGGCACTCACCCAGCACGGCCACGAACCGGCCCTCGGCCATGGACTCGGCACCGGCGCTGTGGAAGAGGACATCCGGATTGCAGAGCGCCGGGATCGTACGGGGATGGCGGCTGAGCAACGCGTCCAGCGCGACGGGGTCAAGTTCGACGACCGACGCCGATCTTTCCCCGCTCGCCTCGACCAGTGCCCGGACGTCGCGGTGCAACTCCTCCACGGCTTCGGCCACGGCACGGCAGCGGTTCGCGATCTCCGTGCGCTCGGCGATGAAGGCGGCGAAGACCTCGGGGTACGCGGTGCGGGTGCCGACACCGAAGCGCTCGGTCATCCAGTCGTGCAGGATCCGGCGCTCCATCGAGAACCGGAGCCTAGGGCCGGCCAGCACCAGGTCGTAGGCCAGCCCCAGGTCCCTTTCGACCACGGTGGCGAGCGCACTGCCAAAGCTGGCGTCGGTCAACACGCTGCGGCATTCCTCGAAGACGGGGCTCCGGTCGGCGTAGTGGTGGCCGCGGCCCCGGTTGGCCTGGTGCCCCGTGTGCGCCGTGAACACCGCCTTGAGTTCAGCGAGCAGTCGCGGGCGTTCCTCGTATGCGGCCGACGTGAACTGCCCGAGCAGCGCATCCAGCTGGTCCAGGCCGGCCGCGGTGGTCGCGGAGAGCCACTGCCGGTGGGGCTTCAGCACGTCTTGCAGCCACCCCCAGGTGTCCGGGCAACCCACCGGTACCTCGATGCCCTCGACGACCGCCCCGGCCTCGAGCAGCCGGGCGACGGCCCGGTCGGCCCGCTCACCCCGATCCCCGACCGGTCCGGTGAGCGCGGCGGCGAGCGCGCCGCGTTCCATGGGCGCCCGGAGTGCCTGAAAGACCTCCGCCTCGTCGTCGTCCAGATTCAGTTCGGCGGCAACCCGGTATCCGTACCGCGGGGGGTGTCCGTCCTCGTCGGTGTACCGGTACACGATGAGTCGGCGGCCGGTGAGTAACGCGAAGGGGTAGCGGCGCACCCGGCTGGCGAGGCCCTCGGCCGCGCAGACGTCGGCGATCGCCTGGGCAGCCCAGTGGCTGAGGAGCGTGACCCGGCTTGCGGTGCCCGCCGTCCCGAAGCCGATGGCGCCGTCGCCCTCGCGCCGGACCGGTGTGTACGGGCCGAAGTGGGCATGCGTCTCGTTCTTGGAGGTCACCCGCTGGAGATAGCGGATCAGCAGGTCGCCCAGGCGCCCGGTGGCCGAGGGAGAGCGGTCCGGGGCGAAGAGTGTGTCCACGATCACCGGGAAGCCGTCGTCGTTGGAGAGCAGCAGGGCATCGCGCAGGGAGGCGTCGTTCCGGAAAAGGTCGAGGGTCTGGTCCCGGCCGGTGCCGAGGGACTTTGCGTACGCGGTGCGAAACTCGGCCCACTGGGCGTCGGCCCGGTCCACCTCGCCGTTCCAGGCTTCGTACCTGTCCGCCCGGCGGTCGTGCCCCGCGTCCCGGGCGGCCTGCACGGTGCTCCGCCGTATCGGGACCAGCTGGCCGACGCGGCTGAGCGCGGCGCCGTGGGCATTGCGCTGTTCGGGCTCCACGGGCTCGGCCTTGAAAGTCCCGGCGGTCGCCCGTAGGGCCTCCTCACCCCTCAGGGCCGCGCGTGCCAGATCGCACAGTGCCTCGTCTCGTAACTCGGCGAGGAGGTCGAACGGGTACCCAGCCTGCCTCAGGAGGGCCATGGGGCCAAGTGTCCAGGGAAGAGCGGTCATGGTGTGCCCCTCGGGATTGCGGTGTGGAAGGAGATGACGGCGTCAGCGGGTGCGACCGCCGGGAAGCGGCCGGTCAGGCGGAAACGGCCTGTTCGGAAGTCGTGCCGGGCACATGTCCCGGTGGTGAGGGCGGGCCGGGTACGGGCGGCGCACACGCGCCGGACGCCTTCGCTGAGCGCGGCCGTGACGGCGCAGCCGACGGCCGCGCGGCGGCAGTGCGACGGCCCCGAAGGCCGACGCGCATCGCCGGTGGGCGCACCCGTCGGCAGTTCTGGTGCGACAGCTGGTGTGGGCGGGTGCCGCCGAGCCTGGCAGACGCCGCGCTCAGTCGCGATGCGTCGAGCAGCTCGGGCGGTGCCCCGCACGCGGAGGCGGACACCGTGGACGGCCATGGGTCGGCGTACCTTCAGCTGGTGGCGCGTCTCGGGCGCCACGCACGCGGGCGACAGCGGACGGGGGGAGCTCGCCGTGCCGCCGGCGTGCGGCAGTACAACCACGCGCGACTGCTCCCGCACAGGTGCGATGTAGTCCCGGAGTCTGGAACGTGGCGCCGGGCTGGGCCGGGTCACTGCCTGCCTCCTCTGGACGAGTCTCTCCACGTGCCCGCGGGCATAAGACGAGGGTGCTCAACATCCGTTTGTGACAACGAATTTGACCACCCTGGTGACCGCACTGTACGTGAAGATCGACGACGACTGGGCTGGGATCGCACGACTGACGGGCAGGCCACCGAGACGGAGTCACTCCGAGTTGCCGTGCCTGGCCGGCATGCCGGCCTCAGCACCCGCTTCCCCCTATGGCAGGTGATCACCGACCTCTTCGCGGATCTCGCCGAGCACCGCGGAACCGCAGTTGCCACACGCGGAAGCCGGCCGCGGTCGGGCGGCTGGGCCGACCCCAGGGCACGAGCGTCACCGCGTCGGGGTAGTACCGCGGCGTGGGGGCCGGAGCCGCTCAAGCCTCCAGGCCGAACTCGCACACCAGGCCGTGCGATCGGTTCCTCACTGCGCACCACTCGGCGTTGTTCCGGGTGGCGGCCGCGACCATGAGCTGCTCAACGTTGTCATGCGCGGATCATTGCTGGTTCCGGGCTGGCTGGCGAACGCTTTTCCGGTGTCGGCAGGAGGGTCGACGCGCCCCTTGGAGATGCCTGCGGCCCTCGGTGTCGGGGGCGATCCCGCCCTGCTCGAGCTGCCGCGCCTCCGCCGTGTACAGCACCCGGCGCCGAGTTCATCCGGATACGGCGCCACCCCCTCCGGATTGGCCCGCAATGACCCGATCAAACCATCGAAATGCCTCCCATTGTGTCAATGAACTGAAAATTCGGAAGCAGTAAAGTAGTTCCTCGACGTCTACGGGAGGCGCTCATGTCGTGGTCGCGTCGCCAGCCTGACCATAGCCGCTGACCTGCATGGACGTGATCTTCTGCGCCATGCCCACCGGTCGCAGCGCGCATATTGCCCCTTCCTCGGCCGATTTCGAGCACTATCTCTTTGCGGTCGCCGAGCCCCATGAGTGCCCGTTACATCGGAGTGACTTCTTCCGCTTGACATGCTTGCGTTAGTCACTGGTGATCGACTATGGTCGTCAATTGCGTGCCGAGCACCAACCGAATCAAGTGTGCACCATCGACCGGCGGGGAAATCGACGTGCATTTACCGGACAAGCTCGAACCGCCGGTCGGGCGAGTTGCGAAGATGCACTTGCCGCTATTTTTCGCAACAAGCATGTGGACCGCTTCCCGGATACATTTCCGGGATACCCCAGGATGCTGCGAGGCTGAACGGTGAAAAACCGGGAGTCGGTAGAAGTCGGACCTAGTCGCACATGGCCCGAGGTGGCCGGGATCCCGGGGCTCTTCCGCCGCAGCGCTCTGCGCTCCCCGGGAGCCGTAGCTGTCCAGGACGCGGCCGGTTGCCTGACCTACGCTCAGCTGGACTCTTGGTCGGACTGGCTTGCGGCGCGCCTGCTCGGCCGAGGTCAGCCAGGAGACGTGGTGGCGGTCTGCCTGCCGCGCGGACGTCTCCTGATCGTCGCCCTGCTGGCCGCGGTGAAGGCGGGAATGCCGTACTTACCACTTTCCCTCGATGATCCGGCGGCAAGAAGACTGCAACTGCTGAATGTCTCCGGCGCACGGCTGGTCCTCGTCGATGAGAGCACTGCCGAGCTTATGCAGCCGAGCGACGGCATTGATTCGTTACTCCTCGGAGACGAACTGCCGAAGATTACCGACGAGGAATCCGTACTGCCGGATCCGGTCGATCGGGGCGACTCTCATCCGGTGTACGTACTTTTCACTTCCGGAAGCACAGGAAAGCCGAAGGGTGTTCTTCTCCCGTCCGGCGCATTGATCAACCGTCTGCTCTGGATGCAGGAGCAGTTCCAGTTCAATTCCGCCGACCGGTTCCTGCAGAAAACGCCGTACACCTTCGATGTCAGCGGCTGGGAGTTCTGGAATCCGCTGATCGCGGGTGCCACGCTGGTCATGCTCCCGCCGGACGCGCACTCCGATCCGGGCGAGGTCGCGCGGTGGATCAACGAGCAGGCCATCACCCTGTGCCATTTCGTTCCGTCGATGCTGGGCGAGTTCCTCCGCCAGCCCGGAGCAGCGCTCTGCACGTCGCTCCGTGCGGTCTTCTGCAGCGGAGAGGCGCTCGCACCCGGACATGTGCGCCGCTTCTACACCGTCCTGGGCGCCACAGAGCTCTACAACCTCTACGGTCCGACGGAAGCCGCGATCGACGTCACCTGGTGGCACTGCCCACGCGATCCCGCCCTGGAGCACACGCTGCTGGGCCATCCCGTCGCCAACTGCACGCTCGCTGTTGTCGGCCCCGGCCTCGCACCGGTGCCCTTCGGTGAGACAGGGGAGCTTGCCATCGGCGGCGTGCCGCTGGCCGTCGGCTATCTCGGCGCCCCGGAGCTGACCGCCCGAGCCTTCGTCGAGGCTCCCCCGTGGGCGGGCGTGCGGCGGCTTTACCTCACCGGAGATCTGGTACGGCAGACCTTGGGCGGACTCGAATATCTGGGACGCCGGGATTCGCAGGCGAAGATCCGCGGTCAGCGGGTCGAGCTCACTGCGGTGGAGGACGCCCTGCGTGAACTCCCTGACGTCGCCGACGCCGCCGCGGCAGCGGTGTCCCGCGGCGAGTTCACCGACCTGTGCGCGCTCGTCACCCCCACGGAGGACAGCGCGGGCGCCGGCTCCGACACGGCCGTCGACGGGCAGGCGTTGCGGGCCGCTCTGCAGCTCACCCTTCCCGCAAACCATGTGCCGACGGTCGTGTTCCAAGTGGATGCGCTGCCGCTGAGCGAGAGCGGCAAGGTCGCCCGTTTGCGCGTGAAGGAGATCATCGAGGAGCGGCTCGAAGCCCGGTTCCTCGAGGGACAGCCGACGGCGACCACCGACATGCCGGCGGATCGCTCCGAGCCGTCCGCCGACCACCTCTGGCGCACTGCCACGGGATTCCTGTCGCCAGACGCCACTGTCGGCTTCCTCGACAGCGGCGGTCACAGTCTCAGTGCCGCCCGACTGGCCGGGGTGCTACAAGAGCAGTACGGGATCCGGGTGCCCCTGGGGGAAATCCTCGGAGGCGGCTTCTCCCTGGCGCGACTGCGGGCCCTGATCGCGCAGGCCCATCCCGGCGTGGCGACGGACGCGGTCGCCGACCGGGACATCGAACTCACCTCGCTTCCGCCGCACCAGCGCGGACTCTGGACCTGGTCGCGGCTCTTCCCGGACTGTCCCGCCTACAACGTCCGTGCCTTGCTGGGCCTCGACGGACCGGTCGACGTGGCGGCCCTGGAACGGGCGCTGCGTCTGCTGGTGGAAAGGCACCCGGTCCTTCGGGCTACCTTCTACGACAACGGCACGGACGTGGAGCTGCGCTCCCACCGGATCGAGGAAGCGACACCAGTCCTGCGGGTGGGTCCGGCGGCCGAGATCACCGACCCGGTCCTCGACCACGTCTTCCGTCCGGACGCGCTGCCGCGGCTCGTGGCCGGGCTTGCCCACGGCCCCGAGGGGGAGGCCACACTCCTGCTCGCCATGGACCACCTCGTGGCCGACCAGCACGCGATGAGCCTCGCGCTCGGGGAACTGGCCGCACTCTACGAGGGGAGCGATCTCCCGGCTCCGCGCTCGGCCTGGGGACATGAGCCGACGCGATCCCAGGATGAGCTGGACTTCTGGCGTGAGCGGCTCAGGAACGCACCCGAGCGTGTGGAACTCCCCTTCCGCCGGCCCCGGTCCGCGTCACCGTCCTACCGCGGTGACTCCCGCGACGTGTCTCTCGGCCCCCGGCTCACCAAGGTTTTCGAAGAGTTCTGTGCCCGTGAGGGGGTCACTCCGTTCACAACGGTGCTCACCGCGTTCTCCCGCAGGCTGGCACTGTGGACCGGGTCGGACGACCTCGTGGTCGGCGTTCCCGTGTCGGGCCGCCGATCAGAGGCGGAACACGCTTCCCTGGGCAACTTCATGCGAACCGTTCCGGTCCGTCTCTCGCCCTCTGCTGATGCCCTGGAGCCACAGGACGTCCGGCGCTCGGCCCAGGAGCTCTACACGTCGGCCGAACACGCGTCGGTACCCTTCGACGAGATCGTCGCTTCGACGGGTCGGAGTCGGACGCTGTCCTACAACCCGTTGTTCCAGGTCTGGTGCAACGATGTCAGCCACGCCGATCTGCCGGACGGGTTGGGCACGGCCTCCGCGAAGGTGCTGAACCCGCCCGACCGCTGGTCGCTCTTCGACATCGGCATGTATCTGTACCGTGACCGCGAGACGGGTATGAGGCTGCGGCTCACCTACGGCACAGATGTCTGGGACGAGCCCACCGCGTCCGAGTTCCTGGGCCAGTGCGCCGACGACCTCGCCGCGCTGGTGGGGGGCGCTGCCATGGCGCCGTCCGCGCGCGAGGGGGAACTTCGGCCGCTGCCCGGCGAATTGGGGCGTACCAACACCGATCTGGCCCGCGCGGTGCTCAGCCACGCCCAGTCGACGCCCACGCGCCCCGCACTGGTACCTGCGGACGGACAGGCGGTCAGCTACGACCGGCTCGCCGACCACATCGGCCACGTGCGCTCCTCGATCGCTGCGGCCGCCGAGCGGACCGTGGCCGAACGGCTGGTCGTCTCGGTCTCCGCCCGCAGCTCGGTCGGCTTCGCCGCGCAGTTGTTCGGGTGCTGGCTCGCGGACGCCGTACCGCTGTTGCTGGACCCCGGGCTCCCGGACGCATGGCGGGCCGAGGCGGAACGGGCGGCGGGCGTCGGGCTCGTACTCGAGCCGACGGAGTTGTCCCGGCCGGTCGACCGGTCGACCACCAGGCACGACACCCGGCAGGGCGATGCGGCTCGCGCCCCGGGCCACCTACTGACGACCTCAGGCACCACAGGCGTACCGGCGGTCGTCGAGGTGCCCGCGGACGCCCTGCCCGGCCTGCTGGCGGGCTACCGGGCCGAACTCGGCCTGACGGCCGACGACGTCTTCGCCCTGGTCGCGGCCCCCGGGCACGATCCGGTCTTCCGTGACCTCGTCCTGCCGCTGGCGCTCGGCGCGACCGTGCATCTGCCGCGTCCCGAGGACCGCGATCCGCGCGGTCTGGTGCGCTGGCTCGACGACGTGCGCGCGACCGTTCTGCATGTCACCCCCTCCCAGATACAGCTGGCCGTGGCCGCCGAGCCCGTCCGCGTCCTGGACGCGCTCAAAGCGGTGGTGTTGCACGGCGAGACCCTGCGCTACGGCACAGTGGAGGCGGCCCGGCGGCTCGCGCCGAACGCGCGCCTGTACAACCTCTACGGGACGACCGAGACGCCGCAGGCCGCTTCGCTGCGGCTCATCGGGGCCGAGGAGACCGGAGAGCCCGGCGACGCCGTGCCGCTGGGGCCGACCGCACCGGGCCGCGCCGTCGAGGTGGTCGGACCGCAGGGTGCCCGAGGCGTCGGGATCCTCGGCGAGATGGTGGTGCGCGGGCACGGGCTCGGTCTCGGCTCACCCGACGATCCCCGGTTCTCCCTGGACGGCGGGGCGGACGGCGCCGATGTCGGGCTCTCGCACCGCTATCGCACAGGTGACCTCGCCCGGCAACGGCCGTCGGGGCTGATCGAGCCGGCCGGCCGGGCGGACCGGCAGTCCGCGGTACGCGGACACCGCGTCCAGCTCGACGGCATCGAGTCGGTGCTCGGCGCCGTCCCCGGAGTCGAGAGCTGCCATGTCGCTGTGGACGAGCGCACGGTCCGCCTCCTCGCGTGGTGGACCGGATCGGCCCGGGTGACCGACGCCGACATCCGCGGGGTGCTGCGCTCCAGGCTCCCCGAGCCGTCCGTGCCTCTCGTCATCCACGTCGACGCGCTCCCCCTGACCCCCAGGGGAAAGATCGATACCAGAGAACTGATCCGGCGTACCGTTCCCGAAGCCCCCACTGACATGGCCAAGCCGCTCGGCGGCACCGCGCTGGTCGAACTCCTGCTGCGCACGACGGCGGCTCTGCATCCCGGGCTGGAGCTGGGCCCGGACGACAACCTGTTCGCGGCGGGCCTGTCCTCCCTGAGCCTGCTGCGACTGTTCGAGACGGTCCGCTCCGAGGCCGGGGACGTGCTGACCATCGCCGACTTCTTCCGCTATCCCACCGCCCGCGATCTGGCCGGACGAGCCGCGGGCACCTCGGTCCCGCGACGTCTCGCGAGGAAGCAGGACACCGAGGAACTTTCGTTGCGCCGGGCCTTGCGCCGCCGCGCCTCGCAGGCGCGGCCAGTTCCCACTGCCAGAGAGGTGCGCTGAGTCATGAGCATGGAACGGATCGCCGTGGTCGGGATCGGGGCCAGGGTCCCCGACGCGGACGACGTCGAGCAGTTCTGGGCCAACCTGCTGGCCCGGCGCAACAGCATCCACCGTCTGACGCGCGAGCAGTTACTTGAGGCGGGCGAGGACGCTGCGGTCATCGACGCGCCGAACTACATCCCGGTCCGCCCGTTGATGAACGATCCGTGGGGCTTCGACAACAGCTACTTCGAGATGCCGGAGCGCGAGTCCCTGCTGCGCAATCCACAGCACCGGCTGTTCCTCGAACTGTGCTCCACCGCTCTGCAGACGGCCGGGGTGGACCCGGGCCGGTTCGACGGCTCGATCGGCGTCTACGGCGGCTGCGCGAGCGACCGGTTCGTCGAGGACCACATCCGAGCCAACCCGGAACTCATGGCGCAGGTCGGCGAGATGATCGCGCTGGTCTCCAATAACATCGACTACCTCGCGAGCTTCGTCTCGTACAAGCTCGGCCTGCGCGGCCCGAGCGTCGCGGTCCGCACCGCGTGCTCAACCTCGTTGGTCGCTGTACACCTGGCCTGCCAGGCGCTACGTGCGGGCGACTGCGACCTGGCGCTGGCCGGCGGCGTCGAGATCGAGACGCCCTACGGTCGCGGTTATCTGCATGTCGAGGGCGGCATCGAGACCAGGGACGGGGTCTGCCGACCACTGGACGCGGACGCCAGCGGCACGGTGTTCGGCAGCGGCGGCGGTGTGGTGGCCCTCAAGCGGCTGTCCGACGCGCAGGCCGACGGCGATCCGATCTTGGCCGTCATCCTCGGCACCGCGGTCAACAACGACGGGGCTGAGCGTGCCGGGTTCACCGCCCCCAGCTGGGAGGGGCAGAGCCTCGCGGTGGCCGAGGCGATCACGGTGGCGGGGGTCGACCCGTCGAGTATCTCCTACGTCGAGCTGCACGGCACGGGCACGAAGGTCGGGGACCCGATCGAGATCCGGGGTCTGCACGAGGGCATGCGGCTCGCCACGGGCCGCGAGTTGGAGCCGGGCACCTGCGCGATCGGCTCGGTCAAGTCGAATCTGGGCCACCTCGGACCGGCAAGCGGCGTGGTCGGACTGATCAAGACGGTGCTCTCGCTCGGCCACGAGACCATTGCGCCCACCATCAACGTGAACCGGGTGAACCCGGACCTCAAGCTGGAGCTGACCCCGTTCGTCCCGGCGATCGAGGCCCGGCCGTGGCCGCGGGTTCCGGGCACGCCGCGCCGGGCGGGGGTGAGCTCCTTCGGTTTCGGCGGCACCAACGCGCATGCGGTGCTCGAGGAGGCGCCCACGGCGCCCGGCGTGCCCTGCGAGACTTCCGGCCCGCAGCTCCTGACCTGGTCCGGTGTCGACGAGGCCGCACGCGAGCAGATGGGCGCACGGTTGCTGCGCGTCGCCGCTGGCAGCGGCGCGGAGGGACTTGCCGGGGCGGCCCGTGCGAGCCGCGCCGGGCGGAAGGGCCTGCGGTACCGTGCGGCCCTCCGCGCGGACGACTCGGCGGCGCTGCGGCGGATGCTGGAGTCGGGACAGGGCACCGTGCTCGGCGACGGGCAGCGGCGCAGAGCGGTGCTGATGTTCCCCGGCCAGGGATCTCAGTATCCGGCGATGGGCGTAGCCGCCCAGTCCCCGCTTCCCGGCTTCGGGCCGCTGGTGCGCTCCCTGCTCGGCGACTTCGGCGGGATCCTCGGCGTCGACCTGGTGCGCGTCTGGGAGGACGAGGCCGACCGGTCGGTCCTCGCGCGCACCGTACACGCGCAGCCCCTGCTGTACGCGGTGGGTCTCGCCGCCGCGCGTGCCCTCGCCGAGCTCGGGCTGGAGCCTGCGGCCGTGCTCGGGCACAGTGTCGGCGAGTTCGTGGCCGCGACCGTGGCCGGAGTGTTCACGGAGCACGACGCGGTGCGGATCATCGCCGAGCGCGCCCGCCTGATGCAGGCCATGCCCACCGGGGCGATGCTCGCGGTCTCCGCGCCGCAGACGGCGATCAGTGCCCTGGCACACGGCAAGGTGTGGCTGAGCGCGCGCAACGCGGTCGACCAGACGGTGCTCGGCGGTGCGGTCGATGCGGTGGAGGCCGTCGAACGGGAGCTGGAGCGGGAGGGGCTGAAGTACCGGCGCCTCGCCACCTCCCATGCCTTCCACACCCCGATGGTGGACGAGGCCGTCGCGCCGCTCGAAGCCGCGCTCGCCGGCACCCGGCTGCGGGCCCCCGACCTGCCGCTGATCTCCACGGTGACCGGCCGGGAACTGACGGATGAGCAGGCAGTGGACCCGTCCTACTGGGCGCGACAGCTGGCCGAGCCGGTCCTGCTCGCCGACGCGTTCGGCAACGTGCCGGTCACCGACGCGCTGCTGATCGAGTGCGGTCCGGGCTCGTCGCTGACCGGGCTCGCACGTCGACACACCGCGCTCGCGGCTCAAGGCGCCCGGGCCGTCTCCTTGCTGCCCGACCGGCCCGGTCACCACGTGCTGGACTCGCTCGGTGAGATCTGGTGCCAGGGTGCCGACATCGACCTGGGCCGGTTGCCCGGCACCGATGAGGTACGCCGCCTTCCACTGCCCGCTTACCCGTACCGGCGCACCCGGTTTCTGCTCCCGGACGCCTCGCGTGCTGCGGCGGCCGCCGTGCCGTCCTCGGCGACGCCGACCGCACCGGAGGCCTCAGCGGCGGCCGCGGACACCCGGAGCGGCCCCACCTCACCCGACGACGCCCAGCCGGTCATCGCGCTGCCCGTCTGGGAGCCCGCCGGGATCCTGACGCCGGTTCAGCCCGGCTCCGTCCGCAGGGGCAAAGCCGTGGTGCTGATGCCGGCGGACCGGGCGGCCGCCGCGCTGGTGCGCACCTCGCTGCAGCACGCCGGATACCGCGTAGTGCCGGTCGTGGTCGGCACGGAATCGCGGACCGGCGGGCACGGTGCCACCGTCCGCCCCGGTGATCCGGAGGATCTACAGGCCGCACTGGACCGGCTGCTCGACGACTCCGTCGACCTGCTGGTGCACGCCTTCGGTTGCGGCGCACAGGACGCGCTGGACCCGGAACACGCTCAACACGCGCTGCTCTCGGTGCTCCAGGTGCACCGCCACGTCGCCCGCAGGCCGCGACAAGAGCCCCGGCTGCTGGTCCTGAGCCAGGGCGCCGTCCAGCTCACGGCTGCCGAACCGGTGGTCCCCGCCCGCGCGGCGGCGGCCGCGGTCGTGCGCTCCGCCGTGCTGGAGAGCGGCGCGGGCCGCTCACGCCTCATCGACTTCGCGGCAGGGGACGCCTCCCTGCTCGCCCGGGAGATCGGCTCCGAGCCGGCCGAGCCGGTACTCGCGGTGCGCGGCAACATGGTCTGGCGGCCCGGCCGGCGCGTGCTGCCACTGCCGACGGACGCCACGCCGCTGCTGCAACCGGGCGGCCGGTACGTCATCACCGGTGGCCTCGGCGGCGTCGGGCTCGCCGTCGCCGAGGCGCTCGCCGACACCGGGCTGCTGCCACACCTGGTCCTGGTCTCGCGCAACGCCGAACACGGCGAACTCGACCCCGAGACCGACGACCAGCTGACCCGTATCGAGCAGGCGGGCGCCACCGTCGACCTCGAACGGGCCGACGTCACCGATCCGGAGAGGGTCGGCGAGCTGTTCGCACGCATAGCCGAGGAGTACGGCCCGGTCGACGGGATCTTCCACGCGGCCGGTGTCCCCGGCGGCGCGATCCTGGCCAACCGCACCCTCGCCGACGCGGCGCGGGTGCTCGCCCCGAAGGTGGGTGGTGCGCTCGCGCTCCGCGAGGTGGCTCTGGCCACTCCGTCCATCCGCTTCCTGTCGCTCTTCTCCAGCCGTGCGGCGCTCAACGGCCTTGTCGGCAGCGCGGACTACGCGGCGGCCAACGCCTTCATGGACGCGCTTGCCCACGTACCCGGCGGCGACGGCCGCACGGTCGTCACCAGCGTCAACTGGCCGACCTGGTTCGGTGTCGGGATGGCAGCGCCGGACGCCGGGAAGCGGGTGTGGCGCTCCCGGATCGAGCCGGAGGACTGGGTGGTGGCCGAGCACCGCCTCGACGAGGTGCCGCTGCTGCCTGCGACCGGGATCATCGAACTGCTGGTCCGGGCGGTGCGGGCGCTGTGTGCCGGGGACGGCGATCCGATCGAGTTCACCGCGCTCACGCTGGTCGGGCCGCTGACCGTCGAACGCGCCACCGAGGTCGAGGTCACGCTCACCGAGGAGGGCGCCGGTTTCCAGGTGAACATGCGCTCCTGGCCGGACGGCGAGGGAGATGCCGCACGCCTGCACGTCACGGGCAAGGTCCGGTGCACGGACGTGGCCACGGCCGCCCGACTCGACCTGGCCGCCCGCACCGAGGGGTGGTCCGCGGTCGAGCCGTCCGCGGTCGAGGGCTCACGCTTCCGGTTCGGTCCTCGCTTCGACGTGATCGCCGAGCGGTGGCGCGGTGCGGACCCGGACGAGACCGTCGGCCTGCTCGAACTGCCCGAGGACTTCGAGCAGGACCTGATGGTCCACGAGTTGCACCCCGCGCTGCTCGACCGGGCGCTCGCGCTGCAGCTGCGTCCGGGCGACCACATTCCCTTCGCCTACAAGCGCATCACCGTCCACCACGACCTGCCCGAACGTGTTTTCGCCCGGCACAGCCTGCGCCCGGAGACGGACGGACGTTCCGTCGTCGACGCGGTGGTGTGCGATGCGCGTGGGCGCGTGCTGGTCGAGATCGAGGGCTTCGCCAAGATCCGGCTGACCGCATCCGACCGGGACGAGCGTGCGGCGACCACGGCGGTGTCCCGGCCCGCGCCGCGGGTCGGCCTGACCACGGGGGTGAACCGGGATCAGGCGGTTGCCGCGCTGCTGGCGCTGCTGCACGTCGGCATGGGGCCGCGAGCCGTCGTCGTGCCGGCGCGCGAGTGGGCCGAAGAGGACGGCGTCCAGGCCGAGTCCGTGCCGCGGGCCCGCGTCGCCACAGCGTCGACGGCGGCTGCGGAGTCCGCCGTGTCCGCCGCGGCGACGGCCCCGGCTCCGGCGGGCATCCGGGCGGGTGCGAGTCGCGACGAGCTGATCGACACGATCATCAAGGTGTGGGCGGAGACGCTCGGCACGCCCGGCCTGGACGCCGGGTCGGACTTCTTCGCCGTGGGCGGCGACTCGCTCGTCGCGATCCAGCTGGTCTCCCGGCTGCAGGACCGGCTCGGGGTGGAGCTCAGCGTGTCCGACCTCTTCGAGTCGCCGACGGTGGGAGCGTTGGCAGAGGCGATCGGAGGTCGCGCATGAACAGCTCGTCCCGCTCCTCCGCCGCCTGGATCGCTTCCCTCGGCCAAGAGCGGCACTTCGCCTACCAGCAGCGTTTCCCTGACTCGGCGGCCTTCAACGTGCCGATCGCCGCGACCTTCACCGGTCCGGTGGATCACACCGCCCTCGAAGCGGCGCTCCGGGCCGTCGCCGCGCGTCATGAGCCGCTGCGCTGCAGCTTCGTGCAAGAGCGCGGCCTGCTGCGGGGGGTGCCGCACCCGGCGGAGTCGGTGCCGGTGACCCAACACGACCTGCGCGGCTCCACGGAACTCGAACTCGGAGTGGAGCTTGCCCGGATCGGCTCCACCGAGGCCGCACGTCCCTTCGATCTGGCCGCGGAGCCGGCGATGCGGGCCCATGTGGTGCGCCTGCGCGAGGACGAGACGGCGTTGGTCCTCAACGTTCACCACACCTCCTTCGACGGCTGGTCTTCCCCCGTGTTCTTCCGCGACCTGTCGGACCGGTACCAGGAACTGACCGAAGGCCGGGCCGCGGGCACGGCACAGTTCGAGGACGTCTTCGCCGACTTCGCGATGCAGCAGCGCCGGAGGCTCACCGCGGGCGGCTTCGACGGGGAGATCGCGTACTGGCGCGACAGGCTCGCCGAACCGGCGCCCCCGGCGCAGTGGCCCTCGGACGACCGGGACAAGGACGCACCCTGGTGGGCCGGGGACATGGCCTGGGCGACGATCCCCGAGGAGCTGGTCGAGGCGTTGCGTCGCGCCGCCGCCGCTGAGCGGACCACGCTGTTCGGTTGGACCCTCGCGGTGTACAAGGTCGCGCTGCACCGCTTTCTCGACGCCCGTTCGGTCGCCGTCGGCTCACCGTACGCGGCACGTACCGACCAGCGCTGGCACGATCTCGTCGGCTTCTTCGCGAACACTCTGGTGTTCGGCTACGAGTTCGATCCGGACGAGACCCTGCGCGACTTGGTCCGGCGCACGCACGCGCAGGCCATGAGCGGCCATCGGCATCAGAACGTGCCCTACGGCGTCCTGGTGGACCGCTTCCAGCCGCCGGTGCAGGAGGGGCGGACGCCCTACTTCCAGACGATGTTCATCGTGCAGAACACCCCGCTGCCCGACGCACGCTTCGGCCCGCTGCGCCTGCGCACCACGAAGATCGTCACTGGTTCCGCCCGCTACGACCTCACTTGCTGCCTCGGGTGGCGTCGCGGCCGGCTCGCACTCGAGCTGGAGACCCGGCCCGCGCTGCTCGGCCAGGAAACCGCTCTGAGGTTCGCCGACCTGTTCTTCGGCCTGCTGGCCGCCTCGGTCGCGGAGGCGGACACGCGGGTCGGTGCGCTGACGCCGCTGCCGGTGCGGCTCGGGATACGGCGCGGGCGCGAACGCACGGACTCCGTCGATGGTCTGTTCGAAGGACTCGTCGGCGACTGGCGTACGAAGGAGCCGCGGTGAACGCCGTCATCTGGGCCGCGCTGCCCCAGGAGGCCCGCGACACGGCGGGGAAGCGGCCGCTCGGACCGTTCGGCCGGGTCGAGGTCCGGCTGTGGCAGGAGTGCGGGGAGGACGGCGGCATCCTCCTCCTGGCACCGCACGAGTACTCCGATGACGAACGCCTGCGGATCGTGCACGCGCGCCACTGGTCCTGGGTGCACCTGTCGTCCGCCGGAGTCGACTTCATGGATCTCGCCTCGTGGCCGGGGGAGACGCTGCTGACCCGTAGCTGGCGCTGCTATGCCGCGCCCCTGGCGGAGTACGTCCTGCACGCCGTGCTGAGCCGTGAGTGGTCCGGTGCGGTTCCGTGGGAGCAGAGCGACCCGAGGCAGGCTTGCGCCGGGGACGGGGCTCCGGTGCCCGAGTTCTCCGTCGGCGCGGAGTCAGGGGTCTTCGGGACGCGCGTCGGGATCGCGGGCTGGGGCGAGGTGGGCCGCCGCGTCGGCGCGGTGCTGGGCGCCCTCGGCGCCCAGGTCGTCGTGCTGCGCCGGTCGGGGTCCGACGGGTCGACCGCGGGGGTCGAGGTCGTCCACGACCCCCGCCGGATCGTGGACGTCGACCACCTGGTCGTCGCGCTGCCCCTGACGGAGTCCACGCACCGGATCTTCGACCGTGAGGTGCTCCGGCACTGCCGTCCCGGCATCCACATCGTCAACGTGTCGCGGCCACAACTGATCGACCAGGAAGCCCTGTTGGAGCTGTGCGCGACCGGGAGGGCCCGCGCGACGCTCGACGTCACCGAGCCGGAACCGCTGCCCCCCGGCCACCCCCTCCTCGCCCTGCCGACCGTGCGGATCAGCCCTCACATCGCCTGGCGCAGCGGGCGCGGCGGAGGAAGCGGGATGTCGTTCCTCGACGACTTCGCCCTGCTGGCCGACACGTTGGCCGCGGACGGGGACCTGCCGGCAGGGGCAGGCGCCGCGGGCGACCGGCATCGCGCCGTGGAACGAGTCCGGACAACACGAAGGCAAAGGTGCGTCGCATGACTTCTCAGCCCCAGGTCGTCTACGTCCTCGTGGCCAAACAACCGCTCACTGCCGATCCGGCCGCGGCATTCCCCTGGCCGGACGCCGAGATCGTCGTGGTGGCCGCCGCAGGCATGGAGGCCGTACTGCGAGAGGACGTCGAGTCCGCCGTCCCCGTCCGCCACGTGCCGCATTCCGAGTGGCAGGCGTGGATCGAGGCCGACGCGGCCGGACGGGTCGCGCAGGTCGTCACCAACGACGAGTACTGCCTTGAGGACTGCGCCGCGCTGCGCGCCGCCTTCGGCCTGGTCCCACGCCATCCGGCTCGGCTGGCGAACTACCTGGACAAGGTCGCGATGAAACAGGCGCTCAACGCCGCCGGCGTCGCCACCGCGGGTTTCCTGGCCTTCGACCAGGTCCGCGTCGATGCGGACCTGGCCGGACAAGCCGTCAAGGAGCTCGGTCTGCCGCTGGTGGCCAAGCCTCGGCAAGAGGCCAACTCGCGCGGCGTGGAGGTGCTCCGCGACCTGGACCAGCTGCTCGACTGGCAGCGGCGGCGGGCCGGCGAGGCCGGCTGGCACTGGGAGGAGTTCCTGGAGGGCCGGCAGTTCCACGCCAACGCGATCGTGCGCGAGGGCGACGTCGAACACGTCCAGGTCGGCCGGTACGTCGGCCCGCTGCTCGGCTTCGGGCAAGGGCAGCGGGTCGGCTCCTCGACGCTTCCCCCGGACGGCCCCGAGTCTGTGACGGGCCGTCGGCTCAACGAGGCGGCTGTCGCGGCCCTGGGCGGCGAGGGCTCCTTCGTGGTCCACACCGAATACATCCAGCGGCCGGACGGTACCCCGGTGGTGCTAGAGGTCGCGGCGCGCGCCCCGGGGGCGTTGGTGGCCGAGGTCTCCCGGCTGCACGCGGGCGTCAACCTGGAGCAGGCCAACCTCGCCCTGCAGGCCGGTGCACCCGTCGGCCGACCGGCCCCCACCGGTTACGCGGCCGCTTGGCTGTGGGTGCCGGTGATGCCCGGCGAGATGTTCGGCGCCGGCCCCTCGTTCACCGGCGGATCCCTGGTCCAGATCAAGCGGTCCGGCAGGGAGGGCAATCTCGGCGACTCAGGGCGCTTCGGCGCCTCAGTGCTGCTGTGGAGCCGCGACGCGGAAACCGTCGAGGCGGATCTGGAACTCGCCGAGAACTGGGACTGGACCCGATGACCACCATCGCGAGTGCGGGCACGTCGACCGCGGAGCCCGCCGAGGACTCCGGCCACCCCCTGGCGCGGGAGGTGGCGGCGGCCCTGGCCGAGCACTTCTCAGGGCCCTTCTACGTCACCCCCGACGGCCTGCAGGCGCCGCTGATCGACAGCCTGGGGTCCGTCGTACGGCTGGAGAACGTGGTGCGCGAGGACATCGCCGTCGGCCTCGCCGCCGGAGCGCGGCTGGCCGGCGGGGAACCGGTCCTGCTGATGCAGAACTCCGGCTTCGGCCAGAGCGTCAACGCACTGGCCTCGCTGGTGCTGCCGTACGAGCTCCCGATGCTCCTGGTCATCGGCATGCGCGGGACCGACGCGGACGACACCGCGGAGAACCTGGTCATGGGCCGGATCACCGAAGACCTGCTCCGGATGTTCGGCATCACGGCCCGCGCCCTGCCCGCGCGGGACCCAGGTCCGATCGTGTCCATGGCGGCCGCGGACCTCCGGGCCGGGCGCAGCTCCGCGCTGCTGATCAGCCCCGGACTCTTCGGCTGGAAGGCGACGGCGTAGATGCGCAAGTCCCAGGCGATCGGACTGGTCCTCGGTGCGGCCGGCGATGCTCCGGTGGTCACCACCACCGGCTACGCGTCCCGGATCGCCGCCGCGATGGGTGACCGTCCGCAGAACTTCTACATGACCGGATCCATGGGTCTGGCCGGGGCCGTCGGCGCCGGCCTGGCCGCCACCCTCGGCCGACGGGTGTACGTGATCGACGGGGACGGCAGCGTGCTGATGAACGCCTCGGTCCTCGCCACGATCGGCGGCGCGCCGCCGACGCCGCTGACCCAGATCGTGCTCGACGACGGCCTCTACGCCTCCACCGGTGGGCAACCGACGCACTCGGCCTCCTGTGACTTCGCGGCGATGGCGCTGGCTTGCGGCTACCCGCGGGCGTGCACCGTCTCCGACGCGGACGGGCTCGCCCGCGCGCTCGTGCCCACGGGTGAGCGGGGTCCTCACCTGATCCACTGCCGGCTGGAGGCGGCCGCGGAGCCTCCGGGCCCGCGCATCCCGTGCGACCTGCCCGCGCTCGCCGCGACCTTCCGCGTCGCGGTGTCCAACCTCCAGGAAGGGACTCTGTGACCGTGGTGCCCCCCCGCATCGGAAGCGACTACCTGTCCGGCCTCAAGGGCCGGAGGATATCCGTCTCCGGGCGCCTGATCGACGACCCCGCCACGGAGCCGGGCTTCGCGAGGATGGCGGCCCACCTCGCCGACTACATCGACGAATGCCGCACCTGTCCGGAGCTCGCCGACACCGACGGCACCCCGCTCGCCTACGGTCTGGCCGCCGACGGCGAGCAACTCGCGCGGCGCGGACGCGCGTTCGCCGAGACCGCGCGGCGCAGCGGCGGACTTATGGGACGTAGCCCGGACTTCCTGGCGACGGTGCTGACCGGCTGGCGCGCCGGGGCGGAGCACTTCGGTGACGCCGCCGACCGGGTGATCGCCTACTGGGAACACGCCCGCACCGCCAACCTGGTCCTCACCCACGCCATCAGCGATCCTCCCGCCGACCGCCACCTCGCCTCGGCCGGGCCGGTGCAGGCGGTGCGAGCGGTGCGGGAGACGCCGGACGGACTGGTGGTGCGCGGAGCCAAGATGCTCGCCACCCTCGCTCCCTTCGCCGACGACCTGCTGGTCTACCCGTTCCGTCAGCTGCGCCCGGAGGAGGCCGACCAGGCGCTGTGCTTCGCGGTCCCCTGCGACGCCCCCGGGCTGACCCTGCACTGCCGCCCCCCGCTGGGCGTCGGCGACGCCGGCGTCAAGCCGCTGGCCGAGCGCTTCGACGAGATGGACGCCGTCTGCGTCTTCGACGATGTGGTCGTCCCTTGGGACCGGGTGTTCATCGACCGTGACGTGGAGCGCGCCAACACCCTGCGCGCGGGCACCGGCATGACCGCCTACGCCTGGCACCAGTCCGCCACCCGGGCCTGGGTGAAGGCGGAGTTCGTCTTCGAGATCGCGCAGGCCTGCGCCGCCGCCGCGGGCCGCACCGCCCAGCCGACGGTGCGTGAGCAGCTCGGCGAGCTCGCCGGCATCGTCGAGACCTTCCGGGCGTTGGTGCACTCCGCCGAGTCCGGGCACCGCACGGACAGCCGCGGCCAGGTGATCCCCGACCCGGTCCCGCTGGCCGCCGCAGGCATGCTCAACGCGCAGCTCTACTCGCGCGCCGTCGAACTGCTGCAACTGGTCGTCAGCAGCGGGCTGGTGATGCACCCGGTGCCCGCCGACGTCCAGGCGGGCTCCCCGGCACACGAGTTCTTCGACACCTACTTCGCCGGCGCGGACACCGACGGGACCGGTCACGGCGCTCTGCTCCGGGTCGCGGCCGACCTCGCCCTCGACCGCTTCGGCGGCCGTCAGGTGCTGTACGAGCGCGTGTTCCTCGGCCCCCCGAACGTGTTCCGCGGGGTCTTCTACGACCACTACCTGGCGCAGCGAAGCTCCGCGATGCTCCCTCGCATCCTCGACAGGCCCTAGCCCGAACCTCGGGCCGTCCACACCGCCACACCCACCATCACACGCACCCTTAGGCGCGCACCAAGGAGTCGGCCATGCCCATTCAGGAAAGCAAGCTCGTCGCCGCGCTGGAGCCGTTCCACGGATTCGTGCTGGCCAATGTGATCTTCACCCTGCAGCACAGTGGGCTGGAGGCCGACCTCGACCGCGGCACCACGGCCGCGCAGCTGGCTGAGACGCACGGTCTCGACCGCGCCCGGCTCGACGCGTTCCTCGACTACCTCGTCGCGGCCGGACTGGTCCGGCGCGGCGAGGACGGCGTGCTCACCCGCACCGTGTACGGCCGCTCCTTCGACGAGGCCCGGCCCTGGTACGAGATGATGGTCGGCGGCTACGGCGTCACCTTCCGCGGCCTCGGCGAGAGCCTGGCCGCGGGCAGTGCTCCGACGCCGCGGGTCGGCGGCCTGGTCGGCAGCGGCAGCTGCGGGATGAGCATGCACGACTCGATCCCGCTGCTGCGCCTGCTGCTCGCCGACTCCGGTCGCGAGTACCACCACCTGGTGGACCTCGGCTGCGGCAGCGGCGTGTACCTCACCGAACTCTGCCGTGACTACCCCGAGCTGACGGCCGTGGGCATCGAGCCCGACGAGAACGGCGCGAAGGCGGCGCGCGAGTGGGTCGCCTCGCAGGGCTTCACCGATCGCATCACGGTCGAGCAGACCGGCGCGCTGGACTGGCTGGCTGCCGTCTCGGAGAAGCCCGACCTCGCGGTGCTGGGCTTCGTGATCCACGAGGTGCTCGGCCAGGAGGGCGAGGAGGGCGTGCGGCGGCTGCTCGATTCCCTGTTCGACGCCTCGCCGGATCTCGACCTCGCCATCGTCGACATCGACCTCGGCTCCGGTGACGAGCAGCGGATGAGCCACCCGCTGGCGCAGCGCTACTACAACGCCTACTTCCTCATGCACCCGTTCACCAGCCAGCGCCTTGAGACCGCCGAGTGGTGGGAGCGCTTCTTCGAGTCCTGCGGTCTGCGCGTGGTGGCGCGCCGACTGACCGACCCGGCCATGGACTCGACCGGCTTCGAGATCGGCTGGCTGCTGCGCAAGGCCGACCGATGAGCCAGCACTACCGTCCCCGCGACAGCATGACGAAGCCGCGGATTGCCTCGGGACCGCGCACGTTCATGCGGCTGCCCTGGGTGGACGATCCGGTCGCCGACGAGGGCCGGGTGGACGTGGCGGTGATCGGCGTGCCGACGGACTCGGCCGTCTCCTACCGCTCCGGCGCCCGCTTCGGTCCCGAGGCGATCCGGTCCGCGAGCATCCTGCTGCGCGACCACAACCCGGCCACCGGCGTCGACGTCACCCGTGAACTGTCGATGGTCGACGCGGGCGACGCCCCGGTGGTACCCGGCTACCACGAGCTGACCCTCAGTCGGCTAGAGGAGTTCCTCACTCCCTACTACCGAGCGGGCATCGTTCCGCTCGTGCTCGGCGGTGACCACAGCCTGACCATCGCCGAGATGCGTGCCATGGCCGCCGTACACGGGCAGATCGCGGTCGTCCACTTCGACGCCCACGGCGACGTGCTCGACGACTACTACGGCGTCAAGCACTTCCACGGCACGATGTTCCGCCGCGCCGTGGAGGAAGGAGTCGTCGATCCCTCCTTCAGCATCCAGCTAGGCATGCGTGGGTCCGTCCATCCCGACGACGTCGGCTCCGGTGAGGCTCTCGGCTACGACGTCGTGCCCTGGCCCGAACTGGCCTCGACCGCGCCCGAGGAGGTGGGACGGCGGATCGCCGCGCGGGTGCGCGACCGCAAGGTCCTGGTCTCCTTCGACATCGACTTCCTCGACCCCGCCTATGCGCCCGGTACCGGCACCCCGGAGGTCGGCGGCCCGAGTTCGTATCAGGCGCTGCAACTGCTGCGCGCGCTCGGACCGCTCGACTACGTCGGCTTCGACATCGTCGAGGTGGCACCGGCTTACGACCACGCGGACATAACCAGCCACGCCGCCTCGGTGATCGCGTTCGAGCTGCTCGGACAGCTCGCACTGCGGCGCCGGGCGACAGCAGCCGAAGGACTTTCGATATGACCGGCCATCAGGAGAAACCCGGCAACCTGACCATCCTTGAGACGCTCGCCCTGCGCGGCGGTCTCAACGTCTCCGACGGTCACCCCAGGATGCCGCTCACCGAACCGCAGCGGAGGATCGTCGAGCAGCTCGCCGAGCTGTTCGACGAGGCGGACAAGCTGCCGTTCGAGGAGATCGAAAGGGAAGCCCAGACGGTCTTCCTGCACGGGATCGGTCAGCAGGGTGCGCCGGTGGGCACCGGCCGTCTGCTCAGCTGCTACTCCTCCTCGGTCGCGATGGACATCGTCGCGCGCACTCTTGCCGAGCGCGGCGGCCGGGTCGCCCTGGTGCACCCCACCTTCGACAACATCCCCGACCTGCTCAAGGCGCGCGGCATCGAGCTCGTGCCGGTCGCCGAGGAGGAGTTCGAGCGCGGAATGCCGCAGCTGCCGGACGACGTCCGGGCGGTCTTCATCACCACGCCGAACAACCCGACCGGCTGGGTCCTGCCGGAGCAGGCACTCGCCGTGATCGCCAAGCACTGCGCCGAGACCGGGCGCGTGCTCGTCCTCGACACCTGCTTCCGTGCCCAGGACCCCCGCGCCCAGTACGACACCTACCGGGTGCTCCAGGAGACGGGCGTCCAGTGGGCGGTGATCGAGGACACCGGCAAGCTCTGGCCGGTCCTGGAGCTCAAGGCGGGCTTCCTGGCGTGGAGCGAGGGCATCGAGCTCGACCTGGTCGACGCCTTCAGTGACGTGTTGCTGTCGGTCTCCCCGGTGATCCTCCGACTGATCTCGCGTCTCGCGGAGGACGCGGTGGACGGCGGCTACGCGGACCTGCACGCCTTGGTGCAGCGCAACCGCGAGCTCCTCGCGGAGACCCTCGAAGGCACCGGTCTGTCGCTCGCGGACGCCGACGCGCGCATCAGCGTCGCCCGCGTCGTGCTGCCCGAGGGCATGGTGGACGCCCAGGCGTTCTACGAGGCGATGCTCGAGCACAACGTGCACGTCCTGCCGTGCTCGCCGTTCCACTGGGCGCGGCGCGACGAGGGACTGCGCCACTTCCGCGTCGCCCTGGCGCGCAGCGAGGAGGAGGTCAGCCAGGCCGGCCACGCCATCGCCCACGTCGCGCTCGGGCTCGCGGGGGAGCAGGTCTGATGAAGCCCGGCCACGAGATCAGACTTCGCAGGCGCCCGGTCGGCATGCCGACCCCGGGGGACTTCGAGCTCGTCGAGACGCGTGTTCCAGCGCCGGCCGAGGGGCAACTCCTGGTCGCCAACGGCTACATGTCCGTGGACCCCTACATGCTCAGCCGGATGGACGAGGCGATGGTGCACATGGCCCCTTTCGCCGTCGGTGCGGCGCTGGACGGGGCAGCGGTGGGGCAGGTGCTCGAGTCCCGCTCGGAGCGGTTCCGCGAGGGCGACATCGTGGTCCATGGGCTCGGCTGGCGCGATCTCGCTCTCGTGGACGCTGGGAACGCGCGCGCGGTGAGCGGCGCGTTCCCCGTCTCCGCCCACCTCGGAGTGTTGGGCATGCCCGGCTTCACCGCGTGGACCGGGCTGCGCCTCGGCGGCCTGCGCGCACAGGAGACGGTGTACGTGTCATCGGCGGCGGGCGCGGTCGGCTCCGCGGTCGGGCAGTGGGTGAAACGGTCCGGCGGAACGGTCATCGGCAGCGCCGGCTCGGCCGCCAAGGCCACGCGGCTGGTCGAGGAGTTCGGCTTCGACCATGCCTTCGACTACCACGAGGAGGACGTTGGCGAGGCCCTGGCGCGTCGCGCGCCCGAGGGGATCGACCTGTACTTCGACAATGTCGGCGGCCGACATCTCGAAGCCGCGATCGACGCGTTGCGGCCACACGGCCGCATCATCGCCTGCGGCATGATCGCGCACGTCGAGCGGGACCTGCCGGGCCCGGCCAACCTGCCGCTCATCGTGGGCAAGCGCCTGTCCGTGCGGGGCTTCGTCATCAGCGAACACGAGGACCTGCGTGCGGAGTTCCTCGCGACGGCCGAGCCGCTGCTCGCGGAGGGAACTCTCCGCTCGGCCGAGACGGTCTTCCGCGGGCTGGACCGGGCCCCCGAGGCCCTGCTCTGCCTGTTCGACAAGACGGCCGAGAACTTCGGCAAGGCCGTCGTCGAGCTCTGACATCCCAGGTCGTTCCTGCCCTGCCGCGCCGAGGCGGCGATTCCCGACTAGACCTTGGAAGTGCGTGTGACCAGCATCCAGACCAGCTCCGGCGTGGGTTTGACCATCGCCGACCCACTGCACCGGTACCACCGGCGGCTTGAAAACGTCGCCCGGCAAATGGAGTCAGCCGCCGTGGCCACCCGCGCCGGCTTCGAGCCCGCCTTCGCCGTGCCCGACCCCGAGGACCCGCTGTGGAGCGCGTTCTTCGGCGCCACGCCGCTGCGCTACCTGAGGCTCCCGTCCTACCGGGGCCACCGCTTCGACCTGCTCGACCTGATGGGTACCCCGGGCACCCGGACCACGAAGTCGCTGGCCTCCAACACGATCATGGCCCGGGCCATTCTGCACGCGCGCTCCAGCGGCAGGCCGCTGACCATCGTCACGCCGACCTCCGGCAACAAGGGAACAGCGCTTCGCGACGCCCTCGCCAGGGCGCAGGCACTGGCACTGCCCGGCTCCGAGCTGGTGCGCGTGGTCATGATCGTGCCGAGTGCCTCGGCGGGCAAGCTGAGGCTCTGCTCCGCCGACGAGGACGCGTCCTTCACCCGGAACAACCCCGTGGCCGTCGCTGAGGTCTCCAGCGGAGCCGAGCTCAAGGAGATGGTCTTCAAGGTCACCGAGCAGCTCGACCGCCGCGACGTCGACCACTGGTACACCCTCGCGCTCGACAACTACCGTCTCGCCGACACCATGCGGGCCTTCGTCGAGTACGACGCCATCGCGGCGGGCGTCGCCCCGGCCGAAGGTGCGCGGCTTCACGCCCACGCCGTCTCCAGCGCATACGGGCTCCTCGGCTATGAACTCGGCCGTGAGGCGCTGCGCGCCGACTCCGCGCCGCTGCCCGAGGGCGGGTACTTCCTGGTGCAACACCTCGGCGCCCCGGACATGGTGCTCCACCAGCGCACCCGCCAGGACGGTCCGCCCAGGTACACCCGCACCGAGCCGGACGGGCCGTTCGTCCAGCACAGCGACCCGGACTTCCCCTTCGAGACCGACGACCCGGAGGAGGTGCTGGACGCGACCTTCTACACCCGCAACCCTCCGACGGCCCCGGCGATGACGGAGCTGATCCGCGGCCGCTTCGGCGGCGGCATCGTGGTCTCCCGGCGAGAATGCGTCGCCCGCTTCGCCGAGGTCCGCGAGTTCCTCGGTGAACTCGACCTGCTGCCGCAGGACACCGCGGAGTTGCGCGAGTGGTCGCTGCTGATGGTGCTCACCGGCGTCTTCAACGCGATCGACCGCGGCCTCGTGCGGACCCCGCACATCGTGCTGCACGCTTCCGGCTCCTACTGGGATGCCGCCGTGCCGCCGCTGCCGGCCGACCGGTGCGTCCAGATCGATGGTCCCGCGGCGCTGCTCGACCTGATCGAGACCGCCTCGTGACGGGCGCTCCGGAAGAGGACCATGCCGCCGGAATGATCATGGTGCCTCCGCCGCACGGGCCCGAGGAGATCGTCCGGAGACTGCAGGAGGGGATGAGCGAGCTGCCGTTCTACTGGCAGCCGCAGATTCCCCTGACACCGGTCGTCATGGCGGCCGCCGCCTACGACGAGATCGTGCGGGCCGCCCAGGCGCTGGCCGACCTGCTCAAGCGGGCGGTGTGGCGCCTGGGCGATACTCCGGTCGCACGCAACCGGCGGCTGGGCATGCCGGAGGAGTTCGAGCCCCTGTACGGGGCGCCCGAATACGAGCACGCCTACGCCGACTGGCAGTACCGGCCGGATGTCCTGCTCACCGCGGAGGGCCCCCGGTTCATCGAGTTCAACGTGAGCGCCGCGACCGGCGGGATGCCGCACACCCACGCACTGCAGCGCACCTGGCTGGACATCTACGCCGACGCCGGGCTGCGCTGCTCGAGCCCCTTCGCCGCCCGTACCGCGGCGCTGGAAAGGCTGTGTGCCCGCCTCGGCCTCGAACGCAGCGTGGCGATCCTCCGCGAGCCGAGGCCGGATCCGGCGGAGCAGGCCGTCTACGACACCCAGGTCTCGCATCTGCTCCGGCACGGCTTCAAGGCCGAGCACCTGCTGGTCGACGATCTCGCCGTGCGGGCCGCGGAGAACGGCCGGTTCGGGATCGTGCTCAAGCAGTTCGTGGCGCTGGACCGGCTCCACGACGGCTCCGGGCTCGAGGCCGTGGTCGGTGCCCGGGCCGGCGGCGCACTCACCCTGGCCCCCCACTCCTCGTACCAGCTCGCGAACAAGCAGATGCTCGCACTGCTTTCGGAGGGCCTGCCGTGGATGAGCTCCCGCGAGCGGGAACTGGTGCGCCGGTACGTCCCGTGGAGTCGGCTCGTCCGTGACGGTCCGGTCGACTACCGGGGCAGGACCCGCGCCACCGCCGGCCTGCTGGCCGCGGAGCAGGAGTCGTTCGTGCTCAAGAACGGCGTGGGCGACTCCGGGCGGCAGGTCGTGATCGGCCGGCTGACACAGCCCGCGCAGTGGGTGGATGCCTGCGCGCAGGCCATCGACGAGGGCACCTGGATCGTCCAGGAGTACCACGAGTCGCTGAGCATGCCGATGCGACTGTGGGACGTCGCGTCCGAGTCCGTCGTCGAGACGGCGCTGTCCGGCGTGATCAGCCCGTACGTGGTGGACGGTCAGGACGGCGGCTGCATGGTCCGCTACGACCTCGCCGACGCGAAGGGGCTCGTCACCATCGCCCAGTCCACCGTCCGTTTCAACACGCTTGTGGTTTCCCCCCGCCGATGACCGCGGCGTGCGCGCAGGACAGCACAACGAAGAAGAGCCGGACCGAAGAACCACCGAGTGACCGCTGGAGGGACCGTCCCATGCCGTCGGAGACACCCTGGTCGGCCCGACGGCCGGGAGCCCGAGCTGATCAAGATGTTGGGAGGGCTGCAAGCGTGGCAGGGGCCACGGACCTCGTGGACGGCCGCGAGCACGTGGTGATGCTCGACCAGTCCGGGTGCGGCCGGTCGCGCCGTCCCGACGGGAGTCCGTTCCTGCCCCTCGCCCGCCACCGGGTGACCGCGCTGGTGCCACCCCACCGGACACACCTGCCGGAAGGCTGCGCCGAGAGCGTGCTCCCGATCGCCGACTTCGAGGACACCGAGTCCCAGGTCGGCGCGCTGTCGCGGGGCCCGGCCGTGCATCGGGTGGGCGCCGTTTCGGAGACCCTGCTGCTTCCCGCGGCGCGGCTGCGGATGCGGGAGCGGCTGAACGTGCCCGGCCCAGTCCTCGCGCAGGTCCCGCAGGTGCGCGACAAGGCGGGCATGAAGCGCCACCTCGCCGCACACGGCGTGCGTGTGCCGGCCTTCACGGAGATCCCACGACCCCTGGACGCACCGGACTTCTGCGCGGGTCGCCGCTACGAGGCGGAGGAGTTCGTCAAGGACACCCTGTTCCACATCGACAGCCTGGTCGAGGCCGGACGGGCCCGGGTCGCCGTCCCGGGCCGCAGACGCTGTGGCCTCGCAGGGCCGGGGTCAGGAATGACGGCCCGTCACTCCGGCCATGGCAGCCGAACCGCCGGAGGGGTCCGCGTCCCTTCTCAGCTTCTCCCGAAGGTCGCCGAACTCCCCGATCACCTCGTCGATCGCCGTGACCGGGAAGCCCTCCGCGCGGTCCGCCAACCACGATCCCAGCGCCAAAGCGGCTTGCTCCGGGAAGCACACCTGCTCCCCGTCGACGCTCACGCCGTCATGGACCGCCCACAGCGCGTTCCACTGCGCGGCCTGCTCCTGGGACACACCGGCCGGCAGGTCCAGCCGGACCGCTCCATGCCGGACCAGTACGGGGTATCCGCCGGCGAGCCCGAGCGGGCCCGGCACATGCGCGCGGATCTCGACCCCCGTGACCAGAGCGTGCAGGAGACGTCCCGCGGCGGCGCCGGCCACGCGCGAGAGCTCCGTGCGGGCGCAGGTGCGTTGACCGGCCAGCCGCACCGTGACGTCCGACAGGCGCTCGTCCTCCAGGAACGCCACGGCCTCGAGCTCCTCCGCGACCGTTCCCAGGTGCAGGTGGTGCGCCAGGACACGGACCGAGTCCCGCTCGTTCGGGCCGAAGCTCGCGCGGAGTGACTCCGCGATGGTGGAGATGTTCCCGATGCCGCACAACGGCGTGAGACCGAGCGCGGCCAGCAGCGGATTGACGGCGTCCGGGAAGCAGCCGTTGACCATCCAGGCATCGGATCCGGTCGCCCGCAGAGCCCTGGCCGCACGCAGCGCTAGGGCGCTCTGCAGCGGCAGGCTCAGCCCGAACCCGCCCTCGGCCAGCAGCGAAGTCCACGCGGAAGGAGCCGCGTTGCGCTCCCAGGGCGACTGCAACGAGGCGCAGACGACCACGCCGACGGGCCGGTGGTGCGCGACGGCCTCCGCGAACTGCTCGACGTCGCTGTCCGGCGCGCACCACGGCTCGACGGTCACCGGGCGCCCCGCCGCCGCGGCGGCGGCCCGCGCCAGATACGCGGTCTCGTCCGTGCGCGCCCGGTCCCTGCCCACGACGACCAGACGCAACCCGGGACCACCGACGGTCGCCAAGCCGCAGCACACGGACCGGGCGAGCGCCCCGGAGCCGATGATCATCAAGGTCTCAGTGGTCATGGAAGTCCTTCCATGGAGCGCCGGTTGTGGTCGGTCCTGGCTGGGGCCCGGCCCCGTTGACGCGGTACCGCGGCCCTGGAAGATCGCGGGCGATTGTAGTCTGTTCCGCACGTTCAGCACGGGGGTGCGGCCGAGCGAGATCCTGGGGTTGGCGTGCCTGAAGTGATCTACCGTCGCAGTCGGGGCAGGGCCTACGGCCGCGACTTCGGACTGCTCTGTGTCGCGTTCAAGGCGTCGATGGGCTATCTGGAGCCGTATCTGCGCACCGCGGCGTTCGGGGGGTCTCCGGTCTCCGTCCGCGAGGGGGCGGTGCCGTCCGGCTCTGGCTCGGTGTCCGATCTGCTCTCCGCCATCCCCGTGGATCCGGAGGACGATCTGATCGCCGTGGTCTGCCCCGCCGACCCACGCGGCGGTGTCGGTGACCCCGGCGTGCCGCCCCTGGTGCTGCCCGGCGACGTGGTCCTCCCGTTACGCGTCCACCTCGTCGCCCACCTGACGCCGCCGGCCGCCTCGGCCCCGGGCGCCTCCGACCCGACCACCCCGGCCGGAGCCATCTCGGCCCAGGAGCGCAAGCGCCAACGGCGCCGGGTGCGCGCGTGGGGCTACACCTCCGCGATATCGCACGATCCGGCCGACTTCGAGTTCTTCTACGAGCGCATGCACCTTCCCACCATGGATGTCCGGCACGGCGCGCACGCCAGGTCGACGGGGAAGGCGGCGGCCTTCGACTCCCTGTTCCGCCAGGGATTCCTCTTCCAGGTCCTGGCCGACGACGGGCGCCCGGTGGCCGCGGTCCTGTGTCATGTCGACACGGACGTCTGCAACGCGCGACTGGTCGGATGGCTCGACGGGGACCCGATCCACCTGGAGCGGGAGGCACTCAAGACGGCCAACCACTTCCTGCTCGACTGGGCCCGTGACGCGGGGTTCTCCCGCGTCGACTTCCAGGGTTGTGAACCCTTCCTGCGCAAGGGCACCTTCCAGAGCAAGCGTCACCTGGGCACCACCGCGGAGATCCCCCGAGGCGAGCTGGGCGAGTCGAGGATCCTGCTGCGCTGCGGGCGGGACAGCGCTCCGCTGCGTGACTTCCTCGCGGCCCATCCGGTGATCGCCGTCGACGCCACCCGTGCCTTGGAGCCGGTCTACTTCACCGACCACGCCCGTCCACCGCGCCTCGACATCCCTCACTCATGCCACGGGCTGCGCGGGGCGCGCATGGTCGACCTCGACGTCTTCGCCTCCGCCGGGTCCGCGCGGGACGGTGCCCGATCCTCCGTGTTCTCCGCACAACCGCATGAGGGACTGACTCCGTGACAGACCTGACGAAGTGGTAGAAGGCGAAGTCCGCGTCCGCGGACTCGCCGCTGCGCGTGCGCAACGTCCGCATCCGCCTCTTCGCCGGGCTTCATCCCGCGCTTCACCAGCGTGATGAAGCCCCGTCAACGGCGTGCGCGTGCTCGGTCTGCTGCGGACGCTGACCACCGTTCTCGTCTTCGTCATGCTCGTCGGCGTCAAGAGGGCGTCCGAGCGGCTCCCGCAGTCGATCCGGCTGACCGCTGGGCTCGGCGTTCACGGTGAGGTACGTGGTCTTGGCCGTCGCGCTCAACCCGTGGCTGCTCGTCGCCATGGCCGTGACGCTGCCGTGAGCTGCCGACCGCGCGCGGTGGTGAAACGGGGACCACCTAGGAAACACGAGCGGTGCGGTCAGACGGCAGCCGCGCGTTCACCGGCTTCCCGGGACCGCAGCAGAGCGGTGGCGCGCAGGTAAAGGAGTGCACACGCCCACACTGCGGCCGCAACTACGAACCAGCCCGTCGCGGCGGGGCGCAGCGCGACCGCGAGCAGCAGTGCCGGGCCGACAGCTTCTCCGACCGCACACGCGAAGGTGAAGAGCGACGAGGTACGGCTCAGATGACTCGCCATCTCCGGAGCGAAGAGCAGCTCGGTGGTGGCCGCGGAGAACAACACTTCGGCCAGGGAGACCAGCACGACAGCCAGCCAAACGATGACGAGTGAGAGCGGCCCCGACACCCGGGCGCTCGCTCCGGCCGTCGTCAGGCCCGCTCCCAGCGTCACGCCCGCCAGCACCATCACTGCTTCCGGCCGGTCCCGCCGGTCGACCATACGGCCCACCGGCACCTGCAGGACGATCACGATGACCGCGTTCGTGGCCACCAGGATGCCCACCGGCCACGCGTCGTGCGGATAGGTGTACCGAGAGATCCACAGCGGAACGGCGTAGGTGAGCACAGGAGTCATCAGGGAGAAGACCGCACTCACCGCCAGGAAGACGGCCAGCCTTGGGCGGACCAGCAGCCGCCACACGGACAGGGCATGAGAGGTGGCCTGCCCCTCCTCGGTGTGGGTGGGCCCGGGCCGCTCCGGCCCCGCCGCCGGAACACCTGACGCCACCAGACCGGCGCAGGCGAGGCAGGACACCGCGTTGACAGCCATGCAGGCGACCGCACCCCGCGGGACGTCCCAGGCCAGCGCGGCGGCGGCGACGCTGCTGCCGAGCACGATTCCGGTGTTGGCCAGGCTCCGGAGCTTGGCGCGATAGATCTTGGTGTCGGTCTGGGCGATGTCCCGGATGACGACGTTGCGCGCCGACCCCCCCACCGCCGAAAACAGGCCGTAGACGATCAGACACCCAGTGATCACAACCGGCGACGACACGGTCAGGAGTGCCGCCGTGGCCAGCCCGCTCACGACCTTGGTGGAGACGTACGTCGTCCTGCCGCCGAGCCGGTCGATCACGGAGGCGAAGGGGAGCGCGCCGAACTTGCCGCCCAGCGTGCTGACGAGAATGCAGGCAGCCGCGACCGCTGCCGAGACGTCTCTTGTCTGGACGAGGAAGACCGTCAGGCCGGCAATGTAGGCGCCGCTTCCCGACATGTTGACAAGCGTCGCCCAGCCGAGGGCGCGCCTCGGGGTCACCCAGCCCGGCATCAGCTCGGACCACCGCTCAACAGCCCTGTCTCCTTCAGGAAGCGTTCGAGCTCCTCCAGGAGGCGGTGTGACGCCGCCTGCAACGCGGACCGGGTCATGCCCGCAACATGAGGGGACAGAGTGCAGTGAGGGTTGTCCGAGAGGACCGAGGAGAAGCCGGGCCCCTCCACCTCGAAGACGTCCACCGCGGCTCGCCGGGGTCCGGAGGCAGGGTTTCGCAGCGCCTGGTCCAGGGCCTCCTCACGCACCACGCTCGCCCTGGCCGTGTTGATCAGGATCGAGTTCGGCCGCATCAGCCGCAGTTCTTCCGCCCCGATGAGACCGTCGGTCTGCGGGGTGGCCGGCACGTGAACCGACACCACGTCACAGCCGGTCAGCAGCTCGGCGAGGGACTCCGCCCGCCGACCGGGCCACCCGACCGCCCGTTCCTGGGTGAAGCGCGGCGACCCGAAGACCCACACCTCGGCACCGAACGCGCGTACCAGCTGGGCGACCCGCCGGGCGATCGCCCCGGAGCCCACAAGCCCCACCCGCGCGTCCGCGAGGCTGCCTGCGGGCAGGTCCTCGACTGCCGCGCTCCACGAGCCCGCGCGCAGGGCGTCCGACCGCCGTGAAACGCCCCGCAGCGTGTCGAGGATGAGGGCCACGGTCAGTTCGGCCACTGCGGCCGCGTTGGCTCCCGGTGTCGTCCGGATCGCGACTCCCAGGCGCTGTGCCGCCGCCCGGTCGAAGGTGTCGAATCCGGCAGCGGCCCGCCCGACCAGTGCCAGGCGCCGGCGCAGACCGTCCTGCGTCGCCCGCTCCAGCACCGCCTCGGTGAGCGGAATTCCGGCCCGGCACTTCAGAGCGTGATAGCCGCGCCCCTCGTCCTCCAGGCGCCGGGCCAGCTCCTCCTCGGAGAACCCGTCGAAGTCCACCGTCTCCCAGGCGGCCTCGATCCGGGCACGGAGCGCGGCGTCCGCCACTCGTCGGAGGTTGACCGTCGGCACCAGGCCGAGGTCCATGAAGGCGGTCAGTTCCGTCAACGCCTGGTCACCCAGCGCCGGGTCCACGACGAGAATCCGGCCCGGTGCGTGGTGATCCAGCGTCGTGCTCATATGTCCTGCCCCTGTCCGTCGTGCCCTGGGCCGGCCGAGAAAGGCCGGTATCGCAGATCATCCCGCCCGAGCATCTCGCTCTGGAAGTCGCGCATGTGGCGGGGGGACGTGTTCGGGCTCACCACCGCACCCTTCACGAAGGCCGACTCCACCTGGTCGAGGCGGATGTCGAGCTCGGCCGCCGTGGGCGCGCTCACCAGCATCGCCGCCGCCGGCTGGTACAGCGAACTCGACGGGCCGCTGTAAGTGGCACCCAGATAGGTGTAGTAGCGGACGTACTCCACGCCGTCCAGGGCGGCCAGCTCCTCGGCCCGGGGCAAGTCGAGGACCACGCCGGAGGGAAGCTTGGGGTGGACCGATCCCACCTCGCGGGCTGGTTCGGTCGGCGTGGCCTTCGGCTGCTCGTCCAGGCAGAGGGCCACGGACGCCGCGGCCAGCGAGGTGGACCGGGAGATCCGCACCTCCTCCTCGTTGAACGGTCCGCCGCGCCGGGCGGCGCATTCGCTGAACATCAGCCGCCCGTCGAGGAGCCGGAAGAACTCCAGGTGGAAGACCCCGTTGCGCAGGCCGAGGGCGGTCAGTGCGTCGGCGGCCAGCCGATCGGCCTCGGCGGCCAGGCCGGGGTGTGTGGTTTCCGTGCAGCGGCAGACCCGCAAGGACGCTCCGGCCTCGACGGCCTCCAGGCAGGTCCGCGCGTAGCGGCCCACCGAGCTGAATCCGATCACGCCGTCGTGCACCCAGCCGTCGAGGCAGAACTCTTCGCCTGTGACGAACTGCTCGACCTGCAGGCCCTTGTACGCCGTCCCGGAGGGGAAGAACGAGGCGACGGCCTTCCGGAAGGCCTCGGGGTCGTCGACCCGCACCGTGGCTTCGGTTCCCACTCCGGCGACCGGCTTGAGCACGAGCGGATATCCGAGTTGTGCGACGTCGGCCGGCGTCGGCGGGGTCCAGAACACCTGGGACCGCGTCACGGGCACACCTGCCTGGGCGAGCCGCTGCTTCTGCAGGTACTTGTCGCGCATCAGCACGGCCACGTCGGTACCCGGCCCGGGCACCCCTGCCGCCTGCGCCAGGCCGGCCGTCATCACCACGGCAAGTTCGTAATTGGTGTAGATCCCGTCGAAGTCGCCCAGGGAGAGCCCAGCGTGGGCGAGGCCGCTGAGTACCGCCTCGGTGTCGGTCTGGTCCGCGACCGGGACCTGCCGTACCTCCTCGGGGAAGGTGAGTACTCCGTTGCGTATCGCGCTGGCGTTCCGGACGGCAATGACCTCCAGACCACGTGCGACACAGGCTTCCGCGAAGTACCTGTCCGAACCGATGAGCAACACCGATGTCACGGCCCTACTTCCTTTCACTTGCGTTCTCGATCGTTCTCAGCAATGCCTCTCCCGCTGAGGAGAAAGCCCCGGCCATCCAGGCGGTGAGCGGGCTCAGCCAGTCCCCGGCGAACTGGATCCGGCCCAGGCCCTGCTGCAGCCGGCGGAAGGCCGGATGCTCGTAGCCGGGCCAGTTCACCCAGGCCCCGTGGACATGCGGAACTCGTGACCACGACACCGAGTGGACCGCCACCGGCTCCGTGGCCGCCGACACTCCGGGATGGAGCGCGGCGATCCGGTCGACGACCATCCGATGCCGGGTCTCCTCGTCCACGGCGTCCAGCGCACGAGCGTTGTCCTTGAGGCAGTAGGCGGTGAGGATGCCGCCCGGTCCGTGCCAGGCCGCGCTCGGATACCACAGGCGGTCGACCGGCGAATCGGGGTACGACGTGCCGCCGTAGATGCCCAGCTCGTGCTCCCACCACCGTTGGGCGTAGGCGACGAACGCCTTCACAGCGGGTCGCGGCTCGGGTACCTCCAGCGCGGTACGGAGATCGGTGGGGAAGTCCTCGACCACGTAGGCGAGCTGGTGTGGCGGTAGCGCCAGGATGACGTGGTCGTACGTCTCGTGCCGTGCTCCCTCCGGGGTGGCGAAGCCGAGTCGGATGCCGTCTCGCGTGGTGACGACCGAGCTGAGCCGGTGGCACAGATGCCGCTGGGCGGCGGGAAGGCGCTCGGCGAGTCGGGAGACCAGCACGTCGCTGCCGCCGACGATGCGGAACAGGGTGGTCGACTTCAGTGCCGACAGGTCGGCCAGCAGGGACCGGGCGGGGGCGCCGTCCACGAGAAGCCGTGCCTCCCACGGCTCCCGGCCGACGGCCGGGGGCGCCGTCGGATCCCCTACGTCGCTCAGGGCGCCCAAGGCGCGCCGGGTGCGGTGCGGTGCCTGATCCGCGGCGCCGTCCGCCACGAGGTGCGGGAAGGCGTCCGCTACGTCCGGGCGCACAGCGGCGCGAAGCACCTCCTGCCACCAGTCCCGCTGGCGCAGCACCTGGGAGCCGGTGCCCTGACCCACCTGCAGCAGGGCGTCGTCGTTGCGGGTGACCAGGGGGGCGATCGGAATGTCGAGCAGGCGCAGGTACTCCATGGTCACCATGTGCGGGTGGACGCGGGTGGCGCCGGCCTCTACCAGCTGGCCGTCCGGCAGGGTGACTCTGCGGGTCGGATCGTCCGGCAGCGGGTCGCCGTGACGCAGGGTCAGAACGCGTCCGCCGAAGCGCTCCGCGGCCTCGTAGAGGTCCGCGTGGACGCCCATCCCGGCCAGCACGAAGGCGGTGGTGAGGCCGGCGAGACCGCCGCCGACAACCCCGATACGCTTCCCCTGGAGGCGCTCGGCGCCGGGCGCCCCGGCCACGTCGGCGGGAAGGACCCAGTCGGTGCGGGAGGCCGGCTCGATCCTTCCGATCGTCTGCTGCATGGTCATCGGGCCGTCCTCACGGTCGGCTGCGGGGCCTGCGAGGCCGCCGTCTCACGCAGGAGTCGCCGGTCCACCTTCCCCGCGGTGGTGAGCGGAAGCTCGCCCACTCTGCGCAATTGCTGGGGCACGGCGTACGACGGCAGGGTGCGGCGCATGTGCTCACGCAGCTCACGTACCGGGATGCTCTCGTCCGAGACATACAGGGCGGCCAGCCGGACGGAGCCCTCGTCGGAACCCGGCAGGACAAAAGCGGCGCACTGACGCACCGCGGGGTGGCTCTCGACCGCGGACTCGATCTCGGTCAGCTCCAGGCGGTAGCCGTTGACCTTCACCTGGTGGTCGACCCGTCCCGCGACATGGACCCTTCCGTCGCCGGCGACCCATCCGCGGTCCCCCGTGCGGTAGGCGCGGCCGTGCTCGGGCAGTTCGACGAATCGGCCCTCGTCGTCAGCGGGGCGCACATAGCCGGCCGCGAGCCCGCGCCCGGCGAGGACGAGCTCGGCCGGGTGCTGTGCGTCGGCTCCGGGGGCGAGCACATCGGTGCCGCCGAAGGGCAGGCCGACCGAGTCGAGGGCGTGCGGGGTCAGGGTGTGGAAGGTGCACCAGATGACGGCCTCGGTCGGGCCGTAGAAGTTCCGTACGATCCCGAACCGGTCGACCAGCCGCCCGGCGAGCCGTGTGTCCAGCGCCTCGCCCCCGCACCACACTTCCAGGTCCGCAGGGAGCCCGACGTCGAATGCCTCGATCAGCTTGAAGAAACTCGGCGTCCCCTGCATGTGGGTGGCCCCGTGCCGGGCGATGAAATCGGCGAAGCCCCGGGGATCGGCCCTCAGCGGCGGTGGGCAGACGACCGTACCGCCGACCAGGAGCGGGAGCAGCAGCTCGATCAGCGAGATATCGAAGGAGATGGAGGTGTTGAGGACGAACCTGACGGTCCCGTCGTCGGCCAGGAGAGGCGTCAGCGATACGAGCCGCTCCTCGAGCATGGCCTCTTCGACCATGACGCCCTTGGGCAGACCGGTGGAGCCGGAGGTGAAGATGACGTATCCCAGTCCCGGCCGGGGCGCCGCCGTACCCGTGCCGTAGATGGCGGCGACGCGTGGCTTCTGGTCGTCACCCACCTCCACCAGGGCCGCGGCACCGGCCTCGGACACGACGAGGTCGATGCGGTGGGCCGGCCAGCGCTCGTCCACCGGTAGGTACGTCCGGCCGGTGGCCAGGCACGCCAGCAGGCAGGTCAGGGTGCCGTAGGCCCGTTGCCCGGAGACGGCGACCACGTGGTCGCGCGGGGCCAGGGCCTCGATCGTCCGGGACAGGTCGGCGACGTCTGAGAGCAGGTCACCGTAGGTGTGCTCGCCGTCGGCTCCGCTGTAGGCGGGACGGTCAGGCCGGGCTGCGGCGAGCTCGGCGACGCGGGTCCACAGGGTCATGCGAGGTTTCCGTAGCTGAAGCGGGCGGACGAGATGACGTGTGCGTGCGATCGGTCGATCCCTGCCCGGAGCGCCTGAGCGTCCGGTGCTGTCACGAGGAGTTCGCACAGGGCGTTGAGCGTTCCGTCACGGGGGTCGAACCGGGTGCCGGCGCGGCGCCGCCGGGCCACGGTGACCCCCGGGTGATCGCGCAGCAGGCCGCGGTAGTCCGGCGGGGCGTCGACCGTCAGGGCACCCTCCGGCGGGTGTACGAGGATGTAGCTGGCATGGCTCCGTAGTTCCGGCAGGTGTGATTCGCCTCCCGAGACGGCGTCGAGTACCGCGCCGATGAGGTCCCCGTCCTTCGAGACCGCCTTGACCATGACGTGCAGGTGGCCACCCAGCCGGGGATTGACCTCGATCAGCTGGAAGCCCTGCGCCGTGTGCACGAATTCGATGTGGAAGGCCGGCCACATGCCCTGCCACAACGCGGCGATGGCGCCGGCCCAGGATTCCAGGGCGGCGCGCTCCTCCGCGCCGATCCGAGACGGCACCAGGGAACCGGTCTCGCCGTAGTTGGCCGCCTGCTTCCTACGGTCCGCGGGCAGGAACACGGTCCCCTGGATGCCGTGGATGACGTCGACGGCGAGATAGGAGGCGTACCAGTTCCGGTGCTCGCCGAAGGGGAGGTGCTCGTGGAACTCCTCGGCGTACAGCTCGCCCGACGACAGGTCCAGGTCACGCTCGGCCGCGGCCCGCTGCCAGGACGGCAGGTCGCGGACGATCACCACGTCACGGCTTGAGACGCCCCGGCGGGGCTTGACCACAAGGGTGCCGACCTCCTGGAGCGCCGCGGCGACGTCGTCGTCCGAGGCGAGCTCCCACGCGCGGGTGTGCGACAGTCCGTGCTCGTTGAGCAGCACACGCATATCCAACTTGTCCTGCGGCCGCGGGGCGTCGGCGTTCTGCAGCCGGACCGTGGCCGCCATGCACTCGTAGGCGAATCGCTCGTCGAAGGTGAGGATCGTGTCCAGCCCGCGCTCGCGTCCCACGGCCACCAGGTCGTCACCGGCCACCTCCCAGTGTGCTCCCACCGAGTCGGCCAGGGCGGTGACCTCGGGCGCCGACGCGACGACCGCGGCGGGCACCAGTACGGGCAGCCTCCGGTCGCGGGCCTGGGTGAACAGGTCAGCGAAGGGCACCGACGGTGTAGTCCCCACCAGAAGCCCGATGTTCGGGCCGGCCCCGGCGGACGCCCCGCTCACTGTGCCACTCCCGCTCGGAGGGACTTGATGACGCCGGCGGCGACAGGAGAATCGGGACGGTACTTGATACCGAGCCGGACGCCACCGTCGATCCGGTCAGCGACGCAGCGCAGGTGATAAGGCGTGGTCGCGTCGGGCGACGACTGCGGGCCGAAGTCCATGTCGACAGGCAGGCAGTCGTGCACCGGCGCGTACAGCGTGCCGCGCAGCGAGCCACGGTAGTTGAGGTAGAGCGCGGCGGGCGTGGAGAGCAGGGCGGTGGCCGAGCCCCCGGTCACGAACGACTCGTTGTCCTGTTCGAACGTCTCCAGCGCGCGCAGGGCGTCGGGCACGGTCCAGGCTGCGTCGGATGGCAGCTCCAGCCTCCTGAGCTGGGAGAACCAGCCCACGGTGGTGGCCAGCGACGGCCAGCCCCGGATCGCGTCGCGGCCGTGCCAGGTCATGTCGACGCCGCGGGCGCGCGGGTCGGGCAGATGCCGGACCCCGCGGCTCATCGCCGCCAGGAGCGCAGGGGCGATCTCCCGGGACGTGAGGTCGCCGACCTCCAGGTGGACGGTCGTGTGCCGCAGCCCGCTGACGGGGAACGCCATCTCGTCGTCGTGGGGTGTCTCGGGTAGGACGACCTGTCGACTCACCGTCAGTTCGGCGAGTTGGGCCAGCCATGGTACGTAGTTGTCCTCGGGCGGGGCCGCGTCGGCCGGGTCGTGCAGGGCTGCGACGATGTCGTGCTGCAGCACGTCTGCGCTGTGACCGTCGGCGCAGAGGTGGTGGAACAGAAGGGTGAGCCCGATCGGGTTGCCTTCTTCCTCCCAGATGAGCGCGGCGGACACCTCACCGCGGGCGATGTCGAAACGGGTCCCTCGGTCCCGGACTGCGGCGTCGACGGGGCCGATGGCCTCGTGCCCTTTCACCGGCACGGCGACCACAGGGATGACGCGCTGGTCGGCGGGGAGCACCTGCTGCGTCCACTGGCCGTCGGCGAAGGCGAACCGGGCGGTGAGGGCAGGGTGGGCGAGGGCCAGAGTCCGGACCGCGTGGTTCACCCGTTCCCAGGTGGCGTGCTCGCAGAGCCGGACGGTGAGGTGGTCGTTGTGCCAGTTCCGGGTATCGCCGTCGGTGACCACCGTGAACAACTGGGTCGGCGTCAAGGGCAGTTCAGCCCCGGCCGACGTTTCGCGGGGCGCCGGCTGCGCGGCCGTGTCGGTCGGCTTGGCGTCGCCGACGAGTCGCACGAGCGAGTCCAGGGTCGGGGTGCGGAAGAAGTCCGAGATCTCGGCCACGAGCCCCTCGCGTTCGAGCCGGCCCAGCAGTTGGACGGCGCCCAGGCTGTCGCCGCCGAAGTCGAACCAGTCGTCGTTCGGCTCGGGGTCGTCGTACTCCAGGGCGGCGAGCCAGTGCGCCGCGACGGTGTCGCGGACGGTGGTCTCGGTCTGTTGCACGCTCATGAGTCTTCCTTGGTCGGGTACTTCGTGCGGTCGTCCAGCAGACGCCGTACCGCCTCGCCGTCCATGCCGCGGGCCGGCGGCGGGTACCGGTCGATGTCCGTGATGGCCAGGCCGATCCGGTCCAGCAGGTACGGCAGGGCGTCGGCGAACGCGCTGGTGGTGGGCATGGGTATGTTCTGGACCCGGGCCAGTTCCAGCATCGTGAACAGTGCGGGGATGTCCTCCCGCAGCGTGCGCGACAGCCGGAGGCTGCCGACGTCCGAGGGCGAGAGCGAGCGGTAGAGATCACGCGTCGCGGCCATGGTGGCGTAGAAGTTCGACCGGGGCTGGTGCCCGTACTGACGCCTGAGGATCTGGGGGAAGGTGTCGCTCTCGACACCGTACGCCCCGGCCAGCGCGACCCGCTCGGTGTCCATCGCGTCGAGTTGCTCGCCGAGGGTGGGGTCGATGCCCTCGCTGTAGTGCAGGTACCTCTCGCCGCGCGCGGTCCGCACCACGTTGCTGGGGTCCAGGGCGACGGCGGTGTGGATGTAGTAGCCGAGCGGGTCGAAGACGAGTTCGCTCGGAGTGCGCAGGGCGAACCTGCTCAGCCACCCCGGCTCACCCAGCGCGCGCGCAAGTGCCTCGAGCGGGAGCTTCGGGTCCTGCCCGTAATGGGCTGCACCGATCTGGTCCTTGCGCTTGTACTCGATGTGGCCACCCTGCGCCCGGCACCCGTAGAGCGAGTCCTCCACCAGGAGCACCTCCCAGGCGGCCGCGCGCGGATCCGCCAGGCGTTCGGCCAGCCACAGGGCGCCTCCCTGGCCGCCACGGATCATCACGATCGGCACCGGGCGGTGGGCCAGCAGCTCCAACAGCCGTGACACCACGGAGGACCGTACCTTGGGGATGTCCGGCACCGTGACCAGCACGCAGTCGGCGGCGGCCAGGGCTTCCGACACCGCCGGGTCGTCCCGGAGGAAGTCCGTGCGCCTGCTCGGAACGGTGTGGATCTCGTCCGTGAGGATGTCGCGCATGGTCAGCGGTACCTCGGCCGGGTCCGGCACCCTGGACGAGACCACACGCACGTCGGCGGTAGGGCGGGTCCGCCTCATGTCGGCGTACAACGTGAGCCCGACATGCCCGCCGCCCACGATCACCGTGCGGTCACTCATCGCCCAGCCGGACCATCAGGGATTCCCACTCGGGTCGGGCGTCGGGATGTGTCGCGTAGGCCCTGAACACCAAGCGGTCGCTTCGTCCGGTCTCCATCTGCTCGCGCCCGTGCAGGTAGTGGTCGTTGGGCACGACGAGGGCCTCGCCTTTCAGGATCGCGTGGCCGTGCTGGTCGCCGAGTTCGTCGGCCAGCGCCCCCAGCCGACGGCGGGCCGCGTCGAAGATCTCGAACTCGTCGGCGGGCAGGTCGGGGTCGGTGTTGATGGTGTCGAAGTGGTAGAGCACCCGCCACTGGTCACCGGTACGGACTAAGAGGGGGAACGTGAACCGGCGCGGTTCGGGCCAGGCCAGCTTCGTGCCGACGAGTGCGGTGTATCGAGGCTGCTGGAGGCGCGCCACGGTCTTGTGGTCCAGTCGTTCGACGATGGCATCGGCCGGCGCGAGCAGCGTGCGCGGTATCTCCCCCGACGCCTCGTGCGTGACCAGAACGATGAACCCGGGCCGGGACCTGTCGGTGATGAAGGGGAAGTCGTTGTGCATGCCCAGCCGCTCCGGCTGGGCGTTTTGCTCTCGCGACTGGGGGTTCGGGCGGATGTCGGTGAGCACGGACGCGTTGAAGTCCGCGTAGGCGGTCAGCCGGCCCACGCAGTCTGCCAGAAGCAGCGTCAGGATCTTCGTCTGTGCCACCATGTCGAACGTGGGCAGCCCCTGTATCAGGACAGCTTCCCAGGGCGCGTTGTATAACGCCTCGGCAAGGGCCGGGACAACGGTCCTTCCCTGTCTGAGCACCTGCTCGGCGAATCGCATGTCAGATTGCGAGGGGGTGTTGTCGAGGACCGAGTTCACGAAGGTCGCGATCTCTGTCGAGGTGCTGCGGTCAATGTCGAGCACGCGCAAGGGTGATCCTCCTTGTGTTATCGGCAAGTTGCGGGGCGCATCGGCAGGCCGCATGCCGCGCGGGGGACGGTAAGGGCCGGCGCCATGGGGCGGTGCGGCACAGGGCACTGTCGGCCGGACTGGAACTCGTGTCCGCCACGGAAGCGCGATCAGTCCGCGTCGGGCCGTGAGGCGGGAATCAGACCCCGGATACCGCGTTCTGCGCTTGAGCCGGCAAGAACCGGTGTACGGCGGATTCCGCCTCGATCGACTGCTTTTCCCAGCGCTCGCGGTCGCGGAGGTAGCGGGGGTGGGGAGCCTTGATCGCACGGGTGTCGGCCCCGCCTTGGCGTAGCTCCCACGTGACCGTCCCGGTGGTGCGCTCGGAACACGTGTTCATGAATGCCTGTACGGCACGCCGCAGGTCGCCGAACCAGCGGCCCTCGAGCGCCTCTCGCACCCAGAGCTGCTCCAGATGCTGCTTCTCCCTTAGGAGTTCGGCGTCCAGACACGCCGCCTCGACATGGCGGTAGGTACGCAGCAGGATCCAGGCTGCGGGCATTTCCCGGATTTCGAGGACTTTTTCTCCATTGTCCAGGTGCTCCAGCCCGGAGTACCTCCCTATGCCGTAGGCCCCCACACGATCGTTGAGTTCGGAAATCAGATCCACCAAGGGAATACGGCGACCGTCGACTGAAACCGGAATTCCTGATTCAATGCCGATCGAAATGCTGCACGGCTCGGTATCCTCCCTGGTCGCGCTCCATTGGAACAACGAGTCGGGAACGCGATGATTTTCCGGGTCATCGAGGATTCCGGATTCGAATTCTCGGCACCAGAGGTTCGAGTCGCCGCTGATAGCGCGATCCCGGAGCAGATCGATGCCCGCGGCAGCCAGGGCGGTCTGCTTGTCGGCACGGTCAACCGGCTCCATGTCGTACGGACTGCCGTACAGGCCGTCGTATTCCAGGACCTGCAGGGCACCATTGAGGCGGCGCAGCGTATTTTGAGACCTGTTCGCCGTGTGAAGGATGGCTTGTGCACCGAGGGATATGGAAAATTCGACGGCACGCTGAGCTATCAGAGGGCGGCTCAAGCTGGAACTGACTGGATGAAGGTTCAGATAGACCGCCTGAGCGGAGATGGCCGGGGCTACGAAATCCCTGGCGAATCGCTCTCGACAATCGAGGACGTGAAGCTTGGCGCCCAAAGCCTCGGCTACTTGTGTCTTCTGGTCGTGATTTTCGGCTTCGCCGACGTTGACACTGACCGCGTGAACATCGGTGAATCCCATGTCGCGGAGCCGGAGCAGGAGGTAGGCACTGTCGAGTCCACCGCTGAACAGGGTGACTGTAGGTGCATCTCGGTTGAGTTTGCATTCCACTTCGGCAAAGGAGCGAAGGGGAGATAAATTGGACACAAAGCACCTTCAACGTCGGTTGGTTGAAGCCGTGCATTACGGGTGATTTTCCGGAGAATTGGGCCGCGCCTGCAGCCCCGACAATTCGGCGACCGATCATACATACCTGTGACCAGAAAGCACTGTGATGCACGCCACAGTGTGGCGCTTGTGGGTAAATGTCGCACATGCTTCCGCGAGTCCGGGCACCTTCGACGATGATTTCCCATTCCGAATGATATCCGATGTCAACCGACATGCCAGAAGTGGAGGGACCAGCGCGCGGTTGGCGTTGTTTTTCGGAGAAAACTGCTGGAACCACCCCGAACGTGATCTCAGTTCGAACGAAGTTCGGTGGGCCCGCTACTGCTTCCGCCCGGCGCGGGTCCGGCTCCCTCCGGTTGTTGCTCGAGACCACGGGGCCCGCACGGCTTTCCAGAAAGGAAGGTGTGGCGCCCCGGGGCTGGGGGAGTCGGTCGCGTCGACGCCGGACGGCTGCCAGGACGGCCCGGCGAGGACCAGAAACAAACGCGCTGTAGATGCGGGGACCTGGTGGGCGCGCGAGTTCAGGTCATGGACCGCTACGGCAACACCCCCCTGATGACACCGACTTCGGCCCCGTCGGGGCCGAGACGGACGGCTGCCCCAGTTCACTCTGAATTAGGCCACATGGCATGCTGCGGACGCCGTTGATCGTCGCGGAGCGAGACGACAGGGAGCATCGCGGCGGCGGCACTTCCCGCTTCAGGGCGCTCGGCGCCGACTGGCGGTCGGGCAGGGGTGCGTCGCCTGCGGTCGGCAACCCGGCCCACCGCGTTCCGTACCTGCGTACTCGACGCCGTGAGGCCCGTGTCCGTCGCGGTGACGGTGTTCCTCGTTGCTGGGCTTGTCGGGCGGTGTACGGCCCGCCTGCCTCTCCGCCTCGATGAGCGGCTGCACCGTCCTGGGTCTCCTTGTGAAGAAAGCCCTGGCCCGCTCGTGGATCTCCACGTCCTCCCGCAGGCGGCGGTTCTCCCGCCGCAACTGGGCCGGTTCCCCGCGTTCGCTGCTGGGCAGGCCCTTGCTCTCGCCGTTGTCGACCTCGGCCTGCCTGACCCGGTCGCGCACCGCGGTCTGGGTCAGGTCGAAGTCCTTGGCGACCTGGCCGCCCAAGTGGTCCCAGCGTCGGCACAGTTCGACGATCCCGGCCTTGAACTCCGACGTGAACGAGTGGCGAGGACGCGGCTTCTTCTTCCCCACGCTCGCCATGACGGACGTCAGCCTTTCGCAGGGTCCGGTGCAGCCCGAATCGAATGCCGTTGATTTCCGCCGCCATCCTCAGCCTGGAGCGGCGACACTGAAAAGGCTCACTCGCTCGCGCCCCGGCCTCCGCCACGACGCGGCGGCCTTCCTGCGGGGCGGAGTCGAAGACGCCCGGGCTGCGGCAGCCGTTCGACAATGGTGGCGTTGGCCGGTCCGCCGGCCTCGCACATGGTCTGCAGTCCGTACCGCCCCACGCTGTTCGAGGACGGACAGGAGTGTGGTCATCAACCGCCCCGTGCCGCCCAGGGGGTGACCGATCGCGGTGGTCCCGCCGTGGATGTTGACCTTGGCCAGGTCGGCCCCGGTCTCGGCCTGCCAGGCGTACCGGTCGGCGACGCCCACCCCTTGAGTTGGGTATCACAACCCACCAGTTCAGGCTGGAAAGAGCTCTCTGGAGTGCTGGGTTGTGCATTAGGGTGGAGACGTATGGTCTCGGTCACGCGGGAGGTGTGGTCAATGCCGCGTGGTGGGCGCGAATGCTCGATCGCCGATGCTCTGTCAGTGGTCGGCGAGCGGTGGAGTCTGCTGGCGATGCGGGAGATCCTGCTCGGCGTCCGGCGCTTCGACCTGATCGTCCATGCCACCGGGGCCAGCCGGGACATCCTGACCAGCAGACTGCGCAAGCTGGTCGAGCGCGGCGTACTGGAGCGTGTGCAGTACGAGCAGTCCCCGCCACGCTATGAGTATGTGCCCACGGAGGCGGGCCGAGCCCTCGGTCCCATCCTGCTCAGCCTCATGGAATGGGGCGATCGTTACGTTCGCCAAGGTTCCGCGCCCACCGCGTTCGCCTGTGAGTGCGGTTCCGAACTGCATCCCGTGACGGTGTGTGGAGAGTGCGGCGCGCCTGTCTCCGCCGAGGCGCGGGTGACTCGTCTCGGGGCGGTGCGGTAGATCATTCACGGAGATGTGAGGTGGATCACATGCCCTCAACTCTCTTTGGTGTTACCGTTGGTATATGTCAACAAGTGACGGAGTCGACTTAGATCCGCCGGGCAGAATTCTGCGTAAACCGGTGGCAGATCAGGTAGACGCTCCACAGCACTTGCACGGCTTCGGGGGCCTTCACGGGGGATTCGCGCTCGCACTCCTCGGATCCGTTATGCGAACGCACGCTTCCGGCCTTGAGTTGCGGAGCATCAGTGCGACGTTCGGCAGGCCCATTCGGTCCGGATTCCATGTGACGAGCGGCCTGGCCCGGTCCGGGAGGACCACCAGGACCGTGACCGCCGCAGCCGAGTCCGATGCGGCCAAACATATCGAGGCGAGCGCGGTGTTCGGGGCGGCCGGGGTACCCCCGTCGCCCGTCGTGACGGCCTCCGCGCCGGCGGCACCCGCACCCGAGGAGTGCGAACCGCTCGTCATCCCCAGGGAGTTCTTGCCCATCTCCACCAGCATGGAGATCCGTCCGGTGGGACCGGGCCGCCCCTACGCGGGCGGCGACGAACCCGAGCTGACGGCCTGGGTGCGGCTCACCGAGGACGACGACCCGCCGGATGTCCTCCGGTTCGTTTTCCTCATGGACGCCCTGGCGCCGTCGTACACGGCGATCCTCTCCACCCTCGTCCTCGTCCCGACCGTCGAGCTGACGGTACGGCCTGCGGCTGGCCTGTCCGGTGCGCACTCCCCTTGGGTCCTGGTACGGGCGCGGACGGTGTCGGCCGATTCCGGAGGATGGGTCGACGAAACCATGGACGCGTGGGATCCGGACGGAACGCATCTGGGTTCCGGCCATCAGTTGCGTGTCGTGCGGCAGGGCTGATCCTGCAAGGTTCCTTTCTGAATTCGAATGTGGCAGAAAGGTTTTTTCTGTGCACGCCTCGAAGAACTGCACGGGAACTTCCATGCCCGAAATCATGGAAAAACGAGCCGACGAACAGCCGGAGAAGATCGCTTTCCGTTTTCTGTCGGACGGAACAAGTGACCAGAAAACAGACTGGACTTATCGGGAACTGGCCACCTGTGCCCGAGCGGTCTCCGGCGAGCTGAACCGCGCCGGCGTCGACGGCGGCCGGGTGGTCCTGGCCCTCGACCCCGGCCTCGACTACGTGGCCGGCCTGTTCGGGATCCTCCGGTCCGGCGCCACCGCCGTACCGTCGTTCCCCCCGGTGGGGCGGGGCTCGCTGGCCCGGTTCCGCTCCATCGTGGCCGACTGCGCCCCCGATGCCGTTCTCACCGACGCGCGGTTCGCCCCGCACGTCGCCGAGTTCGAGGAGCAGCTCCCGGCCGGGCTGCCGCGGCCCCGCTGGATCTTCCCCGACGAGGACTTCTTCCATGCCCCCTCGGACACCCCACTCAGGGTGGCCGACCCGGCGCTGCTGCAGTACAGCTCCGGTTCCACCGGCGACCCCAAGGGCGTCGTTCTCACCCACGCCAACCTGGTCAGCAACTGCGAGGCGCTGGCCCGGCACATGGGCGCCGATCCCGACCGGGTCGGCTGTTCTTGGCTCCCGCCCTACCATGACATGGGACTGATGGGGACCATCCTGCTCGCCGTGCACGGCGGCTGGCCGCTGGTCATGATGTCGCCGCTGCACTTCGTGCAGCACCCCTACCGCTGGCTGAAGGCGATCACCGACCACCGGGTGACCATCACCGTCGGGCCCAACTTCGCCTTCGACCTGTGCGCCTCCGCCATCGACGACGACGAGCTGCGCACCCTCGACCTCAGCACGCTGCGCCAGGTCTTCTGCGGCAGCGAACCGGTGTCGGGCGCGACCCTCCAGCAGTTCGCGGACCGCTTCGGGCCGACCTGCGGCTTCGACGCGTCCTCGGTCATCCCCTGCTACGGCCTCGCCGAGGCCACGCTCTTCGTCGCGGGCAAGACGCTGGCCAGCGGGCACCCGAGGATCGAACGACTCGACAAACGGGCCCTGGAACAAGGTGAGGCCCGCCACGCGGAAGCCGCCGACGGGGGCGCGGTGGAACTCGTCAGCTGCGGAGCCGTGGCCGACGGACACGAGGTCCGCGTGGTCGACCCCGCCACCGGACGCGAGCTGCCCCCCGGACGGATCGGCGAGCTGTGGATCGGCGGGCCGAACGTGGCGGCGGGCTACCTCGACCGCCCGGACGCGACCCACGACACGTTCGGCGCGCGTCTGGCCGACGACAGGCCGGAGTACCTCCGCAGTGGCGACCTCGGGTTCCTGTTCGACGGCGAGCTGTTCGTCACCGGACGGCTCAAGGACCTGATCGTCGTCGGTGGGCGCAACATCCACCCGCAGGACGTCGAGGAGTCCGTACGGCGCTCCCACCCCGCGATGCGCAGGACGGCGGCCTTCTCCGTGCCCGCCGAGCACGGCGTCGAGGAGATGGTGGTCGTGGTCGCCGAATTCCGCGGTCCTGCCGAGGAGTTCATTCGGGAGGAGGGCGAACTGCGTGACCGGGTCACCGCCGAGATCACCGGCGAGCACGGGGTGCGCCCCGCGGCGCTGCACTTCGGGCCGCCGGGGACGGTGCTCATGACCACCAGCGGCAAGGTTCGCCGCGCCGCCACCCGCGCCGCCTGGCTGGCGGGCGAACTGAAGTCCTTCCCGCGGCCCGCCGCCCGGCCTCAGGCACCGGTCCGGTGACCGGGCCCACGCCCTCCGCGGGGAGCGGCTCCGGTGGGGCTGGTGCGGTGAGTGGTTTTGACGGCGCCGTATCGGGGAGCGGCCCCGGCGGCACCGGCCCAGCACGCGGCACCACCTCGGCACCCGGCCCGTCGGCCTCGCCCGCAGGGGAGGCCGACCCGGCGGCCAGGCGGCTGGCCTTCGTGACGGTGGGCGTCCCCACGGTCGGCTTCGTCGCGGCCGTCGTCTTCTCCCTCCGGTACGGCTTCACTCTCACCGACGGCCTGCTGCTGGTCGGCATGTACGCGGTGACCTCGCTGGGCGTGGAGGGCGGCTTCCACCGCTTTTTCTCCCACCGGTCCTTCCGCGCGGGCCCTGTCGTGACGGCCACGTGGGGCATCGCCGGAAGCATGGCGGCGCAGGGGCCGGTGCTGTTCTGGGTCGCTACCCACCGCCAGCACCACGCCTTCACCGACCGGGACGGCGACCCGCACTCGCCGCGGCCGATCGGCTCCGGCCGGGGCGCCCGGCTCCGGGGCCTGTGGCACGGACACGTCGGCTGGCTGTTCTCGGTGCGCCGCCAGAACTGGGGCAAGCGCGTCCCCGACCTGGTCAGGGACCGGCTCGTCGTGCGGCTCAACCAGTACTACTTCTGGTGGGTCCTGGCCGGACTCGCCCTGCCGACGTTGCTGGGCTGGCTGTGCACCGGGACCGCGCGCGGCGCCCTCGGCGGCCTTCTGTGGGGCGGACTGGCGCGGATCTTCCTCCTCGACCAGGTGACCTGGGGGATCAACTCCCTCGGCCACACCCTGGGCAACCGTCCCTACCGGACCCGGGACAACAGCCGCAACGTGGCGCCCCTGGCGGCCATCTCGGTCGGCGGTTCCTGGCACAACAACCACCATGCGCGTCCCGCCCTGGCGCACAACCGGCACGGGCTGTGGCAGATCGACCCCACCGGGTCGGTCATCCGGGTCCTCGACGCCCTGGGGCTGGTGTCCGACGCGCGGTACCCCGAGCACGAACGGCCCCGTGAGAAGACCCAGCAGAGAGGAGTTGCCTGATGTCCACGGGCACGGCCACCCCGGGCGCACTGTCGCCCGGCGTGATCAGGCTGGACCCCGCCAGCCTGCGGATCAAACGTTTCTCCGCCCTGACCACCATGACGCTGCCGCTCATCGGTACTGCGGGCGCGGTGTACTTCCTGTGGGCGGGGATGTACACGGCGACTGACCTGTGGCTGTTCGGTGCGATGTACTTCGTCCACATGTTCGGAATCACGGTCGGCTTCCACCGCTACCTCGCCCACAAGGCGTTCAAGACCTCCCCCGCCTTCGAAGCAGTGCTCGTCGTCGCGGGCTCCATGGGCGCCCAGGGCCCACTGATGTTCTGGGTGACCACGCACCGCCGCCACCACCGCTTCAGCGACCGGGACGGCGACCCGCATTCCCCGAACCTGCACGGCCGTACCTTCAAGGAGCGTCTGCACGGCTTGTGGTACGCCCACATGCCGTGGATGCTCAGCCCCGAGTCCAGCAAGTGGACCGTCTTCGGGCCGGACGTCCTGCGCAACCGCCGGCTCATGTACTACCACCGCACCTACCCGGTGTGGGTGCTCGCCGGGCTCCTCGCGCCCGCCCTGATCGGCTTCGCCGTCGAGGGCACCGCGATGTCCGCGCTGACCGGTCTGGTCTTCGGCGGCCTCGCGCGCATCTTCGTCGCCAACCAGGCGGCGTGGTGCGTGGGTTCCGTCTGCCACGCGTTCGGCGGCCGCCCCTTCGACAACGAGGACCGCAGCGCCAACAACTGGCCCGTCGCCCTGCTCACCTTCGGCGAGGGGCTGCAGAACAACCACCACGCGTTCCCCGGCTCCTACCGGCACGGGGTCACCTGGTGGGAACCCGACCTCAGCGGCTGGCTGGTCGCCGGACTCGGCAGGCTCGGGGTCGTATGGAGCCTGCGCGGACCGGACAAGGCGGCGATCGCACGCCGCAAGGAACGCCGGCAGAGGACCACGGCTGCCTGACGCCAACCCCCTACCCGGAGCAGGAGTTGCGGACATGTTCAAGAGGAAGCGAACCGTGCCCAAACCCGAGGGCCCGCTGACGGAGAAGGCTCTGCACCAGTGGCTGGTCGAGTACCTCGCGGCGCGCCTTGACGTAGCCCCGGGCACCATCGACACCAGGAAGACCTTCGAGTCGTACGGTCTCGACTCGCGCGTGGCCGTACAGGTCTCCGGCGCGCTGGAGAAGGTGGTTGAGCACCGGCTGTCCCCGGGGCTGCTGTACGAGTACCAGTCCATCGACGAACTGAGCCAGTACCTGGCGCGGGAACTCCGGCTCTAGCGGGAGGCGACATGGGCGCGTTCAACTTTCCTTCGGCACCCGACGCACATTTCGATGACTTTCTCCGCCGGTCGCGGCAGATCGAGGGGGAGCGGCTGGCCGACGCCATCCCCAAGGAGTACTTCCAGCCGCGGGTGGCCCGGGGCCTGCTGGGCTTCGCGGTCAGCTGGGCGCTGTACGCCGGTGCCGTCGCCGGTCTCCTCTGGAGCCCGAACTGGTGGCTCCGGATTCCGCTGTGGGTTGTGGCGGGCCTCGGCGGCTGGGGGCTGCACTGCATTGCGCACGACTGCGGACACGGATCTTTCTCACGGTCCCGCAGGTTCAACCACGCCGTGGGGCACATCTCGCTGCTGCCCATCGTCTACCCCTTCCACGCATGGCGGCACGTGCACAACATGCACCACAGCAGCACCAACCACCTGGAGCTGGACACGGACTGGCGGCCGCTGCCGGCCGGCATGTACGACCGGATGTCCCTGCGCCAGAAACTGGTCTACCTCTCCACCCGCACCTGGGCATTCTGGGGCGGCACCATCGACTACTGGCTGAAGTCCGGCTTCCGCCCCGGGTTCTTCCCCAAGCGGCAGCAGCGGCGCGAGGTGCGGCGCTCGATGGCCTTCGTGCTGCTGGTGGCGGTGCCGTATGTAACCATGCTGGGCTGGTTCTTCGGCGTCGAGGGCATCCTCGTCTGCTTCGTGGCGCCCTGGCTCGTCACCCACGCCTGGTTCAGCGCCACCACCCTCATGCACCACAGCGCGAGCGACGTGCCTTACCTGACCGCGGAGCACTGGACACGCAACGTCAGCCGACTGCTGGTCACCACGGACTACGTGTACCCGAGGTGGCTGCTGTTCCTGACACACAACATCTCCATCCATACGGCCCACCACGTCGCTCCGGTGGTGCCCTTCTACAACCTGCCCCGGGCCCAGCAGGCGCTGAAGCGGCAGTACCCGGGCATGGTGCGCGAACGCCGGTTCTCCTTCAAACAGATGTGGCTAATCGTGCGCCGACTCCACTTCTATGACACGGAGTCGGGCTTCTACACCGACCTCTCACGGGCCAAGGTGGAGCCGGAGACGCAGCCGGCCGCGGTCACCGGGAAGCGCGCTTCATGACAGCGGGCTTGTCGGCGGGACGGACGCTGCGCGGGATCGCGTACGCCGCCCTGGGGGCCGTGGCTCCCGGGGCGGTGTCTCGCTGGGCGACGGATGTCTTCAGCGACACCCGGGCGCTGCGCATCCGGCCCGACAACCTGCTGCCCATCGGGGCGGCGCGGTTCTCCGTCGAGAACTGCCCCGACTCACCGAGCGGTTACCTGTGGGGCGAGCGGTCCGCCGCGGGCACGGCCCTGCTCGTGCACGGCTGGGCCTCCGACAGCAGCAGCATGCATCCGCTGGTCGGGCCGATGCGGGACCTGGGCTTCACCGTCGCCGCCTTCGACGCCCCGGCGCACGGGGTGCGCGCGGGCTCGCAGGCGACCATGTCCCAGTACGCCGACGCGGTGGGCGCGGTGCTGGACACGCTGGGGGACGTGCGGGTGGTCGTCGCGCACTCCCTGGGCACGATCGCGGCGATCGCCGCGGCGGCGGCGCGCGGCGCGCCCCTGGACTGCCTGGTGCTGATCTCCCCCACCTGCACACTGGCGGGAGTGCTGGAGCGGTGGGACGGCGCCGGGTTACGGCTGTCCAGCGCCACGGTGGACGGCATCCGCCGTGAGTTGCACCGCCGCAACGGCGTCCCGGTGACCCACTGGGACGCCGTGGGCCTAGGACGGTCCCTGGAATGCCCGGTGCTGGCCATCCATGACCCCGACGACCCGATGGTTCCGTACACCGACGCCGAGACTGTCGTGGCCGGGCTGAGCGAAGCCCGCCTGGAGAGGGCGCCGGGGGAGGGGCACCTGGCGATCCTCGTGTCCCGACACGTCCGGGCACTGGTCTCCGCCTTCGTCGCCGAGCACACGGCGGACCGACGAGGCGGGAGGACCAGGCTGTGACCGACGGCAAGCGCGCCTGGATGTGCCTGCTGTGCGGATGGGTCTACTACGAGGAACTGGGACTGCCGGAGGAGGGCATACCGCCCGGAACCGCCTGGCAGGACATCCCGGACGCCTGGGAGTGCCCTGAGTGCGGCGCCGCCAAGGCGGACTTCGTGATGGACCAGCTGTGAACGGCCGTCAGGCGTTCGGCCGTTCGTCCACCACCCGCAGCAGTTTCCCGGTGCGATGGTTCACCGCGAGACCGGCGTGGTCGGTCCACTCCACGGTGACCGGGTGGACGTAACCTGCCGCCACGCTCTCGGCGTACAGCTGGCGCCCGGCGTCCAGCCCGGCCACCACGGCGTCGGCCAGGGCACCGCTGTCGGTGAAGCCAGGGCGGCCCGCCAGCCGTAACACCAGGCCGTCCCGCCCCTCCCAGTGCCGGGCGACGAGCTGGACGCCGACGATGTCGCCGGCGCCATCGGCCTCGTTGACGATGCGGCGGATGTCCTCGACGTACACCGTCACCGGCCCGATCCGGGCACCCTCCTCGTGCCGCCCCAGGATCCGGAAGAGACCCGCCTCGACGTCCAGCCACTCGCCCCGGTCGCCCACCGGATAGCGCAGCAGTGGCATAAGCCGACGGCTCAGGTCGGTCTTCAGGATCCGCCCGGGCCGCCCCGCCGTGCGGATCGGCTCGCCGGTGTCCTCGTCGACGATCTCCAGCATCATGTCCTGCGTCGGCGCCCGGTACACATGGCGCCCCTCGCCGTCCGGCTTGGGATGCCCGAGCTGCCCCGCGTCGACGCTGACGTACGCCGCCGGGCTCACCGTCGCGCGCGGGAAAGCCTGTGCCAGCAGCCGCCGTTGGTCCTCGAAGACCGGTTCGCCGGCGAAGAACAGCAGCTCGACAGAGGGCACCGACTCGCCTCGGGCGGTCAAGTGCCCGGCGACCCCGCACAGCGTGGTCGGTGTGCCTCCGACGACCTGGACGGCGAACTCCTGGAGCACATGGGCGGCCGTCTCGGGGGAGGCCGCGCCGCCGACGGGCAGCCGTACGGTATCCACCGGCACGTGGGTGAGGGAGTCCCCGAACATGAAGAAACTGGCGTACAGCTCACCGACGTAGAAGAGGTTCGCCACCCGGTGGCCGTCCCGCAGTCCCATCTCGACCAGCCCCGCACCGAGTGCCGTGGCGAGCCGGTCCCACTCGTCGCGGGTGTAGCAGGAGAACTTGGGGGCCCCTGTGGTGCCGCCGCTCTTGTAGACAACGGCCTCGGCGAGGGGAGCGGTCAGGACTCGGTTGCCGGTGAGGGAGTTGGCCTCCCAGAAGGCCGCGTGGTCGACGATCGGTAACTCGGAGAGGCTGTCGACGGTCTCCGGGAGGCCCGCGTACAGCTCCTGGTAGAAAGGCGAGTTCTTCCGCACGAAGGCGAAGAGCGCGTTGAGCGGGTCATCGGCCATGGGATACGTCCTTCACGCTGTCGGTCGTCGGACGTGCGGGGGAGGCGGGCGGGGCGGGGCGGGTGTGCCGCAGCAACAGACAGCAGGAGAGCGTCGCGGCCACCGTGCCCGCGAGGCCGAACACCCAGCCGTGGTCGAAGGCGTGGACCAGCGCGTCCGTTCCGCGCGGTTCACCGATCACGGCGACCAGCCCGGCTACCCCGATCACGCCGCCGGCCTGCCGGGCCATGGTCGCCAGCGCGGACCCGGTGGAGAAGTTCTGCGGGGGCAGTTTGCTCACGGCGGTCGCCACCAGGGTGGGCATCGCGAGGCAGACGCCGATCCCGGTCAGCAGCATGCCCGGCAGCAGCCCGGTCAGGTAGTCGTGGTCGGAGGGGTCCAGGCGTACCAGCCACCACGCGAGCCCGAGGCCGAACAGCACGCAGCCGACCGTGGCCGTGGCACCCAGCCCGATTCGCCGCCCCACCATCCCGGCGTACTTCGACAGCAGAGGCACCATGAGCGGTCCCGGGGCGATCGCCAGGCCCGTGGTCAGGGCCGACCACGACCACACGTCCTGGCACCACAGGGTCACCGACAGCAGCATGGTCGCGAACGGTACCGCGAACAGCAGGTTCGCCAGCATGGCCGGGCGCACGGACGGCAGCCGCAGCAGGTCCAGGGGCAGCACCGGCGAGGGGTGGCGCCCCGAGTGCAGGGCGAACAGCGCCAACAGGACGACGGCGACGCCCAGGCAGATCGCGGGACCGGCGGAGGCCCAGCCCCAGGACTGACCCTTGACCAGGCCCAGGGCGACGGCGCCGACGCCACCGGTGAGCAGGCCCGCGCCCAGCAGGTCGACGGGGCCGCCGGTCGCGTGGCCCGGGGTGCGGGGGAGGGCGCGCAGGCCGAAGATGACGGTGACGACTCCCACCGGAAGGTTGATCAGGAAGATCCACCGCCAGTCGAGCTGCGCGAGCGCGCCGCCGATGACCGGCCCCAGCGCGGCGGCGAGGCCGCTGAGGGCGGCCCAGTTGCGGATCGCCGGTGTGCGCTGCTCCGGCGCGGCGGCGGCCAGCAGGATCCCGAGCGACGCCGGGATCAGCAGGGCCGCCCCCGCGGCTTGTACCACGCGGGCCCCGACGAGGAACCACACGCCCGGGGCGACCGCGCACAGCACGGAGGCGGCGGTGAAGACGCCGACGCCCAGCAGATAGGCGCGCCGCGGACCGGTGCGGTCGGCGATACTTCCGGCAGGGACGAGCAGCGCGGCGAAGACCACGGCGTAGGCGTTCAGCACCCAGGACAGAGAAGATAACGCGGTGCCGTGGAAATCGGCGCTGATGTCTGGCATCGCCACGTTGACGACGAAGAGATCCAGATTGGACATCGCCACGCCGGCGGCCACGAGGGCGAAGACGAGCCGGAACCCCGGGTTCGTCGCCTTCGCCGCGGCGGCTGATGTCTGCTGAGCCATCGTTCTCCACTCAAGTATGTGAGGCGGGTCTGGCGGTCCGGGTCACGAGACCCGGATGTGGAACGTCTCGAAGCCACGCTGGACCAACTGGTCACGGTATGTCGGCTCGCCGTGGATCACCGGGTTCGGGAAGCGCCGGACGAGGGCGTTCAGGGCGATCGCACCTTCCAGCCGTCCCAGGGCCGAGCCGAGGCAGTAGTGGGCGCCGAGACCGAACGTCAGCGGCTGGACGTTGGGGCGGGAGGGGTCGAAGCGGCCCGGGGCGTCGAAGCGACGCGGATCCCGGTTGCCGGCCGCGATCAGCAGCAGGACGGCGGTTCCGGCGGGCAGGGGGACGCCGAAGTACTCGATGTCCTCGGCGACCACCCGGTTGAGCACCTGGACGGCCGGGTCGTACCGGAACCCCTCCTCCACGAAGGCCGCAGCGAGCTCCGGATCCTCGCGGACCCGGTCCGCGTGCTCGGGGTGCCGGGCGGCGAGCGCCATGGTGTTGCCCACCAGGTCGAACGGCGCGGCGGTCCCGGCCACCAGGAGCACCATGTACGTCGCGATCAGCTCGTCCTCGCTCAGGTCCGCGCCGTCGTCGCGGGCCTTGGCGAACGCGGAGACCAGGTCCTGCTCAGGTGTGGCGCGGCGGCGGGCGACCAGGTCCGCGAAGTAGGCGGCAAGCTCCTCCACGGCGTGGTTGGCCGAGGTGAGCAGGGCCGGGTCGCCGAACGGGTCGAGGCCCTCGGTGACCGGGCGCAGCAGCGGCTGGATCGCCGGCTGCTCCTCGGGCGGGATGCCCAGCAGCTCACCCATGACCGCCAGCGGCAGTCGGCAGGCGAAGGTGTCCATGAACTCGACCGGTTCGCCGCCCGCGCCGAGCTTCTCCACCCGGTCGACGGCCGCTTCGGTGAGCCGTTCCAGCATGGGCCGCATCGCGCTGACGGCGGTGGGGCTGAACGGGGTCGTGGAGAACCGCCGCAGCCGCTCGTGGATCGGGTCGTTGTGGAACAGCATGGTGGTGCAGATGGACCGCCAGGCGGGCTGCTCCCGCCACCCCGGCACCAGTCGGTCGCGCATCGTCGGGTCGGTGGAGACGAACGCCGGTTCGCGCAGCGCCCGCGCACACTCCTCGTAGCCGGTCAGGACGGCCAGGGGGCCGAGGTTCAGCACCGGGCCGTGAGCCCGTAACGCCTCGTAGATCGGATAGGGGTTGGCCCGGCCCGCGGGGGTACCGAGTGCAGCCATCGCTTCGGCGGGGTCGAGCGTCGAGGCGATGGGACTGAGCGTTGACTCACCCATGCGGCAGCTCCATCCGCGCGTTGCGCGCAGAGTTGGATTTTCCAACTTATCGTCGCGAGATATTAGAACACCCGGACTGGCGTGGCAATACGCGGAAAACGCGCCACGCCGGCTCGCGTGGCGCGCAAGGGAGCGGGGCGCTCGGTGTGGATCGGTCCCGGTGGCTTCGCGGTCGCTGACGGATGGTGAGGCCACCTGCGACCAGGTGCGACTCTGGGAGGCAGCCCGCCCAACCGACTCTGCTCAACACCATGGCTTCGGTGTGGGAGTCCGCGGGCGCGGTCGACTCCACCGTAGAGGCCGCCGTCACAGGAGACACCGACTGCCGACGAGAACGGCACGAGAGCCTCGTGCATTGCGGATATCTGTGTCGTCACCCGATCAGTGGCCCCGCTGGAAGGGCTCAGCAACTGCACGGCATTGCGAGGCGAGGCCGCAACTTTCCAGACTCCCTCATCACTCAGTCAAGGAGTGGCAGCAAGTCGGCCACAGTAAGCACACAGGGATTGTTGGCGGCTCGGCCGGAAGCCAGAGCCGCCGTCATGGGGGCAAGCCAACGGTCCGCGGGCAGGGCGAGTTGTTCGATTCCGGTCGGTCGGTCGGCCAAGGCCAGTAGCTGTTCGGTCAACTGCCTTACCCCGCGCCCGGCTTGGGTGTGCGCGATGTTCTCGATGTCGGCCACCGCGTCGCGCACGGCCGCGGAGCCCTGCGGATGCCGACAGTCCGGGTCGGTCAGCCTGGCGTGCCGCTCCAGCAGCCAGGGCAGGTGCAGGGCCACGGCTGTGCCGTGGGCCAGTCCGAGGCGCAGGGTCAGGTCGTACGACAAGGCATGTGCCGCCGTGGTGCGGCTGATGTTGATCGCGGCCCCCGCCAGGGAGGCGCCAAGGGCCAACTCGGTGCGTACCCGTGGATCCGAGAAGACGCCGGTGTCCGCCGCGAGGGCGAGCGCGGGCAGTAGCTTGCCCAGCGCGTCCAACGCCAGCGTCTGTGAGGCCGGCGTAGCCGCGACGGACCAGTACGACTCGATGCTTTGAGCCAGGGCGTCGAGACCGGTCGAGACAGAGTCCCCGAGCGGCAGTGATTCGGTCAGGTCCTGGTCGACGAGGGCCAGGTCGGCCCTGGCCTGGTCCACGTCGAGGGACTGCTTGCGCCCTTCGACGTAAACAGTGGCGAACTGTGTCATCTCGCTCCCGGAGCCCGCGGTGGTGGGCATCAGCACGAGTGCGCACCGGCGGACTTCGGTGATGACCTCGGGGTGCCGCAGACACTCTTCCGGGCTGCGACGCTGCTCGGCCAAGACTGCTATCGCCTTGGCCACGTCCAGGCTGCTGCCGCCGCCGATACCGATCACCGCTTGCGGCTCGAAGCGCCGCATGGTGGTGATCCCGGCCCGGATCTGCTCGATGCCCGGGTTGGGCTGTACGCCGTCGAAGTGCTCCACCTCGTGCCGCGCTGACAGGGCCGCGATGAACCGGTGGGCGCCCGAGCGTTCATAGGAGGTCCGGCCGTGAACCACCAGGAGCCGCTTGACGCGTAGCTGGGCCAGCGCCTCCCCCAGACATTCCGCGGCCCCACGGCCCACATAGGCTGCCGGGTGGCCAGGGATGCGCTTCAGGCCGGGCCAGGCGTCGGCGAAACCTGCCGGGTCGTCCTCGGTCGGCCAGGTGCCTGACGCGCGCTCGCCGGGCGAGCCGGTCACCGGGTCACCGCCGCCCGGCCGCGGCGTGGACATGGCAGCCCTGGAAGCCGGCGGTCACGGACGGACCGCGAGCGCGTCCACTTCGACGAGCGCGCCGGGGGCAAGTCCGACGGTGACGGTGGTACGCGCGGGGAACGGCCCGACGAGGACATCGCGGTAGGCGGCGTCCATGGCTTCGAAGTCGTCGTCGTGGGCGAGATGGACACGGACCATCAGGACGTCCTGCCATCCGGCTCCATCGGCGGCCAGGACCGCTTCCACCTGCTTCAGGGCACGTCGGGTCTGTTCGGCGATGTCGGCTCGAAGGACCGCACCGGTCGCGGCGTCCGTGGCGATCTGACCACAGACCTGTAGGAAGGGGCCTATGCGGCGGCCTTGGCTGTAGGCTCCGACCGGCTCCGGGGCGGCCGGGGTACTGATGGTGATGAAGGACATGGTGTTCTCCTGAGCGGGGATCACGATGGGCCGAGAGAGAAATCCGCTTGCCGGCACAGGCTGCTGACCGCCGCCATGTGCTCAGTTCGCCCGGATCGGCTGCCTCCGGGAAAAACCCCCAGTGTGGGCGGGACGACGTCGGCTCCGTGGTCGGTGTACCACGAGGTGAGGTCGGGAAGGACGGGGGCGGGGCATCGGCCGGGTCGTCCGCGGGCGCGACTGTCCATGGGGGTGACGGGCCAGCGCCTCGGTTCACCCTGGCACTGTACGTTCGCACCGTCGCTGCCGCGGCCGCGGCAGCGACGGTGCCCTGCGGAGCCCAGGTCGGTCGTTCTGGTCGAGGATGTCGGCGCGGGAGATGTCGACCAGATGCAGCCCCGGGCGAGCCCGCGACGGCGGGGCGTCCCGGGTGTCCCGCGCCTGCCAGGGGGCACCCTGGCCCCACTCGTGAGCCGGCCCTGCGCGCTGGCAGCACTCGGCAAGCGGGACCGTGCAGCAGGGCCGACTACGGGTGTGCGGAGTATCGGTCGGCCACGGGCCGGGGGCGACGAAATCGGCTCCCGCGGACGTCGGATGAACCCAGTACCCGTGCGAGGCGCCCAGGATCATGAGCAGGGCTCCGCCGTCTGTCGAGGCGCTCTGCCATGAGTGGTGGTGGTGTCGAACGGCGAACCGAAGGCCCGGCGAAGTCCAGGGAGCGAGAGGCGCCGCAGTTCTTCGGACAGGGTGTCGTACACGACCGGCCCGCGAGCGCCAGCCGGAAGGGCGGCGTCCATGGACATCGGCGTGCGGTCGGCATTGATGATTTCCCCTGAAGTAATGCATCCGCAAGGCCTGATTGATATGTCACCCGAAAATCCAGTTCACGGCACGATGGGCATGGCAAGGCACCCTACTAGATTCCGGGAGTAGTAAAGCACCCGGGTGTTGCGGGAGCAAGCGATTTTTTTGGAGTGGCGATTCGGGAATGTCCAGGTTGCCTGAGGTTAAAATGGGGGTTGCACCTTAATTTCCGGACAATCCGGTCGCGCTGGTGGTAGTGTGACCCACTTCACTGTGTGGAGTGGAGTGGTCCTGGTTAGGTAATAGGGGTGCGCCTGGAGAGGGTGGCCATTTCCCCCATAGAGTTTATCTAATTCTGTGTCGATCTATGGGTCGGTTACTCCTCATTGATGCACGTGATCGCGGCGGTGGACGGGGGTTGTGTATCTTGCCGTGCGAGCTGGAGGCATGGGCCGTGGTGAGAGCGCCGCGGGGGTGCGAGTTAGGGCTGCCTGGTACTTTCTCGGCGGAGGCGGGGCGCCGAGGCGAACGCGGTGTCTCTTTCGGTGGCTGTCTGACGACTCCGCCGAGCAAGCCGATAACCGTTGCGAGACGTGAGTACGCCATCTTTTTGAACGCGGAGTATGAACTCGCAGCGGGAAAACCGGCGATCTGCTGCGAGGGAGCGGTCCCGCCGCTTGGGCGGTTGCAGCACAAATACGGTCACGATGCATGTGATGACGGGATGCTGTCGTATCTGTATGTATTCGGTGACGCGCTTTATGTGTGGACGGTGGCGCTCGATTACGCACTGATGGCCAAATTCTTCGAATACTGCGCGCCAATCGGATATACGCAGCGGAAAGGTGTCACAGAGCTCCGTCTCGGAATGGAGACGTGCAAGGCGAAGGTGGCTCGCGGCGTCTTACTCAGCCCCCTCTGGCCGGTTGCTCTGCCCAGTGGACGGTCGCCGTGTCCGACGGTGCCCCCGTCGGACACGGCGAAGCGGCGCCTGGAGTGCGGGGCCCGCGCCGTCACGGTGGATCAGCCGGCAGCTGCCCTGGGCCGCCGGCTAGGACATGACCGGATCCCTCGGCACCGGGAACGAGAAAGCACGGTGACCCGCCCCGCGCTCATCGTGGACGGCGTCGGCCGTGACTACAGCGAGAGGAAGAAGGTCGTCAGCGGGCCGTCGAAGGTCTACGAACGGCTTCGCGCGGCCGTGGCGAAACTTTCGGGCGAGGGCATCGGGCCGCTGCTCATCAGTCACCATCTGCAGGACAGGGAGCGTCTCACCTCCGGTGTCGTCATCCTGCAGGAAGAGCGGGTCCCCCATGACCTGCCGATCGACGACCTGGGGGAGCGGACCGGCGGCGCGGCCACGGTCACGAGCCTCTCCAGCGATCCCTGTATCACTGCCACGGAGGCCACGAAGGCCACGAAGGCCTCCGGTATCCGGGGGTTAGGCGTCATCAGGGACGTGCGCGTGCAGCCCGTCGGGCTTGAGCAAGCGTTCGGCGTCCGGTCGGCGCCGAGTCGGGAGCGTCCGGATGACGGCGCTGCGGAACAGGGAGGACCCCCGGCCCGGCCTGGCCGGGCACAGGACGCGTGCGCGGCTGCCGGTCCTCGGGCAAAGCATGACCTCCCAGCCCGGACAACAGCACATCCTCGGTGCCGTGATCCCCGGGTGTGTGGTCTTAGCGACCCGGTGGCCGGCGACTCTGCCGGCCCGGAAGACGAACTCCCCGCTGACGGCCGAAGAGACCCAGCCCGGCTGTGGGCTGCTCGCTCGGTGGGACGGCACACCGACCGGCATCCTCGCTCGGCGGACCGGTCTCGGCACAGTGTCGCCGGCCTGGACCGTCGGTACGACACTGCGTTGCGCGCTGCCGAGCTGCCTCTTCCTTCTGACAGCCGCCGCGATGCGGATCGCCGGGGCACTCGTGTACCCCATGTCCATCCCGGGCGTAATGGCCGTCACAGTCGACATGCTCGCTGTCTGGCTGTGCTTTGTACCGGACGTGAACCCGCTGCGGGCGGCCCGGTTGCCGACCGCGGCTGCCGAGGGACATCCCCAGAGCGCCGTCGCACGGGTTCTCCTGTTCACCACCACGGGCGTCTGTGCGGCACTGGCATGGTGGTCCTTCAGGGCGGTGCCGCCACTCTTGTTCCTCGCCTGTGTGGCATATCTGGCAGGGGGGCTGGATGGGCGGCGGTTCGCGATCATCGGGTCCTGCATCCATGCCGTCTCGCTCACCGTCGTGGTCAACGCAGCGGGCACCATGACCGAGGATCTCGTCGAGGGTCCCTGTACCAGGTGCGGATGGGCCGATTCGGTCTGTTCCTCGTCCAGTTGACCCGGTGCCGGACGGAAGCCGTCTCGACCGGTCTTCCGCTTCTGGCCGCCGGGAGGGAGTTCATCGCGGAGCACGTGCGGATCGACACGATCTCACCCGGGCCCGTGGACACACCCACGTGGGCAACGCGACCCGGCGAGAAGGTGGACCGGCGAAGGCGCGTGGCAGCCGAGAGCCTTTCAGAGCGAATCGGGACGGCGGAGGAGATCGCGGACATGGTCCTGTGCTCGCGTCGCCGTAAGCCGCATATGTCGCGGCACACGATCTCGTCGTGGACGGCGTGATGAGCTCCTGGAGCATCGGGCGCGCAGTCGGCTCAGGTTCCCGAATCCCCGAGACGGAGAGGATGACATGGACGGATCAGTCGTCGATCCCTACAAACTGAGGCACTGGCTGAACGCTCGCAAGGTGACGCCCGACCTCGTCGGCGCGCACACCGCGGTGAGTCCGGCCGTCCTGAACGAGATACTGCGTCACCGGCGCACGCGGCTCCCGGGCCGGGACGCCGCCGAGCTGGCCGACTTTCTGAACATCACGGTCGGCCAGCTCGGCGGCGACGACGACCTGCCCACGGTCCTTCACCAGACGGCCGAACAGCTCAAAGCCACCGGCAGAACGGTGGAACGCGGCGGGATCGAGTTCTACAACTACTACACCCTGCCTGCGCCGCTGGGCTGGATCGCCCCGGTCATCCTCGACATCCTCTGCCCGCACGACCGGCTGCCCGAGCTGAACAACGGCCACCTCGAGCCGGCCATCACCGTCAATCTCGGTCCGGGAGACATCAACGGCCGCTGGGGAGACGAACTCTCCGATGCCACGTGGAGCGTTCTGCGAGCGAACCGGGACCCGGCGGACTCCTGGATCGTGGGGGACTCCTACGTCGAGCCTCCCTACTGTCCGCACACCTACTCCCTGGCGTCCAGGGAGCCCGCGCGGATTCTGTCGTACACCACGCGTTCCAACCTTCACCGCTTCACGGAAGGGCTCAACACCTGGGGAGAGCCCGCCTTCGCCCGGCTGACGGCAGACCTGGGCGAGGCACCCGAGGGAGCGGCACTGCTCACCATCGAACTGGCCCGCCGGGGCTTCGACGCGCCGATCGCCGCTGAGGCCGCGGGGGTCGACCCGGAGCGCGTGGTCGCCTACCTCCAGGACCGGACGAGCGCCCTCGATCCCGCCGACATCATCGCTCTGTCCCGATGTCTCGGACTCGACTATCGCACGCTGCTGCCGGTGCACCGCTCCCACGACGCGGTCGGCAAGACGTACGGTTCGTTCGACGACAGCATCGCCGGGATTCGCAGATTCAGGTCGTACACCGTCGCCTCGATGGCTGCTTCGCCCCAGTTGCCGGACCTGTACGGTCTCTTCGTCCTGGTAGACAACCGGTCCCCGGAGTTCGAGCCGGATCTGTGCGAGCACGGTCCGACCCACTACCTCGTCACCGAGGGGTCGCCGCTGCTGCACTGGACCGGTTCGGACGGTACGAGCCGCTCCACCGAGCTCGGCGTCGACGACAGCCTCTGGGTGGGTGCCTGTGTCACCCATGGATTCAGCGGTCAGGGAGCGCTCATCAAGATGAGCGGCGGAGAAGGGTACTCCTACCTGGACCGCATGGAGATGACGAACACCTTCCACACCGACGCGACACTGCGGCGCGGACGCCATGACCGCATCGGCTGGGGAGACCAGGAGCCCGCGGGATGAACACCCTTCTCATAGCGGGCGAATGGGTCGCCGGCGATCGCACCGTCGAGGTCCGCAATCCGTACACCGGCGAGGTCGTGGGCGAGGCCGGCGTGGCGGATGCGGACCAGGTCCGCACCGCGTTCCGTGCGGCACATGCCTACCGTCCCCGGCTCACGGCCTTCGACCGCTCGGAGATTCTCATCGAGGCGGCGGCCGGGATCGAAGCGGACGCGGACGGCTTCGCCGAGTCGATCTGCCTGGAATCCGGGCTGGCTCGCAAGGACGCCGACCGCGAGGTCGGCCGCGCACTCGCACTGCTGCGGGTCTGCGCGGAGGAGGCGAAACGGATCCACGGCGAGGCGATACCCACTGACGTCACTGCGGCGCGCCTCCGGCGTACCGCGGTGACCAGGCGGGACCCGGTGGGTGTGGTGGCCGCCATCACTCCGTTCAACCGACCGCTCAACCAGGCGGCCAACAAGGTCGGGCCGGCCATTGCCGCGGGCAACCGGGTGGTGCTCAAGCCGTCCGAGAAGACGCCCCTCACCGCGGTGCGCTTCGTCCGGTGCCTGCTGGACGCCGGCCTGCCGGCCCCGATGCTGACGCTGCTGACCGGCACGCCGGAGGAGACGGGGGAGGCGCTCATCACCAGCGACTTGATCGACATGGTGACCTTCACCGGCAGCGCGGCCGTCGGACGGCACATCGCCTCCACCATCGGCATGTGCCGGTCCACCTACGAACTCGGCGACAGCGGGGCGCTGATCGTCCTGGACGACGCGGATCTTCCGTCGGCGGCCCGGGCGGCGGCGGCCGGCGCTTTTGCCACATCGGGTCAGTCCTGCCGCGGAGTCAAACGGATCCTGGTGCACGAGGGCGTGGCGAAAGAATTCGTGGAACTGCTGCGGGAGCAGGCAGCGTCCCTCGTGGTCGGCGACCCCCGGAACCCCGGGACGGACGTGGGGACGCTGATCGACGAGGCGGCGGCGCTGGTGGTCCAGGAACGCGTCCAGGAGGCCGTGCGGTCCGGGGCCAGGCTCGTCCACGGAGGCCGCCGGGAGGGCGCCCAGTTCTGGCCCACGGTGCTCGACGAGGTGCCGCACCACATTCCGCTGGTCCGAGAGGAGACCTTCGGACCGTGTGCCCCGGTCATCCGGGTCAGCGGGCTCGACGAGGCGATCGCGATCACCAACGGCACTCGGTACGGGCTGCAGGCCGGACTTTTCACCGAACGACTCAGCGCCGTCCGCCAAGCCATGGACGAACTCGAGGTCGGCGCGGTCATCGTCAACGACGGTCCCCAGTTCGACTCGCCGAACATCCCGTTCGGAGGGGTGAAGGACAGCGGCGTCGGACGCGAAGGTGTACGTTTCGCGATCCACGAGATGACCACACTGCGGACTCTCATCCTCTGAGGGGCCGCACCGCACGACGACGCGCAGACCCGATCCCGACCCGATTTCCGTGCCGACGAACCGTGAAGGGAAGTCCATGTCCGACTACCGAGTCGTCTACACAGACCCAGCGTGGGCGCTGGGCGAGCGCGGAGAGGTAGATCCGCGACTGGCGGAAATCGAGCGGACCGCTCTCCCCGACGACGTCCGACTCGATCTCGGGATGATGCGCGACGGGGAGTTCGTCACCGAAGGGCCGGAATTCCTGGAGTGGATCGCGGGAGCCGACGCCGTCGTCGTGTATCGCGCCCAGGTCTCCGAAGAACTGGCCGATGTGCTGGCCGGCACGTGCAAGGTCGTCGCCCGGCAGGGAGTCGGTGTCGACAATCTCAACGGGCCGGTCCTGGCCCGCCGCGGCATACCGGCCTTCAACGTGCCGGACTACTGCGTCGACGAGGTGGTCACCCACACAATGGCGCTGCTGCTCGCCCTCGAAAGGCACATCTGCGTGCAGGACCAGGCGGTGAAGCAAGGCCGTTGGAACATCTTCACCGGCGGACGTCCGAGGCGGCTTCAGGAACTGACCGCAGGCATCGTGGGATTCGGACGCATCGGACGTGCCGTCAGCAGGAGGCTATCGGGCTTCTACGGTCGAGTCGTCGCCTACGACCCCTGGGTGCACGGCGACTTGATGGTCGGCCACGGCGTCCGCAAGGCGCACAGCCTGGAAGCGTTGCTGACCCAGTCGGACGCGGTCCTGCTCCACGCCGCGCTGGACGACTCGTCCCGGTACCTCGTCAACGAGACCTCACTCGCCCACCTCCGACCCGGAGCGGTACTGGTCAACGCGGCCCGGGGCGGGCTCGTCCGCCCGGAGGCGGTGCTGGAGGCGCTGCGGACAGGCCGACTGCAGGGCTACGCGGCGGACGTGTTCACGCCGGAGGACCCGAACCGCAGCGAGGTCAACCGGGAGATCCTGAAATTCGACAACGTCGTGGTCAGCTCGCACCGCGCCTTCCTCTCCGAGGAAGCGGAGAAGAGCCAGCGGACGAGGGTTGCCGAGCAGGTGGCCGACATCCTCACCACCGGCGAGCCGCCGCGCTTCGGCCGCGTGGCGTGAGCACGGTCCTCTGCCGCAGGCCCTTCGAGCGTCATGCTGAGAACGGAGAGACATCGATGACAGTCAAGGGATCGGGAGCACAGGTCCCGCGCGGCCCCGCTTCTTCGCAACCGGCCGATCAGTTGCGCGAGTTACTCACCAGCGACTCGCTGGGCTTCCTCATGGAAGCGCACAGCGGCCTGTCCGCGAAGATCGTTCAGGACGAGGGGTTCGACGCGATCTGGGCCTCCGGCCTCTCCATAGCCACGGCGTTCGGCGTCAGGGACAGCAACGAGCTGTCGTGGACGCAGGTTCTCGACGTCGTGGGCTCGATCACCGAGGCAGTGAGCACTCCGGTGCTCATGGACGGCGACACCGGCTTCGGGAACTTCAACAACGCCAGACGCCTCGTCACCAGCTTGTGCCGCATGGGCGTGGCCGGCGTGTGCATCGAGGACAAGGTCTTCCCCAAGCTGAACTCCTTTGTCGGGGAGCGCCATCCGTTGGCGGAGATCGACGAGTTCTGCGGCAAGATCAAGGCTTGCAAGGATGCCCAGACCGTACCGGCCTTCAGCGTGGTCGCGCGCGTCGAGGCCTTGGTGGCCGGCCATGGATTCGGCGAGGCGATGCGCAGAGCGGAGGCGTACCGAGAGGCCGGGGCCGACGCCGTGTTCATCCATTCCAAGGAGACAGACGGCAAGGAGATCCTGAGGTTTGCTCAGGAGTGGGCCGAACGGTGCCCGCTCATCGTGACGCCCACCACGTACCACACTGTCCCGACCAACGCGTTTGAGGAGCACGGGGTCTCCGCGGTGATCTGGGCCAACCACATGATGCGGGCCTCGATTGCGGCCATGCGCTCCGCCTGCCGGGAGATCAGGCAGACCCGGACGGTGACGGGGGTGGAGCACAGCATCGCACCGCTGAGCGAGGTCTTCGAACTGCTCGGCTACCGGGAGTTGGAGGAGGCCTCGCGCCGCTATCTGCCACAGAGCGTGCCGCTCGGGGAGGAGGCCCTGTGATCTCCGCCCAGACCTTTGTCCGGTCCGCCGCGGAGCGCGGCTACGACTTCTGCTCCGGGGTGCCTTGCTCGCTGTTGACACCTCTGATCAACCATGTGATCTCCGATGACCACCTGCATTATGTCCCGGCCACCTCGGAGGGCGAGGCGGTCGCCCTGTCGGCCGGCGCCTGGCTGGCAGGCCGGCAGACAGTGACGATGTGCCAGAACTCCGGCCTCGGGAACATGGTCAACCCCTTGACCTCGCTGAACCGACCTTTTCGCATCCCGACCCTGCTCATCTGCACCTGGCGGGGAGAGCCGGGGAAGCCGGACGAGCCGCAGCACGAACTCATGGGCAGGATCACCCCCGGGCTGCTCGAGCTGTTGGAGATCGGGCACGAGTCCTTCCCCGCCGCCGACGACATCGTCGGGGCGACCCTGGACCGGGCTGTCCGGGCAGCTGCGGACCGCCGGACCAGTGCGCTGGTCATGGCCGCCGGGTCGGTGACGGACATGCCCCTGAGCGCGCCGCACGCCACTGCGCCGTTGACGGGCGTAGTCACGGATCTCCGGGAGACCTTCTCCGGAACGACCCGGTTCCAGGCCCTGACGAGCCTCCTGGAGTGGGTTCCCGACGAGGCGGCTGTCCTGGTGTCGACCGGAAAGGGCGGCCGTGAACTGTACACACTCGCCGACCGGGATCAGCACTTCTACCAGGTGGGCTCCATGGGATGCGTCAGCGCTGTGGGTCTGGGAGTGGCTCTGAACTCGCCGAGGCCCGTGGTCGTCCTGGACGGGGACGGGGCCGCGCTGATGAAACTGGGCAACATGGCCACGATCGGGGCCATGCAGCCGGGCAACCTCGTGCACATCGTCCTCGACAACGCCGGCCATGACTCGACGGGAGGTCAGCCGACGGTCTCCCCGGGGGTCGACTTCGCCGGGATCGCCGCGGCGTGCGGCTATCGGACAGCCGCCCGGTGCAACACCCTGGACGGGTTCAGGAACGTACTCGAAGGGCTCACCTCCTGGCAGGGTCCCCACCTGGTGCATCTGCGCATCGCGCCGGGGTCGGTCTCCGGGCTGGGGAGACCGACCATCGGTCCGCACGAGGTGGCGGACCGGTTCCGCTCCTGGCTCGCGGCCTGAACAAGGTTGTCCGGAGGGAACCGGCGCGTGGTCGTGGCCGGCCCCGGGCCGAGCGCGACGCCTCAATCCCCTAACTGTTCAAGAAGGGCGAATCCACTGTGATCGAGCTGATAGAAGACCCGGCCGCCGAGACGCTGCCTCCAGACGATGCCTGCCGAGGTGAGTACCGCCAGGTGCTGGGAGACCGTGCTCTTCGCCAAACCGAGCGACTGGGCGACGGCGGTGGTGGTCTTGGGCATCTCCAGCGCTCTCATGATCCGTGCTCGTCCGGTTCCGATGAGCAGCGCCAAACGGTCCTCGCTCTCCGTGTCGCCTTTCCTGCCTGCGACCGAGGAGAGGAACCCTGCCGCACGGGCCTGGTACGACATCGCTATGGCCATGTCATTCACGGTAAACATGCGCGTACTACCCGAGAACACACTGGGTATCAACACCAGTTGCGCATGGGAGACAGAACGGGTGAGGTCCAGGTGGTAGGGGGCTGTCAATGTCGGCCGCCGCCAGTGCACCCGGCCTCCCAGCTCGGCGAGCATCGCCTCCGGACCGCCGACGGCCAGTGTTCGCGCCCTGAAGAGGATTTCCTCCTCCAGTGAGGTACGGATTGAGTTCCAGTAGGGGCCGATCGCTCCGTGCCAGTACTGTTCGAGCAGGTCCACCAGTTGCTCGTCGCCCGGTGGGTTTCCCTCCTGTCGCAGGAAGTTGAGCTCGGCCGCAAGGGTTGTCCGGGACGGGTCGGGAATGTAGGCGTAGGCGCGTTTCAGGAACGCAGTTTCTTGTCTGCGTGTCAGATCAAGAAGCGGACCCATTATCTCCGGACGCATCGATCGCCGTGCGTAGTGCATCCAACTTGCGTACGGTGTCGGAACCGCGCCGCGATAACGGGCTAAGAGTGCCAGGCTGCCAAGAGTCTCCCATAGCGGGCTGAGTGCCAGTCTGATTGAACGTAGGCTCTCGTTATCAAGATGCAGTCGGATCACGGGATTTCCCTGATGTGAGGAAAGTTCTTGTGTGTTCTGGGTGCAGTTGATCACTGGAAGGTGGGGTGAAGTCAACCACGGTGCGGCCAGGTTTATATGATGGAGAGTCAGGGTGAGGTTCAACACTCTTGTGTCTCTCGCCCGGCCTCGGATAGGATCGGAAGCGGCTCAAACGATCTTGTGATATCGGAATCGCTTTATTGATGGCTGGGTTGAATACATTTCGGCTGTAGTGGCCGCTGCATTCCGTTCAGGGACTTCCCCTTGGGTATCGGTGGAAATTTCTTTGCCGAGGGGATCCGCAGCATCATGATTCAGAGGATTCGTCATGCCTGAGAGGTCCAGGGAAGACTCCCCCGCGATGTTCGTATGGCCGACCCGTGGCCGTGTTCGCACGAGACACCTGCGCGCGGCCAAGGCGGCCGGTCATCGATGGGCCATGCTGACCAGCTACGACCAGTACACGGCCGGCATCTTCGACGCCGCGGGCGTGCCCGTACTGCTGGTCGGCGACTCGGCTGCGAACAATGTCTACGGCCACGACACGACCATCGCCGTCACGGTCGACGAACTGCTGCCGCTCGTGAAGGCCGTGGTGCGTAGTACGGAGCACGCACTCGTGGTCGGCGACCTCCCCTTCGGCTCGTACGAGGAGGGGCCGGAACAGGCGCTGCGTACCGCCGTCCGGTTCATGAAGGAGGGCGGGTGTCAGGCCGTCAAGCTCGAGGGCGGACGGCGCGTGGCTCCGCAGATCGCCCGGATCGTGCAGGCGGGCATCCCGGTCATGGCGCACATCGGGTTCACCCCGCAGAGCGAGCATCAACTGGGTGGCTATCAGGTGCAGGGACGCGGCGAGGCCGTCTCCGACGTGCTGGAGGATGCCCGGGCGGTGGTCGAAGCCGGGGCGTTCGCCGTGGTACTGGAGATGGTTCCCGCGCTGGTGGCGAAGCAACTGACCACCGAGTTGCCCGTGCCGACCATCGGTATCGGCGCGGGCGCCGACTGCGATGCCCAGATCATGATCTGGCAGGACATGGCTGGTCTGCGGATCGGCCGGCCCCTCAGGTTCGTGAAGCGGTACGCCGATCTCGCGGGGACGCTGGACGAGGCGGTCCGCGCATTCGTCGGCGAGGTGCGTACCGGCGCGTTCCCCGGGCCTGAGCACGCGTTCGAATGACCGCACGCGACGAGCCCACGCCTCGACAGCTTTCCGACCACACCGGTCGGGCGCCCGCGCCCGACCGGTGCCATCCGAAGACCCACTTCCTCAGGACTGCCGGAGGGGCGCCATGCCGACAGGTGTCACAGTGAACGCTCTCGCGCACGGCGGCCTCGAACGGCGGGAACACGCGCTGCTTCCGCCACGGCCCGGAGGCGCACTGCTCGCCGTGGAGCGGGCGAACATCTGCGGCAGTGACGTGCACGTATGGCGCGGCGGGCACCCCACCCTGCACGACTGCGTGCTCGGCCACGAGTTCGTCGGACGGATCGTGCGAACGGACGGCTCCCCGATGGTCGACGCCCGGGGGGAACCCCTCTCCGAAGGGGACCGGCTTGTCTGTACCTACTTCCGGGTCTGCGGCACGTGTGTGATGTGCATCCTCGGACGCACCCATCTGTGCGAGCACGCCTACGACTCATGGGCTCACTCCAGCCTTCGGCGGCCACATTTCCGCGGCGCGTTCGCCAGCCACTACCAGATGCACCCGGAGCAGATCAGAGTCAAGATCCCGGCCGGGATGCCCAGCGAGCTGGCGGCTCTGGCCAACTGCGCGGTGGCGCAGGGGCTCGCGGTGGTGGACGCGATCAGGCCCGACCTGGTGGACGGACCGTGTCTGGTGATCGGCGCCGGCGCGCTGGGGCTCGCGACCGTCGCCGGCGGTTCCGCCGTGGCGACGTGGGACGTGTACGACCGTGTCCCCGCGCGGCGACGGCTCGCCGCGCGGTTCCCGAACGCGCGTGCCCTGCACGAGGTGCCGCCGACGGCGGGACCTCTCGACGGGGTCTACGACGTCGTGGTGGTCGCGGCCGGATCATCTGAGTCGTTCGTGACCGCACTGGAGCAGGTCCGGCCGGGAGGCCAGATCATCATGATGGGAATCATCAACACCCGCCCCACCGATACCGTGTCCTTCACACCTGGCGTGCTGACGCGCAAGGGTGTCACCGTCACCAGCGTGATCCGCTATGACCAGCGCCATCTCATCGCCGCCGTCGATCTGCTGTCCGGACCGACTCCACTCCGTGAGATCCCCCTGACCGAGTACACGCTCGACGACATCGACGACGCACTCGCAGCCGCCGAGCGGCACGAGAGCGGACGAGTGAGCCTGGTGCCGCACCCCGGCAAGGGCGGTCGCTGATGCGCCCGGAGCCGGAAGCCATCGCTGAGGCCTGTCGCGCCGTCCTGACGGCGGAGGCCGAGGCCGGTCGTATCGTGGGCGGTGCGGCATGCATTCATGACGTCGCGGCTGACCGAGACCTGGCGGTGTTCGTCGGACGCAACGCGCCGACCGGGCGGCCGGTCTCGGAAGACAGCGTGATCCGCCTCTACTCCATGACCAAGCCGATGCTGGCCACGCTGGTACTACGCCTGATCGACGCGGGCCTCCTGCCCGGTCTCGACATGCCCGTCCAGGGGCTCGCGGCCGGGTTGTCCGAGGTGCGGGTGCCGGCCGGGATGACGCTGCGCCAGCTGTTGAACATGTCCTCCGGCCTGGCCGGATCGAAGGAACACGAACAGATGCAGCGGGAGTACCGGGCGGCGGGCGTCCTGCCGTTCGACTACACCGACCGCGCCTACGACACGGACGAGATCGATTTCCTGCGCCGCATATTCGACTGCCGACTCTCGGCACCGCCGGGGGAGCAGTGGGAATACGGCCGTTCTGCCGATGTGGCCGGCCTGCTGCTCCAACACCACCTCGGGACACCGCTTGACGTGCTCTTCCGCCGGTATCTCTTCGAACCGCTCGGGATGGCGTCGAGCGGGTTCTTCCTGCCACCGGGCCTCGGGATGGACTCCGTGCTCCAGCCTCCGATGGATCCGCCCACCGGGGAGTCGCTGACGGACCTGGACCGCCGAACGGGGTACAGGTCCGCCGGCAGCGGCGGCCTGGCCAGCCTGCGGGACTATCTGACGTTCCTCAAGGCCGTGTTCTTCCCCGCACCCGGCACCGCCTTCATGACCGAGGCGACGCGTGCCGAGCTGCTGGCGGACCAGATCGTCGGTCTGCACGACACAGGGCCCGACTACATTCCCGGCCCGGGGTGGGGATTCAGCCTGAACTTCGGCATCTGGCCGCGCAACTGCCGCCCGGCCGAAGCCCGCCGTCTCGCCTGGCTGGGGCGCGCCGGCACCAGTTTCGTCGTCGATCTCGAGGAAGAGCTGATCATGCTGTTCGCGGCGCCGTGCTACGGGCGGACGAGGGTGCTGCGAGCCACCTTCGCCGAACTCGCGGACCACCATCTTCAGCGGAAGGTGAGCTTGTGATGACCACACCACCGATTGTCGCGTTCATCGGGCTCGACGGTGCCGGCAAGAGCACTCAGATCGAGATGCTGAAGGCCGCCTGCGAAGACCGCGGTCTCTCCGTGTTCGTCCACCCCAACCCGAGCCTGCAGGGGCTGTCGGCCCGGCTGGACGAGATCGCCGTCGAACACGGCCACGCCGACCGGTTCGCCATGCTCGGCCCGGATACCCACAAGGTCATGACCGCGGCCGTGAAGTGGGTCGCCATGTCATCGCTGGGCACCGCGCCGGCCGGCACCGACCTCATCATCGCCGACCGGTACGCCTACTGCCAGATTGCCGCGGCGGAGGCACTGGGAGCCAGCAACCGGTGGTTGATCGAGGGCATGTTCAGGGGGCTGCCGGAACCGAACCTCACCCTGATGATGGACCTCGAGCCCTCCGTGGCGTTCGACCGGGTCAAGGCCCGTGACCCCGAGGAGTGGATCGACCTCGGGTTCATCAGCCGCATGCGAGCGGCCTACTCCGAACTGCCACAGGCGTCCCAATGGACCTGGATCGAGGCCGAGGGCACCTCCGAGGAGGTGCACCGGCGAGTCGTCGAGGCGGTCGAGGGGAAGCTGGGTGGGCTTCTGTGAGAGTGATCAGCACGGTACGGGAGCTCGCCGCCGAGTGGGACACCGGACGCCTGGCGGGCTCGGTCATCGGCTATGTACCGACCATGGGCGCGCTGCACGAGGGCCATCTGAGCCTGGTCGATCTGGCCCGTGAACAATGCGACCTGGTCATCTGCAGCATTTTCGTCAACCCGCTGCAGTTCGGACCCGACGAGGACTTCGAATCCTATCCACGGCCCGTGGAACGTGACCTGAAGCAGCTGGAAGCGCGGGGCACGAGTGTGGCGTTCCTGCCGGACTGGGCCGAGATCTTCCCGCGACGCGAACGTACCCTCCAGGACTTCGGCACCCATGTGTCCGTGCCCCGCCTGAGCCATCAGCTCTGCGGCAGAACACGGGCGGGGCACTTCGATGGAATGGTCACGGAGAGCCTGCTGTTCCTGAATCTCGTCCGACCCGACCGCACCTACTGGGGAGAGAAGGACTTCCAGCAACTGCGCATCATCGAGACCCTGGTCCAGGATCTCCACCTACCGGTCCGTGTGGTGCGGGGCGTCACCAGGCGTGAAGAAGACGGGTTGGCCATGTCCTCCCGCAACAAGAACCTGTCGCCCGACGCGCGAGCCGTGGCACCCCGCATACACCAGGTTCTTCTGGAGTCACGGGCGAGGTTGCTCGACGGCGACGCTCTGTCGGCCGTCCTCGCCGCGGCTCGCGACACCCTCATCGAGCGGGGATTCGAAGTCGAGTACCTCGTGGCCGGCGAGGAGGAGTCGCTGACCGAGGTGCGGACGCTGGACTCCCGCGTCCCGATACGGCTGTTCGCCGCCGCGCGACTGGACGGCGTACGCCTCATCGACAACATCCGCGTGACGGAGGTCGCTCCATGACCGGCCTGGCGACCCAGCCGGTCGTCTACTCCTTCACCGATCACCGCGTGCATCGGCAGGACCCGCCGTTGATCATCGCCGAGGGCGACGGCATCCGCGTCCGGGATGTCAACGGCACGGAGTACATCGACGCGCTGTCCGGTCTCTGGCACGCCAATCTGGGCTTCTCGGAGCCGGACCTGATCGCGGCCGCGACTGCGGCGTACGCCGAACTTCCCGCCTTCGCCTGTGCCTTGGGCCGTACCAGCGTCGAGACGGTGCTCCTCGCCGAGGAGCTGTTGCAGGCCGCGGGCGGGGAGTTCCGCTCCGTGTACTTCGGCGCGTCGGGGTCGGAGGCCGTGGAATCGGTCCTGAAGTTCCTCTGGCTGGCCGGCAACACGGGCGGTACCCCCGCCCGCAAGCTCATCGTCACCCGGGACTCGGGTTTCCACGGCACCACCCTCGGCGCCGCGACTCTGGCGGGGATCCCGCGCCAGCACGACGGATTCGATCTGCCGCTGCCGTTCGCGGTTCGAGTGCCCCGGGTCCACTTCTATCGCGACCACCTGGACGGTGAGAGCGAGGACGAGTACGTCACCCGGATCGTCCGCACGACACGCGAGCGCATCGTGGCAGCCGGGCCGGAGAACGTGGCCGCCATGGTCGCTGAGCCGGTCATGGCGGCGGGAGGCGTGCTCGTGCCACCCGACGGCTACTGGCCGGCGATGGCGCGGCTGCTGGTAGAACTGGATATTCCGTTGGTGTCCGACGAGGTGGTGTGCGGGTTCGGTCGCCTGGGACATCTCTTCGGCTACCAGCGCTTCGGTCTCGAACCCGCCGCGGTGACGGTCGCGAAGGGGATCACTGCCGGGTACGCCCCGTTGGGCGCGGTTCTGCTGGGCGCCGACCTCACCGCCGCGATCGCGGCGGCGGCCGACACACACGGTGTCCTGGGCCATGGATCGACCTTCGGCGGCCACCCCGTCGCCGCGGCAGTCGCGCGGGCCAATCTGCGCATCATTCGTGAACGCAAGCTCTACATGCGCGTCGCCGAGCTGGAGTCCCTGCTCGAGACCTCACTGGAGGAGCTGCTGAACCTGCCGGTCGTCGGCGAGGTGCGTTGCGTGGGCGGCCTGGCCGCGGTGGAACTCATGGCTGACGGCGCCGCTCGCCGGCCCTTCGACCCCGAACGCGGGATCGGGCGGCGGGTCGCGGCCGAAGCTCGCGCGGCAGGCCTGATTGTTCGGGATCTGGGCGATGTGATCGCCCTCTGCCCGCCGCTGATCACCAGCGCAACGGACGTCGTGGAGATCGTCTCGAAGCTGCGGGCGGCGATCGAGGCCGCCGTCACGGAGGAGGCCCGGTGAACGGCGAGGGGAAGGCACGCGCCTGGGACCTCGTCGGCGACCACTACTGGAACTCCGGTTACTACGGCGGCCCCGCCCCCGAGCACCAGAAGGAGTTCGCACGGCGGATTCGGCCCGGTGCGCGGACGGCAGTGGTCGGCGCCAGTACGGTATCGCTGTCCAGGGCGGTCCAGCAGGCGGGCGCGGACCTGCACGTACTCGACTTCGCCCCCGGCATCCTGGGGGCGGCCGGCCAGTGGCTCGGGCTCGCCGAGGACCGGCGGCACCTCGTTGATGTGACCCGGCCGATCCCTGAGCACCTGAAGCGGGCGAACGAGCTTGTGCTCGCGGACCGGCTGGTCAACCGCTTCAGTGCGGATGATCTGCCGGCCGGCGTCCGTGGACTGCGCGATCTTGTCGCGCCGATGGGGATCCTGGCGGTCACCGTACGCTTCGGCCTGTACCCACGCGACTCGAAAATCCACGCGGCTCTCACACCGGCGGAGCAGGCGCTGTTCTGGCGGCCGGACGTGGGCGAGGTCGACTACTCGGTGCTCCCCGACCGCGACATCCCTCTTCCCGTATGGGGCGCCATCTCGGGTGACACGATGCGGAAGCACTTGCGCGCCAGAGGCCGCGAGGCCCGCTTCAGCAGGGACGAGCTGCTGCTAACTGTGGCCCGGGCGGGGGGCCTGGACTGTGAGGACGTCCACGACGCCACGGACGGGACGGTTCTCCTGACGCTGAGGAGATCGGGTGCCGTGGGCGATTTCTGACTTCCCGCAAGGGATCCTCACCGAGCCGGTCACCGACGGCACGGTACTCGTGATGACGAGGAGACTGAGTACGGATGACGATTCCTGACATGCCACAAGCGATCCTCACCGAGCCGGTCAGGGACGGCACGGCGTGGGTCGCCGCCGACCTCTCGCGGCCCGAGGGCGTCCTGCACGAACTGACGCCCCAGCACCTCGGTGAGATATCGGCCTTCGTGAACGCGCTCGGTAAATCCGCACTGTCGCTGCACGCAGGTCGGGCGGTCTGGCGCGACCTCGCCCGGGAGACGATGCCCGAACTGTCCGCGCTGACGCACGCGACGGCACACCGAACCGAGACCCACATCGGTACGGCGGTCCTCCGCGGACTGCCGGTGGACGACCTGTCGCCTGAGGAGATACGAGGCCTCTACCGTGCGCTTGGCGCGGTCATGGGTACCGCGGTCATCCAGAACGCCGAGGGCGAGTACATCGCCGATGTGCGCGACTACGGCAAGGGCGGTCTGGACAACAACGCCGTCCGGGGGCACCAGACCGCGAGCGCACTGCGGTTCCACTCCGACGACGGCGACCTCGCGCTGCTGCTGTGCGTACGGCCCGCGGAGAACGGAGGCGCATCGCTGATCAGCAGTGCCATGACGATCTACAACGAGCTGCTGACACGCGCGCCGGAGCTGCTCGGCCTCTACTACAACGGATTCGTCTACGAGAACCGGGGTGAGGAGGAGCCACCTGCCTACCGCAACGCGGTCTTCGGCTACTACGACGGACAGCTCACCTGCCGCTACTTCCTGCGGGACTACGTCGACTCGGCCTGGACCAGGACCAGCGTCCCCGTGAGCGATCTGGAGCGCTACGCCCTGGACCTCTTCGAGGCGCTCGCGGCCGAGCCGGAAGCGGTCACCGAGTATGCCCTGCGCGCGGGCGACCTGCAGCTCGTCAACAACAACGTGGTCGTGCACTCCCGGCGGGCGTTCGCCGACGCCTCCGCCGGCGGCCAGGGCCGGCTGCTGCTCCGGCAGTGGGTCAACCTCGACGGCGGGCGGGTCTTCCCGACCACGCTGTGCCGTCACAGGTACGGGATGCGACCGCGCCGTGATGCGAACAGCTGACCACAGAATCCTGATCACCGCCGATCTCCCAGGCCTGTCCACCGCCCTGCTCCAGCCCCTGTCCCCGCAACGGTGGCACGGCCATGAGCGGGACAGCCTGTTGCGAGCGGTGGCCGGTTGCGATGCCCTGCTGGTGACCGCGAACGAGCGGGTCGACGAGGCCCTGCTCAGCGCCGCCGGCGCCGGCCTGCGCGTGGTCGGCACCTATTCCGTCGGAACGGACCATGTCGACCTGGAAGCCTGTGCCCGCGCGGGAGTGCGTGTCGTGACAGCGGCGGGCACCCTCGCGTCGGCGATGGCCGAACACACCTTCGGCCTCATGCTGGCCTGTGCCCGAAGGATCGTGGAGGCCGACCGGTTCGTCCGGACCGGGGTGGACTGGCGCTGGGAGCCCGACGCGTTTCTGGGTGCGCAACTCGCCGGCCACAGGCTCGGGGTGCTGGGTATGGGGTCGATCGGTCAGGCGGTGGCAAGGCGCGCGCGGGCCTTCGACATGGAGGTCCACTGTCTCCGGCATCGACCCGAGGCCGTCCACGCACCGGACCTGATTCCACATGCGACGCTGGGCGACCTCGCGAGGGTCAGTGACTTTCTGACGATCCATGTTCCCCTGACCTCACAGACCGACCGGATGGTCGACAAGGCGGTGATGGCGGCCCTGCCGTCCGGAGCCGTCATCGTCAACACGTCTCGGGGCAGAGTGGTTGCCCAGTCGGCCATGATCGAGCTGCTGGAGTCGGGGCATCTCGGTGGAGTCGCGCTCGATGTCTTTGAGGAAGAGCCCCTGGTCCCCGACGAGTTGCGCCGCAATCCCCGGGCGGTGCTCACTCCGCACATCGGGAGCGCCACCACGACGACCCGGCAGGGAATGACAGCCGAAGTCCTGCGGCGGATCAAGCTCGCCCTGGCGTGACGGCGACGTCCGCCCCCACCGGACATCTCTGGCTTTGTCGGACCCCTGTTCGTCAGTCAACGAACACGGTGGGTGCTTCGGACCGGCCCGGATAGCATTCGTCCCCCGGCCCCGGAAAGCAGTCACAGGGCCGTGGTCTGTGGAACTCACCTTGAAATGCAACCAGTTACGCGGGGGAGGTGGATCACCATGCAGAAGTACACCAAGCCGACGGCGAAGCCGGTCTCGCAGAGCACCATTCTGAAGTCCCTCGTCTGATCACAGCAGTTGATGGGCGCCCTTTGCCCGAGGGCGCCCATCCTCGCCCAGGCGGTCCGTGATGCAGGGCCTGACATCCGGGAGAATTACCATGTGTGGAATCGCGGGAGTGGCCCGTCTGGACGGACATGCTCTCGGACCAGAGGCCGACGCCGTATTGCACGAACTGGTTCGCATACTTGATCACCGAGGGCCGGACGAGCGGGAGACACTCCGTGACGGCCCGGTCGGACTGGCTTTCACCAGACTTTCACTCGTCAACCCGCAAGACGGCAGTCAGCCCCTGGTCAGTGATGACGGAAACCTCGTTCTGATTGTCAATGGAGAGATTTACAACCACAAGCAGCTCGCAGCCTCATTGCCCGGCGGCGTGCGGCTCAACACGGGCTCGGACTGCGAAGTCCTGCTGTATCTCTACCGGCAGTACGGACTGGAATTCCTGCGTGACGTCAGGGGTATGTTCGCACTCATCCTGTGGGACCGGGTGAACAACCAGCTGGTTCTCGCCCGTGACCGATTCGGCATCAAGCCGCTCTATTACCACCGCAACGACCAGCGCATCGTGCTCGCATCGGAGATCAAGGGCCTGTTCGCCGACCCCGGCACGCCACGACGATTCGACTGGGAGGGCGCCTTGGCCACCCCGGCCCTCGCCGCCGCGCCGAGCTTCCACCAGTCGTCGGTGACCACCTGGTTCGACGGCGTCCACCTGGTCCCGGCGGCGACGATCCTCCGCATCGACCTTCGCGACGGCCGCACATCCGAGCACCGTTACTGGGAGGTGCCGTCACACGCCGAGGAGTCCACCGGCGCGGATGAGTTCATCCGGCGATACGGCGAGATCCTGGAGGACTCCGTCCGAGAATGCGCTACCGCGGACAGCGAGCTCGGTCTGTTCCTCTCGGGCGGCATCGACTCGTCCGCTGTGCTCGCACTCGCCGGCCCCAGGCGCGAGGGCATGCACACCTTCACCGTCCTCACGGGCGGTACCCGGGACAACGGCGACGCCGAGCACGCCGAGTGGATCGCGCGCGAACTGGGAGCCCCCAACCATCAGGTGATCTTCCCGCAGTCCCACGCCCCCGCACCGGAGGAGTGGGTCCGGCTCCTGTGGCTGACGGAAACCCCGATGTGCGGGGCCGAGGTCTACTACAAGCACGAACTCCACCGCTTCGCCCGCCAGGAACGACCCGAGCTGCGCGGAATGCTCCTCGGCGCCGCCAGCGACGAGTTCAACGGGGGCTACTCCCAGGTGATGGGGGGAGACGACTGGGACTCCTTCGCGGCGGGGCTCGCCTATCTGCACCGCAATACGCGATGGGACCGGCACCCGCGTCTGCGTCACTGGTGGGCCGAGGGCCCCTCCTTCATCGCGGAGCAGGCACTCGACGGCCGCGGTGCGCACACGCCGCGTGACACCTACCGCTCCTACATCGTGTCCGAGTACATGAAGGTCCAGCAGTACAACGTCTGGCACGAGGACCGTACGGCGGCCGGCAGCGGCATCGAGGCACGAGTGCCCTTCCTCGACCACCGACTCGTCGAGCTCACCGCGGTGGTGCCGGACCGGTTGCGCCCACGGCTCCTGTGGAACAAGCGCATACTCCGGGACGCGGTCGGCACCCGGCTGCCCGACCGGATCGCCGAGCGTCCCAAGGGCCCCTTCTTCTACGGATCGGGAACCCGTCACGCATACCGCATGCTCGCAGACGTCATGAAGGCCAACTCGTACGAGCTGGTGGAGCGCGCCCTCGCTGCCCCCGGGGCCGGCGACTTCATCGACGCGGAATCCGTCTGGGCGTATGTGAAGGTGCTGGGGGAGGGCACAACGGATTCCCCGTCCGTGGAAATGCTCATGCGCGTACTGAACATGGGGCTGCTCGCGGAAATGGCCGCGCATCCGCCCATTCTCGAAGAACTGTCCGCCGGGCCCATCCGTGCGCAGTACTCCGGCAGTTCCGTCGCGGCTGCCGAAGCGGACGACCACTTCCGAACGGGCGAGCCGGACGCGGGTGGCATTCCGTCGCTGACGGACGGCACGTTGCTGCTCACCAACCCGGTCGGCTCCGAATGGTATCTCCTCAGGAACGGGGAGATCGAGTTCGTGTTGGAAGGCAACGCCCCTGTGCTCCAAGTCCTCCGGGAAATCGACGGCGTGAGCAAGATGAGCGACATTCTGTCCACAGCGGATGTCGAGATGGCGGACGTCAGCGGCGACCTGGACAGTCTCCTCGATCTGGGTTTCATCTCGCTGGGAGACTGAACCATGTACCGAGGTACGGTAACTGAGCCGCCGGTCAGTGGAGAACATGAAGTGCGAGGACGACTGAACTCCTACACCAGTCGGTTCGGGCGCTGGAACGAACTGGCGAGCGTCCGCCGCAAGCCGCAGCGGTCCTTCGAGATTTCCGGGACCGTCTACTTTCCGCCGGAACTGTACCCGGTGGCGATGCACCCGCTGGTCGCCGACCGCGGTGACGGACAGGTGGAGTGGTTGCTGCTGCGTCGTCTCTACGGCTATCTCGACTTCACATCGGAACTCGAAAGTGCGGCTGTCATCCCGGTCGCCACAGCCATCAGCAGGGGGCGGTCCGGTCTGCAGTTACCAGAACGGATGAAGGCGGACGCGTTCAAGATTGTCACGGACGAGGCGTGGCATGCCCAGGTCTCGTATGATTTCGCGCACGAGATCGAGCTCGCTTCGGGTGTTCCGCGGGCTTTCCCGGACGACGAGCCGTCGGCGTTCGTCGGGCGTCTTGACGTGATACGTGAGCAACTCCCCCACAAGATCAGGGGGGTGGAAGCGATGCTCTTCGCCATCGTGAGTGAAACCCTGATCTCCGGAATTCTGTCGGACATTCCCCGGGACAGCCGGCTGCCTGAGTCGGTTCGCGACCAGGTGCGGGACCATGCCGAGGACGAAGGGCGGCACCACGTCTACTTCCGCTCACTGCTTCACCATCTCTGGGCAGCCCTGACCGTACAAGAACGCAGAGCCGTGGGACCGCAGGTCCCGGCGGCGATCCATGCGTTCCTCGAACCGGACTACACCAGGGCGGCCCGGGATCTCCGGACGCTCGGCCTGACGAGCGAGCAGATTGAGCAAGTTCTCGCGGAATCCTGGCCGAAGGGCCGACTGGCCCGTCAGATGGCCGACGCCTCGGCCAGCTCTGTCCGCTATTTCGTCGAGGTCGGAGCCCTCGACGACGGGAAGACCCGAGAACGCTTCGAAGAAGCAGGCCTCGTTGGCCGGACGGCAGGAGAAGAAGGCGAAAATGGGCAGTGTGGCCATCGGTGACGACACGGCGTCCAGGAGATATTTCTGGCGTTTCTGGACGGCGAACACGGCCAGCGGCATCGGATCCGCGGTAACGCTGATAGCGGTTCCCCTGGTCGCGGTCTCCAGTCTTCACGTGTCCACTTTCCAGGTGAGCTTGCTGGCGGCGGCCGGCCAGGTCGGCTGGCTGGTCCTGGGGCTACCCGCCGGAGTCATCGTCCAGAGATTCCCTCTTCGGGGCCTGCGGATAGCCATGGACCTCGTTCGCATGGCGGCCGTCGGCTCGATACCTCTCGCCTGGGTCCTGGACACGCTGACCTACGGGCAGTTGCTGGTGGCGACGCTGATCACCAGTTTCGCGAACGTCCTGTCCGACATCGGCAGTTCGACGCTCCTGCCGAAGATCGTCGACAAGGCGGAACTGAACTCGCGCAACAGCTTCATGTCGGGGACGGTCGCGATGACCCAGACGGGCGGGCCGTCGCTGGGCGGTGTCCTCATCCAGCTCGTCGGCCCGGCCGGATCCATGGTGATCGACGCGGTGAGTTATCTGATCTCGGCCATGACCCTCAGGGATCTGCCCGAGTATCGCGCGGACAGTGCACCACGATCGCGTCCTCTCCAGCAGATCCGCGAGGGGTGGACCTTCGTCGTCGGACACCCCGTCATGTTCCCGTGCATGCTGTGGGCGACGGCCATGAATTTCGTCATCGGGGCCCTGGCGGCGCTCGCGCCCACCTATCTCGTCCGCGTGGCAGGGATGTCGCCTCTCATGGTCGGGGTGCTCATCGCCCTGGACGGGGTGGGCTCCTTCGCGGGTGCCGCCGTCGCAACGAAGCTGGCGGCGAAGGCGGGCAGCGCGCGCGCCCTCCTTTACGCGAGCGTGGGTGGAGCCGGCCTGGCCCTCGTGATGCCGCTGACCACAAGGCCCGGCAATGCCTACTTCTTCGGGATCGGATACGGCGGCCTCGCGGCCGGAGCGGTGATCGGCAGCATTCTGACGCGTACCCACCGCCAGATCGAGAGTCCGCCGGATCTGCTCGCGCGCGTCATGGCGACGGTCCGGTTCGTCTCCTGGGGTGCCGTGCCGCTGGGTGCCGTACTCGCAGGGCTGCTGGCCACGTTCGGCAGTCTGAGGTTGTCACTCTCGGCGGCATGCGCTCTGGCACTTGTGACCCCCGCCATCCTCATGCTCAGCCCCGTCGCCCGACGTCGTGAGCTGAGCGACACCGCGCGGATGCCGAAGGCGGGCTGACCTCAACCCGCAGCAATCGAAAGGACCTTGAGTGCCACACGTCGACACCGCTACCTGGCTGCAGCCCCTTCGGGAACGCGGACTCATTCCGGGGGACTGCCTGGCCGCCTTCGTCGTGGGGTCGGCCGCGCGCGGCTGGCACAACGAACGGAGCGACTTCGACGTCTACATCGTGAGCCCGGACGAGTGGGAGTCCACCAGCTGCGCGACCATAGCGATGCCCCTCAATCCTCCTCGTGTGCGGACTGAGACGTTCTACGCGAGCGACAGGAGGTGGGAGGCGACCTACTGGCTCAAGGGGCAATTCGAGCAAATGTTCGCCAAGGTGTCCTGGGGCGAGTACAACCGGGGGGTCCTGTCCGCCCGCGTTCTGGCGCCCAGGGAGGAGCTGGCCCTCTCGCGTCTACAGAACTGCCTGGTCCTGCTTGGTGAGGAATGGATCGACGCCAGCCGTCAGCGGCTCTCGGAGTCCGCTTTTCGCTCGTTCGTCGTGACTCGCTCACTGGGTGCCGCCGATGACTGCGTCGAGGACGCGCTGGGGCAGATGGACGCGGGCAATCTGGAGAGCGCCACCCTCTCCGCCCGTGCCGCACTGGGATTCGCCGTCGATGCACTTCTGGAAGGGCAGGGTGAGTACGGGAGTCCGTTGCCCAAGTGGCGGCCCAACCGGTTCCGGGCCGTGTCCTCGGAATTCCTCTCGTTCGAGGACTACTGGGCTCTGGAGACCATGCGCGGGTACGACCCGGATGACCCCCGCCCGTGGATCAACGATGTCCTGACTATCTGTCAGGAAATCGCGATGCGCGTGGACACCGTGTGACCGCCGCCTCGGTCGGCCCGTCCGACGTGCCGCGCAGGAGCCTGGGATTTCGCGTACGCCGGGTCGGCAGCGGCCTGGTGATCGGTTTCAAGGATCAGGCCTTGGAGCTGTCCGGCTCGGCGGAACTCATCTATCGCTGTGTGGACGGGCATCGGACCGTGGAGGATGTCGCGGCCGTGGTCGCCGCCGAGTACGGCATCAAGGAGGCGCAGGCTCTCGCCGACGCCGCCGAGTTCATCGGGGAGTTGGCAGCTCTTGGCATCCTGACCATCCAGGATTTGTGAAAGAGCGTTCGGCTCCTCGTGAGGTTGTTTGGTTCGAGCTTCAGGTCTCGCGTCAGTTCGTGGCGGTCTCGCGGGTGAGTCTGCGGCACATGCGGTCGATCATCGCGCGCCCGGACGTGCAACTCAAGTAGCGGGAGCCCAGGGCGAGGAGATGCGGCTGTCTCACCGGCGCCGCGCAGGGCTGTGGGGGTACGGGCGCCACTGTCGTTGCGCGGCAGGCGGCCGCGACGTCGGCCAGTCCCAGGTCGTCGAGGAGGGTCATGTCGGGCCTCGGTGGTCGCCTGGCACGGGCCGCATCCGGCGCAGGGCCGGGCGGTGCGCCGGACGGCGGATGAGACGGGCGGCGACGCCCCGCACGGTGGGGCTGTCGAAGAGGTCGCGGATGTCGAGCTCACAGCGCAGTTCGCTGCGGATCCGGCTGATCAGCAGGGTGGCGAGCAGGGAGTGCCCGCCCGTCTCGAAGAAGTCGGCGTCGATGTCGATGTCAGGTAGCCCCAGCGTCTCGGCGAACAGTCGGCACAGCGCCTTCTCCTCGGAGGTGCGGGGTTCGGCTCTCTTGCGCCCGGCGGCGTAGTCGGGGGCGGGCAGCGCAGCGCGGTCCACCTTGCCGTTCGGGTTGAGCGGGACGCCCTCCAGCAGGACCAGGGCGGCCGGGACCATGTGGGCGGGCAGGGTGGCCGCGGCCGCCTGGCGCAGGTCCGCGAGGTCGGGCCGGCCGCCGGGACCGGGCACGACGTAGGCCACCAGGCGCCGGTCGCCCGGGCGGTCCTCGCGCACCACGGCGACGACCCGGTCCGCGCCGGTGAGCTGCGCGAGTACCGTCTCGACTTCGCCGAGCTCCACCCGGAATCCACGGATCTTCACCTGGAAGTCGGTCCGCCCCAGGAACTCCAGCTCGCCGTCGCGGTTCCAGCGGGCCAGGTCCCCGGTGCGGTACATCCGGGTGCCGGGCGGGCCGTAGGGGTCGGCGACGAATCGGGCCGCGGTCAGTGCCGGCCGGCCGAGGTAGCCCCGGGCCACCTGGCACCCGGCCAGATAGAGCTCGCCGGGCACGCCGCGCGGTACGGGACCGAGGCGGCTGTCGAGCACGTAGCAGCGGGTGTTCCAGATCGGCGGCCCGATGGGCGGGCTCGTCAGCTCCGTCCCGGCCGCCTCGCGGGGGACGGTGTGGGCTGTGACGACATGGGTCTCGGTGGGGCCGTAGAAGTTGTGGAGCCGGCGGCCGGGTACGGCCGTCCAGAAGTCCGACAGGGCTGGGTGCAGGACCAGGGCCTCGCCCGCCTGCGCGATGTCGGTCAGCCGCGGCAGGGTGAGCCCCAGCTCGCGGGCGGCCGCCGCGACGCTCTCCACCACCGGGGTGGGTGCGAACAGTTCGCAGACTCGGTGGCGGTCGAGCCAGCTCACCAGTTCCTGGGTGTCCTTGCGGACGTGGTCGGCGGGGACGGCCAGGGTTTTGCCCAGGGTGAGTGCGGTGAAGATCTCGTGCGCCGCCGCGTCGAAGCTCAGCGAGGCGAACTGCGCCGTCGTCGTCCCCGGGCCGCCTGGCATGATCTGGGCATGCCAGGCCAGAAGGTTGACGAGGGCCTCGTGCGGTAGCACCACACCCTTGGGTCGCCCCGTCGACCCGGAGGTGTAGATCACGTATATCGGGTGTCCGGGGCACAGCGGTGCCGTCCGCTCGACGTCGGTCAGCACACGGTCCGACCGGCCGCGCACCTCCTTGCGGAACTCGGCGGAGTCCGTTACCACGACACCCTCGGTGTCGTCGGCGAGCCGGGCGGCCATTGCGGCCGTGGTGAGGACGCAGGCCGGCCGTGCGTCCCCCAGCATGTACGCGATCCGTTCGGCCGGATAGCCGGGGTCCACCGGGAGATAGGCCGCACCTGCCTTGACCACGCCGGTCAGGGCGACGACCAGGTCGGCCGAGCGCGGCAGGAACAGGGCCACGGTGTCCTCCGGGCCGACGCCGCGGGCGGCCAGCATCCGGGCCATCCGGTTCGACCGGCTCTCCAGCTCCGCGTAGGTGACGTGCTCGTCCTCGTACCGGACCGCTATCGCGTCGGGCGTACGGGCGGCCTGGGCAGTGAGTAGTTCGGGCAAGCTCGCACCGGGCACGGCGCGCTCGGTCGCGTTCCAGTCCGTGAGCAAGCGTCGACGCTCCTCGCCGCACAGCAGGTCCAGTCGGCCGATCGGTGTGCCCGGGGCGGCCAGGGCCGCGGTGAGCAGCCGCAGCAGATACCGGTTCCACTGCTCGACGGTCGACCGGTCGAAGAGGTCGGTGGCGTACTCCACGGTGATGTCGATTCCGGCGGCGTCGCCGTCGGGCGTGAACCGCTCGTCGACGCTGTACGACAGATCGAACTTGGCGATGCCGAGTGGCGTGCTGAGGGACGCGACGTCGAGACCGGGCAGCCGGAACGCCAGCCGCTCGGTGTTCTGCGCTACCACCAGGACCTGGAAGAGGGGGGGACGGGCCGGCGAGCGCGTCGGGGACAGCGCCTCTACGAGCAGCTCGAACGGCAGGTCCTGATGCTCGAACGCGTCGAGGTCGGCCTTGCGCACCCGCTGCAGGAGCGTCTCAAAGGTGGGGTCGCCGGAGGTGTCGGTGCGCAGCACCAGGGTGTTGACGAAGAAGCCAACCAGATCGTCCAGGATGCTGTCCTCGCGGCCGGCCACCGGGCTGCCGAGCGGGATGTCGGTGCCGGCCCCGAGACGCGTCAGCAGCACGGCGACGAGCGACTGGAAGACCATGAACACCGTGGTGCCGGTCTGCCGCGCGAGGCACAGCAGAGCCTCGTGCCGGTCGGCTCGGATGGTGAGGGTCGTGGTACCGCCGCGGTAGGAGGCGACCGCGGGTCGGGGGCGGTCGGACGGGAGCTCCAACTGGGCCGGCAGGCCATGTAACGCGGATCGCCAGAACTCCAGCTTGCGGCCCAGCGGACTGCCGGAGGCCTCCGCTTCGCCGAGGAGCCGCCGCTGCCACAGGGTGTAGTCGGTGTATTGGACAGGAAGCTCCGGCCGGGGCGTGCGCGTGCCCCCCGACCGGGTGGAGTAGGCGGCGAACAGGTCGCGCGCGAGTGGGGCCAGAGACCAGCCGTCGCAGGCGATGTGGTGCACGACGAGGAGCAGTTCGTGTTCCTCGGGGGCCGACGTCAGCAGCGCGGCACGCAGTGGCGGCTCGGCGGCGAGGTCGAAACCCCTGCGCAGGAAGGACCGGCGCACCTGGTCCGCCCACTCGGGGTCCGGGACCTTGAAGACAGGGAGAGCAGGGCAGGCGTCCGCGGCGTCCAGGACCCGTTGCCAGGGCTCCCCGCCGCTCTCGGTCTCAGGGAAGACCGTGCGCAGCGCCTCGTGCCGGGCCGTCACGTCACCCAGCGCGGCGGTGAGGGCGGCATGGTCCAGCGGTCCGTTCAGCCGCAGCACCAGGGGCATGTTGTACGTCGCTCCGGAATTCTCCAGCCGGTCCAGGAACCACAGCCGTCGCTGCGCGTACGACAAGGGCGGCCGCGTCGGGCGGGGCTGTCGGACGAGGGCGGGGCGCTCGGGGGCCGGTCGGGTGAGCCGGGCGGCGACCGCGGCGGGGGTGCGGTGCTCGAAGAGCTCCCGGACCGTGAGGTCGTACCCCAGCAGGTCGCGGATCCGTCCGATCAGCCGGACGGCCAGCAGTGAGTGGCCGCCCAGGGCGAAGAAGTCGTCCCTGGGGCCCACCCGGGGCAGCCCCAGGAGGTTGGCGTACAGCTGACACAGCGCTGTCTGACGTGCGTCGGCGGAGACCGGCCCGTCGGGAGCGGGAGCGGGAGCGGGAGCGGGGGCAGGGGCGGGTACGGGCAGGGCCTGGCGGTCGACCTTTCCGTTCGGGGTCAAGGGAAGCCGGTCGAGCACCATCACGGCGGAGGGGACCATGTAGTCCGGCAGCGCGTGCGATGCACGATCCCGCAGGTCCGCCGGATCCGGGTCCCGGCCGGGGCGGGGGACGACGTACGCCACGAGCCTGCGGTCATCGGGGCGGTCCTCCCGGACCACCGCCACCACTTGGCCGACCTCAGGGGAGCGGGCGAGCGCGGCCTCTACCTCACCGAGCTCCACCCGAAAACCACGGATCTTCACCTGATGGTCGGTTCGCCCCAGGAACTCCAGGTCACCGGTGGCCGTACGGCGTACCAGGTCGCCCGTGCGATACATACGCGAGCCGGGCGGACCGAAGGGGTTCGCCACGAACCGTTCCGCGGTCAGGGCGCCGTGGCGGTGGTAGCCCCGGGCGACGCCCGCGCCCGAGACGTACAGTTCGCCTTTCTGTCCCGGGGCGACCGGGCGGAGCAGGGGGTCGAGAACGTGGATCCGGGTCGCGGTGACAGGGGCGCCGAGCGGGGGGCGCGCCAGGGTGTCCGGGCTCAGGGTGACCGCGGTGGACCAGACGGTGGTCTCTGTGGGGCCGTACAGGTGCGTGACCCGGCGGGTGCGTTCGTGCAGGGCGTGGGCCAGCTCTCTCGGCAGAGCTTCGCCGCCCACCAGAGCGTGCACTGCGGACAGGTCCGTCCGGGCGCCGTCGAGCAGGAGTTGCCACTGGGAGGGGGTGGCCTGGAGGACGGTGACGCCATGGTCGGTGATGCACCGGCTGAGGCGGGCCGGGTCCCGTCGGTCCTCGTCATCCGCGAGTACGAGGCGGGCACCGCGGAGCAGTGGGGCGAAGATCTCCAGGGCGGCGATGTCGAAGCCGACGGTGGTGACGGCGAGGAGGCGGTCGTCGGGGGCCAGGGGGAGGGCGCGGATGAAGTGGCCGAGGAGGTTGACGAGGTTGGCGGTAGTGACAGCCACGCCTTTCGGGGCGCCGGTGGAGCCGGAGGTGTACAGAACGTAGGCGAGGGCTTCGCTTACGGCTCGGTCGTTACGCCCACCCGCACCACTCGTGCGGCTTTCGTGGTCGAGTACGGGCGGCCTCTTCGGCGCGGTCTCTCCGTCGAGGACTGGGGGGACGGCAGGGGCTGTGGTGGGGACGGGGTGGATGCGCGGGATGCCGGGGGTCAGGGGGGTGGATGCGTCGTTGGTGATCAGGAGGGCGGGGCGGGCGTCGGTGACGATATGTCGGATACGGTCGATGGGGTGGGACGGGTCGAGGGGGAGGTAGGCGGCCCCGGATCTGGCCACGGCGAGGAGGGCCACGATCAGGTCGGGCGAGCGCGGGAGCGCGACGGCCACCAGGCGTTCCGGCCCGGCTCCCGCCTCGGCCAGCGCCTCGGCCAGGCGCTGGACCCGCGTGTCGAGCTCGCCGTAGGTCAGCGACACCCCGCCGGCCTCTACGGCCACGGCCCGGGGCGTGCGAGCGGCCTGCTCCGCGAACAGCCCCGCGAGCGTGGCCGAACCGGTCCACACGGCTCCTCCCGCCACTCCGCTTGTGCCGCGCTCTGTTTCCGGGGTGGCGCTTCCGCCCGGCGCGACCTTCATGCCTGCTCCCGCGCGGCTCCGGAGCCCTCCATGGTTCGGATCGGGCTTGCTGGGCGTAGGTCGGTCCAGTGGGTCTCGATGTAGGTCGTGCACTCGGCGTGGGTGTGGTCGCGCGGGGCGACCGACCAGCCCTCGGATGTCGGGATCGCCGTCGGCCGCAGGGAGAACTGCTTGAACTGCTTCTCAGCGTTGACCAGGACGTGAAAGCGGGCGCTGTGGTCGTCGAACGGATGGATCACGAGGTGGTCCTCTCCCGTACGGGATTCCCGGTGTCCTGGAGCACGGCCGCGAGCAGCCGGCCGACCTCGGGCAGACCCGCATCCAGCATGTCGAAGTGATGGCAGTCGACGGTCCGTTCGTTCACCCGGCCGTCGACGTACGGCTGCCAGGCAGCGGACGGACTCGCTTCCCCATCGCCCTCCGGCGCACCGGAGAGTGCGGTCAGCAGCATCAGATCCCCCCGGAACCGGCCCGGCACGAACCGGTCCATCAGCCGGAGGTTGTTCATCCCGACGCGCACGGCCGCCCGTATCGCGTCGGCGTCGGCACCCGCCAGCGGCGGAAAGCGTTCCCGTATCGCGTCGAAGAGCGCCGCCTCGCCGGGCGGTCGGGGCGTCCCGCCGAGTAGGTTGTGCAGGGCGAGGGCGAGCAGGGCGGCGTCGTCTCGCGTGACGGCGTTGGTCCCGGCCGGCTCTGGACGGGCGTCGAGGACGACGAGGCGGGCCACGTCCTCGCCGTCGCTCTGCAACCGGATTGCCATGGCGTGTGCCACGAGTCCGCCGAACGACCAGCCGAGCAGGTGGTAGGGCCCAGACGGCTGGACCTGCCGGATGCGGGTGACGTAGTCCTCGGCCATCTCCTCGATGGTCCGCGGTGGTTTCTCTCCGCCGCCGGCACCGTCGCGTTGCTCCGGGTTGCTCCGATCCGCCGTCAAGCCCTGTGCCTGCAGGCCGTACACGGGCATGGTCGCGGGGAGATGCGGGAGCAGGCGGAAGTAGCACCAGCTCAGGCCGGTGCCGGGATGGACCAGGAACAGCGGGCGGCCGGTGCCCCGCGGCCGTAGGGGAAGCAGGGGCCCGGTGCCGTCGTGGTCTTCGGCCCCGTCGAGGCGGAACAGGCGGCGGGCGAGCGCCGCGGCCGTCGGGCTACGGAAGACCTCATGGACGGGGACGTTCCCGCCGGTGAGCTCACTGAGCCGCGCGGCCAGCCGGACAGCCAGCATCGAGGTGCCGCCCTGCCGGAAGAAGTCCGCCTCGACATCCACGGACGGCAGGCCCAGAGTTCGGGCGACGACCCCGGCGACCGCGTCCTCATGGGGAGTGCGCGGGGCGGTGCCCCGGACCGGTGCGGGGGGCTCCGGGGCCGGGAGCGCGGCGCGGTCGAGCTTGCCGTTGACGGTCACTGGGAGCCGCGCGAGGACGACCACGGCACTGGGCACCATGAAGGCGGGCAACTCGGCGCGCAGCCCGTCCAGCAACCGGTCCGGATCGGGCCGCGTCGCCGGAGACGCGGGCGTCACATAGGCCACCAGCCACGCTCCGCCCGTCCCTTCGGTGCGCAGGACGCAGCAGGCGGCCCCCACCGCGGCGTCGGCGGTCAGCCGGCTCTCGATCTCACCCGGTTCGATCCGCTGCCCCCGCAGCTTGATCTGGTGATCGGCACGTCCGAGGCACTCGACGGTGCCGTCCGCGCGCCACCGCGCGATGTCGCCCGTGCGGTACATGCGAGTGCCGGGCGGCCCATAGGGATCGGCGACGAACCGCGCGGCGGTGGCCGCGCCCTGCCGGAGATAGCCCGTGCCCAGCTGGGCACCGGCGAGATACAGCTCTCCGGCCGTGCCGGGCGGAGCGGGCCTGAGGTACTCGTCCAGCACGTACACGCGGGTGTTCCACACCGGACGGCCGATGGGCACGGGTCCCTCGTCCCCGGGACGGCAGGAGTGGTACGTCACGTCGATGGCGGCCTCGGTCGGCCCGTACAGGTTCTCCAGCGCGACGCCGGGCAGGGCCCGGTGGAAGCGCCGGACCGTCTCCCGCGCGAGAGCCTCGCCACTGCAGATCACCCGGCGCAGCACGCCACACGAACCGGCGTCGGCCGCGGCGAGGAAGGCGTCGAGCATCGACGGCACGAAGTGAGCCACAGTGACGAGCCGTTCGTGGATCGTGCGGGCCAGCAGGACCGGGTCGCGATGCTCGTCCGGCGCGGCGAGGACCAGGACGCCGCCCTCGCGCAGCGGCCACAGCAACTCCCAGACCGAGACGTCGAACCCGCACGGTGTCTTGTGCAGCACCCGGTCGCCGGGGGCCAGCGGATAGGTGGCCTGCATCCACCGCAGCCGGTTGTCGATCGCGCCGTGCGAGACCACCACGCCCTTGGGGCGGCCGGTGGATCCGGAGGTGTAGAGGACGTAGGCAGGATGCCCGGGAGTGACGTCCGGCCGGCGGAACTCCGCGGGTGGCGCGGCGGCCGGGTCGTCGACGCGCAGCACCGGTGCCGGGACAGCGGGCAGCCGCGCCCGGGTCGGGCCGTCGGTGAGCACGCACACCGGCCGTACCTCCTCCAGCACGCCGGCGTGACGCCGCGTCGGTTGTTCGGGGTCGAGAGGGAGGTAGGCGCAGCCGGCCTTGAGCACTCCCAGCAGAGCCGTGACGAACGCGACGGACCGGGGCAGTGCGACGGCCACGACGTCCCCGGCCGTGGCGCCGAGCCCGACCAGCCGCCGGGCGGTCAGGTCGGCCTGTTCGTGCAGTTGGGCATAGGTGAGGGTCGCGTCGCCGCAGATGAGGGCGGTCGCGTGCGGGGTCCGGACGGCCTGCGCGGCCAGGGCGTCGGGGAGGGTGGCGACCGGCAGGTCGCGGGCGGTCGCGTTCCACTCCACCAGGACGCGTCGGAGCTCGTCCGGCCCGAGCAGGTCGAGCCGTGACAGAGGGCACTCCGGTTCGGCGGTCACGGCGTCGACGACCCGCAGGAGACGCGCGGCCAGTGCCTCGGCGGTGGCCGGACGGAAGAGGTCCGTGGCGTACTCGAGGTAGCCGTCCAGCCGCCGCCCGGAGCCCTCCCCGGTCTCCTCCAGCTGGAAGGTCAGGTCGACCTTGGCCGCCGTGGGACTGGCCACCGGCCACGTTTCGGCGCGCACCGGGCCGAAGTCGTATCGCTCGTGCTCGTGGCTCTGGAAGGCGAGCAGGACCTGGAACAGCGGGTGGTACGCGGGCGAGCGGTCCGGGCTCAGGGCCTCCACCACCAGGTCGAAGGGCAGGTCCTGGTGGGCGAAGGCGTCCAGGTCGGCGGCGCGGACGCGGGTCAGCACCTCGCGGAACGACGGGTCGCCGGACAGGTCGGTGCGGAGCACCAGGGTGTTGACGAAGAAGCCGACGAGCGGGTGCAGTTCCCTCTCCGTGCGGCCGGAGACCACCGAGCCGATCCGGATGTCGTGTTCCCCGCCGGTCCGGGCCAGCAGCACGGCCAGCGCCGCATGCACAGCCATGAACGGCGTGCAGTGTTCCTCGCGGGCCAGCTCCAGCAGACGCCGGTACCGTTCGCCCGAGCAGTGCAGGGGCACCCGGGCGCCACGGTGGCTCGCCATCGCAGGGCGTGGGTGGTCGGCCGGCAGGGCGGTGGTCGGAGACAGCCCCTCCAGGGTTCGCCGCCAGAAGGCGGTCTGAGGGTTCCGGACACCCGGGGTGTCCAGCAGCTCCCGCTGCCACAGCGCGTAGTCGGTGTATCCGAGGGGGAGTTCGGCCGCCCGCACGTCGGTACTCGCTCCGGCCGTCCGCGTCCGGTAGGCGCGTGCCAGGTCCGTCAGCAGCGGCGTGCGCGACCATCCGTCCATGGCGATGTGGTGGATCACCAGCAGGAACAGGTGGTCGTCCGGTGCGCTGGTGAACAGGGTGGCCCGGACGGGAGGCCGCGCGCCGAGGTCGAAGACCTCGGCGGCGGTCGCCGCCACCGTCGCCGCGAGCCGCTCGGTGGGCACGGCGGTGACCGTCAGCCGGGGACGGGCCGCCTCGGGGGGCAGGATGTGCTGGTACGGCTCGCCGTCGCGGTCGGGGAACATCGTTCGCAGCGGCTCGTGACGCTCGACGACGTCTGCCAGGGCGGCGCGGAGCGCGCCGATGTCGACATTCCCGGTCAGGCGCAGCGCCAGGGGCAGGTTGTAGCCGGCGCTGGATCCCTCCAGACGGTCGAGGAACCAGAGCCGGCGCTGTCCGAAGGAGAGTGGAAGCACGCGCGATTCACCTCACCTGTCGATGCGGAACGTGGCCGATGTGCTGTGCCGCTCACCGCGTCAGGCTCCCGTCGGCCGCGGCCGCGCATCTGGACAGGACCGCGTCCAGGTCCGCGTCCGCCGCATCGGCAAGCCGCCGCAGCTCCTCGTCGTACCAGCCCAGGAGGGCATGCAGCCGGGGCTGCGGGATCAGCCGGGGGTCGGCCCGGACGACCACGGGCATGTCGGGGCCGCCACGGATCTTCACGTCCAGCCGGGGGCCGATGTGGCGGTTCGGATACGTCGCCTCGATGTGCCCCGGGCCGGGCCGCGGGCCGGAGTCCGCCGGGCTGTCCTGGGCGACGTCGTGGGCCATGAAGTTGAAGAAGTGGTCGAAGCCCAGAGTGATCCCGCGCTCGGTGCGCACCAGGTCGGCGACCGTGTCGAGGTCGTAGGAACCGAAGCGGTATGCCGTGAGCGCCGCCGCCTGGACGTCCTTGGCGAACGTGGCGAAGGCGCCGGAGCCGCCGATGGTCAGGGGCAGCGGCACGTACTGGTTCATGGAGCTGACGACGCCGTTCCACGGGGCGGTGAAACGGTTGCTCGATTGGAGGGTGAGGACCACTTGCGGGCTGTGGGTCACCGCCGCCGTGGCCAGCGCGGTGAGCGCGAGAAGGATGCCGTGGGGCGGTACCCCGAGCCGCCGGTACGCCGTGCCCAACGCCCGGCGGGCGCCGGGTGAGTGGAGCACGGCTTCGATGCGCCCGGGGGTCTGCCCGGCTTGGTCGGGCACCGGGAAGAGGTGCGGAGGCAGCGTGTCGAGCAGTCGGTGCCAGCGTGCGAGGGCGGCCTCGTGCCGGACGCGGCCGGCCGGTGAGCGCTGGGTGAGGGCCAGGTCGCGCGGCTGCGGCGGGTCCTCGTCCAGGAGCCGTCGGCCCTCGGCGTCCGCGTCACCCAGAAGCGCGGCGAGTTCGCGGTGCAGTCGGCGCAGGCCGTAGCCGTCGGCGACGATGTGGTCGACGACGACGACCACGTACACCGGCTGCCCTTCGCTGGTCACCACGGTGAAACGGCGGGCGAACTCCGTTGCCCTGCTGAAGCATTCGGCGGCCGGCACGCGGGCCGCCGCCTCGGCCTCGGCCGCGGTGGCGCCCGGTTTCTCGACGGCCTGGATCTCCACCCGGCCGGGCCCGGGACGGACGATTTGGACGGGCCCCGTGGGGGTGGCGGCGAAGTGCGTGCGAAGGGACTCGTGCCGCTCGCACAGCCGGCGGCAGGCCGCGGCCACGGTCTCGACGGAGCAGCCCGGCGGGGCCGGCACCGCCGTACTCAGGTAGGTCTCCGGCCAGCGCTCGGGCGGCCAGTCCGCCATGACCCGCCACACGGACAGCTGACCGAACGTCAGCGGGGCTTCCCCGGCTTCCGGTGTCATCGCTGCACCCCTCTCACCTGCGGTCCAAGGCGGCGTTGGCCCGGCTGCTACGCTCCAGCACCCGCAGCAGGAGGAGCGCCAGCAGCAGCAGTACGGCCGCCTTGAGCAGCTCCCAGCCCAGCAGCCCGAGGATTCCTCCGGCCCCGGTGAGGGCGCGCCGGGCAGCCTCGACACCCTGGGTCATGGGCATCACCGTGCCCAGCGCCGCGAGCCACCCGGGGAGCCGGTCCAGGGGGATGTTGATGCCGCACAGCAGGAGCATCGAGTACAGCATCACGTTGGCGAGGAACGTGGACTCCAGCGTACGCAGCCCGACGGCTCCGATGACCAGACCGCAGGCACTGCACGACAGGGCGGTGACCAGGACCGCGGCGAGCAGCGGCAGGGCCGCGAAGACCGGGACGGAGACCCAGCCCAGGGCGGTCCCGAGGACCAGCATCACCGCGGTGGCGAACGCTCCGATGAGGACCGGGGGCACGATGCGCCCAGCGAACATCACCGCGCGGTTGGCCGGGGTGGCCAGCACCGCCGTGAGGGTGCCGCTGAGCCGCTCGCCCTGCACCGACATGGCCGGCGCGAACAGACCCACCAGCGCCGAGGCGTTGAGGGCGTTGCCCACCACGTAGTACTCGGTGGGATAGGTGTCCAGATACCGGCCGAGGCGGACGAACCAGATCAGCTGGACCACGGGCACGCCCAGCACGGTGGGGATGAACGCCGAGGGCCGCAGCCAGCGGAACAGCGCAAGGTGGGAACGCCATCCCGCGACGAAGAACAGCCGTAACGTCACTGCAGCGACAGGCTGCCGCTGGAACGTGCCAACCACTCGAATCTCCTCTGCAGTGGCAGGGTGATCACGACATAGACGACGGAGAGCGCGACGCACATCCCCACGGCCCGGGCGGCCGCCCCGGCCGTCCCGGTGGCCGCCCCCTCCAGCGCGTACACGCCCCAGGTGGGGGCGAGGGCGCGGGAGACGGCCTGGACGGGATCCGGCAGCGTGGAGACGGGCACGAGCATGCCGCTGAGCATCCAGACGGGATACTCGAAGAAGTTGGCCAGCGACTGCGCGGTCGGATACAGGATGAACGCGGAGGCCATCAGCAGCCCGAGCATGCCCAGCGCGAAGACGGTCGCCAGGACCGCCACAACGAACAGCAGGGGGTGCTGGACATCCAGCGGCATGTCGAACAGCAGGGCGCTCCACAGCAGCGTGGCGCCCAGGCCGTAGACGCCGAGGGACGAGGTGGCGATCGCGAACGGGAGGGTGATCAGGAAGGTGGAGCGGGGGCTCGCGACCAGGGGTTCGAGTACCTGCGTCAGCCGCAGCCGGTTGATCGCGTTGCCGGAGCCGAGGAGCGTGGAGGACCACATACCCATCAACCCGGCGCTCAGGGCCACTTCGATGGGGGCGACGTCCCGGCCAGAGCCGCGGAACATGTAGAAGGCCAGCGACGCGAAGATCAGAGGCAGGAAGACCGACAGAAAGATGTACAGCCGGCTGCGCAGCAACTGGCGCAGCTCCAGCCGCCACGCCCGGAAGAGGTAGCCGGCGCCCGCCCTGAGTCGGGCCGGGGTCACCGGCGGGCCCCGGAGATCAGGGAGACGTAGGCGTCCTCCAGCGTGGGCTCGCGTTTGAGCACCTGGAGGATCGCCAGACCCTGGAGTTCGGTGAGCACGGCGGCGGTCACGTCGGTGTCCTGGCCGCTGTGGACGTCGAGCACTTGGCCGGCGGCCCCGGTCGACACGCTCACCGAACGGACCCCGGGCAGCGTCCTCAGCCTGGCCGTGTGATGCTCGCCCACGCCGTTGACGTGCACGGTCAGCACGACCTGGCCGTCCGTCCGCTTCTTGAGGGAGTCGGGGGTGCCCTCGGCGATCTTCCGGCCGTCGCGCATGACCGCGACCCGGTCGCACAGCTCGTCCGCCTCGAACATGTAGTGCGTGGTGAGCAGGATGGTGCGGCCGCGGCGGAGCTGTTCCCGGACGAGGCCCCGCAGTTCCCGGGCGCCCACCGGGTCGATGCCGTTGGTCGGCTCGTCGAGGATGACCACCTCGGGGTCGTGGAGCAGCCCCCGGGCGATGTGCAGGCGCTGCTTCATGCCCCGCGAGTAGGTCTCGACCCGCTTGCGCTCGCTGCCCAGCAGCCCGACGGTCTCGAGCAGTTCCGGGATCCGCCGTTTCTGCTCCCGGTACGGGATTCCGTACAGGTCGGCGAAGAGCAGGAGGTTGTCTCGGCCCGACAGACGGGCGTACAGCCCCGCGTCGCCACCCAGGATCACCCCGGTCAGCCGGCGTACCCGCTGTGCCTCGGTGACGACGTTGTGGCCGAGCACCTCGGCCCGCCCCGAGCTCGGCAGCAGGACAGTCATCAGGATCTTGGCGGTACTCGTCTTGCCGGCGCCGTTCGGCCCGAGCAGACCGACCAGCTCGCCGCGTTCCACACTGAGCGACAACCCGTCCACGGCCCGTTTGACGCGCCCCTGGGATCCGCGAAACGTTCGCGTCAGGTTGCTGATCGAAATAGCCGGTCCGAGACGAGAGCTCTCCATTCGAAACCTCACACAGCTGCCGTAAGCGGAATCGCGAGCATTGAGATGCGCAGACAAACAGCTTGATCGAAGACGACTTTGTGGACTCTAGCCACTGCTCGAAGCGGCGATCAATCGCGGTCGGTCATGTTGGCCGGAACTGACCTGCACTCGGTGTCATGGCCGAAAAGATCCTTGATCCTGATGGATGCTCAAATCTAAGCTGCTCAACCGTGTTTGCCTGACGGAATACGGAATTCCAAAACTCTTGACCGTCACACTGGCATGAGGAGCCGGATTGCCTGAGCTGCGGGCACTTCCCGTTGCCGACCGTATTGCCCTGGTCCGATCCATTCTTGAACCATTCCCCGAGCCTGCCTCCAGTGTTCATCACGAGCATTTCGGGCGTATTATCGAAGAGCGCGGCGTACATACCGTATTTGGATATCTGAGGCGTCGCAAACTGGTCAATGCCGCACTGGCGGTTCATGGCCGGCATCCGGGGGTCGGCGACGAGCAGGGACCGTTCGGGCTCTCGCTGCGGATCGGCCTCGCCGTGCGTGCCCTGCAGGTAGCCGAACTGGCCCGACTGGCCGAAGCGTTCGATACTCAAGGACTTGAGTGGATCGCCTACAAGGGCGTGGTGCTCGACCATCTGGTGGACAACCTGGACATCCCCTCGCTCAGCAACGACATCGACGTCCTGGTGCGCCGGGTCCGGCTGGCCGAGACGCGCAAACTGCTGGAGTCCCTCGGGTATCGGACGGAGCTCAGGATCGACAGCGGCAGGGTGCGGCAACTGCCCGCGCGGATCAGCCGGATGACGGAAGAGTCCGTCTATCTCTTCGGCCAGTGCGCACCTTACGACCGGCTGGTCGCCGTACCGGAACTGCGGGACGAGGCCGACCGCGTCCGGGAACTGATGCCGACCCAGTTCTGCGTGCTCGACGGCGAGCTGCACTTCAAGCTCTCCATCGACCTGCACTACAGCCTCAACCTGCTGACCGACGACATCGGCACCCGGGTGAAACCGGCGGAGCCGGTGTGGTGGGAGCAGCTCCAATGGGTGGGGGTCGGCGGGACGGAGGTGCCGACCCTCGCCGACCGCGTGCTGTCCTGGGTGCTGCTGCACCGGCTCTATGTGGACTGCCTGGTGCTGGGCACTGCGGGCGTGAAGGGCTTGAGCAACGTCAAGCTCCTGCACCGGGCCGGGCGCCTCGACGTCCCGCACGTGCGGGACACGGCGCGGAAGTTCCCCTACCTGGGACCGTCGCTGCTGTACAGCCTGCGCGCCGCCGACCAGATCTGCGCGCTGGGGCTGGACCCGGACATCGACCTGGCGGCCGTCCGTGGAACCGTCGCCCCGCTGATGAACGCGGGCGACTGCCTTCCGGCCCTCCTGGACTTCGGCCTTGACCTGCGGCTGGGGCCGCTCGGGGCCGACGCCGCGGACGCGGTCACGGCACGGACCTTCTGAGACGGAGACTGCGGGCATGCCGAACCTCGGGGTATGGGGCCGATGCACCGACCGGGACCGGGAGATCATCGAGAGACTGCAGGGAGCGGTGGAACCCGTCCACGCCGAGGAGGTCCTCCGGCAAGTGAGGCGCCACCTCATGGAACGCGGACCGGTCACCGCGCTCATTGACGGAGCACGCCGATGGACCTACCGGGACCTGGGCGAGCGAGTCTTCGGGATCTGCGCTGCGCTTCAGGAGGCCTTCCCCCTCCCTGGCGGCCGAGATCCGGCCGTCTTCGGCGTCGCGATGGAACGCTCGGCCGACCTGGTTGCCACGGTCCAGGCGATCTTCCTCACCGGCAACGCCTACTGTCCCCTGAACCCGGCCGAGCCGCGGGCCTGGACCGAGGGCATCGCCGAGCGGAGCGGCGCCACCGCGGTCGTGGTGCCGCACGACGGTCCACGGCCTGTCTTCGGTAAGCAGTTCGAGCTGCCCGCGGAAGGAGCCGCGGTGACACCCGTCCGACCGGTGGCCGTCGGTCCCGACACCCCCTCCCAGGTCATCTTCACCTCGGGCTCGACCGGCAGGCCCAAGGGAGTGGTCTGCACCCACGGGGGATTCGCCAACCGGATCCGTTGGATGCAGCAGATGTTCCCGCTCACCGGTACCGACCGGGTGGCGCTCAAGACGCCGTTCACCTTCGATGTGGCCGGATGGGAGCTGTTCTGGCCGCAGTATGCCGGTGCCGCCACAGTGGTGGTGACGCCCGGTGCGCACACCTCACCGGAGACGCTGATCTCGCTGTTCACCGCACACGAGGTGACCGTCACCCACTTCGTGCCGTCGATGCTACGGCTGTTCCTGCGAGCGGAGGGGGCCCGCCGCTGCCCCTCGCTGCGCATGGTCTTCTGCAGCGGTGAGCCGCTTCCCGCCGACCTGGTCGAGGAGTTCGGTCGCCAGTCCACCGCCCGGCTGCACAATCTCTACGGCCCCACGGAGGCGTCCATCGACGTGACGCACTTCCCGGCGGACGGCCCGGCGCGGCACCCTGTCCCCATCGGGCGGCCCATCACCAACACGCACCTCTACATCCTCGATGAGGACCGGCGGATCTGCCCGGTCGGCGAACCCGGCGAGATCTACATCCACGGCCTCGGGGTCGCGGCCGGTTACCGGGGCGTCGGCAAGGAGGACGCCGACCGCTTCTCACCCCCGCCGCTGCCGGTGCAGGGCCTAGGCTGGCGTACTTTCCGTACCGGGGACTTCGGCAAGTACACCAACGACGGCCAGATCGAGTTCCTCGGCCGCCGGGACGGCCAGGTCAAGATCAGGGGCCAGCGGGTGGAACTAGCCGAGACCGAGCACGTGCTGCGCACCTACGGCGCGGTCCGGGAAGCCTGTGCGCTGGTGCGCAAGACGGCGGCGGGTCGCGGCGGTCTGGTGGCGTATGTCGTCCTCGACCCGGAGCACGCCCTGCCCGACCCGGTGGGCGACCTGATGAACCATCTGATGTGCCGTCTGCCCAGCAGATCGGTCCCGGCGCGCATCCTCCTCGTCGACGAGCTGCCGCTCACCGCACACGGAAAAGTGGACCGTGGTCGGCTGCCGACGCCCGCCCAGGGACGTCCGGACCTTGCCACAGAGTTCGAAGCTCCGTCGACCAGGCTGGAGTTGCTGATCGCGAGCATCTGGGCTCAGGTGATGGACCTGGATGAGGTGGGCACCCGGGACGACTTCCATCTGCTGGGTGGGGACTCCCTCGCCGCCGTGGAGATCTCGTTCCTGATCGCGGAGCGGTTGGGCCTGGACTACGACCACGACCTCGTCTCCGAGATCCTTCTGGGCGGGGACACGGTGGAGCACTCGGCGCGGATCGCGCGGGCCGGCGGGGTGCCGGACGCGACCGTGTGACCCGGTCGGCAGAGACAGAGTACCGAGTCGAGATGGCTGGCCGTCAGACGCGCGCCGAGCTGTCAGTGGGGAATGGCCAGCGACTGGCACACTGCCTGCGCTGCCTTCGACGAATCCGATACCCGTGTGCAAGACCGACCATCCATCCGTGACCATGGCGCGGGAGACCTGGTCCAAGCCGGATAGTCCAGGCATATGATTCGCTGCGCTGGGTGTTTCCAGACGGATTCGCCCTCGGCAGATGAGAAAGAGTCCCAAGGGACTGAAACCTCCCGGCCTCGGCGTCCAGCTCGGCGCCCGGGTGCTCGCTGATATCGGGGACGACCGCGGCCGTTTCGCCGACGCCCGCGGCCTGAAGGCATACGCCGGCTCCTCGCCCATCACCCGGGCTTCGGGTAAGAAGGCCAGCATCACCCGCCGCTGGGTCAAGAACGACCGCCTCAACCACGCCGGCTACCTCTGGGCCTTCTCCGCCCTCGGGCCTCGCCCGGAGCCATGGCCCACTACCGTCGCCGCCGCGATGAGCACGGGGACTGGCACGCTGCCGCCCGGCGCAACCTCTGCAACCGCATGCTCGGACAGATGTTCCACTGCCTCCAGCGACGCGAACTGTTCGATGAGAACACCGCATTCCCCACTGCCTTGGCCGCTGCGGCTTGACGACCTGGGGTCGTGAGGTGTCTATGCGGTCACAGCACCAGCGAGCATTCGCGGCTGTCCAGCCGACCCGGCGACAAGGTTCCTCGAATGCGCGGCCCTGCCTCCGTGCCGACGAAGCTCCTTCGACGACGTGCGGCACGCTCGCGACGTGATGGAGGGGGTCTTGCAGCAGTTGCCTCCCTGGCCCCGCGCCCAGCTGGAACGCCAAGTCCCCCAGGGGGCACGCCTCGGATGCGCCCCCACCTCTGATCGAGGCGACCGGCTCTGGTTCAGTCCGGCGGTGACTGTCCCTGTGGGGAGGGGGCGTGGAGTTGTTCTTGGAGGCGTGCGTGGCGGAATTCGTATGCGGCACCGGTTTGTCGGAGGACGCCTCGTTGGTGGGCTTCTTCGAGGAAGGCCATGAGGTGCCAGGGGAGTCGTCCGGAGGTACACAGCCACAGTCGGGTGATGAGGAGCCAGCACCAGGAACTGAGGAAGATGGCCAAGGGGCTGACGGGTAGCCAGATCATGACTGTGATCGCGACGTATTTCCACGTCTCTGCAGCTGCGGTTTCCAAATAAGTGTAGGCGAAGAGGAGCACGACAAGGATCGCTGACGTCATCAGTGTGACGCCTCGTGTGATGACGGTGGCCCGGTCGGTGTCCAGGATGGCAAGGGGGCTGACGGCTCGTGCGGTGTCGGCCGGGGAGGCCAGAAGGCCAAGGAGACCGGCGGTCAGGCCGCTGATCAGGCCGAGTGCGAAGCCGATCGCCAGGCTTAGTCCCAGGGCCTGGACGAAGAGCGCAGTTGGGGGCAGAACGGCCAGCCACTCGGCATCGCGGTCGGGCACTTCAGCTGGGTGGAGAAGTGCGCGCGGCCACCATGGAGGTGGTGCCGGGCCTCCATGGTGGCCGGGGGTGCCGTGCTGACCTGTGCCGACTTGGACGTGGCGTAGGCGTGGATGGCCGGTATGGCCCGCAGATTCAGGCGTAGGTCGACCTGCGGGGCACGGCGTACGTCCTGGACGCCTTCGCCCGTGTGATCGCGCCTGGAGGGGTCGGCAGGGCGGCGACCGGAACCGTCACGGGCTCACGAGAAGGATCCCCGGGCCTGAGCCGAGTCGGGTCACGTGTCCGTGGTCATCCGAGGGCGTTCCAGAAGGTGCAGTGGTGGCGGAGTTCTGCCGTGCGGGTGGGGACGACGTGGTCCGGCGCCAGGGACAGCACCGTCTGCCGGGGCCAGGGCGGGGACGACGGACCGTTCGGGTCGGCGGTGCGGGCGAAGCGGGTCCAGTAGTCGATCATGGTGTCGGCCAGCCGGCGTTGCGCCGCGGTCAGGTCGCGGGGGCGGCCGCCGAGGTCGAACAGATAGGGCAGTTCGCTCGCGTGCGGCGCGCCGAGCGGGAACGGCGGCGTGCCCGGGGTGAGCGACGGGGCGTGCTCGTCGGCGAACTCGTAACGCCAGACCGGCACTCGCGCGGCGAGCAGGCCGCCGGTGCGTGCCGTCGGGCAGGCGAAGTTCGCGTCGCCGATGACTGCGCCGAACACCGGACCCCCGTCGGTGCGGTGCACCGGGTACTCGCGGACGATCGCCTTGGCCTGCCCTGGGGAGGGGAAGAAGGCGGACACGACGTCGGGCCAGGTGCCGGGGGTGACGGGGTTGCCGGCCTGGACGATCCCGGCGGCCCAGCCGTTGCCCTCGTCATGGTTGTTGCCGATGAGCACGGGGACGCGAGGGAAGCGACCGGCGGCGATCGCCGCCGCAGGGTCGCTGGGCAGCAATGGAGTGTTGTACGCGGGCTGTTGGTCGGTGTCCTGGGCGGCGAGCAGACGGGAGACAGCCACGCGCCGCAGACAGTCCACCACGTCGTGGGCGGAGCCGCAGCCGACCTCTGCCGCCAGGTCCGCGCCTGTGGCGCGTGCCGTGGACAGGGGGACGGAGGACGGGGCGAACGGACGGTCGGGGCGACCGGTGCACGGCCCGCTCTCGATGATCGCCCGGTCGAAGAGCGCCGCGGCGGCCGGTGAGGCGAGCTGGGCGCAGACGCTGTAGCCGCCCGCCGACTCGCCGGCCAGTGTCACGTTGTGCGTGTCGCCGCCGAAGGCGCCGATCTCGGTGCGGACCCAGCGCAGCGCCGCCTGCTGGTCGGCCAGGCCGAAGGTGCCGGAGCCGGGCAGCCCGCCGGGCGCGAGGAAACCGAGGGCCCCGAGGCGGTAGTCGACCGTGACGACCACGACGTCGCCGCGGGTGGCCATGCGGTGGGCGTCGTAGGAACTGCCCGCCCCGGTGGTGAACCCGCCGCCGTGCAGCCACACGATCACCGGCCGGGGGCGTGCGGGTCCCGCGCCGTCAGGTGTCGTGATGTTCAGGTGGAGGCAGTCCTCGTCGGCGCTGCCGCCGGGCACCTCGCCGGCCGGTTGCGGGCAGGCACTCGCGGGCCGGGTCGCGTCCCGTACCCCGGGCCAGGGGGCTGCGGGGCGGGGCGGCGCCCAGCGCAGGCCGCCGACCGGGGGCTCCGCGTAGGGGATGCCCTCGAAGGTGCGGTAGCCGTCGTGGGCGGCGCCCCGCACCACGCCGGCGTGGGTACGCACCGTCGTTGCGGCGGGCCGGTCGGGCTGGGTCGGCGGCGCTGCGGACCAGGCCGTCGCGAGCACGGCGGTCAGGGCGCAGCCCAGAGCGGTCAGGACGCGGTGCATGCTCATCGTCTCCCCGTTCGGTCAGCTGCCGCCCATGCCGCCCTGTGCGGCGATCATGGTCGTCGGCAGCGCGCGTACAGCTTTCTCCAGTCCGGGCGCGAGGACGGCGAGCGACCTCGTGCAGGCGTCGATACGGGCCCGGAAGGCCGTGCGGTCCTGCCGTGACACGACCGAGCGGATGCGGCCCGCCGCGGCCAGGGCCAGCAGCGCGGCGTCGGCAGTGGGCACCTCCTGCACGGGGCCGTGTCCGTGCAGCACCGCGGACACGCGGGCACGGAGTGCGGCGGGCACGGCACGGTCGGTCACGGTCAGCCGCCGGGTGCCGAAGCGGGTGCGGGGCGCCTTGACGGTGAGAACTCCCGCCGCGGCGAGCCGGTCCTCCACCTGGACCAGGGTTCGCTTGCGGTGGCGGCGTACGAGGTGCTTCCAGCCGTGCCCGGCGGCGTCGCGCAGTACGTCGTCCAGGACCGGGTCGCCCGTCGACCGTGTGCCGGTCACGGTGACCGTGCCGCCGTCCTCTCCCAGCCGGCCGCGCAGCGCGAGGTCGGTCAGGGCGGCGGCCCGGACCAACAGCTCGGTCCGGGAGCGGTCGTAGGGGCCCTCGGCGGCGTTGTCGTGGGCGAGCAGATACATGAGGCAGGCCAGGTCGTCGATCACATCTCGACGCTACGGCCGCGCGCGCAGGCCGCGGATCGGCCGCGGGAACGGGCCGGCACTGGGAACACAGGAGGACCGCGACCCGGTCTCCTCCCTGAGGAGGAGACCGGGTCGTCAGGGTCGGCGCGGCTGCACGAGGCCGTGGTCGTAGGCGGCGACGACGGCCTGGACGCGGTCGCGCAGGCCCAGTTTGCGCAGTACCGCGGTGACATGGTTCTTGACGGTGGCCTCCGACAGGTGCAGCCGGTCGGCGATCTCCGCGTTCGACAGCGCCTGACCGATCAGCGTGAGCACCTCCCGCTCGCGGCCGGAGAGGTCCCGCAGGGAGGGCGGCGGCGCCGGGTCGGGCGTGGTGCGCAGGAACCGGTCGAGGACGCGGCTCAGAACGGTCGGCGCCAGCAGCGCGTCGCCGCGCGCGGTGAGGCGGATCGCGTCGACGAGTTCGGCGGGGCGCATGTCCTTGAGCAGGAAGCCGCTGGCCCCGGCCCGCAGGGCGGCGACCACGTGCGCGTCCACGTCCCAGGTGGTCAGCACGAGCACCCGGGCCCCACTGCCCGACGCCGCGATCCGCCGGGTCGCCTCGATACCGTCCAGCACGGGCATACGTACGTCCATCAGCACCACGTCGGGCGACAGTTCCCGTGTCAGCCGCACCGCCTCCCGGCCATCCGACGCCTCGCCGACCACCTCCAGGTCGTCCCGGGCGTCGATGATCATTCGGAATCCGGTACGGACCAGGGCCTGGTCGTCGGCCACCACCACACGCAGCGTCATCACGCGCCCTCCACCGGCAGCCGCGCCGCCACCTCGAAGCCTCCTCCGGCGAGCGGACCGGCGTGCAGGCTGCCACCCACGAGCCGCGCCCGCTCCGCCATCCCCGTCAGACCGCGTCCCGCTCCCGGCACGGCCGAACGGCCCTGCGATGTCTGCCCGTTGTCGACCACTGTGACCTTCACGTACTCCCTCTCGGCCGTCACGCGCACGCTCACCTCGTCGGCGCCGACCGCATGGCGCAGCGTGTTGGTGAGGGCTTCCTGGACGATCCGGTACACCGCCAGGTCCACTGCGGCCGGCAGCCCGGCGGTGGCGCCCTCGCGATGCATGTGCACCGTCATCCCGGTCGCGCGCACGGTGTCGGCCAACTCGTCCAGGCGCGCAAGCGAGGGCACCGGCTCCCGCTCCTCCGCAGCCTCGTCCGCCCCCTCGTCGGGCCCGAACGCCCGCAGCAGCAGCCGCAGTTCACCGAGGGCCGAGCGGGCGCCCGTCTCGATGGCCCGCAGCGCCTCGCGGGCCTGTTCGGGCCGCTGGACGAACACGTCGTCCGCAGCGCCCGCCTGAATGACCATCACCGACAGAGTGTGCGCCACGACGTCATGCACCTCACGCGCGATCCGTGCCCGCTCCTCCACCACAGCCCGGCGCAACTCCGCCCGCGTCCGTGCCTGCTGCGCCGCGCGCCACTGCCCCGCGGTCCACGCCAGAACCACCGCCAGCAGATAGACCGCCAGCCCCGCGGGTCCGCCGCCGGCCGCGAACGCCAGCGGCCCCGGCAGGCACATCGCCACGAGTGCCCGCACCGACACCCGCCGGGGCCTGACGGCCGACAGCACGCACAGCGAGACCTGCGCCGCGAGCAACGCCCCCGTCAAGCTCACCGCGGGCAGCAGCGCCCACACCGCGAGTCCCGTCGCCGTATTCGCGGCCAGTACGGCGACCGGGGCGCGCGCCTGCCACCTCAACGCGCAGACCTGCACGAGGACCAGGGCCACGGCCACCGCCAGACGCCGGCCGTGCTCCGCGCCGGCGACGAGCACCGAGGTGCCCAGGACGCCGAGCACCAGACCAGCCGGCCCCCACCACAACGCCCTGGCCGCACGGAGTGACAACTCGCCCCGAGCCTCCCCGGCGAACGCGTCCTCCGGCTGCCTGCTGCTGAGCTCCACGACCCGACCCTATCCAGCGTCGCGGGCCGGACCGTTCAGGAAATCACCGCCTGCGCGACGACCGTCGAGACCGACGGCAGCGGCTCGGCCCTCGAAACGAGAAACGGACTGCCACCATTCCTGTGGGCTGGGTCCGGCCAGGAAACGGAACTCCTCGGACGAGGCGGCGGTTGATCAGCTTGGTGGGCGTTCCAGGTTCTGCCGCTCGGTCACCCTGCGTCGGCGCGGATCCCCTGAGTCCCGGCCCGTGGACGCTGTCCACACCGCCGCCGGGGGCGAGGACTGAGGTATACCGGCGCCCGTCGGCGTCGCGGCCGTCGGAGGCCGCGATGTGCGAGGCTCAGTCCTCGCCTCGTACGACGTTCCAGTCGTCCCTCTGTCGCAACCGTCCCGCGTTGTTGTCGAGCGTCGCGCGCATGCAGGTGCGTATGCCTTGCCCGCGCAGGCGGCGCGCCCGCGACCAGCCCGTTTCGGGGCGGCGAACAGCGGTCGGGTTGCTGACTTCCGCAGTCACGGCGGATCACTTTCCTTCCGAGTCCGGCCTGTTGAGGTCCGATTCATCCTTCTCTGCCCCCGTTCTTCTTCTTGTCCGAGTGTCCAACGGGCCCGGCGTGAAACCTGGTTCAGCCCCGGCAGCGTGCGCCACCGGCCACGGCGTGAGGCTGTCCTGGTGTCCGGCACGCCGGCGCGGGGTCTCGTGAAGTGTCCGATGGCCGGAGTGGCGGCGGACGATGGAGTCGACGAAGCGGTCCCGCCCGAACTCGCGGCCCTCCGCGCCCCGGGCCTCGACGATGCCGTCGGCGTAGCGCAGGAGTCGGTCGCCGGGCTGGAGCCGGTGGTGGCGCACGGCGACGCACAGGTGAGCTGAATGGCCCAGCGGTTTCCCGTGCCGTGATCGAGGTCCGTGAGGACGCCGGTGACGCGCCGACCGGTGCCACGCGTTGCGAGAGGCCGCGACGGCCAGGGTGGCCGTCATCCCGGCGATGGCGGCGTGTCCCATGGCTGTGAGGGCCGACGCTGTCGGCAGTCAGACGTCTCTGTCGTCCGCCGGGCCGCCACGGGTTCACGGGTGGCGACCCGCGCGGTGCCGGATCCCGATCGCGGCCGCTCCCACCGCCGTCGCCGTGGCGACCGTGACGGCCGGGTGGCGGGCCAGTGCGGCCTGCCAGGAGTGGGCGTGGGCGCGGTCGTCGAAGGAGCCGTGTGCGCCGTGATCGGTGGCCGGCGAGTTGTCGGCCGGGGTGAAGAGATTGTCCGGGCCCGGCGGGCGGGGGGCGTCGGTCTGCTGGGAGGAGAAGCCGGTGCGGGCCAGGTAGCGGTCGAGGACGGCAGCGCGATGTCGACGGCGGAGATCGCCTGCGCGGAGACGCCCGGCAGACCGGCGTCGCGTACGGCGCGGTGCGTGGCCTCGTTGGCGCGCGGCACGTGGAGTGCCGGCATGCCGGTGGCGACGTCGGCGAGCAGGTCGTCGATGACCTTCGCGGTCGACGGCGGGGCGCAGGTGTACCCGAGTGCGGTGACCTCGCCGCAGCGGACGGTGGCCGGGACGAGCGTGGTGCTGTCCCAGGCCGGAGTGGAGTCCGCCTCCGGCGCGTCCGTCGGGACGGTGCGGACCGTGCTGTCCACCCGTTCGGCGATCGGCGGGTCGCTCACCCTCGCCCCGCTTCGTGCCGGTGCGGCAGGAACTCCTGCACCTTGGCCTTGAAGCCCTGCCGGACCATCGCCAGCCGGTCGCTGTCGCCCTTGAGGACGGCGGCCGCCGCGGCCTCGATCTGATCGAGGGTGGCGTGCGGCGGGATCGGCGGTACGGCGGGGTCGGTCACGAAGTCGAGCACACACGGCCGGTCGGCGGCGAGCGCGGCCTCCCAGGCGCCGGCCACCCCGCCCGGCTCGTCGATCCGTATGCCGGTCAGACCCAGCGAGCGGGCGAAGTCGGCGTACCGGACGTCCGGGATCGACTGCGAGGGCAGGAACTGCGGGGCGCCCTCCATCGCGCGCATCTCCCAGGTCACCTGGTTGAGGTCCCGGTTGTTGAAGACGGCGACGATCAGCCGCGGATCCTCCCAGTCCTGCCAGTACTTCGCGATGGTGATGAGCTCGGCCATGCCGTTCATCTGCATCGCCCCGTCGCCGACCAGGGCGATCGCCGGCCGGTCGCCGTGCGCGAACTTGGCGCCGATCGCGTACGGCACGCCCGGCCCCATGGTGGCCAGCGTTCCCGACAGCGAGCCCCGCATCGTCCCGCGCAGCTTCAGGTGCCGGGCGTACCAGTTGGCGGCGGAACCCGAGTCGGCGGAGAGGATGACGTCGTCCGGGAGCAGCCCGTTGAGGGTGTGGGTGACGTACTCAGGGTTGATCGGATCGGCGTCGACATCGGCCCGCCGCTGCATCACCTCCCACCAGTCCTTGACGTTGTTCTCGATCTTCGTCCGCCAGGAGGAATCCTCCATCTGCTCCAGCAGCGGCAGCAGCCGGCGCAGCGTCCGCGCGGCGTCGCCGACCAGGTTGACCTCGAAGGGGTAGCGCAGCCCGACCATGTGGGGGTCGATGTCGATCTGCACGGCCCGCGCCTTGCCGAACTCCGGCAGGAACTGCGTGTAGGGGAAGGACGAGCCGATGACGAGCAGTGTGTCGCACTCACGCATCAGCTCGTACGACGGCCGGGTGCCGAGCAGACCGATGGCGCCGGTGACGTACGGCAGGTCGTCGTCGAGGGCGTCCTTGCCCAGCAGCGCCTTGGCGACCCCGGCGCCGAGCCGGTCGGCGACCTCCTGCACCTCCGCCCGGGCGCCGCGCGCGCCCTGACCGATCAGGATGGCCGCCTTGCCGCCGGAGTTGAGCACCTCGGCGGCCCGCTGCAGGTCGTCGTCGTCCGGTACCGGGGCGTAGTGCGGCATGCCGAGGCTGGAGGGCACCATCTTGAAGGCGTGCCCGGGCGGCGAGTAGTCCAGCTCCTGGACGTCCGCCGGGACGATCACGGCGGTCACCGAGCGGCGTGCCATGGCGGTGCGCATCGCCCGGTCGAGGACGTTCGGGAGCTGCTCCGGGACGGTGACCATCTCGCAGAAGTCCGAGGCGACGTCCTTGTACAGGCTCAGCAGATCGACCTCCTGCTGGTACGAGCCGCCCATGGCACTGCGGTTGGTCTGACCGACGATCGCCACCACCGGCACATGGTCCAGCTTGGCGTCGTACAGACCGTTGAGGAGGTGGATGGCACCCGGCCCGGAGGTGGCCACGCAGACACCGACCCGGCCGGAGAACTTGGCGTAGCCGACGGCCTCGAAGGCGGACATCTCCTCATGACGGGACTGGATGAACCTGGGCTTGTTGTCCGCTCGTCCCCAGGCCGCGAGCAGACCGTTGATGCCGTCGCCCGGGTAGGCGAAGACATGCTCCACGTCCCACTCGCGCAGCCGCTGGAGGATGTAGTCGGAGACCTTCGTCGACATGTTCGGAACCTTTCCTGATGTTGACGTGCGATTACGGGCGGCGCAGCCGGCGTACGGCCCCCAGCGCTGCCGTGGCCGCCAGCGTCCCGGCGACGGCGGTGGCCGCCCACCGGGCCGTGCCGGAGGGGTCGGCGGGCCGCCGGGCCAGCCGTTCGGGCCGGTCGCTCGGCAGGGGGCCGTCGAGTGCGAGGGCCAGCGCCTCCGCCAGGTGCAGGGCCCGGCGTCCGGTGCCGCCCTGTTCGATCTGCGTGCGGCAGCTGAAGCCGTCGGCGATCCGTGCCCGCTCGGCCCGCGAGGTGGGCCCCACCCACATCCGCAGCCCGTCGTACGTCAGTACTTCGAGCCGGCGCACGTTGTCGGCCGTCTTCCCGTGCGCCTGCGCGGACGCCCGGCACGAGTTGTTGCCGATCAGGCCGCCCAGCGCGCAGTGACTGTGCGTCGACGGCTTGGGGCCGAACTGGAGGCGGTGGCCGGTGAGCCGCCGGTCGAGTTCGTCCAGGACGATGCCCGGCTCCACCACACAGGTGCGGGCGGCGGGGTCGGCCGAGACCAGCGCGTCGCAGTGCTTGCTCCAGTCGATCACCACGGCCGCGTTCGTCGTCTGCCCCGCGAGGCTCGTGCCGCCGCCGCGCGACAGCACCGGGACGTCGAAACCGGCGCACAGCTCCACCGCGCGGGCACCGGCCTCGACCGTGCGGGGGACGACCACGCCGAGCGGGACCTGCCGGTAGTTGGAACCGTCCGTGGAGTAGGCGCCCCGGCTGCCGGGATCGAACCGGACCTCGGCGTCGGTTCCGGCGCGCAGGGCCGTGACCAGGCCGTCTAGGGGGTCTGCGGGGACGCGTGTGCTCATGGCCGGCCTCCGGGCTGGTGCGCGGTTTCCTCCGGTACGGGCCACCGGGTACCCCGGAAGTCGACTTCCTCCGCCAGGACAATCCGGGCGCCCATGTGGGGACCGCTGCCGAGTACCCCGGTGGCCACCGGGTTGTGCATGGTGTGTCGCGCGGATGAGGAGGGGTACCGGGGAAAGTCGGGGCCTCGGCAGACCGGTCTCACGCGGGTTTCCCATGGCACTGCGTGTGCTGCCCCGGAAGGCCTGGCGGGACTGGCGGCGCTCAGACGACCTGCGGATCCCGCTCCACCCGGCCGAGGCGGAGGACGCGAGCCGCCGGTCCCTGCCGTACGGCGTGCGCCCCCTGTGGGTGGTGCCCGGCCCGGCGGCTCATTTCGGGTTCTCGGCTGTCTCGCGCGCGGCGGTGACCTGAGTGACCGCGGCGGACAACTGCTCCTGCGTGGTCGCGGGCAGCGGGCCGCCCCTGATGGAGTCCACCAGTTGCCTTGCGGTCAGGTGGAGCTTGGTGTTGGTGTTCTGGGATGTGGTCACCAGAACACTCCACGCCTCCTCGGGGGTGAGGACGAACGCCGCCATCAGGATGCCGCGGGCCAGATCGATGGTGTCCCGAGTCTGTAGCGCCCGCCGCAGTTGTACGACCTCGGTGCGCACGTCGATTCCGTGACCGTCGACAGGAGGCGGGGCGTTCAGGGCGCCGTCGGAGTGTCGCTGCCCGTCCGGCGCGGTGTCGGGGGTGAACAGCGGCAGGGCGCCCATGATCTCCAGTATCCGTTCCACGGCCGGGCTGACGTGGCGGATCGTGACCTTCTTGGAGTCCTTGAGGGCCTGTCGCCTGATGTTCAGCAGGGCGTTGAGCCCGGAGCAGTCGCAGAACCCGACACCGCCGAGGTCCAGCTCGAGTCCGCGCAGCGAACGGAGGAGCGCCGAACGCAAGGCGCACTGGAGCTGCTGGTCCGTCGTGAGGTCGAGGTCGCCGCACACCGTGACGAGGGTCCGGTCGCCCTCGTCGCGGCTGCGGATCGTGAGACCCGGCAGCTCGCGTGCACCGGCTCGGTCGGGCGTCCGCCCGGCGCCGGACTGTTCTGCTTCCCGCATGGTCCCGCTCCCCGCGGCATTCCTGCGCTCTCCAGATCCAGATTCACCCCGGGCGGCGATACACGTCAAGAGAAACAGGAAATAAAATTCGCGCGTTTTTGAGCGCGAAGTTTCGGTCGTATGATGTACCCATGGGTGAAGCACCGGAACCGCACACCGGGTGGACGTTCATCACCAATCACGCCCGCGTACTGGCCGCCATCGCGGATGATCAGAATGTCCGCGTCCGTGATATCGCCGCACACTGCAGGCTCACGGAGCGAGCCGTCCAGAAGATCATCTCTGATCTGGAGCAGAGCGGCTTCCTCTCCCACACCCGTGAGGGGCGCGGCAACATTTACCGGATCGAACCGGGCACGGCTCTTCGGCACCCGGCTGAAGCCGGACTCACCGTAGCCTCCTTGCTGGCGCTGCTCGCCCAGGAAGAGGCGCACGCCACCGCTCCGCCGTCTGCCAAGGGCCACCGGCCGGACGACGACGGCCCGTCGCACTCCTGAAGCGCCGGTCCCGACAGGCCGACCACGTCCCGCTTGTCTCAGGCGTCAGGCGTCAGGCGTGCTGCGGAAGCGAGTCCCAGGGCCACGGGCAGGGCCGGGTAGCGGGATGCGAGGACGGCGGCGGCCATGAGCATCTGCTGCTGGGGCGCGAGCAGTTACCCGGCTGACGCGGCTGCTGTGTCGGGAACGTGGACGTGTTGCGTGAGGAACAGGGCGGCGCGGTCCAGTGCCTGGTCGGCCTCGTCGAGAACGCCGGCGAAAGACTGGAAAACGTGGGGTACGTCGGCGGTGATGTCGAGGATCACGTCCACTCCGGCCGCGTGGGCGCGGGCGGCCAGGCGGGTGGAGTCGTCCAGCAGGATCTCGTTCGTGCCTACCTGGATGAGCATCGGGGGAAAGCCGGTCAGGTCGGCGAGGACGGCCGGGCTGAGCAGGGGCTGGTGCGGGTCGGCTCCGGCGAGGTACATGGCTCCGGTGTGTTCCACGGACTCGCGGGTGAAGATCGGGTCGATGCCTTCCTTGGCGTCCATGCTCCTGCCCGTGCGGGTGGCGTCGAGGCCCGCGGAGAACGTCACGACGGCGGCGGGCAGCGGGAGGCCCGCGTCGCGGGCGGCGAGGCAGGTGGTGACGGCGAGGCCGCCCCCGGCGGAGTCTCCTGCGAACGCGATGGCCGAAGGGTCCTCGCCGCGGTCGAGGAGTGCGCGGTAGGCACCCAGTGTGTCTTCGATCGCGGCCGGGAACGGGTGCTCGGGCGCAAGCCGGTAGTCCGGCGAGTACGCCCCGAAGCCGGTCTTGACGACGAGATGGCCGGTCAGGGACAGGGCGGTCTCGGGGGAGCCGAACACCCAGCCGCCGCCGTGGAAGTAGAGGATCGTCCCGGCGCGCTGCCCGCTGTCCGGCTCGACATGCAGCGCGGGCCGGTCGCCCAGCGCTGTCTGCGTGGTGCGGATGCCGTCGGGCACGATCATCTGGGCCATCAGCGCCTTGAATCCGGCTCGGATCGCCTCGACCGGCCGGGGACCCTCGGGGCGCGGCTGCCGCATCATCGCGTCGACCCGGGCGCGCTGTTCCTTGCTCATGAGTGTGCTCCCGCCGTAAGTGCCTTCCATTACATTATATGCCATGGCATATAAATCGAGCGGTGACGCGATCGACCTCCCGGGATTCTTCGCCGACCTGGTCCGATGCGAGACGCGTCTGTACAACGCCCTCAACGACCGGCTTCGTGAGCGGCACGGGATCGTCACCTCACAGTTCGAGGCCCTGCGCCACCTGCGCGATCACCCCGGATCCCGCGTGGCGGACCTTGCCGCCGAATTCGCCATCGGCATCGGGGCGACCAGCAAGACCGTCGACCGTCTGGAGAGGCACGGATGGGCCGTCCGGCAGCCGAATCCATCCGATCGCCGGTCCTCCCTGCTGGCCCTGACCGACGACGGCCTGCGGTTGGTCGACGCGGCAGAAGCGACTTTCACCGAGCGGTTGGCCGAACTGATCGCGGATGCGCTCAAGGCGTCCCCCTTGACGGCCGCAGCGCAGGCCCTCTCGGAGTTGCGTTCCGTCCTGGAGCACAACCAGATCGGCACGCCCACAGGCTGACGCGTTGCCGCAACCCGGCCACAACGGCGCCGCCGGTCGAGCACCACCGCACGGCTTTTCCGGGTGCACGAACTCAACCAGGGCAAAGCCGAGTCGGAAGCACTCCTCGGAACCGAGACCGCCGAGGCCGACGGTCTCGCACGCCGGGTGACCGAGCTCGAAGACGAGCTCACCGCAGCCCGCACCAGCCTCCGGCAGATGATCAAAAACCAGAGCGAAGGAGCCGCGTCGTCCTCATGACTACCCGGCAGGACGGAGGTCCACCAGTTGGTGGACCTCAAGTTCAACCGGTCGCTGCTGTCGGCACCACACCCCCGACGAAGAGCATGGACGACATGAAGAATCTTCCCGTACGCATGGCTCGTTGGAGCGCCGCCCACCCCTGGCGGGGCATCGTCGGCTGGTTCGTGTTCGTCGTTCTGTGCCTCGGTATCGGTGTCTCCGTCGGCACCAACGCGGCGACCGTCGAGGACTTCCGCATCGGAGAGGCGGGACGCGGCGAGGCGATCGCCGCGGAGGGCGGGTTGCAGCAGCGCCCCGTCGAACACGTCCTGATCACCGCAGAGCCGGGCACCGGAAAGCTCGACGTCGCCGCCGCCGAGGCGGCCGCCGCCGACGTCGCCGCCCGCATGGCCAAGCTGCCCGAGGTGCTCTCCGTCGCCGACCCGGTCCGCAGCGCGGGCGACACGGCGGTGCGGGTCACCGTCACCATGAAGGGTCCGGAGCTGGAGGGCAAGAAGCACGTCGACCCGCTGATCGAGCAGACCGCGGCCGTCCAGAAGGCCAACCCCGGGCTGCGCGTCGAGGAGACCGGATCGCCCTCCATCAGCAAGGGCGTCGACAAGCTGCGCGGCGACGACCTCTCACGCACCGAGGTGATCGCTCTGCCGGTCACCCTCGTCACCCTGCTGCTGGTCTTCAGCTCCGTGGCGATGGCCCTCGTTCCGCTGCTGCTCGCCCTGTCCTCGATCATCGCGGCCGTCGGCCTGTCGATGGTGGCCTCGCACGTCTTCCCCGACGCGGGAGTCGGCACCAACGTCATCCTGCTCATCGGCCTTGCGGTCGGCGTCGACTACACGCTCTTCTACCTCAAGCGTGAACGTGAGGAGCGGGCGCGCGCCGGCGGCAGACTGAGCACGCAGGCCGTCGTCGAACTCGCCGCCGCCACCTCCGGACGGGCCGTCGTCCTCTCCGGTCTCGCCGTCGCCGTCTCCAGCGCCACCCTCTACCTCGCCGACGACGTCATCTTCTCGTCCATCGCCACCGGCGCGATCGTCGTCACCCTCGTCAGCTCCCTGACCGTGCTGCCCGCCGTCCTCGCCAAACTGGGCATGCGCGCCGAACGCCGTGCCGAGCGCCGGGCGGCCCGCGGGCTCGCGCCGAAGAAGCAGAAGGCGCACAGGACCGGCCCCGGCCGGCTGACCGCCGCCGTGCTGGGCCCCGTCGCCAAGCACCCCTCGCCACGCTCACGGTCACCGTTGTCGGGCTGCTCACCCTCGCCGCCCCGGTCCTCGGCGTTCCTCTTCGTGATCCTGTTCGGCCTGTCGATGGACTACCAGGTCTTCGTGATCAGCCGGATCCGGGAGGCCGCCCTGCGCGGAGTCCCGACCCGCAAGGCCGTGATCGAGGGCATCGGCAGCTCGGCGGGCGTGGTGACCAGCGCCGCCGTGGTCATGGTCACGGTGTTCGCCAGCTTCGCGGCCCTGCACCTGATCGAGATGAAGCAGATCGGCTTCAGCCTCGCGGTCGCCGTCCTCCTGGACGCCTTCGTGATCCGCATGCTGGTCCTGCCGTCCCTGATGCTCCTGCTCGGCGAGGCCAACTGGTGGCCGTCCCGCGGAGTGCGCCGTGCCCGCCGCACCACCGAACAGGCCCCCCCGCACCCTGGAATCGGTAGGCTCAACGACTCGACTGCCGATCTCTCAACTCCCTTACGAACGAGGTGAATCAGCGTGACTCAGTGGCAGCAGCAGCCGGGTGACCGGCTCACCCAGGACCGTGTCCTTCGCTGGAACCTGGCAGGCTGGATCCTGTTCGGTCTGCTGCCCCCGGCCGTCGCCGTGCTCGACGCGTCACCGTCCCGGAGGTACTGGCTGCTCGGCCTGCTCGCCCTGATCGCGCTGTGTCACACGGTCGTTCTCACCCGGCTGGACAACCCCCTCCTGCACCCCCGCGCCTACCTCGCCGTCCTCGCGCTCGTCCTGGGCGCGACGGCCTACCTCCTGGACGGCGGGGCCGCCTTCTACGTGGTGTCCCTGCCGCAGTTCTGGTTCTTCACCCGCGCCCCGCGGGACGCGATCACCCTGAGCGGGGCCGCCGCGGCCCTGACCGTGTTCGGCGGCACGCTCGGCCAGGGGTGGAGCCCCCAATTCCTCACAGGGAACGCGGTGTTCACCGGGCCGCGTTCGTGGGCGGCCGTCCGGGATGTGAAGGCCGCCGGTGCCCAGGCGGTCTGCCGGGACGCCGCCGGCCTCTTCGGGCACCTGGACTCCAGTGTCTTCGCCGGCATGGGGTGACCGACGGTTCGCGGCTGCACGAGGTCAGCTGATGGTGAGTACGGAGTCGTCCTGGGGGCGGGCGCCGGGCAGTTGGTGCCGGGCGGCGACGAGGGCGACATCGGCATCCCGTGTGCCGGTGGAGACGCACAGCGTGTAGGCGACATCGTCCATCCGCCGCCGTGCGGCGAGGCTGCCGTTCTCGGCGTGCAGTGCGCGCAGGGTCTCGTACTGCTCGACCAGGTCCTTCAATACCGCGGGGTGAGCCATCAGCACCAGAAGCCTCCATTCACGTGAACCCGCCATTCGCGACGCGATTACCCCCGACCCACTCGCCTATGCGGCCGGTTGGGGTCACAGCGGATCGCGAGGCGGGCGTTCGGTCCGGGCCCGGGGGAGCGCGGGGTGTGTCCTCGTGGCCGTCCGGTGAGGCGTCTGCGGAGAACTCCTGCTCGTCTGGGGGCGGGAACCGAATACGCCAGAAAGGGGCCGCGGTGAGGTTCCGGTGCTGTGATCTCGCTGGGGCGGCGGGTGTGGCGTCGATGGATCGGACTGCCTATCCGCGGTTCAAACGGATGGTGTCCGGGCGGGAGCTGGTCGAGGCGTTCAACCCGACGGCGGATGAGGTCGCGTGGGCACGCGGTAAGAACCAGAACGAGCAGCGCCTGCCGGCCCTGGTGGTGCGGCTGAAGTCGTATCGGCGGCTCGGCTGCTTCCCGAAGCTGACGGACGTGCCCGCTGTGGCCGCGACGATCCGCACGGCGGTCAACTCCGGGTTCTTCGAGACGGTCGCGGCCCGGCCGGACCGGGCCGAGCGGGCTCGGCTTCGCGGCTTGGCACGCGGGACCGAACACCGAAGGTCCACCACGGATGTTGTCTCTCCACCGACCAGCGGGACCAACCGCCACGGCCCCTATCTCTTGTATTCGGTTCCCACCCCGTCCGCGCCGGACGCCGCCGGCGGGTGGGCTGTTGCCCGTCGGGTCACCAGGAACGCCGTCGACGTGGACAGCATCGCCTCTGGAGCTTCCTCGGTGGGGTAGTGGCCACACTCGGGAAGGAAATGATCCTTCACGTCGTCAGGCGAGTCGCTTCAGGATCCTCTTGGCATTGCCGTTGTTGACGGCGGCCCGCTGTTCGTCGGTGAGTCCGGAGTGGGTGTCGAGGATCCGGGTGAATTTCGTCGCGACCGGTGTGGGGGCGTAGGGAAAGTCGCTGCCGAAGAGGATGCGTTTGTGGTCCGCGAAGGCCAGGAAGCTGGGGAATGCGTCGGGTCCGGACGACAGCGCCGTGTCCCAGTAGAAGAACCTGAACTTGGCGAGCAGTTGTTCTGTGGTGGGCCCTTCCGGGTCGAGGACCGGCTGCAGTTCACAGAACCTGAGCGCCGCGTAGGGCACGAAACCGCCTGCGTGAGCGAGGACGATCTTGACGTTGGGGTACTTGTCCAGAACGCCGCTGAAAACCATCTGCACAGCATTGCGGGTGGTGTCGAACGGATAGTCGACGAGAGGGCCGGGCACGTCCGCGAGAAGCGGGACGAGGGGGTGGCCGGGATGGATGAAGACGATGGTGGACCGCCTGCTCAGTGCGTCCCAGAGCGGTGCGTATTTCGCGTCTCCGAGGTAGACACCCTCGTAGTTGCTCAGGAGCACGACGCCGTCGGCGCCGATCTCGTCGAGGGCGTGTTCGGCCTCGGACACGGCGCCTTCGACGTCCGGCAGGGGGACGGTGGCGAAGTTGCCGAAACGCCCCGGATGCCGGGTGGCCAGCTCTGCCACGTATTCGTTGACCCTGCGGGCCATGTCCCGGCGCTCCAGACTCTGCCAGCCGACGACGCTGGGAGCGGTGAGCGACAGGACGCTGGTGGCGATCTGGTTGTCGTCCATGAACCTCAGGTGTGCCTCTGGGCTCCATTGCGGGGTGGACCAACCCGACGGGTCCCCACCGTGGCTCGGCAGTGCCTCGCCCCAGAACGGTGGCACCACGTGGGTGTGGACGTCGATACGGTCTGCGTGGGCCATGAGTGTTTCCCTCTGGATCGAGAGTCGTGTACGGCGAGTTCGGCCGGTGTCAATCGCCTTGAGTGATGAAGCCGGCCAGAGCGGCGGCGATGGCGTCGGGTTGTTCGTCCGGGATGAAATGTCCTGCGTCCGGCACGACAATCCCGGTGATGTCGTCGGCCCACGGCCTGAGGGAAGCTGCCATGTCCGGGATGGAACCGTGGCTGCTGGAAATCCCGAGAACCGGCACCGTCAGGTGCTGTCGGTCAAGGGCCTCGTGGTTCTTCCGCGCCGATTCGGCGGCGTCTCGGTAGTAGGCCAGGGAGGCGCGGAGCCCGCCATCAGCGGCGACGGCCGCGGCGTACTGCTCGATCTCGGCGTCGTCGAAGGTGTCGGGGGAGAGGGTCTTGGCCTTCAGGAACCAGCCGACGTACTCGCGTTCGCGGCCTGAGAGCAGTGTCTCGGGCAGGTCGGGCACGAGATGGAACGCGAAGTGCCAAGTCTTCCACGCCACCTCGGGGTCGGTCGGGATGGCGTCGGGGAGTGTGATGCCCGGGATTCCGGCGTCGAGCAGTGCGACGCCACGCAGCCGGCTCTCGTACTTCAAGGCGAGGGAGAAGGCGACCCACGCGCCGATGTCGTGGGCGGCCAACCAGTATGTCGAAACGCCGAGTGCATTCACGGCGGTGTGGACGTACGCGGCGACCGTGTGCGTGTCGTAGCTGCCGTCCGGGCGTTCGGAGTGGCCCTGGCCCGGCAGGTCGATCGCGATGACGTGGAATCGGTCGGCCAGTTGGGGCATCACCTTTCGCCATGCCCACCAGGTTTGCGGGAATCCGGCGAGCAGCACGACGGCTGGGCCGTCCGGCTGACCGCCCTCGACCGCATGAAGCCGGATACCGCCCGCGTCGACCCAGCGGTGGGTGAAGCCGGCCAGGTCGTGCAACGGCAGGTCGCGGACAGGGTTGTCGGAGACACGGGCGGTGACTGCAGGGTCGGTCATGGTCTTCCTTCATCGGTGTGCGATGTGCGCGTGTTTAACGCCATTACAGACTCGTCTGAGGTGTCCAGCCGGAGTGCGCCATTGGGAGCGGATGACACAGAGCTACTCGGGTGCGCGGTGACTGCGGTACGTCCCCTTCGTTCAGCGCGGCGGTCGCTCAGGTGACGGCGGTGGCGGGGCGGCTCACTGTGCCGGCGAGGGTCGTCGCAACGACGGCGACGGCGAGGATCAGGGTGGCTACGTCCTGGTTGATGGTCTGGTCGAGGAGTCCCAGGGCCAGCGTGGGCACGATCGTGCCGGTGTAGGCGAACAGGAAGTACGTGGAGAGCAGATCCGCCCTGCGCCGCGGGTCGGCGAGCCGCTGGGTGATCCCGACACCGCGGCGGAAGGCCAGGCCGATGCCGGTACCCGCCAGCAGCGTTCCGGCGGCGAACGTCGGCAGCGACCGTGTCCACAGCCCGGCCTCGAACACCGCGACGCCCGCCACGAGGAACGCCGGCGCCGGCCAGCGCCGGGAGAGCCACCGCTCCGGGGTGGCCACCTGCGCGATCAGGGCCACGATGAACAGCAGCCCGACCTCTGCGCCGACAGCCGCGACGTTGTGGACGTGCAACTGTTCACGGAGGAAGGAAGGCACCAGCGACGAGAACAGTCCGCTGACCGCGAACGCGGCGAGGACGGCTGTGGCGGCCCGCAGGAACTCGGTCCGCGCCGCCCGCCGGTCGGGAAAGGCCGGCCGGCGCACGGACAGCGCAGGGAGCTGCCGGGCCGTGACGGTCTCCGGGGTGACGACGACAGCCAGGAACGCCGGCACCAGGCTGGCGAGGTAGACCCAGAACACCAGGCGCGTGGGGTCCGCCCCGTATTGCGCGAACAGGCCGGCGACGACGGTACCCAGCCCCAGCCCGCCCATGTTCGCCGCCGTGGAGACGGTCGACACCCGCCGGACGTGCCCGGCTCCGGCGAGCTCGCCCAGCGCCGCCGTCGCCGTGGCGGTGAAGACACCGGTACCCAGGCCGCACAGGAACCGTGCTGCCAGCAGGGTCCCGACATCGTCGGCCAGGAGGAACAGGGCCGTGCTCGTGGCCGCGGCGAGCACAGCGGCAGCCAGCAGGGGTCGGCGGCCCGCACGGTCGGACAGTGACGCGAACACCATCAGCGCGAGCACGGTCCCCAAGGCGTAGACGGCGAAGACCAGCGTTGTGGTGAAGGGCCCGAAGCCCATCTCCGGCGCCCAGAGCACATACAGCGGAATCGGCAGTGTCCCGCCCAGCATGACCAGGGTGTACACCCCGGCTATGAGCCAGAACCCGGCGCGCGTCCGGCGCCCGTCGGCGGGCGGAACAGCCTGTACGCGGACGTCTGACGCGATGTCGTCGATCATCGTGCGGCCTTTCGGGTGCGAGAACCAGGACCTTCACGCTAACCATCTTGGATCGATCGGTCAAAGATGATTCGACCGATCGATCCAAGATGCGAGTAGTCTCACAGCAGGGACGTGACAGGGACGCGAAGGAGGTGCACGCCGTGACCGGCCGAAAGCAGTTCGATATCAGTGCGGCGCTGGACCAGGCCATGCGGGTGTTCTGGCAGCGCGGGTACGCGGACGCCTCGCTCGATGCCCTCGGTTCGGCCACCGGCCTCGGCCGCGGCTCCCTCTACGGCGCCTTCGGCAACAAGGAAGCGCTCTTCGGCAAGTGCCTCGACCGCTACTCGTCGATCTACGGCGCGCAGTACGAGCAGGCGCTCGGGGCGCATCCCGGTGATCCGGTGCGCGCGGTCGAGGCGTTCTTCGATGTCGTCCTGGACCGTATCGCCGACCCGGCGGTCCCCGTGGGGTGCCTCATCGCCCAGTCCGCCGCGCAGTCGCTGACGCTGAAGGAGGAGAACAGCGCGCAGGTGCGTGGCCTGCTCGACCTACAGCGCCAACGGGTGCGCGCGGCACTGGCGGACTCCTCTGCCGACAGCCGGACGCTCGATGAGCTCGCCGTCTTTGTCGTCGCTGTCAATCAGTCGCTGGCCGTACTGAGCCGTGCCGGCACCTCGGACGCCGAGCTGCGCTCCGTGGCCCGGCTCGCATGCACAACGGTGGCGGACACCCTCGCCCGGACGGCGTCCGCGAACGTTCATGGCGATTCCTGAAAACGGGCCAGCACGGATCAGTACGGACCAGCACGGATCAGTACGGAGCGGGTCGCGGACGGGGAGGCGGGCGCGGTGTGCTACCTCGAAGGGGCCCGTGGTGCCGCTGCCGGGCGTGATCGCGGGCACAGTACGTGAACATGTGCGGAGTCATGGAACCTCCCGCTTCGCTGGCCGTCCGAACCGGTCCTCGCTGACCGTGCCCACGTGCGGGCCGGCCCCTGGTCGGGCCGCCGCCCACTCCTCGCCCTGGTCTCGGCGCACACATACGCGCGTGTAGCGGATGGCCGAGTCGTCGGCGGCGTCTCGGGCAGGAACCAGCGTGTCGGCGAGACCAGGACCCGGGCCTTCATGCTGTGCCCCTCCATGCCGTGCCGTTTGGCGGACTCGGCACGGCGTCCAGCCTCTCCGGCGGAGACTTCGACACGGTTGCGATCCGTGCCGGGGACCGGATGTCGGGCAGGTGCGTGGCGCGCAACTCGGCGTCGCGGCCGGCGCGGCGAGGGCGAGCGGCGCCCGGTCCCGGTAGTCGCTCATGCGGTCTGCCGGCGGGCCGCCCGGACCGTCGAGAAGGAGGCACCGCAGACCTCGCGGGCTGTCGGACGGGCTTCCCCCTTCACTGGGGGCTTCCCTGTGGGTGGGTGCCAGGTGCAAGGTTCACTAGTAACATTGGGGAACTACTTGCAATTCAATACTACAACGGGTATTCGACGAGGAGAAGCCGTGTCCGAACGTACGAGTCACGTCACCTTCCAGCATGGGCAGGAGTTCCTGGCCGCGATCTCCGAGCGCTGGAACTACCAGATCCTGCGGGAGGTGTTCTTCGGTGTCGGCCGGTTCGGTGAACTCAAGCGGGCCCTCGGCATCTCGGCCAACATCCTCACCGCGCGGCTCAACAGCCTCACCGAGCTGGGCCTGCTCACCAAGCACGCCTACCGGCCGGACAAGCCGTGGTACGAGTACCAGCTCACCGACAGCGCCCGCGAACTCGTCGTCCCCGCCATCGTGACCATCACGCGGTGGGCCGAGGCCAACGCGGCGGACGACGACGCCACGCATCACTTGTTGGTGCACACGGAGTGCGGGAACCCGACCGACCCCTACCTCGCGTGCAGCAGCTGTCATCGGCCGGTCGAGGCTTCCGCCCTGCGGCCGGTACCCGCCGAGGACGGGCCTCGCTGATCACTCCGATGTGACGCGGAGCAGCACACGGCCCACCTCGCCGCGCGCGAGAACCCGGAGGCCGTCGACGCCGAGATCGACGCGTTCCTCGCCGCCCTGCCCGCCGCGGCCTGAACAGGAGACCACCACCATGACAGACACCGCACGCGCGACTGCCGTACCCGACTGGGTCCTGAAGTTCATGGAAGCCATCGACACCCTGGACTTCGATGAGGGCTTCGCACCGGTGATCGAGGATACCGACATGTACTTCGGCACCGCACGCATTCACGGGGCCGAGGCCATCAAGGCGTTCTTCGTCAAGATCGACGCACCGCTGAACATCACCCATGAGGTCCTGGAGTACTGGGCCGCCGGCGACGGCGTCCGCCTGCTTCGTGGCGAGGCGACCATGGCCAAGAAGAGCGAGCCGGACCGGGTGGTGCGCGCCCCGTTCATGCACATCTTCTACCTCGACCAGGAAGAGCCGGTTCGCATCCGGGAGCTCCGCATCACCGCTGGCCCGCTCCAGACCGACGCCGTGATGTGACCTCTTTCCTGATGCGCATGGCGGGCCCGTGTGAAGCTCTCGCGCGGGCCTGCCGTCGTAGGTACCCCGGCGTGCGGCTTCCTCCGCTTCAGGGATATCAGCATGCTTGCATTTGACCAAGTACGCTTATAAGTTATCAGCATGCTTAGACGTTCTCAGGCGCTAGGCGGAGCCAAGGGCGGCAGGGCGCCGGCACACGTCTTCTCCCTTGCGCCGAGCCCTGCGACCACGCTGCTGTCGTCGTTCACGGTGTTCGGCTCGGCCTCGCTCAGCGCGATCGACGCGTTCGCGCTCACCCGCCGGGCCGCCCAGCGCTTGCAGTCCTCCCCCTCGCCCATGTCCCTGTCCGTGGAGGCCGGCTCATGACGACTCTGACCCTGTCCGATGCCCGTGCGCTCGCCGTGGCGACGATGACCGCGTGCGGGCATCCCGCCGGGGCCGCGGAGACCATCGCCGACCATCTGCTCGACTGCGAACTGCGCGGGCTGTCCTTCGGCGGGCTCGCCCGCGCGCTGTCCATAGCGGAGCGCATACGCACCACCGAGGAGCCACCGCGACCGATCCAAGTCGTCGGCGAGACACCGGTGTCGGCCACCGTGGACGGCGGCGACCAGGTCGGCTACCTCGTCGGCATGCGGGCGCTGGAGCTGGCCGTGGCGAAGGCCCGCACTCAGGGAGTGGCAGTCGTCGGCGCGCGCAACACCTGGTACACCGGCATGTTCTCGTACTACCTGGAGAAGGCCGCGCAAGCCGGGCTCGCCGGGATGATCGCGGGCAGCGGGCCGGCGGTCGTGGCCCCGCACGGCGGCACCGAGGCCCGGTTCGGCACCAACCCGATCGCGTTCGGTTTCCCGGCCACCTCGGCTCCGGTCATCTGGGACATCGGCACCTCCGCCGTGATGTACGGGGAGGTGATGCTGAAGGCGCGGCTCGGGGAGAAGCTGCCGTCCGGCCACGCGTACGACGCGGCCGGGGTCCCGACGCTCGACCCGGCCGCCGCGCTCACTGGCGCGTTCGGCGTGTGGGGCGGCCACAAGGGCTCCGGGCTCGCTCTGGTCGTCCAGTTGCTCGGCATGATGACCGGCGCGGCCGCGAACCCGCCCGGTGTCTCGGACTGCGGCTTCTTCATCGTGCTGTTCGACCCCGGCACGCTCACCGACGCGGACGACTACCGACGCAGGGTCGCGGCCTTCGCCGAAACGGTCCGCGCCACCCGTCCCGTCGACGGCAACGGCCCGGTCCGGGTGCCGTTCGACCGCTCGGTGACCTGCCGGAACGAGGCACTGCGCCGAGGCACCATCGATGTGCCCGAAGCGGTGCTCGCGGCCCTGCGCCAGGTGGCCGGAGATGTCTGAGGACCCCGACGCCTTCGCGATCGAGCCGTCCCCGTCGGGCCGACTCCTGTGCGGCGGCTGCGCTCCGCACGGCTCCTGCCGCCTGGGCGTCGAGATCAGCGGTACGCAGGGCGACGAGGTGCTGTTCGACGTCGTCTGTCCACGGTTCTGGCGCGGCGGGCCCGGTGTCGCGCACGGCGGCTGGACGGCCGCCGTCTTCGACGACGTACTCAACATGGTCGCGCTGCGGGCCGAACCGCGGCTGGTCACCAAGTCGTTGGCGGTCTCCTACCTCCGCCCGGTTCCGGTCGAGCGGCCCCTCCAGGTGCTGGCACGGATCGAACGGCACGTCGGCAGGGAGTGGGAGGTCTCCGCCGAAATGGCCTTCGCAGGCGCGGCGTTGGCCACCTCCCGGGCCGAGCTGCGGACACGCCGGCCGCACCATTTCGCCGGCCACGAGGCCTGGCTCACGCGCCAATCACCGTCCCGTAACGGATCCCACGCAGAAAGCTGAGAACGCCATGGTCGAATTCTTCACCGGGCTGCAGCCCCTTCAGGCCGGGGAAACCGACCCCGCCCGAATGATCTCCAGGGTTCAGGAACTGGACCGCTCGAAGGCCATCGACCGGGTCCTCGTCGGATACTCCTCCACCTGGCCGCACAACCACGCCACGGCGCCCTTCGCGCTGGCATCGTCGGAGAGGTTCTCGCCGATCGTCGCGCACCGTCCCGGCGTGATGGCGCCGGTGGCCGCCGCGCGCTACTTCGCCACCCTTGACGTGCTGGCCCGCGGACGGCTCGCCGTCAATGTGGTCGTGGGCGGCTCCGACAAGGATCTGCGCCGCGAATCGGACGACCTGCCCAAGGCCGAACGCTACCGGCGTGCGGTCGAGTACCTCGACGTCGTCCGCCGCGCCTGGACGGAGACCGAGCCGTTCGACCACCACGGTGAGTACTTCACCGCCGAGGCGGTGAAGCTGCAAACCAAGCCGGTGCAGGGGCAGGTACCGATCTTCATGGGCGGTGAGAGCGACGACGCCGTGGACTTCGGCGCCCGGCACGCCGACCTGTACATGCTCTGGGGCGAACCGTTCGCCGGTACGAAGGAGCGCATCGACCGGGTCACCGCGGCCGCCGAGCGCCACCACCGCCCGATGCGGTTCTCGCTGAGCCTGCGCCTGTTCATCGGCGACACCGACGACGACGCCTGGGCCCAGGCCCGTGCCGTCGAGCGGCAGATCGCCGAGGCCGCCGGCAGTACGACCTTCCTGCGCTCCTCGTCGACGGACACCTCCGTCGGACGGCAACGGGCCCTCGCGCTCACCGGCGACGAGTTGCACGACGACTGCTTCTGGACCGGGCTCACCAAGCTCCTGGGCGGCTTCGCCAACTCCCAGGCGCTGGTCGGCACCGAGGAGCGCGTCCTGGACACCCTCCGCAGGTACCAGGAGCTCGGGGTCGACGCGTTTCTCGTCACGACGGGCGCCGAAGCGGCCTGGGACCCGTCGCTGGAGGGCTTTCTCGCCCGTGCCAAGAAGGAGCTGGCATGACGGCAACCGTCGTTCCGGACCACCGCGCCCGAGGCCCTGAGGACTTCTCCGATCTGGCCGACGGCACCGTCGGCGGCCTCCTCGCCGCCCGCGCCGCGGCACATCCGGACAAGCCGGCCCTCGTCTTCGAAGACACCGTGCTGACCTACAGCGCCCTCGACGGGTCGGTCACCGACATGGCGCGCGGTCTTGTGTCGACAGGCGCGGCCCCGGGCAGCTCAGTCGGTGTCTTCCTGCCCAACCGGCCCGAATACCTGCTCACCTGGCTCGGAGCGGCCCGCGCCGGGCTCGTCGAAGTCCCGATCAACATCGCCTACAAGGGCCCCTTCCTCGACCACGCACTCCGCAGCACCGGCGTGCGCGTGCTGGTCACCGATGCGGCCCTGCTGGAACTCGTCGCCGACCTGCCGGACGTACCGCCCACCCTCGAAACCGTCGTGCTGCTCGGTTCCGACCGGCCCGGCCGCGTCCCACCCGGGGTGACGGTACGGACGTGGAGCGATCTGCTCGCGGCCGGCAGCACAGTGACAGAGCTCCCGCACGTCGCGCCGCGCGACCCCGTCGCGATCATGCTCACGTCCGGCACCACCGGGCGGAGCAAGGGCGTGGTGCAGTCGCACCTGATGCATCTGGTCGCCGGCCGCGAGTGCGCGACACAGATGGCCACGGCCGCCGAGGAGCGGCTCTACACGTGCCTACCGCTGTTCCACGGCGCCGCGCAGATCAACATCACCCTGCACGGCTTCTACGCGGGGGCGACCGTGGTCCTCGGGAGCCGGTTCAGCGCCAGCAGGTTCTGGGACGAGCTGCGCACCCACCGGGTCACCCAGTTCAACGCGCTGGGTTCCATGCTGCCGGTGCTCCTGGCGCGGCCCCCGTCCGACCGCGACCCCGACCACCAGGTGACGAAGGTGTTCGCCGCGCCCGCCCCGCCCCAGGTGCTGTATCCCTTCGAGGAGCGCTTCGGCGTGCAGATCGTCGAGGGCTACGGGCTCACCGAGATCAAGAACGTTCTCTACAACCCGCTCAGCGCCCGGAAGGTCGGCTCGCTGGGCCTGCCCACCGCATCGTCCGTCCTGGAGATCCACGACGAGTCCGGCAACCGTGCCGCTCCCGGCCAGGCCGGGGAGATCGTGTACCGGCCCCGCCTGGCGGACATCATGTTCTCCGGCTACCACCGCGATCCCGAGGCGACGCTCGCGACCATGAAGGATCTGTGGTGGCACACCGGCGACCTGGCTTACACGGACGAAGACGGCTACTTCTACTTCGTCGACCGCAAGAAGGACGCGTTGCGCCGCCGGGGGGAGAACATCTCCTCCCACGAGGTCGAGTCGGTCCTGCTCGCCTACCCCTGGTCCCCCGCTACTACCGCGTCGTCGACCGGCTCCCCGTCACGCCGAACGGCAAGGTACGCAAGCACCGACTGCGTGACCAGGGCCGTACCGACGCCTGGGACGCGCTCTCCGCGGGCCTGCGACCCACCCGCCACACCTGAGGAACCACCATGTCCCTACCCGACACGGTACGCATCCGCGAGATCGCGCCCCGGTTGACCTTCCAGAACCACACGGTCCCGACCGAAGTGAAGATCGAACTCGTACGGCGGCTCATCGACGCCGGCGTGCGGGCCTTCGAACTGTCCTCCTTCGTCCGGCCCGACCTCATTCCGGGCCTGGCCGACGCCGAGGAGGTGTTCGCCCGGGTGCCACGAGTTCCCGGGCTCAGCCTCGGCTGCTGCGTCGGCAACACGCGCGGGCTCGCCCGCGCGGTCGACGCGGGGGCCGACACGGCGTCCTTCCTGCTCTCCGCCGACGAGGAGTTCGCCCGCGCCAACACCGGACGGTCCACCGCCGACTCGTTGCGCGAACTGGAGCGCATGGCCGCCTTCGCCGCGGACCAGGACGTCGTGCTCGGCACCTACGTCATCTTCGCCTGGGGTGGGCCGACCGGCCCCGCCCGTGGCGGCGAGGAACTCCAGCCGCTGGCCCGGCGACTTCTCGACATCGGAGTGGACCACTGGATCCTCGCGGATTCCTCCGGTTACGCGGCACCGCCCCAGATCCACGAACTCGTCACCGCCGCGCTCGCGCACGTGCCGCCCGGGAACCTGACCGTGCAGATCCACGACGACCGCGGCATGGGCCTGGCCGCGCTGCTCCCGCTCCTCGAACTCGGTATCCACGCCATCGACACCTCCCTCGCCGGCAGTGGCGGCCACCCGGCCATGCCCGGCAGTCACGGCGGCGGCATGTGCACCGAGGACGCCGTGCAACTCCTCCACCTGTCCGGGGTGGACACCGGTATCGACCTGTCCGGCCTGATCGATGCGGCCAATTGGCTCGCCGGCGAGGTCGGCGTGCCCGGTAGGGGATTCGTCCGGCAGACCGGTTGCGTACCGAGCACGGCCCGGCCCGGCACACCCCTCGCTTTCACCTGGTGACAGCCGGCCAACACATGACTCCGCAGTGTCATGGGTCAAGGAGGAGCAGTGACGAAAACACGTATGCCCACCATCGTCGTTGCCGGCGCCGGTCTGACCGGGCTCTCCGCGGCGGTCTCCGCCCGCGAGGCAGGCGCCCGCGTCGTGCTGCTGGAAAAGGGAAGCCGCCGGGACGTCGGCGGGAACGCCGCGTTTTCCGGCGGGCTGTTTCTGTTCCGCTATGACGGACCGGACGATCTGACGTCGATCACGCACGACTTCGAGCCGGGCATGAAGGCCGACCGGATCGAGGCACCGCCCTACACCCGTCAGGCGTTCGCGGCCGAACTGATGGCGATGAGCAGCGGCCGAGCCGAGCCGCGACTGGTCGACACGCTCGCCGAACGGTCGTTGGACACGGTCCGATGGCTGGCCTCGAAAGGCGTCCGGTTCACCTTCAACCGCACGCTGGGGGCCGAGGTCCGCGACGGTGTCCTGCACATTCCACCCGGTCAGGTCCTGACGTGCACCGGCGAGGGAATGTCGCGCGGGTTCGAGGTGATCCGGCCACTGCTCGCGCACGCGGAACGGATCGGCGTCGAGATCCGCTGGTCCACGCCGCTGGCGGAGGTGTTGCACAGCGACGGCACGGTCTCGGGTGTCGCGGTCGGCGACGGCGGCCGGACTCTGCCCGCCGACGCCGTGGTCGTCGCCACCGGCGGCTTCCAGGCCAGCCGTGACCTGCGCCGCGAGCATCTCGGGCCGCAGTGGGAGACGGTGCGCCTGCGTGGCACCCGCCTTGCCACGGGTGACGGGATCCAGGCCGCACTTCGCGCCGGGGCGGACAGAGCCGGGAGCTGGTCGCGCTGCCATTCGGCCGCGGTCGACCCGACCATGCCCGCACCGGAGAGCAGCGCGGCCGCACCGCCGTTCCCGCTGCACGGCTTCTGGCTCGGCGTCCTTGTCAACCGTGACGGCGAGCGGTTCGTCGACGAGGGCCCCGGCCCATGGGTCAGGAACTACTCGAAGATGGGCAAGGCGATCATGCGTCAGCCCGGGTGCGAGGCCTTCGAGATCTTCGACCAGCGGACCGCGGCTCGGGTGGCTGATGAGTTCGCCGGCTCGGCGGTGCCCATCGTCGCGGACACGGTCCCGGAGCTCGCCGAGCGGATCGGGGTGCCCACCGGCCGGTTGGTGCGCACGCTCGCGACGTTCAACGACGCCTGCCCGCCCGGCGACGACACGAGCGAGGACCGCGGCACGGCCGACATCACGCCGGCCAAGTCGCACTGGGCCTCGCCCCTCGACCGGCCGCCGTTCGTCGCCTACCACGCCGTCGCGGGGCTCACCTTCACGTTCGGCGGCATCCGGATCGACCCGGACGGGCGGGCACTCGACCCGGACGGGGTGCCGGTGCCCGGTCTGTACGCGGCCGGCGAGGCTGTCGGTGGTCTGTTCTACGGCGACTATCCGGGTGGCGCGGCCCTCATGCGCGCCGCGGTGTTCGGCCGTGCGGCCGGACGCACTGCCGCGACCGAGACCAGGCCGGCGCCTCACCCGGCCTGAAGAGCGCGAATTCCGCATCTCCGAGCTCAAGTTGACGAGCTGACGCTGCCGGAGCCGGAATCGCGGAGGTGGGCCGTCGTCCACGACACGCCGGCCAGGCGCGGTCCGGCCGGTCAGCGCCTGGGGCCTGTCCGGCGGATCAAGTCGCGGGAAAGCGGCGGTGCCAGACCCCGCGTCTGCGGCACGATCCGCTGGACGGGCCCTAGTCCTCGCGGCGGTCCATGTCCCGGAGTTCGTTCTCCACCGCGAGTGCGGCCTCCCGCAGGCGGCGGTCGGCGGCGACGATGTCGTCCCGCCCGAGCATGGTGTTCAGCGTGTCGCTGATCTTGAGGACCTCGTCGCTCATCTCGCCCAAGGCGGTCATGCCTGCCTCGGTGACCTGGAGCGAGAGCGCCCGCTCGCTCTCCGGATGTGCGTCACGGGCCACGAAGCCGCGGTTCTCCAGCTGGGTGACGATCCGCGTCATGGTCTGGGGACGCGCGTAGCAGCGGCGTGACAGCTGAGCCAGGCTGAGATGAGGCTGATTGGCCAGGATCCGCAGCGCGGTGTAGCTGGACAGCGTCATCTTCCATGGACGCAGTCGCGTGTTGCCGATCCTGGTGACCGCCCGCTCGAACCGAAAGACAGCGTCGATCATCGAGGACGCCTCGTCCATGCCGGCGGTGGCTCCAGCCGGCGACCGACCGTCGTCGAACGGGTTGATGTAGGGGAGTTCGCTTGTCACCCATGCAGCATATGGCCTGGCGGCCGGAGTATCAGCATGCTTGCATGAGAGTAAGCATGCTTATAAAATACCAGCATGCTTACATCACTCGAATCTCGGCGTCCGGGCCCTGACGCCGCGCGCTTTCGGAGCGTCCTCGGGCACTTCCCCAGCGGCATCACCGCCATTACTTCGCGTGACGCCCAGGGCAGGCCGGTCGGTATGACCGTCGCGTCCTTCACCTCGGTCTCACTCGACCCGCCGCTCGTGGCGTTCCTGCCCGGCAGGACATCGTCGACGTTCCCGGTCATCGCCGAGCGCGGCACCTTCTGCGTGAACGTCCTCGCCGCCGACCAGGAGGGGATCTGCCGCGCTCTGTCGGTGTCGGGAGGCGACAAGTTCGCCGAGGTGACCTGGCACCCCGGGCCACACGGAGACCCGGTCGTCGACGGCGTCGTCGCCTGGATCGGCTGCACGATCGAAGCCGTGCACGACGCCGGTGACCACTACATAGTCATCGGACGCGTCGACGACCTCGACGCCGACAGCGCGGCGTCACCCCTGCTGTTCTTCCGAAGCCGCTACAACCACCTCGTATCCGCCTGATCGGCGAGCGCGCCGCAGACCCGCCCGGCTCCGGGGGGCGGGTGGTTGCGTCAGCGAGCCCCTCCCGGAAACGGGTCGGCGGCAGGGGGTGACGTGACTGGGTGGAGATGTTCCATTTGCGATATTTCGTGGCAGTTGCCGAGGAGCTGAACTTCTCCGCGGCGGCCCGCCGACTGCACATGGCCACCTCGCCACTGAGTCAGCGGATCAGGGACCTCGAGCGGGAGCTCGACCAGGGTCTGTTCGAGCGCGACACCCATCGCGTCTCGCTCACGCCCGCGGGCGAGGCGCTGCCGCCGATCGCCCGGAACGTACTGGATGAGATCAACTCCATTCCGTGGCGGCTCCGCGAGGTGAGCCGGGCCGAGCGCGGCACCATGTTCGTGGGCATTCCTCCCGGAGTGCACCCCGTACTCAGGTCGCTCGTCGACACGCTCGCCGAGCGCGTCAGTGAGACGTGCGAGCTCCTGCGCTGGCCCGGCAGCTCCAAGGCCCTGGTCGTCGGTGTGCGCGAGGGCAGACTCCCGTTCGCGCTGGTCCATCTACCCATCAGCGACCCGCCGCTGGAACGGCTGCCCGTCCTGTCTGAAGGACGACAGCGAGCACGCCCAGGCCGTGCAGCTCATCCACACCGCCGATGTGCTGATCACCAACATGCGCCCCCGCGCGCTCGCCCGACTGGGCCTGACCTACGAAGACCTCGCCGCAGCCAACCCCGGCCTCGTCTACGCGCAGGCAGCGGGCTACCGCAGCGACTCGGACCGGGCCGACATCGCCGCCTATGACGAGACCGTGCAGGCCGCCTCCGGGCTGGTGGACATCGTCAACCGCACGCTGGGCACGCCGCGCTACCTGCCGACCATCCTCGCCGACAAGATCTGCGGCCTGACCATCGCCTACGGTGCGCTCGCCGCCCTGGTGCACCGGAACCAGACCGGCCACGGTCAGCGGATCGAGATCCCGATGACCGACACGATGATCGCCTTCAACCTGGTCGAGCATCTCGCCGGGCACACGTTCGAGCCGCCATCGGGATCCACGGGCTACCCGCGGTCGCTGGCGGAGCACCACACACCGCGACGCACCAAGGACGGCGTGGCCGCCCTGATCCCGTCCAACCCGCAGAACTACCGCGACCTCTTCGCCGCCGCCGGCCGTCCCGGCCTGGTCGCGGACCCACGGGTCAACGGCGCCGTCGTCGACCCGCTGGACGCCGACGACCTGTCCGTTCTGGTCGACGAGTGCGCCCCGGCCCTGACGACGGCCGAGTGGGCCGAAACCCGCGCGAAGCACAGCGTCGCGATGGGGCCGGTGCTGGAGCTGGACCACGCGCACGAGGATCCCTACGTCCGCGAGGGCCACCTGATCGAGACGGTCGTGCACCGGACCGAGGGTCCGGTCCGCACCACCGGGATCCCGGTGAAGTTCTCCGCCACCCCCGCCACGATCCGCCGGCTGGCTCCCGTGCCGGGCCAGGACACCGCGGAGGTCCTCGCCGAGCTGGCAGCAACCCGCTGAGCCTCAACGAAACACCAGGAGAAACACAGTCATGAGCACCACGGAAGTGCGTGTCCAGGACGCCTTCGGCTGCCGACTTCTACACCGCCGTCGGCCGCACGCCCCGTCGTCGAACGCCGGGAGACAAGAACCTCAACGAGAAGGAGAACTGAGATGACCACCGCCGCCGCACCCGTTGCTCAGCTGGACGACCAGCTCGCCGCCGACTTCTACCTGTACGAGTCGCTCCTGCCGGACGAGGAGCGCAAGATGCTGCTCAAGGCCCGTACGTTCATGCGTGATGAGGCCAAGCCGCTGGTCAACGACGCCTGGAGCAAGGCCGAGCTGCCTCAGGAACTGATCGGCACCCACCAGATGCAGACGCTCATCGTCGGCAAGTCCATCACCGGCCACAGCGCCTTCGTGGGGTGACGACCGTGACCACCGCATCCGTCTTCACCGGCCTGAAGGTCCTCGACGCGTCCTCGTTCATCGCGGGACCGGCCGCGGCGACCGTGCTCTCCGACAGCTGGCACCTGGCCAATCACAACAAGCGGGGCATGGTGCTGGACCTGTGATCACCAACTTCCCGCACGGCACCCGCGAGAAGCTGCACCTCGGCTACGAGGAGGTCTCCGGCTGGAACCCGCGGGTCGTCTACGCCGACCTCACCGGCTTCGGGGACACCGGCCCCGACGCCCGGCAGCCGGGCTTCGACCTGACCGCCTTCTGGTCGCGCAGCGGCCTGCTGGCCTCCACCCGCGACGCGGGCGCCCCGCCGACCGTGCCGGTCTGGGGCAGCGGCGACTACACGACGGCGATCGCCATCTACGCGGCGATCACGACCGCCCTCTACCGCCGCGAGCGCACGGGACAAGGGGCCGACGTCGGGACGTCACTGCTCGCCACGGGCGTCTGGGCCACGGGGACACTGGTGTCCGGCGCCCTCGCCGAAGGTGACCGCGGGCACGGGTTTGACCGCTGCGGTCATACCGGTGGCCGCGATTCGGTGATTCCGTCCCGCGCGGGAAGCCCGCAGGGTGGAGTCATCGAGTCCGATTTCGCCGTGAAGTCGGCATTACACCCGGGAGCAGCGCATGCCTACCCTCCACCGGCAGGAAAACGTCTTCGTACTCGATCTCGGAGACGGTGAGAATCGCTTCCACCCCGACTGGCTCACCGCCGTCGACACCGCCCTGGACGAGGTGGACAAGGCAGACGGGCCACGGGCCCTGGTGACCGCCGCGACGGGCAAGTTCTACTCCGACGGTCTGGACCTGGAGTGGTTGAGCGCCCACCCCGACCAGCATGAGAGCTACACCACCTCTGTCCACAACTCTTCGCGCGCGTGCTGTCCACGCCGGTGATCACCGTGGCCGCCCTGCAGGGGCACACCTTCGCCGCCGGTGCGATGCTCTCCCTGGCGCACGACTTCCGTGTCACGCGTGCGGACCGCGGCTTCTGGTGTCTGCCCGAGGCCGACATCAAGATCCCTTCACGCCCGGCATGTGCGCCCGCCCTGATCCGGTCTCGCCTGGCGCCGCAGACCGCGCACGAGGCCATGGTCACCGCTCGCCGCTACGGTGGGGCGGATGCCGCGGCCGTGGGCCTCGTCGACCGGGCGGTCGCCGAGGATGCCGTGCGCTCCACGGCCGTGGCGATCGCCGAGACACAGCTGAGCAAGGCCGGCGACACCCTCGGCACCATCGAGGCACGCATGTACGCCTCGGTCCTGGCCACCCTGCCCCGCACGGACAGCCTGGCCGACTGACCCAGGACTCAGACCCGCGAGCCTCGTGCGCTCTTCCTCATCGGAACGTGTCAGTCGCCGAGGTGGCCGCCGATCGACCGGGCGACCTCGGCGTGGGCGAGGTACTCGACGATGCTGTGCGCCCGGTCGCGGGCGTTGACGACGGCGAGGTCGGACAGCCCGTCCGCCCAGTCGTCGACCAGCGGGCATCCGATGGCCACCGCGTCGGTCGGGCACCATGCGTTGAGCCAGTCCGCCACGATGTCCGGACGCTTCGGCCCGCCGACGAGGAGCCTGCTGTACACGCTGTCCAGGCCGAGGGGACTGCCCGCCGTGGTCAGATGGACGAAGTTCACTCCGGGGGACAGCCGGGTGACGAGATCCAGGCCGACGACCGTGCCGAGGCTGTGGCTGACGAGCACCACTTCCCCGGCGTCCGGCATCGTCTCCAGTACACAGTCCAGGACCTCGTCCCGGATGCGCCGGTCGTCCAGGTAGGCGGCCACGTCTCGGAAGACCAGGGCGATGGCCCAGGCATCGAGGTCGCTCCTGGCGGCCAGCCAGCCCAGCCGCTTGTGCAGGGTCCCGACCACGTCGTCCAGGCCGATCCGTTCGGTGGCCAGCCGGCCCTCCGGCGGCATGTCCCACTTCGAGGCCGCCTCGCCGATGATCTCCTCGTACACCGCGCGGGCGGTGGCGGTGGCGGGTGCGACCGCCTCCGCCGCCCTGGCGGTCGGCGCCTCAGTGAGGTGGGGAACGGCCTCGTGCACGGTCAGGGACTGCACCAACCGGTCGCCGTAGTACGGGAACCAGACGTCCGCCGGGTCGACCGGAGGGAGCCCGGCGCGGACGAGCCCCTGGTTGAGTCCGGCCGCCCATTCGCGGCGCAATTTCTCGGGGTCCTTGCCCTCCTGGGAGCGACCGTGCAAGAAGACCAGATGCCGTGTGCCGCCGAACGCTCCGTCCCGGGCGCGCAGGCCCGCACGCGTGGTGGCCTTCTCGACGGCCGGGCGCGGCGCCGCGACGGCGGGAGCCGGGGCCGTCACCGGACCGGCGGCGGGAGCCGGAGCCGCAACCGGCCCGGCGACGGCCTCCGCGAGGCGCAGTCCCGACTCCGGGCCCATCCCGGCCAGCAGCTCCCGCTGCCGGGAGGCGAGGGGCAGGGCTGCGAGGTGCTTCAGGATGGAGCTGACGCGTACACCTTCGTTGGACACCCAGTCGATGGCGTCGTCGCCGTCACCGGGCTGCCAGACCTGTCCGTCACGGCGCAGGGTACGGCCCTGTTCGTCGGTCCTGGGCACCCCGCTGTGGTGGAGCGCGACGACCTCCCACTGGTCGTTGAAGACGGGAGAGCCCGAGTTGCCCGGCTCGGTGTCCGTCTTGTAGTGGAGGAAGTCGTCGAGGCGCACCTGGAGCATGTTGTCGCGTACGGCGATCTCCTTCAGGCGCCCCATCGGATGGCCGATGACGTTGACCGGCTCGCCGATCACCAGTTTTCCCGGCTGGGCGCTGAGCCGGTTCCAGCCGAACGTCTCCCCAGGGGGCCGCGGGTCCGGGCCGGGGGCGACCAGCACCAGGGCGAAGTCGAGGCGTTCGTCCGTGACGAAGAACCCGTCCGGGTCGAGTTCCAGCCGCGTCGGCGGCTGGGCCGTGTTGTCGACGGTGACCTGGGCGTCGAACTCCACGAAGCACTGCCGGGCGGCCTCCACGTCGGTGAGCACGTGATGGTTGGTCATCAGCAGACTCGGCGACACCAGGAAGCCGGTGCCGAGAGGCAGCTCACGGCCGTTCTCCCGCACCGAGATCCGGGCGACGGTACGTGCCGCGCGGGCGCCGCGCGGCAGGAAACTCCACGCCTGCAGGTCCTTGGACACCCCGAGGATGCGTTCGTACGCGGCGGTCGCGGCCAGCGGTTCCGCCCGGACGGCCGCCACCGCCATGGCGGCGGGCACCGCCTGCCGGTCGAGCAGCCGGGCCGCGCGCGCCGCGAGTGCCTCCTCCGAATCCGGGAAGGCGACCCCGGCGTCCTGCTGCTCCTCGACCGCCCGCCGCTCGTCGCCGGTCTCGTCGTACCGCGCGGCGGCCGCCGCGACCTGGCGCTCCCGTTCCTCGCGGAACCTGTCCGTCGCTGCCATGTCAGATCACCGTCCCTGCGGCGGTGTGCCACGGCACGAAGGCGTTCGTCAGCCCCGAAAGAGCCGTACGCAGCTCCGGGTGGTGGCGCAGCAGCACCGTGATCATGCTGTTGTCGTCGATCCAGGCCATGCCGGCCTTGGAGTACACCTCGGGGGTGTAGTACTCGGTGAAGAAGCGGTCGCTGTTCAGCCGGCGCGAGGCCATCAGGATGAAGATGCGGAACGCCGTGTCGCTGAAGGCGAATCCGGCCGGCAGCTTCTCCGCGTACAGCCCGACCATGAGGTCGACCTTCTCGATGTCGCCGTCGTAGAGCCACTGGATCTGCTCGGCCCACGCCCGGTTCTCCGTCAACTCCAGGAAGTTCGCCGCGGGCTTCAGCCGCAGTAGCCGCCGGAACTCGTTGTAGCGGGGGACGCCCAGTTCCCGGGAGCGCAGGATGTCGGTGGCGGCGAGGTCCTGCAGTTGCCCGTCGGGGCGCTCGAACTCCTGCAGGAACCTGGGGAAGTTGTGCAGGGTGACCAGTCCGGGGTGGAGCGTGCCGAAGCTGTAGAGCAGATCGGCCATCTCGGTGGTCTCCATGACCTTCAGCGCCCCGGGGCCCGCGATGTCGCGGAGGGTGCAGTGGCGCAGGCTCTTGTCGTCGGCGGCCGAGCGCAGGTGCCAGTCGTCGCGGATGAGCGGGTGCATGCGGTAGACGGCCACGAACTCCTCGGTGAGGGAGTACGGGACGCCGTAGTGGTCCGTTTCGCCGCCGGGGATGCCGCTGACGACCTCGCTGTCGCTGACCCGGCCGAAGAGGTTGTGGACACGCTCGCCCGCGATGCCCCACCAGTTGGCGCGCAGCGCCTTGACGGTGGTGGGGTGGCTGATCACGGCAGGCGTCCACTCCACGGTGTGGATCTTGGCGAGGAGCGCGGCGTTGACGAGCCGGGCGCGCTGGAAGAGTTCCTCATCGTTCCAGGACGGGTACGCGCCGTGCAGGTGGTCGCAGATCGCGTTGTGCTCACGGGCGAACAGGTCGTGCATCATGGCGAGGCCCAGCCAGAAGCCGGGGACGTGCGAGGGGTCCCGGGAGGGGTCCGAGGGGATCGGGGACTGCTCGTCGTCCCACAGATGCAACTTGCCCAGCTTGCCGGCGCGCAGCAGGCGCTGCTCTGTCTCGTTCGTCCCGTAGATCTGCGACGCGTCCCACCAGTGGGAGGACACGTTGACGCGGGTGTCGGGTGTCCCGGCCGGCGCCTGCGGGTCGCGGGTCGGGTCGTCCGGGGTCCGCATGATCCGCATGGGGTGTTCCGGCCACGGGTCGTCGTCCATGAGGGGGACTTCCCAGGGCCGTTCCGTGGGGCTGGTCCCGTGGCTGAACCAGTCGCGGACCATGAACTGAAGCCAGGCGGCGACCAGGGAGTTGACCGATTCGGCGGGGGTGAGCCCCTCGCGGGTGAGCACGGCGCGGCTGACCTCGCGCGGGTTCGGCGTGGACAGTACGTCCTCGGGTGCGGTCGGTGCGATCCGGTCCAGCGGGATGTTCCGGCCGAACCTGGTGCCCGCCATGCCCATGCGAGGCTCGTCGAGGTCGTTGTGGCTGCCGTCGGCGGTCCGGTCGACCTTGTGGGTCTCGGAGGGGGGTCCGGGGTCGGGCAGGTTGACCGAGGGCAGCCGGCCGGTGTCGTGGAGGTTCTTCTGCCGAAGCCTGACGCGCAGTCCGAGCAGCGTCACCAGGCCCGGAATGACGGGCAGTCTGTCCCAGCCGATGCGCCGGTCCACCGCTTGGGCGACGGCGGTGATGATCCGCCAGGGCAGTGACGTACGGTATCCGGCCGCGGAACCTCGTGCGGCGCGTCGTTGCTTGCTCATGGCGGTCCTCCTCGGGCGGTTGCTCCTTGGGCGGTTGCGAGGATCACGTCGCTCGCCTTCTCGCTGATCATGTAGATGGGGGCGGCGACGAAGAATCCCGGAATACGGGGGAAGACCGAGGCGTCGACGATCCGCAGGCGGTCCACTCCGCGCACCCGGAACTCGCTGTCGACGACGGCCGAGGGATCGTCCTGCCGTCCCATCCGGCAGGTGCAGGACGCGTGGTGGCCCCAGGCCTCGTCCTGCACGAAACGGCGGACGTCGTCGCGGCCGTCGATCTCCTTGCCGGGCCACAGCTCCTCCAGGATCACGGAGCCGGCCTTGCGGTTCATCCGGCGCACGAACTCGACGGCACCGGCCATGGCGTCGAGATCCACGGCGTCCTTGTCCGTGCCCTCGCCGAAGTAGTGGAAGTTCACCAGCGGGGTGTCACGGGGGTCGGTGGAGCGCAGCCGCACCCGGCCCCCGGTGTTGTGGGTGCGGCTCTTGAGGACGGCCCAGGTGAAACGGTCCTTGTGGAGTGTCAGGTCGAGCGAGTAGCCGGGCCGGTAGCCCCGGAAGTCGAAGGGGCCGCCGAAGATGAACAGGTCGGGTGCGTCCAGCTCCGGACAGGACTTGCGGGTGACACCGACGACGGCGCCGTTGGTCGTGTACAGGCCTTCGCCGCGCCGCCAGGCCCGGTAGCAGTGGTCCGGTTCGGTCCCGGGTCGCGGCGCGTGGAACTCGCAGTCCTTGAGGACCGGGAACTCGCGGTCCATCCGGCTGACCACGCCGACCTCGTACCGGTCCTGGAGATTCGCGCCCACACCCTGGAGGTCGACCCGTACGGGGATGCCGTGCCGCCGCAGCTCCTCACGCGGTCCGATGCCCGAAAGCATCAGCAGTTGGGGGGTGTTGAAGGCACCCGCGGCCAGGATCACCTCATGGGAGGCGAGGACCCTGCGCAGGACCGGCGGCCCGGCGTCCGGCCGGTTCGCGGGGTCGGCCCGGTAGGCGTGCGCTCCGTCCAGATAGTCGACGCCGGCCGCGGTTCCGTTCCCGTCCAGCACGATCCGGGCCGCCAGAGCGTTCGTACGGACCACCAGGCCGGCCGGATGGCATCGCTGTACGGCCTGGATCCGCTCGCGTACGGCGCTGCGCCGCCCGTCCGCGGTGGACAGGGGGATCTGCCAGAGCCCTTGCAGGGCACGCGTCTGAGCCCGCCAGTCGTTGGGGTCGACGAAGGAGCCGAACCCCTCCAGCGGGGACAGCGGCCGGTCGAGGAAGTCGGCCAGGGCGTCCTCCGCGGCCGAGAGGATGACCTTCAGCAACTGTTCGTCCTGGACGGCCAGTCGGGGGTCGGCGAGGGCGGTCGGCAGCCAGCCGTCGAATCCGTGGCGTGCGTCGTTGCGGTAGCGGGCTCCCGTGCCGGGCAGGACCTTCAGCAGCGCGGCCAGCAGCGGATTGGCGGGTGGCTGCTTGGGCCTCGGCCGGTAGGTGCAGCGTTCCAGCCGCTCGAAGTACCGGCGCATGGCCGTGCTGTGCCACGTCGCGTCGCCGGTCTCCTCCGCGATCGCGTCCCAGTCGCGGTTGTACGGATAGACGGTGATCAGCGCGTGGTGCGCGGTGCAGCCGCCGACCGTCCCGGCACGCGGGTAGAGGATGCCCCGGTTCGGGACGAGTTTGCTGTCGCGCTGTTGCTGCGGCTCGTCGGCGTAGTGCCGGACGAAGTAGTTCCAGCACTGGACAGGGTCCTCGGAGGCATCCGCGTGGAAGGCGGGCACCAGGTAGTTGTCGTTCTCCGGGGCGCCGCCCGCCTCGAGCAGCAGGGTGCGCATGCCCGCGGCGGCGAGGTTGGCCGCGAGCGGTCCGCCGCCCGCCCCCGCGCCGACGACGACGTAGTCGAAACCCGTCTCGGCCGGGGGATCGGCACCGGGCCCTCCCGTCACTTCCGCTTCGCCTTCTCCGCGTTGGCGAGCGAGGTGGCGGCCAGGACCGTGTTGGCGGCCGAGATGAGCGTGGTCAGCGCCGCGGTACGCGGGGGAAGCCGGCCGCTCAGGCCCAGCGTGGCCGCCGTCGCCGTGTCACTGCCGTGGATCAGGACGCCGTCGCGCAGGTCCTCCCGCAACCGCTCGTCGCGGTTGGTCAGCAGATCGAGGCCGAGCAGGATCGTACGGATCCCGAAGAGCCGGAAGGCGTACACCGCCGCCGGACTGGGCGGCTCACGATCGGGGTCGAGGCGCCGGATGAGCAGGTCGGGGGCGAGCAGTCCGGTGACCCCGTTGAAGAGCCGGATGCCGGCGAGCGCGTAGACCGAGACAGCGCGAGGATGGGTTTTCTGGGCGGCCATCAGGTCTCCTGACGGTGCGGTGATTCTTGCGGTGACGGGAACTACCGCCGAACCTCCCCGACGAGGGAGAAGACACCCCGAAAAGAGTCCAATTATTACATTATGGGAATCGCGGCTCCCTTGCATCTCGAGCCCCGGGGTTTCACCGGGGTCCAGATGGGCGCGTAGTCCCGCAGGGGGCGAGGTTGAAGACGAGCGTGCCGTGGTTCCTGAGCCGTGAGGAGGTGGCGTGTCCCGCGCGCTGTTGCTCGACGAGACACGCCGGCGGGCCGTCCGGTCAGTCCCAGTGGATGTCGGCCAGGTCGTCCAATGGCCTGCGCTCAGCCACCGCCTCCGGCACGAGCAGGTGGTCGCCCTTGTGAAGGGCGGTGGGGAAGCGGATGTGGACTCGTTCCTCGATCTCGTCGAGGGTGACCTGGAAGACGCGGAACTCGTCGAGGTCCAGGGCTTCGAGCTGGTCCAGGTTCTGCGTGAGCAAGAACGCCTTGGCCTTCAACTCGCCTCGCTCGACGAAGGCGATGACCTTCCAGAACTCACGGGGGACCTTCACGTCCCGGTAGACGCGGTCGTCGTCCTGGAGGACCGGACCTCCGAAGACGCTCACCTTGAGGTCGTCGACGTCGACGTCGGCGAAGATGGCGTCCTCCAGCTCGCCCCACAGGCCCCTCTTGGCGCTCTGGTTGAAGTCGTCCATCTGCGGGGTGATGTTGGTGTAGAAGAACGAATCGGTGTTCGCCTTCTGAGCCTCGGGCATGCTGCCCCAGATCAGGTCCGCACGGCGGGCTATGTGGCCGCGGTCGAGCCGGTTGGCCTCGTACAGTTCGTTCCCGACCTGCGTGTTCGCGGGAAGCCGCGGGTCCTTGGTGAAGGGTATGCCGGACCGGCTGAGCTTCTTGAGGCGCCCGCCGTCGATGTTCCAACCCACCCAGAAGGGGAAGTGCCGCTTCTTGCTGAGGGCCAGCGAGTAGTGCGTGTACGGGATGACCTCGGAGCCACTGAGGCGTATGGCGTCCCCGCTGATCTCCGCGGTCAGCTGCGGTATGTCGATCTGCTCGCTGAGGAAGTCCGGGTTGTAGCCCTGCAGGGGCTGTACCTCCTCGGGAGAGGGCTGCTGCAGGGTGATGTCGAGCTTCTCGAAGACGGAGCCGGCGACGCAGGCCAGCGCGTGGTCGTCGGGGTCGCCGGCGCTTTCGCCGCCGAAGTGCAGTCCGGCGATGACCTTGCTTGCCCGGCCGTTCTGCTTGAACATCCAGATCGCACCCGAGTCACCGCCGCTGCTGATCTGCTTGTCTGCCGCCGGGTGCTCGGTGTCGGGCCCGATCTCGAAACAGCCGATGGTCTTCTCACCGACGTCGCCACCGTAGTCGATCTTGGCCAGGGTGTGGATGCGGCGGACGATCCCGTGGGTGACGCCCGTGGTCCGTCCACTCTTGACGACTTTGTCTCCCAGGGCCGCCTCCCCCAACTCCTGGGGTGCCACGTCAAGTTCCATGATCTTGGGGTCGAAGGTCCGGCCCTCTTCGATGGTGGCCACGGCGCAGTCGCCGGCCGGGCCGAGGTGGGACCGCTTCAGGACGCCGAGGCGGTTGTGGGAGATCTGGTTGTCGTCGAACGGGCCGGGCTGGACGACTTCCTCGCCAAGCTGGCCGTCCGGGCCTTGCAGTACGTGCCAGTTGCTGAGCACGTACGGGGTGCCGTCGGTCCTGTCGAACACGATGCAGCCGATGCTGCCGGCCGTGACCGTCTCACCGCCGACACTGGCCCCGGGGACGATGGGGTTGAGACGGGTCTTCCGCTGCGGCTTCTCGGCCTCCGCGACCACGCGGAACTGGGGCTGGTAGCTGCGTTCGATGACGTCGGTCGGCACCTCCACCCCGTCCACCGTGACGGTCTCCGGTATCCGGGTCGTGCCCAGCGCCTCAAGGGCTTCCGGCTCGGCCTTCCTGTCGACCGTGAATTGCAGGGCGATCTGTTTCCCGCGGGTGCCGTTCTTGAGCTTGTGCCCGATCCCGACGGACGACACGTTGGGGTCTGCGAGCAGGTCCGGACCGCGCGTGCGGATGTACTGCTTCAAGGAGTCGATCAGCTTGTCCTGGGAGGACGCCGATTTCCTCGGCGCCGACGCAGTGCGCTTGTTGTTGGGCATGAAAGGGAGACGTCCCTTCGCGGAGGAGGAGAACGGCTCGCGCAATGCACCGCGGACCGGTCAGAGCGGGTGCGGCGGCGCTGCGAGCGTCCGCTGGCCATCACTCATCGAAACAGGGCCACGAGGCGTGCGTCTCGATATATTGGCCCAAAAGGGGCATGGTCTGGAGGCCCCTCGTGAGCAGCGCTTCGGGGGATCGGGGTGAACGGCGGAGTGTCGTGGTTTAACGGGCGGGCGGGACAGACCCCTACCGCCTTGTCGACGAGGTCGCTTGGGGCCACTGTCGCGGCGGGGAGTACCGCGACCACGGCGATGGCCACCGCTGACTCATCCAACGGTACCGGCGGCCAGTGGCCCAACAGCGGGCGAGGGTGATGGGCTGGTCTGGGCAGGCGGCTAGGCGTAGGGGAGTGCGGCCTGCTCGGCCGGGTTGACGGTCGGCTGGTAGCGGGTCCTTGTCGGCGTTGCCGAGCCTGAAGGCGTGACGTCGGGCGGTCAGTCCCGCTGTCCGCTGAAGTCCTGGAAGGTCGGCTGCCTGGACATGGCGGGCCGGCGCATCACCAGAACCGTCACCGCGATGAGCGATCAGTGAGCGGACGTGCCCGGGGGAGTCGCGCCTGATCTGGCCGGCGGTCCGCTCAGCGGACTACCTCGGTTCGGGGATCGGACCGGTTGGCCGAATAATGAGCGAACTCGATTTCAGGGGCTCCGCTGAGAGGCGGCTTCATGCGTCATACCGCCGCGAAAGCACCGACCGCACCCGTCGCGCCCCACGCCTTACTCAGGCCGACCTCCACAAGAGTCGACTGAGCAGCGTCCTCGCAGCACTGGGTGCAGTACCACGAACACCGGCCTCAGGAGTCCGGCCCCTACTCAACGTGCCGCGTCCGCGCCACCCGTCGGCGGAGGCAGTCCACACGAACACGGCTCGGATGTTCCGCATCCAGCCGGGACATGCCTGCGGCTTTCCGGACACCCACCCACTCAGAGACCGTCCTGCCGTCCTCAACCTCGCGCGGACCCACACCACGGAGCGTCCACCATGACGGTGGCCTCCTTCCCCACGCCCGGTGAACCCCGCGTTCCCATTCGCTGCCTCAACGCCGGAGGTTCAGATGACACGCTCGCGTCTTACTCTCACAGTCACGGCCGGTGCCGCCGGGCTCGCGCTCCTGACCACCGCGTGCGGTGGTGGAAACAGCGCTTCGTCCGGCACCGCGAAAGCCCAGGACCCGAACGTCCTGACGGTCGCCTCGGCGATCGCGCCCAACAGCCTCAACCCGGCTCTGGGCGGTTCCTCCGACCCGCAGCAGTACTTCTTCGAGCTGGCGTACGACACGCTGATCCGCCAAGACCCGAACGGGAAGTACACGCCTGCCCTCGCGACCAAATGGGGCTTCGTCGGCTCCGACAGCAAGACCTTCGACATCACCCTGCGGTCGGGCGTGAAATTCAACGACGGCTCCGCACTCACCGCCGACGGCGTGAAGAAATCGCTTCAGTACTACGCCAAGGCCGGCGGTCCACTGGCGGCCGACCTGGCCCCCGTGGGATCGATCGACGTCCTCTCCCCTCTCAAGCTCCGCCTCCACCTCAAGACGTCCGATCCGCTGATGCCGCTCTATCTCTCCAGACCGACAACCGGGGAGATCATCAGCCCCACCGGCCTCGAGAAGACGAGCGAACTCGGGACCACCACGCACGGCGCCGGGCCGTACATGATCGACGCGTCGGGGACCGTCTCCGGCCAGACCTATACGTACGTCCCCAACCCCACGTACTACGACAAGTCGCGAGTGCACTGGAAGAAGGTCGTCGTCAAGGTCATCAAGGACGAGAACACCACGCTCAGCGCCTTCCGCTCCGGGGAGGTCGACTACGCGCTCGGCGACTCCACGACCGCGAAATCCGCGAAGTCCGCCGGATTCCAGGTCCTTTCGAGCCCCTACTCGATCATGCAGCTGATGATCCAGGACCGGGCGGGCACCATGGTCAAGGCCCTGGGCGACCTGCGGGTACGGCAGGCCATGATGTACGGCATCAACCGGGACTCGATCGCCAAGGCCCTGTACGGCACGTACGCCAAGGGCTGGGACTATCCCGTTCTCGCCGACACGAGCGGCTACACCCAGGGCAGCGAAGGAAAGTACGCCTACGACGTCGCCAAGGCCAAGAAGCTTCTGGCGGAGGCCGGTTACCCCAACGGCTTCACCCTGCCCATCACCGTGAACCTCACGGGCGTCGGAGAGTCCCAGGCCGCGGAGGCCTTCGCCGCGGAGATGGCGAACATCGGCATCAACGTCAAGATCAACGTCCCGGCGAACGTGAACGAGCTCTTCTCCACCTACGCGAAGTACGCGGGGATGATGTTCGACTACGGCGCCGGAATCGCCCCGCCGTACGCCCAGGGCAACGATCTCCTGTACAGCTGGGGCAACCCGCTCAAGGTCAACGACAAGCAGCTCGACACGCTCTACGGCCAGGCGGCCTCCGCGCCGACCGCCCAGCTCCAGGAGCAGGGCTGGCAGAAGTTCGAACAGCGCCTGTCCGACCTGTCCTGGACGATCCCGATGGTCTCCATGGAGAAGATCGTCTACGTACGGCCCGGCCTGAAGGGCGTCGACCTCTCGACCACGAACCTCACGCCGGATCTGACGTCCCTGTACGCCGCCAAGTGACCCCAACCAGAAAGGCATCACGTCATGTGGCGTACCAGCGGAATGCGGATCGTGCAGGCTGTGCCGTTGCTGCTCTTCGTCTCGGCCCTCACCTTCTTCCTCCAGTTGTTCATTCCGGGTGACGCCGCCCGGTCCATCGGAGGTCTGACCGCCTCACCCCAGGCGATCGCCGCGCTGCGGCACCGCCTCCACCTCGACCAGCCGGTCTGGGAGCGCTACTGGGCCTGGCTGAAGGACGCGGTCCACGGCGACCTCGGGCGGTCGATCAGCAGCAACGAGTCGGTTTCGGGTGCCCTCGACACCCGGCTCGGAGTGACGCTCTCCCTGGTGATCGCGACCACCCTCCTCGCGCTGGTCGTCGGAGTCGTACTGGGCATGGCCAGCGCCCGGGGTGGCCGCACCACGCGGCTCGCCGCGGACAGCGCCTCCATCGCCGGCATGACCATCCCCGCCTTCTGGGTCGGTCTGCTGGGCATCTGGATCTTCAACACCCGGTTCGGCCTGCTGCCCGCCAACGGATACGTGTTCTTCGGGACGTCCGCCGGTGACTGGGCGCGCTCGCTGGTACTGCCGGTGGCCGCCCTGGCCTTCGCCCTGGTCACGGTGATCGCCAAGCAGACGCGCGAGCAGTTCGCCGACGTGCTGAGCCGGGACTTCGTACGGAATCTGCGGGCCAACGGCGTCAGCGAGCGCTCGATCCTGTTCAAGCACGCTCTGCGGCACATCTCCGTCACGGTCCTGACCGTGGCGGGGAACAACCTGATCGGACTCCTCGGATCGGCTGTGGTGATCGAGGAACTCTTCGGCCTGCCCGGCCTGGGCAGCGCGGCGGTCACGGCCGCGTCCAGCGGCGACATTCCGGTCATCCAGGGAGTGGCGGTGTACTTCACCCTCATCGTGGTCGGACTGAATCTCCTGCTCGACCTCGCCATCGGCTGGCTCAACCCACAGGCGGTCGCCGCATGAGCACACAGCAGACATCGGAGACTTCGATGACGAACCCCGAGCATCCCGAACAGGCCGAGAGCGCTCCGGTCGATCTCGCCTCCGCCCCGGCGCACCCGCCTCACGTGTCCGTCCTGCGCCGCGTCCTGCGCCGGCCGCGCATCGCGATTCCGGCCGTGATCCTGCTCCTGGAACTGATCGCGTCGTTCGGTGCCCGGTGGCTCGCACCGTACCCACCGCAGCAGGCGGACTTCACCGCGGCACTGACCGGGCCGAGCGCGAAGCACCTGCTCGGCACCGACCGACTCGGCCGCGATGTGCTGTCACGTCTGATGCACGGCGGCTCGGACACGTTCCGGGAGATCGCCATCGCCGTGCTGATCACCCTGGTGATCGCGGTTCCCCTCGGCCTGGTCGCCGGTCTGCGTCGGGGCCGTGTCGACGCGGTGCTGATGCGGCTGGCCGACGTGGTGATGTCGATCCCCGGCATCATTCTGCTGCTGATCGTGCTGGCCCTGTTCTCGCAGAGCATGACCGCGGCCATGGTCGTGATCGGCCTGCTGTCGGTACCCGGCATGATGCGGGTCGTCCGGTCGGCGTCGCTGACGGTCGGCCGGGAGACCTACGTCGCCGCGGCGCGGGTGTCCGGGCTCGGTACCTGGCGGGTGGCCCGCCGGCACGTGCTGCCGCGGATCACCGGCCTGATCCTGGTGAACGCGGCGCTGGCGTGTGTGAACACCCTGCTCATCGCGTCCGGCCTGAACGCCATCGGCCTCGGGGTGAAGCCGCCCGCTCCGTCCTGGGGCGGCATGATGGCCGACGCCGCGCAGACTCTGAACGAGAGCCTCTGGCTGGCCATCCCGACCGGCGGTCTGGTCGCCGTCACGGCCGCGGCGCTGATCGTCCTCGGCGACGGCCTGCGCGACATGCTCGCCGAGCGCTGGTCCGGTGCGTCACATACGACGCCGGCCCGGCGCCGCAAGGCATCCGCCCCGGCGATGGCCGCCGCGGCGGTGCCGGAGTCCGACGACGCCTGGCCGCTGGCGGAGCCGAATCCGGTCGTACGGCTCACCAAGGTGACTGTCACCGCGGACACCGAGCACGGTGAGGTCGACCTGATCAGCGACGTGAGCCTGTCCGTGGGGCAGGGCCGCACGGTGGGACTGGTCGGCGAATCCGGCTGCGGGAAGTCCATGACCGGGCTGGCGTTGCTCGGCCTGCTGCCGAGCGGGGCCCGCGTCTCCTCGGGCACGGTCGAGATCGACGGCACCGACGTCGGCTCGTTCTCCGCGACCCGGTGGCGGGCACTGCGCGGCGGCACCATCGCCTTCATCTCGCAGGAGCCCATGGTCGGCCTCGACCCCCTGTTCACCATCGGCCACCTGCTGCGCGAGGCGGTGCGCACCCACGAGAAGCTCTCCCGCAAGGAAGCCACGCTCCGGGCCCGTGAGCTGCTCGCCCAGGTACAACTCCCCGATCCGGACCGGGTCCTGAAGCTGCGCCCGTCGCAGATCTCCGGCGGTATGGCGCAGCGCGTCTCCATCGCCGTAGCGCTGGCGGGGCGTCCGCGCATCCTTGTCGCCGACGAACCGACCACCGCGCTCGACGTCACCGTCCAGCGCGAGATCGTCCAGCTGCTGCGCACGATCCAGCGGGACACGGGCATGGCACTGCTGATGATCAGTCACGACTGGGACGTCATCGCGGAGGCCTGTGACACCGCCCTGGTCATGTACGCGGGCCAGGTGGTGGAGGCCGGTCCGACGGACCGCGTCATGGCCGCGCCGATGCACCCGTACACCCGCAAGCTGCTCGCCGCGAATCCGCGGCTGGCGACGGTGGGCGAGCCGATTCCCACCATCCCCGGCACCGTGCCACCCCCCGGGCAGTGGCCTCTCGGCTGTCACTTCGCCGACCGGTGCCCCGACCGTGTCGCCCGGTGCACCGAGGCACCGATCGCCCTGACACAGCCCGATGACCAGGGTGTCGCCCGCTGCGTCCTGGCAGGCGAAGAGCTGGGCGAAGAGCTGCTGGAGGTGTCCTCGTGAGCACGACCGAAGTGAGCACGACCGAACGGCCCCTGCTCGACATCCGCGACCTGTCGGTGTCGTACCACCGTCGCGGCAAGGGTACCCCGGCCATCCGGGACGTGTCCCTGGACATCCGGCCCGGCGAGACCGTCGCCCTGGTCGGGGAGTCCGGCTCCGGCAAGTCCACCCTGGGCCGTGCCGTGCTCGGTCTGACGGCCGCCACGCAGGGCACGCTCCTCTTCGACGGCCAGGACATCACCCATGCCGGCGCCGCCCGCCGCAGGGAACTGAGCAAGAGCATCCAGGCCGTCTTCCAGGACCCCAACGGTTCGCTCAATCCGGCGCTGACCGTGGGCCAGACCCTGGCCGAACCGCTTCTGGTGCATTCGCGTGACGAGCGGGCCGTGGTCCTGGAACGGGTACGGGAGGTGCTGGCGCTGGTGGGGCTGCCGGCCGCGGCGGCCGACCGCTATCCGCGCCAGTTCTCCGGAGGCCAGCGGCAGCGGATCGCGATCGCCCGGGCTCTGGTGATGTCGCCGAAACTCATCGTGTGCGACGAGCCGGTCAGCGCGCTCGACCTGTCGGTCCAGGCACAAATCCTGAACCTCTTCACCGACCTCCAACGGGAGACGGGCGTCAGCTACCTGTTCATCTCCCACGACCTCGCCGTGGTCCGGCACCTCGCCCAGCGGATCGTCGTTCTGTACCGCGGTGACGTCGTGGAGCGGGGAACGACCGAGGAGGTCTACGCCGACGCGGAACATCCCTACACACGACGGCTGTTGGCGGCGGCCGGGGTCGGCGGAACCCCGGCTCCCGTCGCCCGTTGACGCGGACAGCGGTCCCCAACTCCACTACTCGGAGGCACACATGCAGCAGTTCGCCGACGGTTTCGGCGTCACCAAGCCCCCGGAGCAGTCCGGTTTCAGCGCCGAACGCCTGGGGCGGATCAGCGAGTTCTTCGACCGGCAGACCGATCTCGGGGTCATCCCGGGATGGTCGGCGCTCGTGGCCCGCGACGGAGAACCCGTGTATGCGGCGGGCGGCGGACTCCGGGACCTCGAACTCGGACTGCCGGTCGAGCCCACCACCCTGTGGCGTCTCTACTCCATGACGAAACCGGTGACGTCCGTCGCCGTCATGATGCTGGTGGAGCGGGGGCTGATCGGACTCGACGACCCGGTCAGCGCGTACATTCCCGAGTTCGCGGACATGGCGGTGTACGACGGCGGGTCACCGGGGAGCGTGCGGGTCCGCCCGGCCGCTCACCCGGTGACCGTGGGCCACCTGCTCACGCACACCGCCGGGCTGACCCTGGGGCTGGCCCACATGAACCCGGTGGACGCGCTGTACCGCCAGGCGGGCCAGGACGTGCTTCCGCTGCCGGGCACCACACTCCGGCAGATGTGTGCCGATGTGGGCGGGCTGCCGCTGCTGTTCGAACCGGGCACCGCGTGGAACTACTCCCTCGGTGTCGACATCCTGGGCAGGATCATCGAGGTCTGCAGCGGCGAGACCCTCGACAGGTTCATGGAGACCAACGTGCTCGGCCCGCTCAGGATGACCGACACGACGTTCTCGCTCGCACCGGAGCGGGTGACGGACCTGGCCGAGGTCTACAGCCCGGAACCCGAATCGGGCCGACTGGCCGTGAACGAGGAACTGCGGCCCACGTTTCGCGAGCCGGCGCAGTTCCCGTCCGGCAGCGGCGTTCCGGGGCTGGTGTCGACCCTGGCGGACTACCACCGGTTCGCCACCATGCTCGTGCGCGGCGGCGAACTGGACGGCGAGCGGCTGCTCGGCCCCCGGACGCTCGCGCTCATGACGACCAACCACCTGCCCGGCGGCGCCGATCTCAACTCCTTCGGGCTGTACCCCGACGACGAACACCGCGGCTGTGGGTTCGGGCTGGGGTTCTATGTCGTCACGGATCCCGTGGCCGCGGGTTCGTTCGGCAACAAGGGGGAGTTCGGCTGGTCCGGTGCGGCGAACACCCACTTCTTCGTGGACCCGGTCGACGGTGTCACGGCCGTGTTCTGCACCCAGGTGGTCACCTGGGGCAAGCACCGCCCGCCCCTGCGCCGCCAGTTGCGGACCCTCGTGTACCAGGCCATGACCACCTGAACGGCGTCGGGACGCCGCACCCACGATGACGGTTACTGCTCCCCACCCAGATCCAGAACCTCGACGCCACCGCGAAGGAATCGAACCTCGCGCCGGTGACGATGACCTCGTCGACCGTCACGCTCTTCGCCCAGCCGATCATCGGTGCCCTCTCGGACCGCACCCGGGGCCGTCTGGGCCGCCGCACCCCTGGATGCTGTTCGGCGCCGTGGGCGCCACCCTCGCCCTGCTGGCCATCTCGCACGCCACCACCCTGCTGTGGCTCACGCTGCTGTGGGTTGCCGTCCAGGTACTGCTGAACGTCATCCAGGCCCCGCTGACCGCCGTCATGGCCGACCGGGTGGCTCCCCGCCGGTTCGGCATGGTCTCCGCCTTCGTCGGCCTCGGCTCCAACCTCGGCGCCACCCACGGCTTCGGGTCCGAGGCCGTGCCGGGCCAGCGTTGACGCCGTCTTCCGTGGCCCCTCCCTCGCCCTCGCCGAGGCCCGCGCACAGCACGAACTCCCCACCTTGCTTTATCACTTCACCTGGGGCAGCGCCGGCCATTGCATCGAGATCCCGTTCGCCTTCGACCTCCTGAACGCCGAACGCGTCACGGCCGCGACGGGCCCGTATCCACCGCAGTCCCTCGCCGACGCGATACACAGCGCCTGGGTCGCCTTCGTCCGCGACCTGGACCCGGGCCCCCACTGGCCCCGCTACACCCAAAGGCGCCGCACCACGATGACCTGGGACACCACCCCGCACAGCCTCGACGACCCACTGAGCGCCGAACGCCGTATATGGACCACGCCTTCGACACCTCCACAGCGGCCGATGTGATCCCCACACGCCGGCAACACGGTGTCGACGACAAAGACGATGTCCGAGGGGCGATGCCGCCCGTACTCGACGGCGAAGACCGAGGTGATCGACGCAGCCGGACGTCGCGTTCCCGCGAAACGGTGCGCCTGGTCGTCGGGGCGCTCGCCCACGTGGCCGTCGAGCATATGGCGCGGGAGGACACGCGAGCCTCCCGCCGGACACCTGGTCGGGAACAGCCGGCCGCAGACGGTGCCACATGGTGTTCGCGAGAGCTGCGCCTTGCCCGCGGCGGGCGACCGGCGCACGCTGGTGGCATGAGCGTTCACGAGAGCCCCACGCTCATCATGTCGGTACAGCGTGCCTTCCGCCTGCTGGAGGCGGTGAGCGCCCACGAGAACGGCGCGCCGGCGAAACAACTGGCACGTGAGACGGAGCTGCCTCTGGCGACCGCCTACCACCTGTTGCGGACACTGGTCCACGACGGATACCTGCGGAAGCTGGGCGACGGCGGCTTCGTCCTGGGTGACAAGTTGCAGACCCTGCACACCGCGGGTCGCGTGCAGGCGCTGCTCACCCGCGTCCGGCCGACACTCGCCGCGCTCCGCGACGAGCTGGCCGCCGCCACCTACCTCACGTTCTACGAGGAGGGCGAGATCAGTGTCGCCGAGATCGTCGACGGCCCCCGCGCGCCCCGGGTCGACCTCTGGGTGGGATTCGAGGACGCGGGACACGCCACCGCGCTGGGCAAGTCCGTACTGCGCGAACTGGACAACGACGCCCGCCGTGACTACCTCTCCCGGCACGATCTCGCCGATCTGACGCCACGGACCATCACCAGCCTCCCGGAACTGCTCCGCAGGCTCGAGTCCTCCCCCATGGCTCCGGCCGTCACCGACGTCGAGGAGTACGCCCTCGGCACGGTGTGCGTCGCCGTACCCATCTACCGTGGTGACGTCCTCGGCTCGCTCGGCGTCTCCCTCCCGGCGGATCGGCTCCCCCGACTCACGGAGATCGGGGCCCGCCTGTTCCCCATCGCCGACCGCGTGACCAGAGGCCTCTCGCTCACTATCTGAAAATCCTCTCCTTGTGGCTTACCGACCGAACCTCTTTCCTGGATGAAACGGATAAGTCGGGAGTAAAGCCCCCTGTAGGTGAGGATTGCGGACAGCGACATGAGGCAGGCGCGAGACCATGGTGGCGGCCACTGGCCGTTGCGGCCGCTCAGCGAACGGCGGGCGGGCCCGGGGGCGGCGGTTCCCAAACGCGCCGCCGCCCCGTTGGCCGCCGGTATTCCCGTTGTCCCGGTTCTGGTCGTCTCCGGCATCGTGTTCGTGGACGTCTTCGGCGGATCAGGGATCTTCTGGCTGCCGTTGCTGGCGGCCGGGCCGGCTCTGGCCGCCAGCACCAACGGTCCCCGGGGCGTCCTGTGCGTGGGACTCCTCGCCGGGGTGCTGGGCGCGACCCTGGGTACCAGGGAGGGGGGTCCGGGGCACGAGCTGGCGGCCGTGCTCTCGGCCCTGCTGGCCGTCACTCTGGCGAGTGCCCTGGCCAGCGCACTGCGCGGCCGTCGGGAACGGGTGCTCGCCGCCGTCCGCTCGGTCGCCGAGGCCGCCCAGCACGCGGTTCTCAAACCCATCCCGGAGACCGTGGGCCCGTTCCGGGTCGCGGTCCGCTACAGCGCCGCGGCGGCGGAAGCCCGAATAGGCGGTGATCTCTACGCCCTCGTGCCCACCCCGCACGGGGTGCGGCTGATCGTCGGCGACGTACGCGGCAAGGGGCTGACGGCGGTGGAGATCGCCGCTCTCGTCCTCGGTGTCTTTCGCGAGGCAGCCTATGACGAGCCCGATCTGCTCGCTGTCGTCGGCAGGATCGAGCGGAGTCTGGCGCGCAACCTGGGGCCCGACGACTTCGTCACCGCCGTGGTCGTCGGACACCCGAGCCCGGGGCAACTGGAAGTGGTCAACTGCGGACATGCGCCTCCGCTGCTGATACCCGCGTCAGGAGGCGTCGTCGCGGTCGAAGCCACCCGTCCGGCTCCGCCCCTCGGCCTGCGCGCCCTCGTCGACGAGCCCCCCTGCCTCGAGATCCTGCCGTTCTCCGACGGAGATCAGCTGCTGCTCTACACCGACGGGGTCACCGAGGCCCGCGACCGTGCCCGTGAGTTCTACCCGCTGGCCCAAAGAGTGGCCCACCACGTGTCCGACGAGCCGGAACACGTCCTCTCCGCGGTCCACGACGAACTGCTGGCACATGTGGGTGGCCGGCTGCACGATGACGCGGCGCTGCTCCTGCTCCGTAGGGAGACCCTGGACGAACCGGTCACGTCCGAGTCGGCGGTACCGGGAGCGGCCGTCCCGGAACCGGGAGACCAGGTCGGACGAGGGTCCGTTTCAGTGGTGTCGAGCTGCCGGTCAGCCGCCGGGGGCCGGACGGTGGAGGGCGACCGGCCGAGCGGAGCGGCGCCGCGTTCATATCGGGTCAGGGCCGCTGACGGTACGGGAGCCGGCATCGGCACCCTTTGAGCGACCAGCACCGCGCCCGGTCACACCGCGACGAGATCGGCCCACCGGGTGATCCCGCCCGGCCGGACCTCAATGCCGTACCGAGTGGCCAGCGCGTGGACGATTTCCTCGCCCCGGCCGTGCTCGTCCGGGTCGATCCCCGCGGGCGGTTGTCCCGCCGTACGTGCGGGCCCCGCGTCGGTGACCTCGATGCGCAGGGTGCCGAGCCCGGCCTCGCGGATCCACGAAAGCCGCAGCACCGCCGGGGGCACGGCATGGACGATCGCGTTGGTGAGGAGTTCCGACACCACCAGCAGCGCGTCCTCGACGATCTCCGGTGACACCTTCCAGGCGGCCAGGACAGCGCCTGCCCGGCGACGTACGTCCGGGACGGCAGCGGCGAAGGGCGGCATCGGCAGGACCTGTTCGGATGCCCCCCGTACCAGGGTGTTGAGCTGTACCGCCATCTTGTGTCTCCAGAGGTGAGCGCCACAGGCCCCGCGTCAGACGCCTCGGCGCTTTGCCGGGCCTCTTAGCACGCTAAGGAGCCACGCCGGGTCGGTCAATGAATGGCGGTCGGCATTACCGAACGCCGCTGCCCGCTCCGGTGCCGCGGCGGCCCCCCGCACGTACGGCAGACCGTCCGCGACGGTAATAAGCTCGCTTCATGGCCGGTCCGGTCCAGTCGATCGAACGGGCGGCCGCGATTCTGCGCCTGCTCGCAGGTGGGCCTCGCCGACTCGGGCTCGGAGAGGTGGCGGCCTCCCTCGGGCTGGCCAAGGGGACCGCGCACGGCATTCTGCGCACACTCCAGCACGTGGATTTCGTGGAGCAGGACGCGACGACCGGAAAGTACCAGCTCGGAGCTGCCCTGCTGCACCTCGGCACAAGTTATCTCGACGTCAACGAGTTGCGGTCCCGATCCATCAACTGGGCCGACGCCCTGGCCGCCCGCAGTGGGGAAGCGGTACGCCTGGGCACCCCCCTGGAAGGCATGGTCCTGGTCGTCCACCACGTGTTCCGGCCCGACGACACGCTCCAGACTCTGGACGTGGGCTCGCTGCTGCCGTTGCACGCCTCCTCGCTGGGCAAGGTGCTGCTGGCGTATGGGACGGCGCCTCTCGCATCCGCCGTGGATTCGGGCCTGGAGGCCTACACGCGGCACACCCTGGTCACCCAGGAGCAACTCACCCGGGCACTCGCCGAGGTCCGGGAACTGGGCTGGGCCGCCGAGATACAGGAGATGAGCATGGGGGAGGCCGGGCTCGCCGTGCCGATCCGCGGGCATGGCGGCCTGGTCGTCGGCGCCATCGGGCTGTCCGGTCCGGTCGAGCGGGTCTGTGACAGCCAGGGCCACCCCCGGACCGGCCTGATCACGCTGATCCGTGAGGCGGCGCGGGCGATCTCCAGAGACCTGGGCGCCGCCCGCTGGTAAGGCCCCGGCTACCTCCGCGATCCATCGGAAGGCGGACCCGATCATGGTGGAACGGTATGTGATGTCCATCGATCAGGGCACCAATTCCACGCGATGCATCCTGTTCGACCGGGGCGGGCGCCTGGTGTCCGTCGCGCAGAGAGAGCACCAGCAGCACTTCCCCAGGCCCGGCTGGGTCGAGCACGACGCCGTCGAGATCTGGCACAACCTGCGACGTGTGGTGTCCGAGGCCATGGCCGGAGCCGGTACGGCCGTCGACGCGGGACAGGTCGCCGCCATCGGCGTGGCCAACCAGCGGGAGACGACGGTGCTCTGGGACCGGCATACGGGAGTCCCGCTGGGCCGGGCGATCGTCTGGCAGGACACGCGCACGGCGCCGCTCGTCGAGGAGCTCAGAAACCGGCCCGGAGAGGAGTTCTTCCTCGACCGGTGCGGTCTGCCGCCCTCCACCTACTTCTCGGCGCTGCGGATCCGCTGGTTGTTCGACCACGTCAAGGGCCTGGAACAGCGCGCGAAGGACGGTGAGGTGCTGTTCGGCACGATGGAGAGCTGGCTGATCTGGAACCTCACCGGCGGTGCCGACGGCGGTCTGCACATCACCGACGCGACCAACGCCAGTCGCACCATGCTGATGAACATCCGCACCCTCACCTGGGACCAGGAACTTCTGGCGTTCTTCGGCGTGCCCCGTCCGATGCTGCCCGAGATCCGGTCCAACGCGGAGACCTACGACGAGGCCCATGCGCTGCTCCCCGGCGTTCCCATCACAGCCGCACTCGGCGACCAGCAGGCGGCGCTCTTCGGCCAGACCTGCTTCTCCCCGGGAGAAGCCAAGTGCACGTACGGAACGGGCAGCTTTCTGCTGCTCAACACGGGTACCGAGGTCATACGGTCCCGGCACGGACTGCTCACGACGGTCGCCTACAAGATCGGGGACCGGAAACCCGTCTATGCCCTGGAAGGGTCGATAGCCGTCACCGGCGCACTGGTCCAGTGGTTCCGCGACCGGCTGGGACTGATCAACAGCGCGCCGGAGATCGAAACGCTCGCGCGGACCGTCGAGGACAACGGCGGCTGCTACATCGTCCCCGCCTTCTCCGGGCTGTTCGCACCCCGCTGGCGCAGCGACGCACGCGGCGTCATCGTCGGCCTCACCTCCTACATCACCAGCGGGCACCTGGCCCGGGCCGTCCTGGAGGCCACGGGGTGGCAGACGCGTGAGGTCGTCGACGCCATGAACGCCGACTCCTCGGTCGCGTTGAAGGAGCTGAAGGTGGACGGCGGCATGACGGCGGACAACCTGCTCATGCAGTTCGTCGCCGACGTACTCGACGTGCCCGTCGTACGGCCCATGGTCTCCGAGACGGTCTCCCTGGGCGCCGGCTACGCCGCCGGGCTCGCCGCCGGCTACTGGCCGGACCTCGAGGTCCTGCGCCGTAACTGGCACCCTGCCGCTCGCTGGCTGCCCCGAATGGACCCCGGCCACCGGGAGTCGGAGTACGACAACTGGCAGCGGGCCGTCGAACGGTCGCTGGGCTGGATCAGAGCGCCCCGATCTTCCTGACCGCACAGCCACTCACGGTGAGTGACGGCCTTCGGTGCTTTTCACCAGGCCCGCAGCCGGCCGGATCGGGCCAGGTCAGGCGGCGCGTCCGGTCGACGTCCCGGCAGCGGTCCGGGCGCTGATCACGGTGCGTCCGCGGTCGGATGCCGGGAAGCGGTCGAGCATCGCGCGCAGTTCGTCGGCGCCGACGTTGGCGCCGAAGGGCTCGGTACCCGGTTCGAGCCGTACCCCCTCGGCGAGCGGGCCCGCCAGGACGGGGTCGAAGCCGAGAGCATCGACGAGGTGGGCGACCACGGCGAGGCCGTCCGGATCGTCACCGGCGATCGCGAGCGCCTTGCGCCCCGGCGTCCCCGCGGGCTGCGCGCCGTCCTCGAGGTCGTGGTACCCCATGTGGTTGAACGCCTTGATCACGCGCGCACCGGGCAGGTACGCCTGCACGGTCTCGCTCGAAGAGGTGAGCGGGTCGGTGAGGTCCTCGCGGCTGCCGTCGACCTCCCACCAGTAGTTCATCGCGTCGATGACGAGCTTGTCCCGGAGCGCCTCGGCGGGAATGCTGCGGTACTTGCCGAGCGGGAGCGCCAGGATGACCACGTCCGCCTCCGCCATGGCCCGTGCGGCGGTGACCGGGACAGCGCCGGGGGTGAGGACCTCGACGGTGAGGGCGATCCCGGCGGGGTCGCCCGACCCGGCGATGAGCACGCGGTAGCCGGCCGCCAGGGCGAGCCGTCCCAGGACGGTCCCGACCTTCCCCGCGCCCAGGATGCCGACCGTGCGCACGGCAGCCGCGGTGGTGGTGTCCATTTCTTCTCCGTTTCCCGTCCGTTCTGGGCGTCAGTGTGCGAGGAGGTCGCGGACCATGGGGATCACCTTGGTGCCGTACAGCTCGACGGCGCGCAGGCGGGCGCTGATCGGCTGTGTCCCGCTGGTGTAGATGAGGTCGAACCGGCCGACGCCGAGTGCCTTGATGGCGCGGGCCATCTTGCGGGCGACCGTCTCGGCAGACCCGATGTAGAGGGAGCCGTGTTCGATCTCGGCCTCGTACTCCGACTTGCGGACCGGCGGCCAGCCCCGCAGCGCGCCGATGCGGTCACGGATGACCCGGTAGTACGGCCAGTGCAGCTCCCGGGCCTCTTCGTCCGTGTCGGCGATGAAGCCCGGCGAGTGCATCCCCACCGGATGGGCGGTCGTGCCGAACTGGTCGGCGGCGCGCTCGTAGAGGTCGATATAGGGCGCGAAGCGTTCCGGGGTGCCGCCGATGATGGCGATCATGAGCGGGAAGCCGTAGCGCGCGGTGCGGATGACCGACTGGGGTGTACCCCCGACGCCGACCCAGGTGCTCAGATGACCCGACTCGGTCTTGGGGAAGACGTCGGCGCCTTCGAGCGGTGCCCGCTTGGTGCCGCTCCAGGTGACGGGCTTCTCCTCCAGCAGCTTGGCGAAGAGATCGATCTTCTCTTCGAAGAGCACGTCGTAATCGCTCAGGTCGTATCCGAAGAGGGGGAACGACTCGGTGAAGGAGCCGCGCCCGAGAATGACCTCGGCCCGGCCGTTCGAGAGCGCGTCCACGGTGGCGAAGCGCTGGAAGACGCGGACCGGGTCGTCGGAGCTCAGCACGGTCACGCCGGAGGCCAGCCGGATGCGGTGGGTGCGCGTGGCGATGCCGGCGAGGACGGTCTCCGGAGTCGAGATCGCGAACTCCGGGCGGTGGTGTTCACCGAGGGCGATGACGTCGACGCCGCTCTCCTCCGCGAGGACGGCCTCGTCGACGACCTGCCGGATGGCGCGCGCGTCGGACACCGGTTTTCCCGAGTCGTCCTGAGGCACATCGCCGAAGGTGTCGAGTCCGAAGACGAGATCAGACATGGGTGGGCTCCTTCGTGAGCAGTTGCTTCACCCGCGGGGCGACTTCACGGCCCAGCAGCTCGATGGTGCGGGCCCGGGCCTCGCGGGGCAGGTTCATGACGTCGTACTTGAGGTCGAAACGGCTCAGGCGCAGGTCGCGGGCCATCGTGGCGATCTTGCGGGCGACGGTCTCGGGCGAGCCGACGAAGAGGGCGCCCGTGTCGACCTCCCGCAGGTAGCGCTCACGGGTCGGCTCGTAGAAACCACGCTCCGCCGCGAGTTGGGCCACGACCGGCTGCCAGTACTTCCACCAGGTCTCGACCGCCTCCTCGTCGGTGTCCGCGACGAGTCCGAGGGAATGCTGGGCGACCGGTCGCCCAGCGTGCCCGAACTGGTCGAGTGCGCGGTGGTAGAGCTCGACGTGGCCGGCGAAGCGCTGCGGGCGGCCGCCGATGACGGCCAGCATCACCGGCAGACCGTAGCGGGCCGCGCGGAGCACGGAGTTGGGGCTGCCACCCACGCCGATCCAGGTGGGGATGCCACCGGGCGGCATCCGGGGATGCAGCCGCTGTCCGACGAGCGGCGGCCGGAACCGCCCCGACCAGGTCACCGTCTCCTCGCGCTGGAGACGCATGAAAAGGTCGAGCTTCTCCTCGAACAGCTCCTCGTAGTCGGCGAGGTCGTAGCCGAACAGCGGGAACGAGTCGGTGGCCGATGCCCGGCCGAGCACGAGCTGGGCGCGCCCGTCGGAGACGGCGTCCAAGGTGGCGAACTCCGTGTACAGCCGCACCGGGTCGTTCGTGCTCAGCACCGTCACCGCGGTGCCGAGCCGGATGCGCTGCGTCGCGGTGGCGATCGCGGCGAGCAGGACGGGGGTGGCGCTGTCGGTGTGGCCCCGGCGGTAGTGCTCACCGATGCTGAACACGTCGAGCCCCACGGATTCGGCGAGTCCGGCCTCCTCGACGATCAGACGCACGGTCTCGGCATCGCTCAGCGTGCCGTCGGCATCGGTCGCGACCTCCCCGAACGAGTTGAGCCCCAGTTCGAATCCCTGGGCGGTCATGGAGCCCTCCTGCTGCGTCCTGGGGCTGTGGGTGGCACGGCCGCACGATTGGTTGACGCATCAATCATCATCCCGATATGATTGACGTGTCAACAAGAGGGGAGTGGCGGCACGATGGCAGCGCGACGGAACGACTACCCCACCGCTGATGAGCTGCGGGTCTGGCGGGACTTCATCGAGACGACGGAAGCGCTCCGCTCCGAGCTCTCCTCACGCCTGCAGCGCGAGACGTCCCTGTCGCCGGGCGACTACGCCGTGCTCCTCGCACTGCGGGAGGCGGACGGGCGGCGGCTGCGCTCTTCCGACCTGGCGGCCCGCGTCGGCTGGGAGCGCAGCCGTCTCTCGCACCAGATCGGGCGCATGGAGCGGCGAGGGCTGGTCCGGCGCGAGGAGTGCGTCACCGACAGCCGGGGTGCCGAGGTGGTGCTCACGCCGGAGGGTGCGGAGGCCTTCCGGGACGCGACCCTGCCCCATCTGCGCGCCGTACGGGAACTCTTCGTGTCCCCGCTCAGCCCGGACCAACTCGCCGCGGCGGAACAGATCACCACGGCCCTGCGGAGCCGCCTGAAGGCACCGGGTGATACCTGAGGACCGCGCGGCGGGCCCTCACGGTCACGGGCGCTGCCGAACCGCTCCGCCCAGTTCGGCCGCCCGGCGTACGAACGTCTCCAGCAGATCCCGCGCCGCCTGCGGCACCGCCTCGGCCCGTCGGCGCTGCAGCGTCAGCACCACCCTGGTGGTGTCCCCGGCCAGGGGCCGGCACACGATCGTCCCGGCGCGTTCCAGCGGGTCCCCGACCACACTGAAGTCCGGCAGCACCGTCGCCCCGAGCCCCTCCGCGACCATCAGCTTCCCCATCTCGGCACCGTCGGTCGAGTACGAGAAGACGGGGGTGCGGTCCGCCAGCAGCCGGTGCACATAGCGGTGCATCACCTCGGAGCAGGCCTGGGCGGAGGCGAACCGGCTGCTCGACGGGTTCGACCCGGAGACCGTGCGGTCGGTGCAGAACGGGCTCGCCCGCAGTGAGTCCGCGGGGCAGCAGCGGATGCTGGCGCTGCACGGCGGCCGGCGGGACGCGCTGGAGATCCATCCCAACCTCTGGGCGGGCATCGGGCTGGTGCGCGGCGGTGCGGGCACCGCTCTGGTCGGCTCGCACGAGGAGGTCGCCGCGCGCATCAAGGAGTACGCGGCCCTCGGGATCGAGGAGTTCGTGCTGTCCGGATATCCGCATCTGGAGGAGGCGTACTGGTTCGGGGAAGGTGTGCTGCCCCGCCTGGCCGCGGAGGGGCTGTGGCGGCATCCCTTCGGCAGGAGCGACGTTCCGTCGGCGCAGGTGCCGTTCGCGTCCTGACGGTCCCCGGCGCTAGGTGTGCAGCACGGCGCGGGCGATGCCCGTGAGGTTGCCCTGCGCGGCGAGGATCTCCTTCCGGTCCGATCCGTCGAGACCGGCCGCGTAGACGCTCCCCGCCAGGTCGGTCACATACATGTGGTGGCCGTCCGGGTCGAGGGCGATGCCGATGCCTTCCATCAGGTGGGTCAGCAGGATCTCGGACGTCCAGAGACCGTCCGGCGGATCCAGCGGGGAGCGGTTGACGGTGTTGCCCTTCGGCGGGTCTCCCCGGTCCGTCCAGTACAACGTCCGCTCTCCGAGGTCGATTTCGAGGTCGATCGGTTCGGGCAGGCCGTCGAACAGCTCCTCGATGTCGGTGCGCCGGGCGGCCGTCTCCCCGGCGGGCACGGCGAGGCCGGCCCGCAGGATCCTGCCGAGTCCCGCGTCGCTGGGGCCCTTCTGGGACCAGTAGAGGTTTCCGCCGACGGGATCGACGGCTACGCCCACGCACCAGTTGGTCTCGTCGCGGCTGTCCTCGTCGCCCTGCCCGGTCTGTACGAGGGTCTCGATGTCCGAGCCGTCGAGGTCGCAGCGCATCACCCGCATGCCCTCGCGGTCACCCCAGTACAGCTTCCCTTCCGCGGCCTCCAGATGGAGCTGTTTCGGCGTGTGCGTGGCCCCCTCGGGGACGATCGTCGTCCGGTTGCCGCCGTCCAGGTCCACGCGCTCGATCGAGCCGTCGTTCTCCGACGGCACACCCATGTTCGTCCAGTAGATGTGCCCGGCCGACATGTCTACGGCCACCCCGTCGGGGATCCGGCACCCGGTGACGAGAATTTTCTTGTCGGAGCCGTCGGGGTTCACGGAGAACAGCCGGCCGCCGCCGCTCGCCTCCAGCACGAACAGCCTTTCCCTGTCGCCCGCCACGTTCCCGCCCATCACGATCCCTCCTTCGCGTCCGGTGTGGCCGCCGTGCCGGTCGGGCCGGACGGGTCGTGCTGCGCGCGCACGGCCAGCAGGGCCGAGAGCATGGCGTCACGCCGGGTGGCCAGGTCGTCGACCGAGTGGCCGTCCGCCTCCTTCAGGACACCGCTCACGATGGTCTCCTGGAGTTCGGGCGTGAACTCGGGGGTGCCCAGCTTGTTCCAGGAGTCGACCATGACCGGCATGAGGGTCTCCATGAAGTGCTGGATACCGCCCTCGCCACCACCGAGATGCCACAGCAGATGGGGACCCATGACACCCCAGCGCAGCCCCGGCCCCCACGACACCGCGTCGTCGGAGTCGGCCACGTCGAGCACGCCCTCCTGGACCAGGTACACGACCTCGCGGTACAGCGCGGCCTGGATGCGGTTGGCGACGTGCCCGGGCAACTCCTTCTTCAGGTGGATCGGTTTCTTGCCGATCGAGGCGTAGAACTCCATGGCGTCCCGGACCGTCTCCGGAGCGGTCCTCGTGCCGCCGACGACCTCGACCAGCGGGACGACGTCCGGGGGGTTGAAGGGGTGGCCGATGACGGTCCGTTCCGGGTGCCGGCACTCGGCCTGCATGACGCTCATGGTGATCGTCGACGAACTCGACGCGATGACGGCGTCCGGCGGTGCGGCGGCGTCCATGTCGGCGAACAACTTGACCTTGAGCTCCGGGCGTTCGGGGGCGTTCTCCTGCACGAAGTCGGCGTCCGCGACGGCCTGACGCATGTCGGCGGTGAAACCGAGGCGTTCGGGCGAGGCGCCGGGCGCGAGTCCGATCGAGGCGGCCGTGTCCCATGCGCCTTCCACGTACGACCGCAGGGCCGCCTCCGCGGTCGGGGACGGGTCGGTCGCCGTGACGTCGAAACCGCGGACGAGATAGTGCGTCGCCCAGCTCGCGCCGATCGTCCCGGTCCCGACGATCGCCACACGGTGGACGGGCCTGTGCGTTGCCATGAGTGATCACTGCTCCTGACGGTCCGAGAAGGGCGCGGTGTGCATGGGGCAACCCTCGGCCGCCGGGAGGGCCGGCACATCGGGCCGCGCGCCCAGGATTCGGATGCTTCCTTGGTACCGCGGCACAGGGCGTGTTCCGCGTTGGTACCCGGACACCAAATCGGCGGGCAACGTGGTGTCCCGCGCCCAGTGGCTGTGCCCGCGCTCCCTCCTAGCGTCGTTCGTACTGACTCCATCGGACCTCCGATCGGAAGGAACGGCAGATGAAGGCGACACACGGCGCACCGGTCGGCCAGGGCCAGGCTCTCCCGAGCCCCAACGGAAACTCCTCCGGGGTCGAGCCGCCTGTGCTGGGCGGACCGGAGTACTCCGACTACTTCCTTCTCGACAACCTGCTCACGGACGAACAGCGGGCCCTGAAGAAGAAGGTCCGCGAGTTCATGGACCAGGAGGTCATCCCGGTCATCAACCCCTACTGGGAACGTGCGGAGTTCCCCTTCGAACTGGTCCCCAAGCTGGGGCAGCTGGACATCGCGGGCTTCCAGATCTCCGGCTACGACTGCCCGGGGATGAGCAATGTGACGGCCGGCCTGGTGATCCTCGAACTGGCCCGGGGCGATCTGAGTATCTCGACCATGATGGGCGTCCACTCGGCCCTGGCCATGACGTCGATCGCGCTGCTGGGCTCCGAGGAGCAGAAGCAGCGCTTCCTGCCGGCGATGGCTCGCATGGAGAAGCTCGGCGCCTTCGGCCTGACGGAGCCCACGCACGGCTCGGACGTGGTCAAGCTGGAGACGACCGCACACCAGGACGGCGACTTCTATGTCATCAACGGCCACAAGAGGTGGATCGGCAACGCGACCTTCGCCGACTACTCGATCATCTGGGCCCGGGGCGACGACGGGCATGTGGGCGGCTATGTGGTCGAGAAGGGCACGCCCGGGTTCGACGCCCAGGTCATCAAGGGCAAGACGGCGCTGCGCTGTGTCCAGAACGCGCAGATCTCCCTCACCGACGTCCGGGTGCCGGCCGCGAACCGGCTGGCGAACGTCCACACCTTCCGTGACACCGAGAAGGTCCTGCTGGCCTCGCGCTTCTGCGTGGCCTGGGAGTCGATCGGAGCCGCCGTCGCCGGTTACGAGACGGCGCTGGCCTACGCCAAGCAGCGCAAGCAGTTCGGGATGCCGCTGGCCGCGTTCCAGCTCGTCCAGTACCGGCTCTCCCGGATGCTCGCGGACATCACCGACATGCTGTGCATGCAGTTCCGGCTGAGCCAGCTCCTGGACGAGGGCGAGTACTCGATGCCCCGGGTCGCGCTGGCCAAGATGCACTACACCGAACGGGCCCGGGCCATCCTCGCCGACGCCCGCGACATGCTCGGCGGCAACGGGATCCTGCTCGACTACCACGTGGCCCGGCACCTCTGCGACATCGAGGCGATCGACACCTACGAGGGAACCGACACCGTGCAGGCGCTGATCGTCGGCCGTGACATCACCGGCTACAACGCCTTCGTGCCCGTGGCGCCCAGCCACCACTGACCCGGCCCATGGAGCACACATCGGGGACAAGGAGTCGTCAAAGGAGTCGTCATGAGCAACACGCCCCTGCTGCAGGGACTGCACGTCGTCGATCTCGCGAGCTTCATCGCCGGGCCCGCCGCGGCCACCATCCTCGGCGACTTCGGCGCCGATGTCGTCAAGGTGGAACCACCGGGCTCCGGCGACGCCTACCGGTCGCTCAGCCGTATACCGCCGAACCCCCGTGTCGAGGGCGTCAACTACCCCTGGCAGCTGGACAACCGCAACAAGCGCAGCATCGCCCTCAACCTGAAGTCGCCCGAGGCCCGGGCCGTCGTCGAACGGCTGGTGACCTGGGCGGACGTGCTGGTGACCAACTTCCCGCCGCACACCCGCGCCAAGCTGGGGCTGGAGTACGACGACCTGGCCCCGCTGAACGCCCGGCTGATCTACGCCGATGTCACCGGCTTCGGCGAACAGGGCCCGGACGCCCACCTGCCCGGGTTCGACGTGACCGCGTTCTGGGCGCGCAGCGGCCTCATGGACGTGACACGCCAGCACGACGCGCCGCCGGCGATCAACGCGTTCGGATCGGGCGACCACCCGACGGCGATCAGCCTGTTCGCCGGGATCATGACCGCGCTGTACCGGCGGGAGCGGACCGGCGAGGGCGCACGCGTCACCGCGTCACTGGTCGCCGAGGGCGCCTGGGCGGCGGGCATGTGGCTGCAGGCCGTACTGGTCGGCGGCAAGGCACCCCGGCCGGTCGACCGGACCGACCCGCCGAACGCGCTGGCCAACGCCTACCGCACCGCGGACGACCGCTGGCTGCTGCTGGCCTTCGCCAACGAGGACAAGCAGGTCCCCCTGTTCCTCCAGGCCATCGGCCACCCAGAGGCCGCCCAGAACCCGCACTACGCCGACTCGCAGAGCCGCCGCGCCCACGCCGCCGAGATCGTCGGCGTGCTGGACAAGACGTTCGCGGCCCGTCCGCTGGCCGAGTGGCGCGAGGTGCTCGACGCCGCGGGACTCACCTACGGAGTGGCCCAGACGCTCGAGGAGTTCGCCCACGACCCCCAACTCGTCGCCAACCGGATCCTTGTGCCGATCGACGACGGCAACGCGGAACCGCACCTGACGATCGACAGCCCCGTGCGGCTCGACCAGGAGCCCAAGGTCCCCCCGCGCCCGGCCCCCGATCTGGGCGAACACACCGATTCCGTGCTCCATGACCTCGGCTTCGACGCCGCCGGGATCGAGGAACTGCGCAAGGCCGCGGCCGTCGGATGAAGCCGGGGCCCCACGGCGCGAGGGATCGTCACGGCCAGCAGCGTGAGGGAGAGAAGGGAAACACGTCATGACCACGGACTCGAACACACCGACCGTACGCACCGAGGAGATCGACGGCATCTTCGTGATCACGATCGACCGGCCCAAGGCCCGTAACGCCATCGACGGGGCCACCGCACGGGCCCTCGCCACCGCCGTCGACTACCTCGAGGCCCACGAGGACCTCAGGGTCGGCATCCTCACCGGCGCCGGCGGTGTCTTCAGCGCGGGCATGGACCTCAAGGCCTTCGCGGCCGGAGACCTGCCCATCATCGAGGGCCGGGGCTTCGCGGGCATCACCCGGGCCAGGATCTCGACCCCGCTCATCGCCGCCGTCGAGGGCTACGCGCTGGGCGGCGGAACCGAGATGGCGCTCGCCTGCGACATGATCGTGGCCGCGCGGAACGCCACCTTCGGCCAGACCGAGGTCCGCTACGGCATCGTGCCGCCCGAAGGGGGCATGGTCCGGCTGCCCGAGCGCATCCCGCACAACATCGCGCTCGAACTCCTCCTCACGGGCGAGTCGTTGCCCGCCGAGCGCGCCGAGCGGTTCGGCCTGGTCAACGAGCTCACCGAACCGGGCCAGGCCCTGACGCGGGCCCTGGAACTGGCCAGCAGCATCGCGCTCAACGCGCCTTTGGCCATCGAGGCCGTCAAACGCGTCGTCAACGAACGGCGGGCCTTCAGCGACCAGGACGCCTTCCTCGACCAGGACCTGATCACCGCACCCGTGCTGGCGTCCCACGACGCCCAGGAGGGCGCCCACGCCTTCGCGGAGCGACGCCAACCGCACTGGCAGCGCCGCTGACCCGAACACCCCCTGAACGCCCGGCCACTTCACTCGGCGCTCGTGCGCAGGAGCGCCGAGCCGAGGTACCGGACGGCGCGCAGCGCGATCTCCAGATCGGTGTGCTCACTCTGGACCGGATGGCCGATCATCTCCTCGGCCTTTCGGATGCGGTATTGCACCGTGTTCTTGTGCAGAATCTGCGCGGCGGCGGTGGCGGTGTAACTGCACCCGCTGTCAAGGAAGATCTGAGCGGTCTCCCGAAGCCGAGCGCTGTTCTCGTCGTCGACGGCCAGCGGACCGAGAATTCCCCACACCCATGCGCGGATGTCGTCGATGTTCGTGGCCATCAGGGCGATGGGGGCGACGGTGGAGAATTCGGTGAACCGGGGGACCGGGTCGGCCACCGCCGCGAGTTCCTGTGCGCGCAGTGCCTGCCGGTGCGTGGCGCGGAATCCCTCGATTCCGTATCCCACGCTCCCTGCACATATGTGCAGGGAAGGATCGCCGCGCTCCAGCACGTCCGACACCTCGTGCCACGTGACGTCGCTGTTCGCGCCCAGCGGCAGCCAGGTCCACGAGACCATCGCGTCCCGGGGGACGAACAGCGGCCTGGAGGTGCAGCCGAGCCACTGGGCGATCTCGTCCGTGATCCGGTGCAGCCGGGCGAGTCCGGCACCCTCGTCGGTCAGGGCGGGCAGCCACGCCACCAGCCCGAGGTGATTCTGCCGAAGTCGGTAACCAAGCGCCGGTTCCACCGAGTTGAGGTCGACGTCACTCGTGGCGAGGATGTCGCGCACGCGGGCGGCGCGCGCCGCGGTCTGGCTGAGCAGCCAGTTGTCCCGTTCATGTTGGTAGATCGCGATGACCTGCTCGGTGACCCGGTCGATGTAGCCGAAGCTCACGTGCAGCATGCGCCGGTTGGTCGTGACGGCCAGCTCCTCGTCGGCGTTCTGCCGGTTGAGCTCGTCCAGACACCACTGCAGAAAACGCCAGTGCCCGATCCGGTAGGCCCTGATCAACGCACTGAGGGGAATTCCCCGCTGAGCCAGTCTCCTGGCGTACTCAAGCGCGGCCGCGGGCGCCTCGACCTTGTCCAGAGAAATGTCGTTCTCGAAAACATGCAGCAGTGTGCCGGCGTTTTCCGCGACGCTCGCCTGCAGCATTGTGACAATGGTGGAGTCGCCCCTGAGTTCCGCTATCTCGGCAAGAACATACTGCCCGATGTCGTTGCCGACCTCCGGGAGACGTGACCCTACGTTCGCCGCGACCACGGACAGTTGCTTTGCGACTTCTGGGTGCTCCGGAGTCATTCCTCAAAGCTACTCGCGGAATGGTCCAGCGGCACCAATTCGGGCCCCGGGGTCGTATCGCGGGCCCAGTGATTTCCGTGCGCCGCACGCCTAGCGTCGGCACACATGAACCTCGCACACCACGTGGTCGACAGCGCCCGGACGCATCCGGACCGCCCCGCGCTCCGTCTCGGGGACGCCACTGTCTCCTATCGCATGCTGGACCGGCGCAGTGCGCGGATGGCGGGGCTGCTGCGCGATCGTGGCGTGCGGCCCGGCGACCGAGTCGCGATCATGCTGCCCGACGTGCCGGAGTTCGCCCTCGTGTACTACGGCGTACTCCGGGCCGGTGGCGTCGTCGTCCCGATGAATCCCCTGCTCAAGTCCCGGGAGGTCGCCTATCACCTCGGCGACTCGGGCGCCCGGCTGCTGTTCGCCTGGCACGACTTCGCCGACGAGGCACAGGCCGGTGCGCGGCAGGTCGACGCGGAGGCGGTCGTCGTCGATCCGGGCTCCCTCGACGAACTGCCGGACGCCACCTCGCTGCCGTCGGACATGACGGATCGTCATGACGACGACACCGCGGTCGTTCTCTACACCTCGGGGACGACCGGCCAGCCGAAGGGCGCCGAACTGACCCATGCGAACCTCGCCCGCAACTGCGACGTCGTGGCCACCGAACTGCTCCGTCTCACGCCCGACGACGTGATCTTCGGCGGGCTGCCGCTGTTCCACGCCTTCGGGCAGACCTGCACCCTCAACGCAGCCGTGGCCTCCGGCGCGTGTCTCACGCTGCTGCCGCGCTTCGACGCGGCGCGGGCCCTGGAGATGGTCGAGAAGCACGGGGTGACCGTTTTCGCCGGGGTGCCGACGGTGTACAGCAGGCTCGTGCGGGAGCCCGGCAGGGCGGACTACGACGTCTCCCGGCTGCGGGTGTGCCTCGCCGGAGGCGCCGAGATGCCCGTCCAGGTGCAGCTCGACTTCCGGGCCGCGTTCGGCTGCGCCGTACTCGAGGGCTACGGGCTGTCGGAGACCTCGCCGGTCGTCGCGGCCAACACCCTGCGGGCCGGGCCCAGGCCCGGTTCGGTCGGCGTCCCGATCCCGGGGGTCCAGGTACGGGTGGTCGACGTCGACAACGGCCGGGAGGTACCTCGGGGGGAGGCCGGCGAGATCGCGGTCCGCGGGCACAACGTGATGAAGGGGTACTGGCGGCGCCCCGCGGAGACGGCCGCCGCGATCAGGGACGGCTGGTTCCACACCGGCGACCTCGGCCGGCTGGACCAGGACGGGTATCTCTGGATCGTCGGGCGGAAGAAGGACGTGATCATCCGGGGCGGGTACAACGTGTACCCCCGTGAGATCGAAGGCGTGCTGTACGAGCACCCGGCGGTCGCCGACTCCGCGGTCGTCGGCATCCCCGACCCCGATCTGGGCGAGGAGGTGGGCGCGGCGGTCGTGCTCCGGCCGGGGGCCCGGACGACCGCCGAGGAACTGCGTGCCTACGTCAAGGGCCGGGTCGCCGCCTACAAGTATCCGCGGAGGGTGTGGCTCGTGGACACCCTGCCCAAGGGGCCCACCGGCAAGATCCTCAAGAGGGAGATCGTGCCGCCGGCCGACGTGCCCGGAGCGCCGGACCGGCCCGGCCGGCCCCGAACGGATCGGATCACATGAAGGGGCAAGTGATCCGACCGGATCGGGCGGGCCGTGCCCGATCCCGTGCGGCGTCGTGCCCGAACCGCTCCCGCGGGCCCCCGAACGGCGCTCGGAGGCTGGTACGCTCCCGAAATGACGACCTCCGACGCGTCGCCGGGGACCGGCGAGCCCGCCGATCCGTGGCTCACGCCGGCCGAACTGGCCGCATGGATGTCGGTGGTACGGCTCATCACCCGGCTGCCCTGGGCCCTGGACACCCAGTTGCAGCGGGACGCGGATCTGAGCATGGTCGAGTACATGGCCCTGGCCATGCTCTCCGAGGCCCCCGACCGGACCCTGCGCATGAGCATCCTGGCCGAGGTCGTCAACTCGTCCCTGTCCCGGCTGTCGCACCTGGTGAAACGGCTGGAGAAGCGCGGCTACGTCCGGCGCGAACCGGACCCCGACGACGGGCGTTTCACCAACGCCGTGCTGCTGCCCGACGGCATACGGAAGCTGGAGTCGGCCGCACCCGGCCACGCGGCCCACGTCCGGCATCTCGTCGTGGACAACCTCTCTCCCGAGCGTCTTCGCCGGCTGGGCCAGGACGCCGAGCGCATCCTCCAGCGCGTCGACTCGCCCGTGCGCTGAGCACGGCACGATGACTTGAGGATTAACGCGAAGGGCGCTACTGCGCGCGGCCCGCGTCCCCGAGTTCCTTGAGCAGGAGGGTCAGGGTCGCGAGGCGGTCGGGACCGAGGAGCTCCTCGATCCAGCGGCTCGTCTCCCGCACCTGCTCGCGGCCCAGCGCCGCCCGCTCGCGCCCGGCGTCGGTCAGCGTGATCAGCTGCCGGCGGCGGTTGTCGGGATCCGTGTTCTTGGTGACGAGGCCACGCGCCACCAGCCGGTCGAGCAGGGGAGTGAGCGTCGACCGGTCGATCGCGGCGTGTGCGCCGAGGGACTTCTGATCGAGGCTTCCCTGTTCGTCGAGGACATGCAGCACGGCGAACTGCGGTGGTGTGAGGTCGCCTCCGCAGTGCAGCTGCCACGAGGCGTTCACCGCCTGCGAGGCCCGTCGTAGCTGGTGGGCCATGCCGTCTTCCAGCGTTCCGTCGTAGCGCGCCCCTGTCGTCATGGGCCCAGGTTACCTCCGCCTACTGTCATTCCGTACGCGGATCATTTGCCATCGCAAGTCAAGTGTTCTACGTTATTCCGTGTACGGACTTACCGCGTACGGAAGGTGTTGTTCATGCCTCGACGAGTGATCTTGGGGATGACCGGGGCGACCGGCGCCGTCCTCGGTGTCGAACTGCTGCGCCGGTTGCGGGAGCAGCCCGACGTGGAGACCCATCTCGTGCTGTCCCAGTGGGCCAGAGCGACCATCCATCTGGAGACCGACCTCTCGGTCCGCGAGGTCACCGACCTCGCGGACGTGACCTACGCGTGGAACGACCAGGGTGCGGCGATCTCGTCCGGGTCGTTCCCGGTGGACGGGATGATCGTCGCGCCGTGCAGCATGAAGACCCTCGCCGGGATCCGCACCGGGTACGCCGACGGCCTCATCCCGCGCGCCGCCGACGTCACGCTGAAGGAACGGCGTCCCCTGGTGCTGGTGCCGAGAGAGACCCCGCTCAGCGAGATCCATCTGGAGAACATGCTGGCGCTCTCCCGGATGGGGGTACGGATCGTGCCGCCGATGCCGGCCTTCTACAACCGCCCGACGACCATCGACGACCTGGTCGGGCACATCGCCGTCCGCGTGCTGGACCAGCTCGGCATCCAGGTGCCGTCCGCGCAGCGCTGGGACGGGATGCCCCGCCCCTCGGAACCGAAAGGTGCAATCAACTGATGTCCGAAACCACTGACTTCCGGTCCTACCTCGCCAGGCTCGAAGAGCTGGGCGACCTCCAGCGCATCTCGCGGGTGGTCGATCCGGACCTGGAGGCGTCCGCCGTCACCCGGCGCTCCACCGAGAACGGCCGTCCCGCCCCCTTCTTCGAGCACCTCAAGGGCGCCGGCGAGGGCTTCCGCATGGTCGGCGCCCCGGGCGCGCTGTCCAGCATTCCCGGGCATCCGCTGGCCCGGATCTCCCTCTCGCTCGGCCTGCCGTACACGACGACCGCCGCCGAACTCGTCGAACGACTCGCCCAGGCCGGCACCGGGGAACTGCTCCCGCCCAGGCGGGTGACCGGCGACGGCGCACCCTGCAAGCAGCACGTCCTCACCGGCGACGAGGCCCGGCTGGACCGGTTCCCGATCCCGGTCGTCCACGAGGGCGACGGCGGCCCCTACGTCAACACCTGGGGCGTGATCGTCGCCAGGACCCCCGACGGCCGGTGGACCAACTGGTCCATCTCCCGGATCATGATGATCGACGGCCGGCACATGACCGGACTGGTCCTGCCCGGCCAGCACCTCGGCATGATCTGGCGCGAATGGGAGGCCATCGGCCAGCCGATGCCCTACGCCCTGTTCCAGGGCGGCGACCCAGGCGCCGCCGTCGTCGGCGGCATGACCGTACCCACCGAGGTCGACGAGGGCGCCTACCTCGGCGCACTCCTCGGCCGCCCCGTCGACGTCGTCAAGTGCGAGACCAACGACCTCGAGGTCCCGGCCTCCGCCGAGGTCGTCATCGAGGGCCACCTCTCCGCCACGCGGGACGCGGTCGAGGGCCCGTTCGCCGAGTTCCACGGCTGGGCACTGCCCGAGACCTCACCCCAGCCGCTCTTCAGCATCGAGACCATCACCTACCGCAGCGACCCCGTCTGGCCGCTCGCCCCGGCCGGCCGGCCCGTCGACGACTCCCATGTGGCACCCGCCGCCGGGATCTCCGCCGAGGTCGTCTCGGAGCTGCGCAAGGCCGGACTCCCCGTCACCACGGCCTGGCTGCCGCTCGGCGCCGCCTGCTTCTGGACCGTCATCACCGTCCCCTCCGACTGGCGTGACCTGATGCCGGGCATGGACACCGCCCGCTTCGTCCACCGCATCGGCGAGGTCCTCAACGGCACCCGGGTCGGGCGGCTCTCCCCGGTCGTCTACGTCCTCGACGACGACGTGGACCCGGCCAAGGACTCGGACCTGTTGTGGGCACTGGCCACCCGCGTGCATCCCACCCTCCGCCAGGAACAGTGGCACGGCCCGATCATGCCCTGGTACCCGTGCTTCACCGAGGAGGAACTCCACAACGGCTGGGGAGCCGTCGTCGTCCACGACGCGCTGCTCCCGGCGGAGGGCCACGGCCGCGCCCGGCAGGCCACCTTCGACGGCGTCTTCCCGCCCGACGTACGCGCCAAGGTCCTCGCCGCCGAAGCCGAAGCCGAAGCCGAGGTCGAGGTCGAGGTCGGAGCCGATGCGGGAGCCGCCCCCGGCGCCTGACGGGCCCGAACACCCGGGGGGCCGCCCCGTCATCGGGTCACAGCACCGGAAGCAGCTCCATGGTCGGCAACGGCCGGGGATGGAAGAGCCGCAGCCGGTGCACCCGCCCGGCCTCGTCCAGCGTCATCAGCCAGGCCACCGTGGGCGGGCAGTGCTCCGGGTCGTCGGACGGATTGACGATGTCCATCTCCCAGACGGCCAGCGTCCGTCCGGCAACGGCATGGGCGAGCCGCTGCCGCACCCCGGCCTCGATGTCGCCGTCCATGGCACGGACCAGGAGGTCGCCGCCGCCGACCCGGTCGTTCCCCCTGAGCAGGGCGATCTCCGGGGACCAGCGTTCCGTCAGGAGCCGGGCGAAGTGCCCGCTCTCGGCGGCGGCCAGCGTCTCCCGCGCCTGGGTCCGGGTCTCCCGGGCGCGCCGGCCGGTGTCGCCGTGCGCGGTGTCCGCCGTGGCGGCGAGCGCGGCCGCGAGCTTGGCCCGGCCCTGGCTGAGCCGGCTGCGGACGGTGCCGACCGGGACCCCGCAGGCATGGGCGATCTGCTCGTAGGAGCTGACCCCGGTGGTGAAGTGGCGCAGCACCAACGGCAGCCGCAGCACCGGGGTCAGCTCCTCCAGGGCCTCCCAGACCCAGTCCCGCAGCGCGCTCTGTTCGAGCCACTGCTCCGGACCGGCCTCCGTCGCCGGCAACTGCAGGCCCTCGTCCACCGGGCGGGCGGGAACCGTGGCCCGCAGCAGGGAGCGGGCACCATTGCGGACGATCATCCGCAGCCACGCGCCGACCGCCCCCGGATCACGGACGTCGCCGATCCGCCGCAGTGCGGTCAGGGCCGCTTCCTGGAGTACGTCGTCGGCGTCCGGGCCCGGCCCCAGGATGCTCAGCGCCACCGCGCGCATGCCCGCACGATGGCGTTCGAGCAGCAGACCGAGCGCGGTCACCTCGCCCGCCTGCGCGGCAAGGGTGAGCGCCGTGTCCTCGGCGAGGGCGGCCCCGGCGGTCTCCCGGATCACGCGGGCCGCCCCGGGAAGACCACGCGGAGGCTCCGGACCCTCCTGTCGGGCCTGCGGATCATGAGCCAGGCGAGGTTCGGCGGGCACGGGTTCGGGATGCCGTCCGGGTTGGCGGTCGTCATTTCCCAGATGGTGATGTCCGGGCTGGCCACCACATGGCGCAGGTGCTGGGTGATCCCGCTCTGCCGGGTCCGTTCCATGGCCGGGAAGGGGTGGCAGCGTTCGCCCGGCGTGCGGAGGATGCCGACCAGTTCGGTCTCCGCCGGCCACAGCTCCAGGATCTCCCTGGGCTGACGGCCGCGCATCGCGCCGTCCAGTGTGAGTTCGGCCTCCTTGCGGCTGTCCTCGACGAGACGGGACGCGTCGTCGTGGGCCTCCGTGGCGGTCCTCAGCAGCACCTCGGCGAGCTTTCCCCGGGCCTGGCTGAGCCGGCTGCGGACGGTGCCGACCGGGATCTCGCAGGCACCGGCGATCTCCTGGTAGGAGGTGATGCCGCTGAAGTGCCGCAGCATCAGCACCAGCCGCAGCTGCTGCGGCAGTTCCGCCATCGCGTTCCAGATCCAGTCCCGCATGGCGTGCCGGTCGACGACCCGCTCCGGGTGCGACGGTCCGTCGGTGCCCGGGGCCAGCCGGTCGAGCTGGTCGAGCTGGTCCAGACCGGGTGTCTCCTCCCGGTCGGCGCGCAGCCGCATCCGGGAGGTGTTGCGCACGATCGCGCGCAGCCACGCGCCGACGGCCGCCGGATCCCGTACGTCGCCGATCCGCCGCAGCGCGGTGACCACGGCGTCCTGCACCGCGTCCTCCGCGTCGGGGCCGTGGCCGAGCAGGCTCAGCGCCACCGCGCGCATCGGCGCCTGGTGGCGGGCCAACAACAGCCCGAGGGCCGCGGTCTCTCCGGACTGGGCCCTGCGGGTGAGTTCCTCATCCGTGGGGGGATCGAGAAACACCATGAAGCGAATGCCTCCATGCGGATGTGTACCGACGTGTACTGATGGTGGGGGGACTCTCGCACAGGCGGGTACGCCGGGCACAACTCCCGGCGTACCTTCTGTGACGGAGTGGCCTGCTTGGGCCCTTCTGATGGCTCTTGGACGATGTCGCGAAGCCAGATGACGATCGCGGTGACGGTCAGGGTGCCGTTGAAGATGTAGTCGCGCTTGTCAT
>NZ_JBICZJ010000022.1:0-130263 GCF_043201895.1 Streptomyces sp. NPDC048254
TTCCCTTTCCGGCGGTTCCGACTCTATCAGATCCTTTCGGCGTCTGATTCCCAGTCAGCGGGTGTTGTCTTCGCGGCTGTTGGGCCGTTCCGACGAGTGAGACTTTAGCGGATTCCCGGCCTCCGAGCTAATCGGGGGCCGCGTCCTTTCGAACGTGGATTCCTTCATTTCGCACATACGCATGCCGAAGCAAAGCGACGACGGATCGCCGACTGCTGGCAGGTACTTGCGGAATGGCTGTCCGGGGACCGACCGGAGTCGGCGCTCACGTCGAACAACTCGGAGAACATTACGTAACCGGTTGGGGTGTGTCAACTCGCGGCGGGGCGACCCCCCGGGGCGTAAGGTGGGCGTCATGACTACGCGTACGTGCACCCAGCAGTGGTGGGCCGCCTGACGGCGGCCGCGTTCACGTACGCATTCAACGGCCGCCGCCTCGGCGGCCGTTCGTGTATCTCCCTCCGGAACCTCTGAGGGCCGGCCGCTCGGGACGGCGGCTCCGACCAGGAGGTGGAGAGGGAATGACACGGGTCTTCAGCGGGATCAAGCCGACCGGGCACCTGACGCTGGGGAACTACCTGGGGGCCATGCGGCAGTGGGCCGCCGTGGATCAGTACCAGGCCGACTCCTTGTTCTGCATCGTCGATCTGCACGGGATGACCGTGGACCACGATCCGGCGCGGCTGCGCCGGCTCACCCGGCAGGCGGCGACCCTGTTGCTGGCGTCCGGGCTGGATCCGGAGCTGTGCACCGTGTTCGTACAGAGTCATGTCGACGAGCACACCCGGCTGTCGTACCTCATGGAGTGCGTGGCGACCGACGGGGAGATGCGGCGCATGATCCAGTACAAGGAGAAGGTCGCGAGCGAGGCGGTGCGCGGGCGCGGTGTGCGGCTGTCCTTGCTGACGTATCCGGCGCTGATGGCGGCCGACATCCTGGCGTACGGGGCGGACGAGGTGCCGGTCGGGGACGATCAGGCGCAGCACGTGGAGCTCACGCGGGATCTGGCGGTGCGGTTCAACCAGCGGTACGGGCACACGTTCGTAGTGCCGAAGGCGACCGTGCCGAAGGTGGCCGCCCGGGTGATGAATCTGCAGGATCCGACGTCGAAGATGGGGAAGAGCGACGACTCCGGGGCGGGCATCGTCTATCTGCTCGACGAACCGGAGGTGGTCCGGAAGAAGATCATGCGGGCCGTGACGGACAGCGGGCGGGAGATCGTCTACGACCGGGAGGAACAGCCCGGGGTCGCGAATCTGCTGGAGATTCTCGCTGCGTGCACGGGCGGGAACCCTGAGTCACTGGCAACCGTTCACGATTCGTACGGCGCTCTGAAGCAGGCCACCGCGGAGGCGGTGCTGGACCTGCTCGGTCCCGTGCAGGCCAGGCACAGGGAGTTGTGTGTCGATCCGGGATATGTGGAGGAGGTGCTGCGGCATGGGGCGGAGAAGGCCCGGGCGATCGCCCGGCCGATTGTCGATACCGCCTATCGGGCGATCGGGCTGTTGCCGCCCGGCGCCGTCTCGGAAGCTGCTGCGGCGGAACCCGCGTTGAACGCGGCCCGATAGGCGCGGGGCTCAGTCCCAGCCCTGTCCTTCTCAACCCTGTCCTTCTCGGTGCTGTCCTTCTCAGTCCTTCTTGCCGGAGGCGAGTTGGCGGCTGCGGTCGCGGGCGGCTTCGAGGGCGGCGATGAGGGCGGCCCGTACGCCGTGGTTCTCCAGCTCGCGGATGGCGTTGATGGTGGTGCCGGCCGGCGAGGTCACGTTCTCGCGGAGCTTGACGGGGTGTTCGCCGCTGTCGCGGAGCATCACGGCGGCGCCGATCGCGGACTGGACGATGAGGTCGTGGGCCTTGTCGCGGGGCAGGCCGAGCAGGATGCCGGCGTCGGTCATGGCCTCGACCAGGTAGAAGAAGTACGCCGGGCCCGAGCCGGAGAGGGCGGTGCAGGCGTCCTGCTGGGACTCGGGGACCTGGAGGGTCTTGCCGACGGCGCCGAAGATCTCCTCGGCGGTGGCGAGGTGGGCGGCGGTGGCGTGGCTGCCCGCGGAGATGACGGACATCGCCTCGTCGACGAGGGCGGGGGTGTTCGTCATGACACGGACGACCGGGGTGCCGGCGGTGAGGCGCTCCTCGAAGAAGGAGGTGGGGATGCCCGCCGCGCCGCTGATGACCAGGCGGTCGGCGGGGATGTGCGGGGCGAGTTCGTCGAGGAGGGTGCCCATGTCCTGCGGCTTGACCGTGAGGATCAGGGTGTCGGCGGTCTTCGCGGCCTCGGGGTTGGTGACCGGGGTGACTCCGTGGCGGGCGCGGAGCTCTTCGGCCCGTTCCGGGCGGCGGGCGGTGACCAGGAGGTCGGCGGGTGCCCAGCCGGCCCGGATCATTCCGCTGAGCAGGGCTTCGCCGATCTTGCCGGTACCGAGGACTGCGACTTTCTGACTCATACGGTTCAGTCTGGCACCGGGAGTGGGAGGCGGGGGGCGGTTGTCCGCTGGGCGGACGTCGTCGGTGGCTATGCCGTCCGTCGCCTCAGGGTGGCCGCTCCCAGGGTCAGCACGAGCAGGGCGCAGCCGGCGACGATCAGGACGTCCCTGAGGAAGGTGGCGGTCATGTCGGTGTGGTGGAGGACTTCGTTCATGCCGTCCACGGCATAGGACATGGGGAGGACGTCGGAGAGGGCTTCGAGGGCGGGGTGCATCTCGGAGCGGGGCGTGAAGAGGCCGCAGAGCAGGAGTTGGGGGAAGATCACCGCGGGCATGAACTGGACCGCCTGGAATTCCGAGGCCGCGAAGGCCGAGACGAAGAGACCGAGGGCCGTGCCGAGCAGGGCGTCGAGCAGGGCGACCAGGAGCAGGAGCCAGGGGGACCCGGTGACGTCGAGGCCCAGGAACCAGACGGCCAGGCCGGTGGCGAGGGCCGACTGGATGATCGCGAGGACGCCGAAGGCGAGGGCGTAGCCGGCGATGAGGTCGGCTTTGCCGAGGGGCATGGCGAGGAGGCGTTCGAGGGTGCCGGAGGTGCGCTCGCGGAGGGTGGCGATGGAGGTCACCAGGAACATCGTGATGAGCGGGAAGATGCCGAGGAGTGAGGCGCCGATGTTGTCGAAGGTGCGCGGGCTGCCGTCGAAGACATAGCGGAGCAGGACCAGCATCAGGCAGGGGATGAGGAGCAGCAGCGCGATCGTGCGGGGGTCGTGGCGGAGCTGGCGCAGGACGCGGGCCGCGGTGGCGGTGGTGCGGGCGAGGTTGAGGGTGCTGACGGGGGCGGTCGTGGTGGTCGCCGGCTGAGTGGTCATCGTGCGCTTTCCTTCGTGCGGGAGGTGGCGGCCGCTTCGTCGACGAGGTGCAGGAAGGCCGCCTCGACCGTGTCGGAGCCGGTGCGGGTGCGGAGGGCCTCGGGGGTGTCGTCGGCGAGGATCTCGCCCTCGCGCATGAGGAGGAGGCGGTGGCAGCGCTCGGCCTCGTCCATGACGTGGGAGGAGATGAGGAGGGTGGCGCCGCGGGTGGTGGTGATGGCGTGGAAGAGCTGCCAGAGGTCGCGGCGCAGGACGGGGTCGAGGCCGACGGTGGGTTCGTCGAGGACGAGGAGTTCGGGGGTGCCGAGCAGGGCGACGGCGAGGGAGACACGGCTGCGCTGGCCGCCGGAGAGGTTGCCGGCGAGGGAGTCGGCGTGGCTGGTGAGGTCGACTTCGCCGAGGACGCGTTCGACGTCGGCGCGGCGGTCGGGGGCAGGGCGGGTGGGGTCGAGGATCGAGCCGAAGTAGTCGAGGTTCTGGCGGATGGTCAGGTCGTCGTAGACGGAGGGGGCTTGGGTGACGTAGCCGATGCGGGTGCGGAGGGTGGGGTGGCCGGCGGGGCGGCCGAGGACGTTGAGGGTGCCGGTGACCTTGGCCTGGCTGCCGACGATGGAACGCATCAGGGTCGACTTGCCGCAGCCGGAGGGTCCGAGGAGGCCGGTGATCTGGCCGCGGGGGACGGTGAAGTCGAGGCCGCGCAGGACGGTGCGGGGGCCGCGGACGGCGGTGAGGCCGGCGGCCTGGATGGCGGGGGGCAGGACGGAGTTGCCGGGGGCCTCGGTCGGCCCCGGCGAGTAATTCACCATGTGATGAATAATCCCCGGCAAGGCAGGGAGCGTCAAGGGGAGCGGGCGGGGAGGCAGTCGACGGCACGCCGTCCGTGAGGGCCGCGCGGACGCTGGGGAATGGCTGGAGTCGCACCGGGACGGCTGAAGGCGGGCCGCCGCCGGGACACCTGGCGTCGGGTCATCACCGGGACACCTGAAGTCAGCCCATCGTCAGGACGGCTGGAGACGGTGCGTCACCGGGACCAATTGCCGTGGGAAGGAGGGGCGCTGCCGGGAGACGCGGCTGGGTTCGTCGTGTGGGCGCGGTGGGACGCAGCCGGCCCGCTGCTGTGTGGGGGCGGCGGGCCGGGGTGCGGGTGTTGTTCAGGTGTTGAGGGCGACCAGGAGGAGGACGTCGTACGTCTCCTCGACGGTCCCCTCCGGGAAGGTCTTCAGGAGGTGGGCGCGCTCCTCGGTGAGGAAGGCGGCGCGGCGGTCCTCGGGGGTGAGCAGGAACACCGAGTGGCTGCCGATGTTGGCGAGGTGGGTGTCGAGGGGGACGCGGCGGCTCCAGCGGACCTCGCGACGGGTGAAGCGGAGGCGGCCGCTGGGGTCGGCGAGGTCCGTGCGGTCGGCGGTCTTGCGCCTCTCGGCAGCGGCGTCCACGCCGAAGAAGCGGCTCATCCGCTCGTTCTGCCCGGCGATCCACTCGATGTCGAGGGCGTCGGTGTTCCACCACAGCGCGAGCGCGCCGCCGGGACGCAGGACGCGCAGCGCCTCCGGCACGGAGTGGGCCGGGTCGGTCCAGTGCCAGGCCTGGGCGTAGGTGAGGAAGTCGGCGGTGTCGTCGGCGAGCGGGAGGGCGTTGCCGTTGCCGCGGACGAGCGGGATGCCGGGGAGCGTGCGGTGGAACTGCGCCGCCATGCCCTCCCCCGGCTCCACCGCGACCACGTCGGCGCCGCGCGCGTGCAGGACGGCGGTCGCGATGCCGGTGCCCGCGCCGACGTCGACCACCCGGGCGCCGGTGAGGGTGCGGCCGGCCTCCTCCTCGACGGCGTCGAGGAGGGCGGACGGGTAGGAGGGACGGTTCGCGGCGTACTGGGCCGCGGCGGCGTTGAAGGAGTGCGCGCGGCTTGCGCGCGAGGGGGCCGGGTTCGGGGGGCGCGACTGGCTTGTGGTCATACGGCCATGGTCCCGGGGGCGGGGCGGGAGGCGACAGGGGGTTTCCGACGGGCGGCCGGATGTGCCCGGTGCCGTACCGGACGGTCTCAGCGCTTCCGCTTCTTCTTCGACGGGTTGCCCGTGCGGCGCGTGGTGCGGCGTTCGTGTTCCTGGCGGGCGGTGTCGTACTCGGCGCGGTGGAGTCGCTCGCCGGGGGCCTCCGTCAGGGAGCGGAAGAAGTAGGCGAGGAGGGAGCCGACGAAGCCGATGGCGAGGAGGCCGCGCAGGGAGGCCTGGCGTTCCGGGTCGGGGCGCTTGCCGAAGCCGTCCCAGGTGTCGCGGAAGGCGAGGGCGCTGCAGATGGCGAACATCGCGACGACCAGAACGGTCACGAAGGCGCCGATGTCGGCGAGCTGGAGGCCCTCGTAGGCGAGGCGGAGGACCAGGCAGGAGACGACGGCGGCGGCGAGCGAGCCCACGGCCACGCCGACACGGCGGGCGGTGTAGCCGTCGTCGTGGTTGACCCAGGTCGTGCCGAAGAAACGGAGGGGCTCGGGGCGGGGGCCGCTCGGGGCCTCGCCGGTGGAGCCCGCGAGGGTGTCCGGGGTGCCTGGTTCGTCGCTCACATGACGATTATGGCGCCGGGGGCCGCGGGCTCCGGGTCGGGGTCGACGTGACCGGTCAGGCGCAGCGGTCGGCTACGTAGCCGTCGCTACCGGTGTTGACGTTGGTGTCCGAGACGAACTCGCCGTTGTCGATGTTGTCCCAGATGTTCGAGGTGCCGTAGTAGCCGGACACTGTCGTACCCGGCGTCTGGCAGAAGATCGGGACCTTGGTTCCCTCGGGGAGGGTGCGGGTGATGTTGTAGGTGGTGCCCGGGCCGCTGCGGACGTTCAGGCGGAGGCCCGGGGCGACGGAGTAGGTGTTCACGGTGGCGGCCGCGCTGGCGACGGAGGCCGACCCCATGATCATGAGAAAGGCTCCGGCGGAACCTGCGAGAAGGACGGAAGCGCGTCTTCTGGATGTCATCCCAGCCCTCCTGGACCGGTCAGGAGCAGCGGTCGGCCACGTAGCCGTCGCTGCCCGTGTTGACGTAGGCGTCTGACACGAACTCGCCGTTGCTGATGTTGTCCCAGATCTTGGACGTGCCGTAGTACCCGGAGACCGTCGTACCGGGCGTCTGGCAGTAGATCGGGACCTTGGCGCCCTCGGGGAGGACGCGGGTGATGTCGTAACTGGTGCCGGGGCCGCTGCGGACGTTCAGGCGGAGGCCCGGGGCGACGGAGTAGTAGCGCACGGACGCCGCCAGCGTCGTGACAGCCTCGTCCTCGCCGCTGCTTTCGGCTTCCTGGGCGTGATCGACAGACATATGAAGCTCCCCCCACTGAACCCATGAGTGCCATGGAGTCCCGTTGATTCCCCTGAATCGAGCCACGAAACACATGTGCGTAACTCGCACGCGGAGGCTAGCAAGCCGCCTCTGTATCGCACGCGTCATCGACTAGGCTCCGTGCGTCGCGCGCCGCGAAGAACAGCACGGGGGTGATCCCATGACGCCACAGCGCAACACCGGAGCGGGCGCGGAAGCGGAACTTCCCGAGTACGCCGGGCACTACCGCCTGGAGTCCTGCCTGGGTTCGGGCGGTATGGGCGTGGTGCACCTGGCCCGCAGCACCTCGGGGCTGAAGCTCGCCGTGAAGGTCGTACACGCCGAGTTCTCCAAGGACCGTGAGTTCAGGGGCCGTTTCCGGCAGGAGGTGGCCGCCGCGCGCAAGGTCAGCGGCGCCTTCACCGCACCCGTCGTGGACGCCGACCCGGAGGCCGACCGGCCCTGGATGGCGACCCTCTTCATCCCCGGCCCGACCCTCTCCGAGCAGGTGAAGCGGAACGGGCCCATGTCCCCTGCCCAGTTGCGCCGGCTGATGGCCGGGCTCGCGGAGGCGCTGCGCGACATCCACCGGGTCGGGGTGGTGCACCGGGATCTCAAACCGAGCAACGTCCTGCTCGCCGAGGACGGTCCGAAGGTCATCGACTTCGGTATTTCCCGGCCGAAGGACAGTGAACTGCGGACCGAGACCGGGAAGTTGATCGGTACGCCGCCGTTCATGGCGCCGGAGCAGTTCCGGCGGCCGCGTGAGGTCGGGCCGGCCGCGGACATCTTCGCGCTCGGGTCGGTGCTGGTGCACGCGGCCACCGGGCGGGGGCCGTTCGACTCCGACAGCCCCTACGTCGTCGCCTACCAGGTCGTGCATGACGAGCCCGACCTCACCGGCATGCCGGAGGAGCTGGCTCCGCTGGTGCTGCGCTGTCTCGCCAAGGAGCCCGAGGACCGGCCGACGCCCGACGAGATGATGCGGGAACTGCGGTCGTTGGCGGCGTCGTACGACACGCAGGCGTTCATACCGGCACAGCGGACCAGTGTCACCGGCGACAGCAGTGACGTAGCTGCACCGGAGCCACCGATGGAGAAGGAGCCGGAGCGGCGGCACCGGACACGCCTCAGCAGACGAGTCGTCCTGGCCACGGGTGCCGTCGTGCTCGCGCTGGGCGGGGTCGCGGCCTTGGTCCAGTGGGTCGCCGGGAGCGGACCGGAGCAGCGGGAGACCTACCCGAGAACCACTGCCGCCGTTTTCGCCGCCTGGCAGGCGAACCCGGTCACCAAGGGCGCGGGCACTCCCCAATGTGCCACCGGTGACGGGAAGTTGTTCTGTACCGAGGCTTCGGTGGCCTTCGCCCTGGACCCGGTGACGGGTACCGTGCTCTGGCGGCACTCCGTCGCCAACGCCCACTGGAGTAGACCCCCGGTCCTCTCCGGCGGGCTCGTGCAACTCGTCACGGACGAGTCTCGGCATGTGACGGCGCTGGATCCGGACTCGGGCAAGAGCCGATGGCAGCAGGATCTGCCCGAGAACAAGGGGATGAAGTACGCCGGCGACATGCTTCTGCTCGCACGCGCGGACGGCACGGTCACCGGGGTGGACAGCGCGACCGGCACCACCAGGTGGAGTCGGCCGACAGGGAGTCACGGCACGCCGCGGATCGACTTCTTTCCCTCGGATCCGTCGGCGGCGTATGTGACCAGTTCGTCCGCGGACGGGGCCAGTACCCGGGTGACCGCCGTGGACCCGGCAACCGGAGACGTACGGTGGGACACGCGTTTGCAGGGTCTGCTGCGGCCGGTCGGCGCGCAGGAGGGGGCGGTCTTTCTGCTGGCCACGGATCCGGTGTACGGCGACACCAGTGCCGTGGTCCGCTACGCGCCGGGGTCCGGGACCACCCGCCGGGTCAAGCTGCCCGTACCGCGTGACGACGCGCAGGCCGGGGTGCGCAACGGTGTGGTCTATGTGCTGGCCGCCACCGGCTCGCTGGACGCCGTCGACGTGGGCGCAGGCAAGCGGACATGGCACCTGGAGACCTCGGTGAGCCGCGGCTCGGCGCCCGTGGCCGACGACCGGCACGTCTACTTCACGGCGGCCGACGGACGTCTGCTCGCCGTCGACACACGCAAGGGAACCCTCGTCGGCCAGACCCCGGCGCGTCTGGGTACCAACGGCGACCAGGTCACCGCCGTTCTGCCGGCTCCGCTGGTCCTCGGTACCCACGTCTACGCCACCGCCCCCGACGGCACCGTCTTCGCCGTGGACGCGGGGGATCCCGCCGACTGGTGATGACGGACGAAGGGGCCGCCCCCTGAGGGAGGCGGCCCCTGTCACAGGCAGGGCTTCAGCCGAGCTTGCTCACGTCACGCACCGCGCCCTTGTCGGCGCTGGTGGCCATCGCCGCGTAGGCCCGCAGGGCCGCCGAGACCTTGCGGTCGCGGTTCTTCGGGGCGTACACGCCGTTCAGGGCCTGCTCGCGACGGGCCAGCTCGGCGTCGTCGACGAGGAGCTCGATCGTGCGGTTCGGGATGTCGATGCGGATGCGGTCGCCGTTCTCGACGAGGGCGATGGTGCCGCCCGAGGCCGCTTCCGGGGAGGCGTGGCCGATCGACAGACCCGACGTGCCGCCGGAGAAACGGCCGTCCGTGATCAGCGCGCAGGTCTTGCCGAGGCCGCGGCCCTTGAGGAAGGACGTCGGGTAGAGCATCTCCTGCATGCCGGGGCCGCCCTTGGGGCCCTCGTAGCGGATGACAACGACGTCGCCGTGCGTGACCTGCTTGTTGAGGATCTTCTCGACTGCTTCTTCCTGCGACTCGCAGACGACCGCCGGGCCCTCGAAGGTCCAGATCGACTCGTCGACGCCGGCCGTCTTCACCACGCAGCCGTCGACGGCGAGGTTGCCCTTGAGGACCGCGAGGCCGCCGTCCTTGGAGTACGCGTGCTCGACGCTGCGGATGCAGCCCTCCGCCGCGTCCTCGTCCAGGGCCTCCCAGCGCTCGGACTGGGAGAAGGCCTCGGAGGAGCGGACGCAGCCCGGGGCCGCGTGCCACAGTTCCACCGCCTCGGGGGACGGGGAGCCGCCGCGCACGTCCCAGGTCTTCAGCCAGTCCGACAGGGACGGGCTGTGCACGGAGTGGACGTCCTCGTTGAGGAGACCGCCGCGGTGCAGTTCGCCGAGGAGGGCGGGGATGCCGCCGGCCCGGTGCACGTCCTCCATGTAGTACGTGCGGGTCTTCGCGACGTTCGGCGCGACCTTGGCCAGGCAGGGCACCCGGCGCGAGACCTCGTTGATCTCTTCCAGGCCGAACTGGACGCCCGCCTCCTGGGCGGCGGCCAGCAGGTGCAGGATCGTGTTGGTGGAGCCGCCCATCGCGATGTCCAGGGCCATCGCGTTCTCGAACGCGGCGAAGGTCGCGATGTTGAGGGGCAGGACCGTGTCGTCGTCCTGCTCGTAGTAGCGGCGGGTGAGGTCCATGACCGTGCGGGCCGCGTTGACGTACAGCTGCTTACGGGCCGTGTGGGTGGCCAGGACCGAGCCGTTGCCGGGGAGGGAGAGACCGATGGCCTCGGTCAGGCAGTTCATCGAGTTGGCGGTGAACATGCCCGAGCAGGAGCCGCAGGTCGGACAGGCGTTCTCCTCGATGTTGAGGACGTCCTCGTCGGAGATGTTCTCGTTGGCCGCGTCGACCATCGCGTCGATCAGGTCGAGGGTGCGGACCGTGCCGTCGACGAGGGTCGCGCGGCCGGCCTCCATGGGGCCGCCGGAGACGAAGACCGTGGGGATGTTGAGCCGCAGCGCGGCCATCAGCATGCCCGGCGTGATCTTGTCGCAGTTGGAGATGCAGACCAGGGCGTCGGCGCAGTGTGCCTCGACCATGTACTCGACCGAGTCCGCGATCAGGTCGCGGGACGGGAGGGAGTACAGCATGCCGCCGTGGCCCATGGCGATGCCGTCGTCCACGGCGATCGTGTTGAACTCGCGCGGGATGCCGCCCGCCTCCTTGATCGCCTCGCTGACGATCCGGCCGACCGGCTGGAGGTGGGTGTGGCCCGGCACGAACTCCGTGAAGCTGTTGGCGACCGCGATGATCGGCTTGCGGCCGATGTCCGCACCCGGTACACCGGAGGCGCGCATAAGGGCGCGGGCGCCCGCCATGTTGCGACCGTGGGTGACTGTGCGGGACCTCAGCTCGGGCATCGCGCTCGCTCCTTCAGGCAGATAGGGCTGCTATCGAGCGTACGCCCGTTGCCCAGGCCTCGGGACGAGGTGTCCGGAATGCGGGACGGGTGTCTCGTCGTGCCGGTCCTACGGCCCGGTCAGATGCCCCTGCACCACCGGCGCCACCCGCGCCACGATCTGCTCCAGATCCGCCGACGCCAGCGGCTCCACCTTGATCACGTAGCGCAGCATCGCGCACCCCACCAGCTGCGCGGCCGCCAGCTCGGCGCGCAGCTCCCCGTCCGGGACGTCCAGGTGCTCGGCGATCCGGCGCAGCAGCTGGGCGGCGATCAGTCGGCGGAAGACGGCGGCGGCTGTCTCGTTGTTCACAGCCGAGCGGACGATCGCGAGCAGGGGCGTACGGCTGGTCGGGTTCTCCCAGATGCCGAAGATGAAGCGGGTCAGGCGCTCGCCGACGCTGTCCAGCGGGCCGTCGGCGATCGCGACGGGGGCGTTCAGCGCGGGGGCGAAGGCGATCGAGATGGAGGCCTCGAAGACCTGCTCCTTGGTGCCGAAGTAGTGGTGGACGAGGGCCGAGTCGACGCCGGCGGCCTTGGCGATGCCGCGGACGGACGTCTTGTCGTACCCGCGTTCGGAGAACTCCTCGCGGGCGGCGACGAGGATACGGTCCCGGGTGTCCGCCGACTCGGTACGCGGGGGGCGGCCACGGCGGCGGGTACCGGTGCCGCCACTTTCGGTACCCGTCATCGGCGGGGCACCTTCACCGCCGAGGCCAGGTGCAGGCGGGTGAAGGCCAGGGCCTCCGCGAGGTCGGCCTCGCGCTCGGCGCCGGACATCGCGCGCCGGGTGTTGACCTCGATGACGACATGCCCGTCGAAGCCGGTGACCGCGAGGCGCTCCAGGAGTTCGGCGCAGGGCTGGGTGCCGCGGCCGGGCACCAGGTGCTCGTCCTTGGCGGAGCCTCGGCCGTCGGCGAGGTGGACGTGGCCGAGCCGGCCGCCCATCCGGTCGAGCATGGCGAGCGCGTCCGTCCGCGAGGTCGCGGCATGGCTGAGGTCGATCGTGAAGTGCCGGTAGTCGTCCTTGGTGACGTCCCAGTCGGGGGCGTACGCCAGCATCTCGCGGTCGCGATAGCGCCAGGGGTACATGTTCTCCACCGCGAACCGGACGTCCGTCTCGTTCGCCATGCGCCAGATCCCCTCGACGAAGTCGCGGGCGTACTGGCGCTGCCAGCGGAACGGCGGGTGCACCACGACCGTGCTCGCGCCCAGCTTCTCGGCGGCGGCCCGGGCCCGCTGGAGCTTGACCCAGGGGTCGGTGGACCAGACCCGCTGGGTGATCAGCAGACAGGGGGCATGGACGGCGAGGATCGGGATGCGGTGGTAGTCGCTCAGCCTGCGCAGGGCCTCGATGTCCTGGCTGACCGGATCGGTCCACACCATGACCTCGACGCCGTCGTAGCCGAGGCGCGCGGCGATCTCGAAGGCCGTCGCCGTCGACTCCGGATACACGGAGGCCGTGGAGAGCGCGACCTTCGCATCCGGGATGCGGACGACGTCCCTTGGTTTTGCCACGAGGGACAGGTTACGGGGTGGGGTTGGGTGGGGGCGGGGTGCGTCTTCGCCGGTGTGACGATCGTCGCGTCGGGGGTGGGGCCGGGGCGCCTGCCCGCCGTTGCGGGTCGCCCGCGCCCCCTGCGGGAGTGCTTACGCCGACCCCATGTGATCAAGTCGCCGCAGGATCACGCCCTCCCGCAGCGCCCACGGGCACACCTCCACCGTCTCCACCCCGAACAGGTCCATCGCGGCCTCCGCCACCAGGGCGCCCGCCACCAGCTGGCCCGAGCGGCCCTCGGAGACTCCGGGTAGTGCGCCGCGCTGGGCCGTGTTCATGGCCGCCAGCCTCGGGACCCAGGTCTCCAGGGAGCTGTGCTTGAGTTCGCGCTGGACGTAGAGGCCGTCGGCGGAGCGGGCCGCGCCGGCGATCCGGGCCAGTTGCTTGAAGGTCTTGGACGTGGCGACCACGTGGTCCGGGGCGCCGAAGCGGCTGAACTCGCCGACCGTACGCGCGATCTCGGCGCGTACATGGCGGCGCAGCGCCCGTATGTCGTCCGAGGCCGGCGGGTCGCCGGGAAGCCAGCCGGCGGTGAGCCGGCCGGCGCCCAGCGGCAGCGAGGCCGCCGTGTCCGGCTCCTCGTCGATGCCGTACGCGATCTCCAGGGAGCCGCCCCCGATGTCCAGGACCAGCAGCTTTCCGGCGGACCAGCCGAACCAGCGGCGTACCGCGAGGAAGGTCAGCCGGGCCTCCTCGGCGCCGGTCAGGACCTGGAGCTCGACGCCGGTCTCGGCCTTCACGCGGGAGAGGACGTCATCGGCGTTGCTGGCCTCGCGCACGGCGGAGGTGGCGAACGGCAGCAGTTCCTCGACGCCCTTGTCCTCCGCGGCCTGCAGCGCCCCATGGACGACACCGATCAGTTTCTCGACCCCGGCGGGACCGATCGCGCCGTCGCCGTCGAGGAGTTGAGCAAGGCGCAGTTCCGCCTTGTGCGAGTGCGCGGGCAGCGGGCGCGCGCCCGGGTGCGCATCCACCACCAGCAGATGCACCGTGTTAGATCCCACGTCGAGGACACCGAGTCTCATGTACGGAACGCTACTGCCAGGTGGCCGGTATCCCCTCGTCGGAGCCGTCCCCGAAGCCGGCTCGGGCGACTTACCCTGTACAGGTGCCAAAGACGAAAAAGACGAAGGACCACAAGGGCGCCAAATCCGCCGACGGTTCTTCTCGGGCGAAGCCACCGAAGCAGCCGAAGACGTCACAGCGGCCTCCGGCAGGGGACGAGAAGGGCCTCGACTTCGCGCGCGCATGGGTGGAATTCCCGGATCCGGCGGACGCCGAGCAGGTGTTCCGCTGTGATCTGACATGGCTGACCTCCCGCTGGAACTGCATCTTCGGCAGCGGCTGCCAGGGCATCCAGGCGGGCCGCGCGGACGACGGCTGCTGCACGCTGGGCGCGCACTTCTCCGACGAGGACGACGAGAAGCGGGTCGCCGATCATGTGTCGCGGCTCACGCCGGACATCTGGCAGCACCACGACGAGGGCACCCGGAACGGCTGGGTCTCGGAGGACGACGAGGGCTCCCGCCAGACCCGCCCGTTCAACGGCTCGTGCATCTTCCAGAACCGTCCCGGTTTCGCGGGCGGCGCGGGCTGCTCGCTGCACATCCTGGCTTTGCGGGAGGGCCGCGAACCGCTGGAGACCAAGCCGGACGTCTGCTGGCAGCTGCCGATCCGCCGCACGTACGACTGGATCGACCGCCCCGACGACACGCGCGTCCTCCAGGTCTCGATCGGCGAGTACGACCGCAGGGGCTGGGGCCCGGGCGGCCACGACCTGCACTGGTGGTGCACGTCGGCGACCTCGGCACACGGCGCCGGCGACCCGGTCTACATCTCCTACCGCCCGGAGCTGACGGAGCTGATGGGCAAGGCCGGCTACGACCGCCTGGCAGAACTCTGCGAGGCACGCCTGGCTTCCCAGCTCCCGCTGCTGGCCCCGCATCCGGCGGATCCGGCGAGCTGAGGCGCCTTTTTCGGTGGCGCGGGAGGCCTGTCGAGCGAACCCCGCTGAAGCGCCCCGCAAGGGGCGCGGGGCTGTCATCGAAATGCGGCTCCGCCGCGTGGGCGCGACCAGCCACGATGCGGCCGCACCTGCCCACACACCGCAACCCACCAGTCACGGACTCGCCGACGCCCCCGCACTCTCGCTCTCCGTCGGCGAAGCCGACTCCGTCGCACTGAGCGTCTCCGATTCGGTCGGCGTAGGCGAAGCCGACGTCGGCGGCTCGCTGACCGGCGGTGTCGGTTGGGGAGACGCCGACTCGGTCACCGTCGGCGTCGGCCGCCCCGGAGGGGTCGGCCCCCTCCGCACCGGCGGAGCCATCCCGTACCCGCCGATCGACACCACCGCCCCCGCCGGCGCCACCGCCACCCGCGCGCTCCAGTGCCCGGCCGGCTCCCGCAGATGATCGACGTACACCTTGATCGTGAACGACTCGCCCGGCCGGAGCGTTCCCGAGGACCGCGAGAAGTACAGCCACCCCGCCGAGGTGGACACCGACCACCGCACCGGCGCGTCCCCGCCCGCCGCCAGCGTGATCAGCGTCGTGTCGCCGTCGTTCGCGGCCGTCACCGCGAGGCGCCCCGTACCGGCCTTCGTCCGGTCGCCGCCCACGACGCTGACCACCTCCACCGAGACGTCGGCCTTGCCGTCCTTCCCGATGCGCGGCCCGGGTCTGGTGCTGGCGTTCCCGGCGTTCTCGTAGCCCCCGGCCTCGTCACCGCCGAGTGCTTCGGGGCCGGAGGCCTCGCGTGCGGTCGCGGACGGGCCCTCGTGGCCGTCCGCCGGCGAGCCCCGGTAGGCGGCCCACAGGGCCAGCACCGGCGCGGCCACCACCGTGGCGACGACGGTCGTCGTGACGGCACGCGCGCGTAGCCGGTCGCGGCGGGCCGCGCGGTCCTTGGGGTCCATCGGGAAACCGCGCCGGTCGAAACGCGGAACGGCGGCGCCACGCGCGCGCGTGGGGTGCGCCATGGCCATGTGCAGGGCCGCGCGGGGCGCCTCCAGAACCGGCAGCTCGGCGGGGGTGGTGATCGCGCCGGGCCACCGCCCGGGGGCCGCGCGTTCGGCGGTGCGGCGGCAGCGCGGGCAGTCGTCGACGTGCCGGACCAGCTCACGGCGCAGGGCGCTGCTGAGCACCAGCTCGCTGTCCCCGGTGAGGTGGGAGACGCTGGGGCAGCCGCCGGTCTCGACGACGGCGAGCGCCGCGCGGGTGCGCTCCACCTCGCAGGCGGCGGAGGCGAGCAGTTCGCGGGCGCCGGCCGGGTCCATGCCGAGGACGGCGGCGACCTCTTGGGCGGCGAGGTGGTGGCGTACGGCGAGTTCGAGCGCCTCGCGCTGCTCCGGGGTGGTGCCGGCGGCCTCGGGCCAGGCGAGCTGGGCGAGTTCGCGGCGCCGCTGCTCCTCGGCCTCGGCGGCGACCAGCGGTTCGGGGGCGACGTGCCGCCCCGCCGCATGGGTGGCCTGACGTTTCTGCTTGGCCTCGGCCAGCCCGCGCAGACAGGCCCAGCGGGCCAGCGCGTACAGCCAGGCCCGGCGGTCCCCGGCGGCCTCCGGGACGCGCTGGCCGCGCCGCTCGGCGACGGCGAGGACGTCCCCGAGGGCGGTGGTGGCCGCGTCGTGGTCGCACAGCACGGAGAGGCAGTACGTGAACAGCCCGTCCAGGTGCGGCTCGTAGCGCGCCGCCGGCCACTGCGCCAGCGCACGCGCCGCCGTCCGGTCGCGCGCTGCGCGCGCCCCCCGGTGCGCCCGGTGCGCGCCGGTCATGCGGGTCGAGGTTTCCGGGCTGCTGCTCATCACCCGTGCGACCGTAGGCGGCGGCGTAACGTCTCTTCTTGCGCCTTGAGCTCTTTTAATCCGTACGGGTGAAACGATCCCTCATAAGGGGACAGGAACCCGATATTCCGTGGCTCGTCCCCGATGGGGCATGGCCGAGACCCCTCCCCACACATCCGTCACGGACGCCACCGTGGCCCCGCTGTCAGTGGCGGGGGCTACGGTTTCCGCATGGCTGCACGTACCAAGACCGCGAAAGACCGTCCGTCGTACCGCTGCACCGAGTGCGGCTGGCAGACGGCCAAGTGGCTCGGCCGCTGCCCCGAGTGCCAGGCCTGGGGGACGGTCGAGGAGTACGGCACGCCCGCGGTCCGTACGACGGCACCCGGCCGGGTCACCACCTCCGCGGTGCCCATCGGCGAGGTCGACGGCCGCCAGGCCACCGCGCGGACGACCGGCGTGCCCGAACTGGACCGGGTGCTCGGCGGCGGCCTGGTCCCCGGCGCGGTCGTCCTGCTGGCCGGCGAGCCCGGCGTCGGCAAGTCCACCCTCCTGCTCGACGTGGCCGCCAAGTCGGCCAGCGAACAGCACCGCACGCTCTATGTCACCGGTGAGGAGTCCGCGAGCCAGGTCCGGCTGCGCGCCGACCGCATCGGCGCCATCGACGACCACCTCTATCTCGCCGCCGAGACCGATCTGGCCGCCGTCCTCGGCCACTTGGACGCGGTGAAGCCGTCGCTGCTGATCCTGGACTCCGTGCAGACGGTCGCGTCCCCCGAGATCGACGGCGCGCCCGGCGGCATGGCCCAGGTGCGGGAGGTGGCCGGGGCGCTCATCCGCGCCTCCAAGGACCGGGGCATGTCCACCCTCCTGGTGGGCCATGTCACCAAGGACGGCGCGATCGCCGGTCCCCGCCTCCTCGAACACCTCGTGGACGTCGTGCTGCACTTCGAGGGCGACCGGCACGCGCGCCTGCGGCTCGTCCGGGGCGTCAAGAACCGCTACGGCACCACGGACGAGGTCGGCTGCTTCGAACTGCACGACGAGGGCATCATCGGCCTGGCCGACCCGAGCGGACTTTTCCTGACACGACGTGACGAACCGGTCCCGGGTACCTGCCTGACCGTGACCCTGGAGGGTCGCCGCCCGCTGGTCGCCGAGGTCCAGGCGCTGACCGTGGAATCCCAGATCCCCTCCCCGCGCCGTACCACCTCCGGCCTGGAGACCTCCCGGGTCTCGATGATGCTGGCGGTGCTGGAGCAGCGCGGGCGGATCAGCGCGCTCGGCAAGCGGGACATCTACTCCGCGACCGTGGGCGGAGTGAAGCTCTCCGAGCCCGCGGCCGACCTCGCGATCGCCCTCGCCCTGGCCTCCGCCGCGAGCGACACCCCGCTCCCCAAGAACCTGGTCGCCATCGGCGAGGTCGGCCTCGCGGGCGAGGTCAGACGGGTCACCGGGGTCCAGCGCAGGCTCGCGGAGGCACACCGCCTGGGCTTCACACACGCGCTCGTACCGAGCGATCCCGGGAAGATCCCGGCGGGCATGAAGGTCCTGGAAGTCGCCGACATGGGAGACGCGCTGCGGGTACTGCCGCGCTCCCGTCACCGAGAGGCCCCACGGGAGGCGGAGCAGCGCCGGTAGACTTTGCCCTGGTCTCGCCCGTCCGTACGAACCGCGTGCGGGTGCGGGAGCGCCTCAGAACCTGCGACCGGAGGAGTGCAGTGGCAGCCAACGACCGGGCAGCGGCTCCCGGAAAGTCCGGTGGGAGTGCCGGTTCCGATGGCCTGATGCGCGCCTCGCTGAGCGCTGTGGCTCCGGGCACGTCGATGCGCGACGGCCTGGAGCGGGTCCTCCGCGGCAACACCGGCGGGCTCATCGTCCTCGGCTTCGACAAGACGGTCGAGACGATGTGCACGGGCGGTTTCGTCCTTGATGTCGAGTTCACGGCGACCCGACTGCGCGAGCTGTGCAAGCTCGACGGCGGCATCGTGATTTCCTCCGACCTGTCGAAGATCCTGCGGGCCGGCGTCCAGTTCGTGCCGGACGCGACGATCCCCACGGAAGAGACCGGCACCCGGCACCGCACGGCCGACCGGGTCTCCAAACAGGTCGGCTTCCCGGTGGTCTCGGTCTCCCAGTCGATGCGGCTGATCGCGCTCTACGTCGACGGGCAGCGCCGCGTCCTGGAGGACTCGGCGGCGATCCTCTCCCGTGCGAACCAGGCGCTCGCCACGCTGGAGCGGTACAAGCTCCGCCTGGACGAGGTCGCGGGAACGTTGTCAGCGCTGGAGATCGAGGACCTGGTGACGGTCCGCGACGTCTCGGCCGTCGCCCAGCGGCTGGAGATGGTCCGCCGTATCGCCACGGAGATCGCCGAGTACGTCGTGGAACTGGGCACCGACGGGCGGCTGCTCGCGCTCCAGCTGGACGAGCTGATCGCCGGTGTCGAGCCCGAGCGCGAGCTGGTGGTCCGGGACTACGTCCCCGAGCCCACGGCCAAACGCTCCCGCACGGTCGACGAGGCGCTCTCCGAGCTGGACGCGCTGAGCCACGCGGAACTGCTGGAACTGCAGACGGTGGCGCGGGCGCTGGGCTACACGGGTTCCCCGGAGGCGCTGGACTCGGCGGTGTCGCCGCGCGGCTTCCGGCTGCTGGCGAAGGTTCCGCGGCTGCCCGGGGCGATCATCGACCGGTTGGTGGAGCATTTCGGAGGCCTGCAGAAGCTGCTCGCCGCGAGCGTCGACGATCTGCAGACCGTGGACGGGGTGGGCGAGGCGCGGGCACGCAGCGTCCGGGAGGGCCTGTCCAGGCTGGCGGAGTCGTCGATTCTCGAACGGTACGTGTAGCTCCGCTGGGGGGCCGATATTTCGGCTGCCGGTCGGGGGGGTCGCGCAGTTCCCCGCGCCCCTAAAGGGGCGCTGTAGCCGCGTGCGCCTTGTCGACTGACCCAGCCTGCGGGCAGTCGTGCCTCCCCCAGTGCCTTAAGGGCCTGGAGGTGCCCCCAGGCGGCACGGGTGGGCGCAAGCGGCACCCTGCAAGCGCCGGTAAGCGGCACCCCCCGCCCCGGCTAATCCGCCGCCAGCACGAAGGACGCCTGGGCCTTGGTGAAGCCGGGGGTGGCGGCTTCCAGCAGGTACGTGCCTGGTCCGGCCGACCCCGCCGAAGGCGTCGCGCACTGGGGAGCGCTCGGCTTGCGGTCCCACTTCAGGGTGTACGTGATGCTGCTGCCCGTCGGCACCCGGTACCACAGGGTCGCCGCCGACCTCGGGCAGTCCGCCGACGACCAGTAGCTGTCGTCCGCGCTGGCCGGCGTGATCGTCAACACCGCGTTCTTCGGCCCGAGATCGACCTTGCAGTCGCTGGACGACGTGTTCTTCGCCGTGAGTTCGAAGGTCGGCGTCTGCTCCGGCGAGTACGAGTTGTGCAGGCTCTTCAGGCTCAACGACACAGCCGCGGCCGTGCAGTTGGGGAGGGTGGACGTCCCCGGCAGCGAGGCGACCGTACCGCCGGAGCCCGAGGTGACGTCCCCCGAGCCCGACGAGGACCCGGAGGAACCGCCGGAACCGGACGACGAGCCGCCGCCCGACCCGCCCGAACTCCCGCCGTCGGCACCGGAACTGGCACCGGAACCGGTGCCCGTGCTGGACGACGCGCCGCCGCCCCCGCTCGACTCGTCCCGCCCGCCCGGCGCCTGGCTGATCGCCGGCCCGCTCCCGGACGGCCCCGGCGTGATCGTGGACGCGGGATTCTTGCCGTCCGCCCCGTCGGCGCCCTTCTTGCCGCCCCCGCCGCTCGACGTGACGATCCAGGTGATCAGCAGCGCCAGCACGGCGACCACGGACACCATGACGACCCTCCGTCGCCAGTAGATGGAGGAGGGAAGCGGCCCGACCGGATTGCGCAGAGATCCCACGGCGCAAACTGTACGAGAGATCCGTGCACTTCCTCGCCCCACCCGCCGCTCAAACCTCAACTTTTCCGGATCATCATTTCGGCAACTACCCTCGGCACACCCCCTCTTCGCGTGACAGGCGAGAAGGACCGGTTCCGAGGGCGGACCGGCGGCCGCCGCGGCCTCGCCGCGAACCACGTCCAACCCAGCCGTGGCCGGACGTGGCAGGATCGGAAGGGCCATGACTGAGAAGCTCCACACCCCCGTGATCGCCTGGTTCGACGTCCATGCCCGTGACCTCCCCTGGCGCCGCCCGGAGGCGGGCCCGTGGGGGGTGATGGTCAGCGAGTTCATGTTGCAGCAGACCCCGGTCAGCCGGGTGCTGCCCGTCTACGAGCAGTGGCTGGCCCGCTGGCCGCGCCCCGCCGACCTCGCCGCCGAGGCGCCCGGCGAGGCGGTGCGCACCTGGGGCCGGCTCGGCTACCCGCGCCGCGCCCTGCGCCTGCACGGCGCCGCCGTCGCCATAACGGAACGGCACGGCGGCGACGTACCGACGGATCACGCGCAACTGCTCGCGCTGCCGGGCATCGGCGAGTACACCGCCGCGGCCGTCGCCTCCTTCGCGTACGGGCAGCGGCACGCCGTGCTCGACACCAATGTGCGGCGGGTGTTCGCGCGGGCCGTGACCGGTGTGCAGTACCCCCCGAACGCCACCACCGCCGCCGAGCGCAAGCTCGCCCGTGAGCTGCTGCCCGAGGACGAGCGGACCGCCGCCCGCTGGGCCGCCGCCTCCATGGAGCTCGGCGCGCTGGTGTGCACGGCGAAGAACGAGACGTGCCCGCGCTGCCCGATCGCCGGGGAGTGCGCCTGGCGGCTGGCCGGCAAGCCGGAGCACCAGGGGCCGCCGCGGCGCGGGCAGACGTACGCCGGTACCGACCGGCAGGTGCGCGGCAAGCTGCTGGCGGTGCTGCGCGAGGCGCACGTCCCCGTGCCGCAGACGGCGCTCGACCGGGTGTGGCACGAGCCGGTGCAGCGGGCCCGCGCGCTGGACGGGCTGGTCTCGGACGGGCTGGTGGAGCCGCTCGCGGGCGGCCTGTACCGGCTTCCGCTGGGCTGACGTACAGCCACATCACAGGGGGCGGGGCCGTGTTACGGCCCCGTCCGCCTGGCAAATCACCAAATAACCGGCCATAAGGCCACGCCTTCTTACCCCGCACCTACTTCCGTTACACAACCGACGGACAGCCGATTGCTACCCGCAGGCTGCTCCGCACAGCCCCGTGACAACAGGTCCGTAGCTTCATTTCTGTGCCCGCCAGGACCGCGGGACGGCAGGAACTCAGGCACAGGGCCGGGGAAAACGGGGATCGGGAGGCGGTTGATCATGGCGCAGGGCGAGGTGCTCGAATTCGAGGAGTACGTCCGCACTCGACAGGACGCGCTGCTGCGCAGCGCCCGCCGGCTGGTCCCGGACCCGACGGACGCCCAGGACCTGCTCCAGACCGCGCTGGTCCGGACGTACGGCCGCTGGGAGACCATCGAGGACAAGCGGCTCGCGGACGCCTACCTGCGCCGGGTCATGATCAACACGCGGACCGAGTGGTGGCGGGCCCGGAAGCTGGAGGAGGTCCCGACCGAGCAGCTGCCCGACGCCTGCGTGGAGGACTCCACGGAGCAGCACGCGGACCGCGCGCTCCTCATGGACATCATGAAGGTTCTGGCACCGAAGCAGCGCAGTGTCGTCGTGCTGCGACACTGGGAGCAGATGTCCACGGAGGAGACGGCCGCCGCCCTCGGCATGTCGGCCGGAACGGTCAAGAGCACGCTGCACCGGGCGCTCGCCCGGCTCCGCGAGGAGCTGGAGTCACGCGACCTCGACGCACGCGCGCTGGAGCGTGAGGAGCAGGAGCGTTGCGCGGCCTGACCGGCACAGGGCCCAGCCGGGGCCCGGCGAGTGCACAGGCGGTGACCACGGCGGCGGCCGTGCTCGCCGCCCTCGCCCTTTTCGCCGCCGCCTGCGGCACCGGCGGCACCGGCGCCCGGGACGAGGGCCCGGCGCACGACGGCTCGACGGAAAAGGCCCCGGCCGCCGCCGCCCCCTCGCCCAACCCGTCCCAGACGTATGCGAAGGTCGACGCGGTCGCCCTGGTGAAGGCCGATCCGGCGGTCTCGGCCACGGTGAAGCGGGACCTGAAGCCGTGCGCGGGCGACGAGTACCCGGTCGACGTGACCTACGGCGATCTGACCGGCGGCCCGGCCGAGGACGTCGTGGTGAACGTACTGACCTGCGGGGACGCGGTCGGGGTGGGGGCGTATGTGTACCGCGAGGAGAGCGGCACGTACAAGAATGTGTTCAAGGCCGAGGAGTCCCCGGTCTACGCGGAGATCGACCGGGGCGATCTGAGCGTGACCAAACAGGTGTACGAGAGGGGCGACCCGGTGTCGAGCCCGTCCGGTGAGAACGTGATCACCTACAGCTGGGACGCGGGGCGCTTCACCCAGCAGGACTTCCACCACACCGACTACGGCAACGCGGCAGGCAGCGGCGACGCCACGCCGGTCCCCTCCCCCGCCAACTGAGCCCACCCCGACCACACGAGAGAGCAGGGATGGCAGACCAGACCCACGTCCTGTTCGTCGAGGACGACGACGTCATCCGCGAGGCCACCCAGCTCGCCCTGGAGCGGGACGGCTTCGCGGTCACCGCCATGCCCGACGGGCTGTCGGGCCTGGAGGCGTTCCGCGCCGACCGCCCCGACATCGCCCTGCTGGACGTGATGGTGCCGGGCCTGGACGGGGTGAGCCTGTGCCGGCGCATCCGCGACGAGTCCACGGTGCCGGTGATCATGCTGTCCGCGCGCGCCGACTCCATCGACGTGGTGCTGGGTCTGGAGGCGGGCGCCGACGACTACGTCACCAAGCCGTTCGACGGCGCGGTACTGGTCGCCCGGATCCGTGCCGTACTGCGGCGCTTCGGGCACGCCAGCGGCGGCGACCGGCCGCACGAGGACGCGGCCCCGGTGGCCGGCCTCCCCCTGACCTTCGGCGAGCTGGAGATCGACACCGAGGGCATGGAGGTGCGCCGGGCCGGACAGACGGTCGCGCTCACCCCGACCGAGATGCGGCTGCTCCTGGAGTTCTCCTCGGCACCGGGGACCGTACTCTCCCGCGACAAGCTGCTGGAACGCGTCTGGGACTACGGCTGGGGCGGGGACACCCGGGTCGTCGACGTCCATGTGCAGCGGCTGCGTACGAAGATCGGCCAGGACCGGATCGAGACGGTCCGCGGTTTCGGTTACAAGCTGAAGGCCTGAGCGGGGCGGTCATGCGGGGGCTCATCAGATCCATCCGGAGATCCATTCGGCACCGAGGTCCGAGTTTGCGCACCGGGCTCAGGTGGAAGCTGAGCGCGGCGATCGCGCTGGTCGGCGCACTCGTCGCGATCGCGCTGAGCCTGGTGGTGCACAACGCCGCCCGGGTCTCGATGCTGGACAACGCACGTGAGCTGGCCAACGAGCGGCTGCAGATCGGCCAGCGCAACTACGAGCTGTACGGGCGGGCGAACTTCCCCGACGTCAAGGTCAACGACCCCCAGCTGCCGCCGGCGCTGCGCGAGCGGGTGGACGCGGGCCGCCGGGCGACCGATGTCATCGACCACGGCGGCGCGCCGGACATCTGGGCGGCGGTGCAGGCCAAGGACGGGCGGGTGCTGTCCCTGCACAGCACCTTCGCGAACCGCAGCAGCAATGTGCTCAAGGACCTCGACCAGGCCCTCGTCATCGGCTCCATCGCGGTCGTCCTCGGCGGCAGCGCGCTCGGCGTGCTGATCGGCGGGCAGCTCTCGCGGCGGCTGCGCAAGGCGGCGACCGCGGCCAACCAGGTCGCCCAGGGCGAGCCGGACGTGCGGGTGCGGGAGGCGATCGGCGGGGTCGTACGGGACGAGACCGACGACCTGGCGCGCGCGGTGGACGCCATGGCGGACGCGTTGCAGCAGCGCCTTGAGGCCGAGCGGCGAGTGACCGCCGACATCGCGCACGAGCTGCGTACGCCGGTGACGGGGCTGCTCACGGCGGCCGAACTGCTGCCGCCGGGCCGTCCGACCGAGCTGGTCCTCGACCGGGCGAAAGCGATGCGCACCCTCGTCGAGGACGTGCTGGAGGTGGCCCGGCTCGACAGCGCCTCCGAGCGGGCCGAGCTCCAGGACATCATGCTGGGCGAGTTCGTCGCCCGGCGGGTGGCCGCGAAGGACCCGGCGATCGAGGTGCGGGTGGTGCACGAGTCGGAGGTCACCACCGATCCGCGCCGCCTGGAGCGGGTGCTGTTCAACCTGCTCGCCAACGCGGCCCGGCACGGCAGACCGCCCATCGAGGTGACCGTCGAGGGCCGGGTCATCCGGGTCCGCGACCACGGCCCCGGCTTCCCCGAGAAGCTGCTCGCAGAGGGCCCGAGCCGCTTCCGCACCGGCACCGAGGACCGCGCGGGGCAGGGCCACGGACTGGGCCTGACCATCGCGGCCGGCCAGGCCCGCGTCCTGGGCGCCCGACTGACCTTCCGCAACGTGCGGCCGGCGGGCGCGCCCGAGCACATCCGGGCGGAGGGCGCGGTGGCCGTGCTGTGGCTGCCGGAGCACGCCCCGACGGCCACGGGAAGCTATCCGATGCTCCCGGGGCCGACACAGGCGAGCCGGTGAGCCGGTGAGCCGGTGAACGGCTGAGTGCTCGGGGCGTGGCGGGCCCGTGGCGCGGTCGGCTCAGGGCGCGGTCGGCTCAGGTCGTGGCCACGAGGAGTTCCTCGCCGCGGGACGGGCGCAGGGCGTCGGTCCGGTCCGCGAAGTAGCGCTCGGCCAGTTCCTCGGCGGTCACGTGCCGGGTCTCGCGGAAACCGGCCTCCCCGGCCAGGGCCGCGATCCGCTCGGGTGTGTAGAAGCTCAGGAAGGGCGTGCCGGAGGCCCGCGCGCCCCGCTGCGCCACCCGCAGCTGCTCCCGCTGGTCCGGCTCGACGTCCTCGATCGGCCGCAGGAACGTCGTGACCAGCGTCGACCCGGGGGCCAGCCCGGCGATGCGGCGGAAGGTGGCGGCGACGGCGTCCTCGCTGAGGTACATGGTGACCCCGGCGGAGGCGACCACGGCCGGCCGCCCCGGATCAAAACCGGCGTCCACCAGCTGTCCCCACCAGTCCCCCTCGAAGTCCACCGGCACCAGCCGCAGCCAGCGGGGCACGCCGTACCCCAGCTCGGTCAGCCGCCGCCGCTTCCACGCCACGGCCCCGGCCCGGTCGGCCTCGAACACCCACAGCCCGGCGGCCACGGCGTCGGACGCGCGGCGCTGCGCGAAGGTGTCCAGACCGGCGCCCAGGACGACGTACTGGTCGACCCCGCGCCCGGCCGCCGTCAGCGCCAGGTCCTCGACGAACCGGGCCCTGGCCACGATGGACGCCCGGGTCCGCCGGGTGGCCCCGGCGTCCATGTCCGGCCGCGCCCGCCAGTCGTCCCCGGCCTCCGGTCCGGCGAGCCGCAGCCCGGCCTCGTCCTCGATGACGTACGGCGGCGGGTCGGCGCGCAGATGCAGTGCCCGCCACAGGGCGACGCGAACGGCGGTGTGATCGGGGCCCTCGTGCACGGACACGGTCAGAACTCCTTGGAGAAGTCGAGCTCCTCGCTGCGCTCGGTCAGTGAGTACCAGTTGCCGTTGTCGTCGCGGAAGATCGCCTCGATGCCGTACGGCCGTTCCTTGGGCTCCTGGATGAACTCCACGCCCCGCGCCCGGAAGGTCTCGTAGTCCCCGCGGCAGTCGTCGGTGCGGAACGCCCCCGCGCCCAGGGCGCCCTTGGCGACCAGCGTGCGCAGCGCCGCCGCGGACTCGGGATCGAGCCCCGGCCCGTCCACGCGCATCAGGGCGAGCTCGACGCCGGGCTGGCCCTTGGCGCCCACGGTGACCCAGTGCATGTCACCCATGGCGATGTCGTCGCGTACCTCGAAGCCGAGCTTCTCGGTGAAGAAGGCCTTGGTGCGCTGCTGGTCGAAGGTCCACACGGTGGTGATGGCCAGGCCCTGGATCATGGCTGTGCTCTCCTGCCGGACGGTCGCTGTTCCTGTCCGTCACGTTAGGCGGGCGGGTCGGCGGGGCGCTTCTCGGAAGTTGCGCTCCTGTTCCGGAAGCCGCCGGCCCAGAGCATGGCGTAGCAGCCGGGGATGAGGGAGGCGCCGCTGCCGACGTGCTCGGTCCGGTACTCGGTGGGGCTGAGTCCGGTACGTGCCTTGAACCGGCTGGAGAACGTACCCAGGCTGCTGAAGCCGACCAGATGGCAGATCTCGGTGACGGTGAGGTTCGCGCCGCGGAGCATCTCCTGGGCTCGCTCGATCCTGCGGTGGGTCAGATACTGGCCGGGCGTCTCGCCGTACGCCTCCTTGAAGGCGCGGACGAAGTGATACCGCGAGTACCCGGCGTGCCCGGCGACCGCGTCGAGGTCCAGGTCCGGATCGGCCCAGTCCCGGTCCATGGCGTCCTTGGCGAGGCGCAGCTGACGCAGTCTGTCCATGCGTCGATGCTAAGTCGACGCCGAGGGGACAACTCGGCCGTGCGGCCGTACCAAGAAGACAGCCGCGCGCCCGTACCGAGAAGCCAGCCGTGCGCCGGTCCCGAGAGGACGACGGAAAGCGGGTGGCCCCGGAGACGCTCGGTCCCCGGGGCCACCCGCACACGTTTCTCAGACGGCCTCGACCACCGGCAGCGGTGCCGCCTCGTCGGAGCCCGCCTTCTGGGAGCCACCGCGCAGCGGCACCTCCTTGACGAACACCGCGGCCACCACGACCGCCACGGCGATCACGGCACCGAGCAGGAACGCCGAGTGCGTGCCGGCCGACACCGCGTGCTGGTACGCCTCGCGCACCGCGGCCGGCAGCTTCGCCAGGCTCGCCGCGTCCAGCGAGGCCGACTGCTCGGTGACCTTCGAGCCCAGCCCCCCGGCCCGTGCGGCCATCTCGTCCTGGACCCGGTTGTTGAAGATCGCGCCCATGATGGCGACACCGAAGGAGGAGCCGAGCGTACGGAACAGGGTGGTCGACGAGGACGCGACACCCATGTCCTTCATCTCCACGCTGTTCTGCGCGACCAGCATGGTGATCTGCATCAGGCAGCCCATGCCGAGGCCGACGACGGCCATGTACACGCCGGACACGAACCGCGTGGTGTCGGTGTCCATCGTGGACAGCAGGTACAGCCCGACGGTGAGGAGCACCCCGCCCACGAGGGGGAAGATCTTGTAGCGGCCGGTGCTGGTGGTGACCCGCCCGGCGACCATCGAGGTCACCAGCATCGCGCCGAGCATCGGAAGCAGCAGCAGACCGGAGTTGGTCGCGGACGCGCCCTGCACGGACTGCTGGTACAGCGGCAGGAAGAGCGTGGCGCCGAACATCACGAAGCCCACGATGAAGCCGATGATCGACATCAGGGTGAAGTTGCCGCTGCGGAAGATGTGCAGCGGGAGCACCGGCTCGGCGGCCTTGGTCTGCCAGAAGACGAACCCGATCAGCGAGACGACGCCGATGGCGATCAGTTCCATGATCCGCGCGGACGTCCAGGCGTACTGGGAACCGCCCCAGGTGGTGACCAGCACGATCGAGGTGATGCCGAGGGTCAGCAGACCGGCGCCGAGGTAGTCGATGCGCGCCTTGCTCCGCTTCTTCGGCAGGTGCAGTACGGCGGTGACCGCGGCCAGCGCGACCACGCCGAGCGGCAGGTTGATGTAGAAGGCCCAGCGCCAGCCCCAGTTGTCGGTGATGGTGCCGCCGACCAGCGGGCCGCCGATCATCGCGAGCGCCATGACGCCGGCCATCATGCCCTGGTACTTGCCGCGCTCACGGGGCGGCACGAGGTCACCGATGATCGCCATGACGCCGACCATCAGACCACCGGCGCCGAGGCCCTGGATGGCCCGGAACCCGATCAGCTGGCCCATGTCCTGGGCCATGCCGCTGAGCGCGGAGCCGACCAGGAAGATGACTATGGAGGTCAGGAAGGCGCCCTTGCGCCCGTACATGTCGCCGAGCTTGCCCCAGAGCGGGGTGGCCGCGGCGGTGGCGAGGGTGTACGCGGTCACGACCCACGACAGATGCTCGAGGCCGCCCAGATCGCCCACGATCGTCGGCATCGCCGTACCCACGATCATGTTGTCGAGCATCGCGAGCATCATCGCGACCATGAGCGCGAGCATCACGACCCGTACGCTCTTCGGCTCTTTCTCCGGTTGCCCGACCGCTTCGGGTGCCCCCGGTGTTTCCTGGCCGGTCTCGGCCGCCTGGGTGTCCGCCATCTCTCCCACTCCCCCTGGCGGCAGCTACTTACTTGCCGCCCGGCTAGTTCAGTACACTGGGAAGGTAGACCTGTCACTAGCCGGTCGTCAAGTAAGTTCTCGGAGCGGACGCCGGTATCCGGCAGGGCGAGTTTTCGCGGGAGTGCGAGGAGTAAGAGGATGGGCGTCACCATGGACGGCACCAAGCAGCAGCGCCGCGGCAACACCCGCCAGCGCATCCAGGACGTGGCGCTCGAACTCTTCGCCGAGCAGGGCTACGAGAAGACCTCCCTGCGGGAGATCGCCGAGCGCCTCGACGTGACCAAGGCAGCCCTGTACTACCACTTCAAGACCAAGGAAGAGATCCTGGTCAGCGTCTTCGAGGACCTGACACGGCCGATCCAGGACCTGATCGAGTGGGGCGAGGGCCAGCCGCACACCCTGGCGGTCAAGCTGGAGATCGTACGGCGTTACAGCCGGGCGCTGGCCGAGGCCGGACCGCTGTTCCGCTTCATGCAGGAGAACCAGGCGACCGTGCGGGAGCTGCGGATCGGCGACACCTTCAAGGACCGGATGCGCGGCCTGCGGAACATCATCATCGACCCGGACGCGCCCCTGACCGACCAGGTCCGCTGCATCAGCGCGATGTTCACGCTGCACGCGGGCATGTTCGTCATGCAGGACCTGGAAGGCGACCCCGAGAAGAAGCAGGAAGCCGTTCTGGAGGTCGCCCTGGACCTGGTGACCCAGGCCCACCAGGGTTCGGATCGTCCCGCTTAGACGCTCACGCGCCTCAGACGGTCACGCCCTTGGCACGGAGGAAGGCGACCGGGTTGACGGCGGAGCCGTAGTTCGGGGTCGTACGGATCTCGAAGTGCAGGTGCGGCCCGGTCGAGTTGCCGGTGCTGCCGGACAGCCCGATGGGCTGACCGGTCCTGACGATCTGCCCGGCCTTCACGCCGATGCGCGAGAGGTGCGCGTACTGCGAGTACTGGCCGTTGCCGTGCCTGATGACGATGGCGTTGCCGTACGCGGGACCGTCACCGGCGCCGTTGCCGCCGACCTTGACGACGGTACCGCCGTGCGCGGCGACGACCTGGGTGCCGGTCGGCACCGCGAAGTCCTGGCCGCTGTGCTTGGCGGTCCACATGCCGCCGGCCTGGGCGAAGCTCGCGGAGAGGGTGTACTTCTTCACCGGGTCGATCCAGGCGGCGGCGCTGGAGGTGGCGGCCGACGCGACCCCCGACCCCACCACGGCCGTGACTCCGACACCGGCGGCCAGAACGGCGGCACGCTTGCGGAGCGAGGACGTACGGGGGGCACGGAGAGCGGCGCGCAGGGACATCGAAACCTCGTGGAGTAGACAACGGGGACCCCCCTCCGGCACCGGCTGACACTGACAGCCGCCGAACGGGGCATCTCTTGGTAACCCGAAAGCCGCGCCCTCCTCAAACCGCACCATCTACGACATCACCTAGTACCCATACGTAAAGTTGACCATTTCTTGACAGAGCGCCCTTGACCAGTCAGCCCGCACCCTGCCATCACCGCCCCATGCGACATGAGGCAAAAAACCCCTCGAACGATCATCTCGGGTCCCACTATTCCGGCTAGTAACCGGCATTTCGCCCGTGCGCTATGTCACCGGCGACCGAGCCCCGAAGCCATCGGGATGTGACCCACACCTCGCCCGACCTACCCGCAGGTAACCCCACGGTTCCCTCCGCGCCATATCCTCCACTCACCATGCCCCTGACACAGCCGTGGACGTGAGAGGACACCCCAACCGATGACCACAGGCACCTGGACCCGCCGCATGTCCGTCACCGCCGTCTCCGTGGCCGCGCTCGCGGGGATGGCCGCGCCGGCCCAGGCCGCGACGGAGAGCAGCTCCACCACGGTCGACTACGCCACCTGGCAGCAGGACTGCCAGTCCGTGATGGACCAGGCCCTGCCCTACCTGAAGCAGCGCATCGCCGCCGCCAAGCCGGGCGAGCGGCAGGCGATCGTCTTCGACATCGACAACACCACCCTGGAGACCGACTACGGCTTCAGCTTCCCCCAGCCGGCCAACAAGCCGGTCCTGAACGTCGCCCGGTACGCCCAGGAGCACGGCGTATCCCTGTTCTTCGTCACGGCCCGCCCGGGCATCATCTACCTGCCGACCGAGTACAACCTCGAACACGACGGCTACGACGTCTCCGGCCTCTACGTCCGCGGCCTCTTCGACCTCTTCAAGGACGTCGCCGCCTACAAGACGGCCCAGCGCGTCGACATCGAGAACAGCGGCTACACGATCATCGCGAACATCGGCAACAGCGCCACGGACCTCTCGGGCGGCCACGCGGAGAAGACGTACAAGCTGCCGGACTACGACGGTCAGCTGTCATAGTCCCACGGCCGCCCGCGCGGCGGTACGCGAAAGGGGCCGGTGCTTCGAAAAGCACCGGCCCCTTTCTTGGGCTGACCCCGAAGGGCTACGCCTCCTTGCTCAGGTTCGGGCCGGCTCCGCCGGCCGCCTGCTCGATCGGCGGGACGTCGGGGAGCGCCGACTTCTCCTCACCCCGGAAGGTGAAGGTCTTGGCCTCGCCCTCGCCCTCCGTGTCGACGACCACGATGTGACCGGGACGCAGCTCGCCGAAGAGGATCTTCTCGGAGAGCGTGTCCTCGATCTCGCGCTGGATCGTGCGACGCAGCGGACGCGCGCCCAGCACCGGGTCGTAGCCCTTCTTGGACAGCAGCTCCTTGGCGGACTGGGAGAGCTCGATGCCCATGTCCCGGTCCTTCAGGCGCTCGTCCACCTTGCCGACCATCAGGTCGACGATCCGCAGGATGTCCTCCTGCGTGAGCTGCGGGAAGACGACCACGTCGTCGACGCGGTTGAGGAACTCGGGACGGAAGTGCTGCTTGAGCTCGTCCGACACCTTGTTCTTCATGCGCTCGTAGTTGGACTTCGTGTCGCCCGTGGCCGCGAAGCCCAGGTTGAAGCCCTTGGAGATGTCCCGGGTGCCGAGGTTGGTCGTCATGATGATGACCGTGTTCTTGAAGTCCACGACCCGGCCCTGGGAGTCGGTCAGGCGACCGTCCTCCAGGATCTGCAGCAGGCTGTTGAAGATGTCCGGGTGGGCCTTCTCGACCTCGTCGAAGAGGACGACGGAGAACGGCTTGCGGCGGACCTTCTCGGTCAGCTGGCCGCCCTCTTCGTAGCCCACGTAACCGGGGGGCGAACCGAAGAGACGCGACACCGTGTGCTTCTCGCTGAACTCCGACATGTCGAGGGAGATCAGCGCGTCCTCGTCACCGAAGAGGAACTCGGCGAGGGCCTTGGACAGCTCGGTCTTACCGACACCGGACGGGCCGGCGAAGATGAACGAGCCACCGGGGCGCTTCGGGTCCTTCAGACCGGCACGCGTACGGCGGATCGCCTTCGACAGCGCCTTGACGGCGTCGACCTGGCCGATGACCCGCTTGTGGAGCTCGTCCTCCATGCGCAGCAGACGCGAGGACTCCTCCTCGGTGAGCTTGAAGACCGGGATGCCCGTGGCCGTGGCCAGCACCTCGGCGATCAGCTCGCCGTCGACCTCGGCGACGACGTCCATGTCGCCGGCCTTCCACTCCTTCTCCCGCTTGGCCTTGGCGGCCAGGAGCTGCTTCTCCTTGTCGCGGAGGGAGGCGGCCTTCTCGAAGTCCTGCGAGTCGATCGCGGACTCCTTGTCCCGGCGGACGGCGGCGATCTTCTCGTCGAACTCGCGCAGGTCCGGCGGAGCGGTCATCCGGCGGATGCGCATCCGGGAACCCGCCTCGTCGATCAGGTCGATCGCCTTGTCCGGCAGGAAGCGGTCCGAGATGTAACGGTCGGCCAGGGTGGCCGCCTGGACCAGCGCCTCGTCCGTGATGGAGACCCGGTGGTGGGCCTCGTACCGGTCACGCAGACCCTTGAGGATCTCGATCGTGTGCGGCAGGGACGGCTCGGCGACCTGGATGGGCTGGAAGCGGCGCTCCAGGGCCGCGTCCTTCTCCAGGTGCTTGCGGTACTCGTCCAGGGTGGTGGCACCGATGGTCTGCAGCTCACCGCGGGCCAGCATCGGCTTCAGGATCGAAGCCGCGTCGATGGCGCCCTCGGCGGCACCCGCACCGACCAGCGTGTGCAGCTCGTCGATGAACAGGATGATGTCACCGCGGGTGCGGATCTCCTTGAGCACCTTCTTCAGGCGCTCCTCGAAGTCACCGCGGTAGCGGGAGCCGGCGACCAGGGCGCCGAGGTCCAGGGTGTAGAGGTGCTTGTCCTTGAGGGTCTCGGGCACCTCGCCCTTGACGATGGCCTGAGCGAGGCCCTCGACGACGGCGGTCTTGCCGACGCCGGGCTCACCGATCAGGACCGGGTTGTTCTTGGTACGGCGGGACAGCACCTGCATGACCCGCTCGATCTCCTTCTCGCGCCCGATGACCGGGTCGAGCTTGGACTCACGAGCGGCCTGGGTGAGGTTCCGGCCGAACTGGTCGAGGACCAGGGACGTCGAGGGGGTGCCCTCGGCAGGGCCGCCGGCGGTGGCGGTCTCCTTGCCCTGGTAACCGGAGAGCAGCTGGATGACCTGCTGCCGCACCCGGTTGAGATCAGCGCCCAGCTTGACCAGGACCTGGGCGGCGACGCCCTCGCCCTCACGGATCAGGCCGAGCAGAATGTGCTCCGTGCCGATGTAGTTGTGGCCCAGCTGAAGAGCCTCGCGGAGCGACAGCTCCAGGACCTTCTTGGCACGGGGGGTGAAGGGGATGTGCCCGGACGGGGCCTGCTGCCCCTGCCCGATGATCTCCTCCACCTGCTGGCGGACCGCCTCGAGCGAAATCCCGAGGCTCTCAAGGGCCTTGGCGGCGACACCCTCACCCTCGTGGATCAGGCCCAGGAGGATGTGCTCGGTGCCGATGTAGTTGTGGTTGAGCATCCGGGCTTCTTCCTGAGCCAGGACGACAACCCGCCGCGCGCGGTCGGTGAACCTCTCGAACATCGTTAATCGCTCCTCAGAGCGGTCAGGCAGTGGGGGGAACTTCCCCTCTCTGTCCTTCCGCAGCTTAGTCCCGCAAGCGGGGACCGCTCATTCCAACTGCCGACACCGTCGATGGCCTCCTGACCCCGAACGCCGACATCTGCTCCAACCCGATGGTGCGAGACGATGTTCCCGCAGGCCAGGCAGTTACCCCTTCCGTCAGTACGCCGATGGCGAACGTGAGACGGCCTCGCCTGCGTGTCGCCCCCTCCCACTAGGGATGTCTTACCCGTCCGGACTGACAGTCCATGCCGTATGCCCCCGGTCCCTCCGCTACGGGCGAACAACCTTGCGTCCCTCCGGACCCCCGCACGCCCCCTCTTCCGGCACTCTGCGCATTCGCACGCATACCCAGCGTAACTCTGGCGGGCTGGCGACGGTTTCACTTGGCATGGCTGGCACAGTCCCTCTGGCCGCTTCAACGGTCCCTCACCCCCGTCGTCCGCTCGGTTCCGGTGTCGATTCCGCCGTCGCGTCCGATTCCGGTTGCGTCCTCGCAGCGGATTCCGGTCGCGTCGTCGGGCCGGACGGGCGGGCGGCCCGGCTCCGGCACTGGTACGAGAACGATCTGGGCTGGGCGACAGTGCCCGAAACGCCCGGAAAACCGCTTCGGCTGGTCACAGGCGTGCGTTTCGACGTGCTGGACGTCCCGGCCGCGGCGGGCGCGAAGGCGCTCAGGCATCTGGGGCCGGGCTCTCCGGTGGCGCTCCGGGGCGACCGGATGCGGCTGCTGGTGGCAGCGGGCAGCGCGGAGGAACTGCCGGGGCTGCTGGACTGGCTGGAGTGGGGCGCGCTGGCCCTGGATCTGCGGGCACTGGGCGCGCACGGTCGGATGGACGCTCCGATGCGAGCACTGGGCGCGCACGGTCAGATCGACACTCCGGTGCGGCCCGAGCCGGTCTCCGCCGGGACCCGATCGCCTTCCGAAGCCGCCGAAGGAACTGTCGAGCCGGGCGAACCCCGGGCAGCCGTGCAGGGGGCCGCCGTCTGGTTGCGGCCCCCCGAGTCGGGGTGCGAGGTCGAAAACTCGCTGCCGAGACTGTCGACGCTGTCGACGAGGTCGGCCATGGGGGGCGTTGGAGGCGCCCCCGATCTCGTACGGCTGGTGGACACGGTGGCCACCGAGTGCCACCGGATCCGGTTGCGGCGCGTGAGCCGCGGGCCGGAGGACAGTCAGCTGTTGGCGTCCTCGTAGGCCTGGCGAATCGTCGCCGGAACACGGCCGCGGTCGTTGACCTCGTAGCCGTTCTCCTTTGCCCACGCGCGAATCTGCGCGGTGTCCTGGCTGCCGCCGGCAGCCGCACGGGCCTTTCCACGTCCGCCCGAAGCACGGCCACCGGTACGACGACCGCCCTTGACATAGGCGTCGAGAAGTCCGCGCAGCTTGTCCGCATTGGCGGTCGTGAGATCGATCTCGTACGTCTTGCCGTCCAGCGCGAACGTCACGGTCTCGTCCGCCTCGCCGCCGTCGAGGTCGTCGACAAGAAGGACCTGAACCTTCTGTGCCACCGGATTTCCTTTCATCGATAACGTGAGGGTCGGGGGTCTGCGGCGTCCGCCGTTTCGCCGCCCCTTGTTATATGCAGTACTGCAGTACGTCGGAAAGCAAACCGCTTTTGCGTGAAAAACACAAACCCCTGGGAGAGACCGAGGGTCCCGCTCATGCCCGGAAACATGCGCGTTTCGGACATAGGGCACCTGGGCAAGGCGAGGTGCCCGGAATAGCGGCCCGATCTCCTACCCGACTCCGCCCCGATGCCTCTTGTCCGCCGCGATCCCTCTCGGTGATCACAGATGCAGAAGCATCCGGCTGTTGCCCAAGGTGTTCGGTTTCACTCGTTCGAGTCCGAGGAACTCCGCGACGCCCTCGTCATAGGAACGCAACAGCTCCGCGTAGACATCGGTGTCCACGGGCGTCTCGCCGATCTCCACGAAGCCGTGCTTCCCGAAGAACTCGACTTCGAAGGTCAGGCAGAAAACTCGGCGAACACCGAGCCAACGGGCGGTCTCCAGCAACTTCTCCAGCAACTGATGACCGACACCGGCGCCCTTGAGGCCCGGCTTCACCGCGAGAGTGCGCACTTCGGCGAGGTCTTCCCACATCACGTGCAGTGCGCCGCAGCCGACCACCTCGGCGTTGTCGTCGCGTTCCGCGACCCAGAACTCCTGGATGTCCTCGTAAAGCATCACCGTGGCTTTGTCGAGGAGGATGCGGTCACGGACGTACGCGTCAAGGAGTCGGCGCACCGCCGGGACATCGGCGGTCCTGGCCCGCCGGACGGTGATGGCTTTTGCGGTGACTTCGGGGTGCATCGCTGACATGAGCGGACGCTATCGCCCGCCGCGGTCCGCCATGGAGCCGGGGTTCTCCTCTTGCGGGGCTTCCGGGTCTTCGCGTTCTTCCTGCTGTTCCGGCCTATCCGGACCCTGCACGATCCGTACGGCGTCCCGCAGAGCCTGGCGCTGTTCGTCGCTCATCATCCCGAAGAAGGCGACGAGAGCCGCGGCCGGGTTGTCGCTCTGGGACCACGCGTCGTTCATGAGGGCGGCGGCGTAGGCGGCCCGTGTGGAGACGGCCTCATATCGATAGGCCCGCCCTTCGGCCTCCCGTCGCACCCAGCCCTTCTGATGGAGATTGTCCAAAACGGTCATCACCGTGGTGTACGCGATGGACCGTTCCTGCTGGAGGTCTTCCAGGACTTCCCGAACGGTCACCGGGCGGTTCCACTTCCACACCCGCGTCATGACCGCGTCTTCGAGTTCTCCCAATGGGCGAGGCACAACTCAGAACAATAGTGGGAGAAACCGCCAACGGCGTGCCGGACGTGCACTTTCGCCAACAAAGGCGAACAAAAAGGGCGTACGACTGGGGAGGCGCGGCTGTGGCCGTGCGGCGCGTCGTACGCCCGGGGAGGTGTGTTCCGCGATCAGGCGTCGCCGCTCGGGGCGGAGGTCTTCGGGCTGCTCTCTCCGCGCGCCGCGCGCGCGAGGGCGGCGTCCACGGCGGCGTCCTCCTTGGCCTTGGCGGCGCCGCCCTGGGTCTTCACGATCACCCGGACCAGACCGATGAAGAAGACGGCCATGACGACCGGGGGCAGGAGCGCGGAGACATAGTCCATGCGTCCAGGGTAGCCACGGAGGACCGGGCGAAAGGGGCGGGGTGGGCGAACCGTCGCGCAACACGCGCGAGCTGCCGTTTTCCCAGGCGGCTCGGGCGGGTGCGGGCGGGTGGGTGCGGGCGGGCGGGTGCGGGCGGGCGGGTGCGGGCGGGCGGGCCCGCTGGGGCGGGTGTGGCCGGGCGGGTGTGGCCGGGCGGGTGCGGGCGGGCGGGCCCGCTGGGGCGGGTGTGGCCGGGCGGGCCGGCTGGGCGGCCCGCCCGGTCTGCTGCGCGGCCGGCTGCCCGGTCTGCCGTTCGGCCAGCTGCTCGGGTCTACTGTTCGGCCGGCTACCCGGTCTGCTGTTCGGGTCTGCCGCTTGGCGTGCCGTCGCCCGGGCGGACGCTCTGCCGGCCGCCTGGCCGGATACTCTGCCGTCCGCCCGGGCGGGCGCTCGGGCGGGCGCTCGGGCGGACGCTCGGCGGGCCGCTCAGCCGGCGGCGAGCCGCTGTTGTGAACCGGCGGGCGGCTGGGTGGGCCGACGCCGCGGGAAGACCTCGCCCGGGGTCGGAATGGGCCGCTTCGGCACCACGGGATCGGGAGCCGCGGGCTGCGGGGCGGGCCGCTCGGCGGGCTTCTCCTTCGGCTTCCTCTCCGGCTCCTTGGCCGCACCGCCCGGCAGGGCCGTCAGACGGACCCTGGACGCGGGAATTGCCGGTGCGGGAACCTTGCGGGCCCCCTGCGCCAGCCGGGCCCGCACATCACGCTCCGCGAGCGCCTGGCAACGGTGGAGCAGCGCGGCCGCTCCCGGGTTTCCGCGCAGCGCCCGCAGCGCGGCGAGGTCGTCCGGGGTGGGCCGGTGTCCGGCGCCCAGCGCCTCCTCCAGGAGGGCGAGATAACCGGCGACGGTCCCGGGCAGGGCCGCGCGGTAGCGGACGAGATCGGCCACCAGGAAGGCACGCAGTCGGGCCCCCTCACGCACCGCCTCGTCGAGCGACTCGGCGAGCCGATGACAGTCCTTGACGTCCTCGGCGGAGGCGGGACCGGGGTGAAGGGCGAGGGCGAGAGCACGGCGGAGCACACGCAGCTCCTCCGCACCGAACGCCATGCCGCCGCGGGATCCGTATGGCGTGGGCATGGACCGAAGATACGCGTAAATCAGACAAACTCGACATAGGGGCAGGGTGTGGCGCGACGGGGCCACCCACCTGGCGGTCGCCACCCTATGCGCGCCCCCCCGGCCCCCACCGCCTCACATCCGCGACACGTTCCGCTCGTACACCAGCCGCAGCCCCACCAGCGTCAGCCACGGCTCGTGCTCGTCGATCACCGAGGACTCCCCCAGCACCATCGGCGCCAGCCCGCCCGTCGCGATCACCGTCACGTCGTCCGGATCGTCCGCCAGCTCCCGCGCCATCCGGCCGACCACCCCGTCGACCTGGCCGGCGAACCCGTACACGATGCCCGACTGCATGGCTTCCACCGTGTTCTTGCCGATCACGCTCCGGGGCCGGGCCACCTCGATCTTCCGCAGCTGTGCGCCCTTGACGCCAAGCGCCTCCACGGAGATCTCGATACCGGGGGCGATCACACCGCCGACGTACTCCCCGCGCGCGGACACCGCGTCGAAGGTCGTGGCCGTACCGAAGTCGACGACGATCGCCGGCCCGCCGTACAGCTCGACGGCGGCGACCGCGTTGATGATCCGGTCCGCGCCGACCTCCTTGGGGTTGTCGGTGAGGATCGGCACCCCGGTCTTCACCCCGGGCTCCACCAGCACCGCCGGCACATCGCCGTAGTACCGCCGGGTGACCTCGCGCAGTTCGTGCAGCACGGACGGCACGGTCGCGCAGATGGCGATCCCGTCGATGCCGTCGCCGAGCTCGTCGCCGAGGAGCGGGTGCATGCCCATCAGCCCCTGGAGGAGCACCGCCAGTTCGTCGGCGGTACGGCGCGCGTCCGTGGAGATGCGCCAGTGCTCGACGATGTCCTCGCCGTCGAAGAGCCCCAGGACGGTGTGCGTGTTGCCGACGTCGATCGTGAGGAGCATGGGATCACTCCGCCTCGCGCAGATCCAGGCCGATGTCCAGGATCGGCGAGGAGTGGGTGAGGGCACCGACGGCCAGGAAGTCCACGCCGGTGTCGGCGTACGCCCGCGCGTTCTCCAGGGTGAGCCGCCCGGACGCCTCCAGGAGCGCGCGTCCGTGCACGATCGCCACGGCCTCCTCGCACTCCCCCGGCGTGAAGTTGTCCAGCAGGATCAGGTCGGCACCCGCGTCGACGGCCTCGCGCAGCTGGTGCAGGGTGTCGACCTCGACCTCGATCGCCAGGTCCGGGAAGGCCTCGCGGACGGCCTTGAAGGCCTGCTCGACACCGCCGGCGGCGACCACGTGGTTGTCCTTGACCAGGGCCGCGTCGGAGAGCGACATCCGGTGGTTGACGCCGCCGCCGCAGCGCACCGCGAACTTCTCCAGGGAGCGCAGCCCCGGGGTGGTCTTGCGGGTGTCCCGCACGCGCGTGGTCGTGCCCTCCAGCGCGTCGGCCCACGCGCGCGTGGCGGTCGCGATGCCGGAGAGGCGGTTCAGGATGTTGAGCGCGCTGCGCTCGGCGGTGAGCAGGTCGCGGGTGCGGGTGGTGATCGACAGCAGCGGCTGCCCGGCCTCGACCCGGTCGCCGTCCTCGACGTGCCGCTCGACCTCGAACTCGTCCGTGCAGACCACGGAGACCACGGCCTCGGCGACCCGCAGCCCCGCGACGACGCCCGCCTCGCGCGCGACGAAGTCGGCGGTCGCCACGGCCTCCTCGGGGATCGTCGCGACGGTCGTCACGTCCACGCCGTTGTCCAGGTCCTCCTGGACGGCCACGTTGGCGATGTCCTCGACCTCCACCGGGTCGAGTCCGGCGGCGGCGAGGAGTTCGGCGAGCGCGGGGTCGAGCCCGCACACTGCGTATTCTGCGGACCCCTCGTCGCCCTCGGCGCCACAGGCACAGCCGTCGCCGCAGCCGCCGCCGTTGGCGAGGGGAAGGTCGTTGGTGCTCACGTCTGTCACTGCTCCTGGGATGGCTGGTGCGGCCGGGTCGGGGGGAAGTCTGCGGTGTCGGTGGTGCCCACGGCCAGCGAGCGGTCAGGATTCAGCCGTACGACGATGTGGCGACGCCACACGCTGTCGTCGCGGTCGGCGTGGTCCTCGCGCCAGTGGCAGCCGCGGGTCTCCTGGCGGCGCCGGGCCGCCTCGACGAGCACTCGCGCGACGCACAGGAGGTTGGTGGCCTCCCAGGTGTCGACGCCGGGCTCGGCGGTCTTGCCGTTCTCGGCGAGGGAGTCACGCGCCTCGGTGTGCAGGCGCTGGAGCTGCTCGGCGGCCCTGGCCAGGGATTCCTCGGAGCGCAGCACGCCGGCGCCCTCGGTCATGATCCGCTGGATCGCGAACCGGGCCTCGGGGGCCTGCAGCGGGTGCGCGGGCTTGTCGGGGTGCGGGACCGGGACGGGCACGCGCGCGTGGAGGCGGTTCTCCGCGTGCCGCGCGGTGATGTCGGCGGCGATGCGCTCGGCGTAGACCAGGCCCTCCAGGAGGGAGTTGGAGGCGAGCCGGTTCGCGCCGTGCACGCCGGTGCACGCGACCTCGCCGCACGCGTACAGCCCGCGCACGGTCGTGCGCCCGCGCGCGTCGGTGCGCACGCCCCCGGAGGCGTAGTGCGCGGCCGGCGCTATGGGGATGGGCTCGGTGACCGGGTCGATGCCGTGCGCCCGGCAGGCGGCCAGGATCGTCGGGAATCGGTGCTCCCACATGTCGGCGCCGAAGTGCCGGGCGTCCAGGAACATGTGCTCGGCGTCCTGCTCCTGCATGCGCCGCATGATGCCCTTGGCGACGATGTCCCGGGGCGCCAGCTCGGCCAGCTCGTGCTGGCCGACCATGAAGCGCACGCCGTCCGCGTCGACCAGGTGGGCCCCCTCCCCGCGCACCGCCTCGGAGACCAGTGGCTGCTGGCCCTCCGCGTCGGCGCCGAGGAACAGCACGGTCGGGTGGAACTGGACGAATTCGAGGTCGGAGACCTCCGCGCCGGCCCGCAGCGCGAGCGCCACGCCGTCGCCGGTGGACACCGACGGGTTGGTGGTGGCGGAGAAGACCTGGCCCATGCCGCCGGTGGCGAGGACGACCGCGGGGGCGTGCACGGCGCCCACGCCGTCGTGCTGACCCTCGCCCATCACGTGCAGGGTCACGCCCGCCGTGCGCCCCTCGGCGTCGGTCAGCAGGTCGAGCACCAACGCGTTCTCGATCATCCGCACGCCCCGCGCGCGAGCCGCTTCCACCAGCGCGCGCGAGACCTCCGCGCCGGTCGCATCCCCGCCCGCGTGCACGATCCGGCGCCGGTGATGGCCGCCCTCGCGGGTGAGCTCGATGTCGCCGTCCGCGTCGGTGTCGAAGTGGGCCCCGGTGGAGATCAGCCGCCGTACCGCGTCGGGGCCCTCGGTGACGAGGATCCGTACGGCACCCTCGTCGCACATGCCCGCGCCCGCGACCAGGGTGTCGTCCAGGTGCTGTTCGGGGGTGTCGCCCTCGCCCAGCGCCGCCGCGATGCCGCCCTGGGCCCAGCGGGTGGAGCCGTCGTCGAGGAGCGCCTTGGTGACGACGACCGTGGTCAGTCCGGCGGCCTCGCAGCGCAGGGCGGCGGTCAGGCCGGCGACGCCGGACCCCACGACCACCACGTCCGCGTCGATGGACCACCCGGGGGCGGGTGCGTGCAGTCGTATGCCTGTGCTGGTCACGAGGCGGCTCCGGGAGCGGCGAAGGTGAGCGGGATGTTGTCGATCAGCCGGGTCGTCCCGACCCGGGCGGCGACGGCGAGGACGGCTTCTCCGGTGAAGTCGTCGTCGATCTCGGTGAAGTCGGAGGGGTCGACCAGGGCGAGGTAGTCCAGTTCGAGCGGCGGGTCGTAGTGGACGGCCTCGTCCAGGACCGTCCGCACGGCCGCGCGGACTGCCGCGGCGGCGTTCGGCACGGCCTTGGCGACGGCGTGCGCGTCGGCGGCCGCGCGGGACTCCCCTATGGCGCTGAGCGCCTCGGCACGCGCCCGCGTGGACGGCACCTCGCGCGCCCGCGCACGCAATGCCTCCTGCGCCGCGTGCCGGTCGGCTCCGGCGAACAGCGCGCGCGACAGCGTGAGCGCAGTGCGGCGCTCGTCGGCCGACAGAAAGCGGTTGCGGCTGGAGAGCGCGAGCCCGTCGGCCTCGCGCACCGTAGGTACGCCGACGATCTCGATGCCGAAGTTCAGGTCCCGCACCATGCGCCGGATCACGGCCAGCTGCTGGGCGTCCTTCTGCCCGAACAGGGCCGCGTCAGGGCGGGTGAGGTGCAGCAGCTTGGCGACGATGGTGAGGACGCCGTCGAAGTGCCCGGGCCGCGAGGCGCCCTCCAGGAGGGTGCCCATGGGGCCTGCGGTGACGCGGACCTGGGGCTGGCCGCCCGGGTAGACCTCCTCGGCCGACGGGGCGAACACGGCGTCCGCGCCCGCCTGTTCGGCGATCTTCAGGTCGGCGTCCAGGGTGCGCGGGTAGCGGTCGAGGTCCTCGCCGGCCCCGAACTGCAGCGGGTTGACGAAGACCGTGACGACGACCTCGCCGTCCGGGCCGGCGATCTCGCGCGCGCTCCGGATCAGCGTGGCGTGGCCCTCGTGCAGGGCGCCCATGGTCATCACGACGGCGCGGCGGCCGTGCCGCACGCGCGCGTGCAGTTCGTCGGCGGTGCGCAGCAGGGCGGTGCTCATCGGGTGTTCCCCTCGGTGCCGTGGGTGCCGTTCGTGCCACCGGCGAGGACGCCGAGGAGGTCCTCGGCGAGTTCCGGCTTCAGCAGACCCTGGGCGAGCGCCCGGTCGGCCGTGGCGCGGGCCATCGCCAGATAGCCGTCGACGGCCTGCGGGGCGTGCCGGCGCAGCTCCGTGACGTGCGCGGCGACGGTGCCCGCGTCCCCGCGCGCCACCGGCCCGGTCAGCGCCGCGTCGCCGGAGCGCAGGGCGTTGTCCAGGGCGGCGCCGAGCAGCGGGCCGAGCATCCGGTCGGGGGCCTCGACACCGGCCGTGCGGAGCAGCTCCATGGACTGGGCGACCAGGGTGACCAGGTGGTTGGCGCCGAGGGCCAGGGCCGCGTGGTAGAGCGGGCGGTTCTCCTCGGAGATCCACTCCGGCTCGCCGCCCATCTCGATGACGAGTGCCTCGGCGGCCAGCCGCAGCTCCTCGGGCGCGGTCACCCCGAACGAGCAGCCCGCGAGCCGCTGCACGTCCACCGGCGTCCCGGTGAAGGTCATCGCCGGGTGCAGGGCCAGCGGCAGCGCGCCCGCGCGCAGGGCCGGGTCCAGGACCTTGGCGCCGTATCGCCCGGAGGTGTGCACGAGCAGCTGGCCCGGCCGTACGGCACCGGTCTCGGCGAGGCCGGCGACCAGGCCGGGCAGGGCGTCGTCGGGGACGGTCAGGAGCACCAGGTCGGCACGCTGGAGGACCTCGGCGGGGGGTACCAGCGGGATGTCGGGCAGCATCGCCTCGGCGCGCCGCCGGGAGGCGTCGGAGACCCCGGAGACGGCCACCGGGCGGTGCCCGGCGAGCTGCAGGGACGCGGCGAGCGCGGGGCCCACCCGACCGGCGCCGACGACGCCGACGGTGAGCCGCGCGGGGCGGTCACTGGGGTCTGGCTGTTGGACTGTACTCACGCGACGGTGGCCTTCCCGTTCCAGTCCGCTCTGGGTACCGGACGATTTCTCGTCATGTTAACGCTATCGGGTTCGGCCCAAGTTGGCTGTCCACAGGCTGTGGGTCACCGGTCACATCGCCCCGGGTGTCCCTCCGGACCCCCTCCCGGGCGGAAAATGCGAGGCCCGCCGGTGCCGCGTGACGGCATCATCCAGGGCATGAGCGATACGGCGACCACGCAGGACGAGACCCCCCGGGACGACCAGCCGGACGAACCCGCTTCGGCGGAGCAGCGGATGCGGGAGCGGCGCACGGCCGCCTACCGGAAGGCCGAACGCGTCCTCGCGCGCGTGGGCGCGCGGGCCTCGCTCCGCGAACGGCTCGCACGCCTCCAGGAAGCGGCACCCGAGGTGTACGACCTGGACGAACCTGCGGACCTCTACGGCAACGGAGTCGTCGAGGCCCTGGAGGCGCGCGTCGCGGCCCTGCTGGGCACCGAGGCCGCCGCGTTCTTCCCGACCGGCACGATGGCCCAGCAGGTGGCCCTGCGCTGCTGGGCGGCCCGCACCGGCAACGCCACGGTCGCCCTGCACGCCCTCGCCCACCCCGAGGTCCACGAACGCAACGCCTTCCGCGAGGTCGCCGGCCTGCGCGCGGTGCGCGTGACCGCTGAGCCCCGGCTGCCCACCGCCCAGGAGATACGCGACTTCGAGGAGCCCTTCGGGGCGCTGATGCTGGAACTGCCCCTCAGGGACGCCGGTTTCGTGCTGCCTTCCTGGGAGGAGCTCACGGAGGTCGTGGAGGCGGCGCGGGAGCGCGACGCGGTGGTGCACTTCGACGGCGCGCGCCTGTGGGAGTCGACCGTCCACTTCGGGCGCCCCCTGCACGAGATCGCGGACCTGGCGGACAGTGTCTACGTGTCGTTCTACAAGTCCCTCGAAGGATTCGGCGGCGCCGCACTGGCCGGCCCGAAGACCCTGGTCGAGGAGGCCAAGACCTGGCGGCACCGGTACGGCGGGACGGTCTTCCAGCAGTTCCCGACCGCACTCGCGGCCCTGGCCGGCCTGGAGCGCGAGCTGCCCCGCCTGCCGGACTTCGTACGCCACGCGCGCGTGGTCGCCTCGGCGCTGCGCGAGGGCTTCACCGAGGCGGGCCTGCCGTGGGCGCGCGTCTTCCCCGAGGAACCGCACACCCACCAGTTCCAGGTCTGGCTGCCGTACGACGGCGACGTGCTGCTGGAGGTGGCGGTGCGCCAGGCGGAGGAGACCGGCACCTACCTGTTCAGCGGCCCCTGGGAGGCCACGGGGCCGGGGCTGGCCACGACCGAGGTGACAGTGACGGCGGCGGGCCTGGAGTGGACGGCGGCGGAGGTGCGGGCGGCGGTCGCGGACTTCGTGGCACGGTTGCCTTAGGCGCCGCGTACCGGAAGCCCCCTTCAGGGGCGCGGGGAACTGCGCGAGCAACCAGAGCCGACCCGCACCCGCCGTCGCACGGCGCCTGGCAGCCCTGTGGGCGACCGGCGCACGCCCCTCACCACGCGCGCAGGCGCACCCACCGCGCCAGAGCCCCCCGAACCCGCCGCCGCGCCGGCCGCCCCGCGACGACGGCGCGGAAACGCCGGCACTCGCGTGCCTCGCGCGCCACGCGCGCCACGCGCACGTCGTGTGCGCCGGGCGCGGGCGGCGCGGGCTCCCCGTGCTGCCGAGCGCGGTACGTGTCGAGGAAGTACTGCTGGACGATGCTCATGGCTCCCCAGCCTGCGCCCCCGCCGGGCGGCCGTCGCGTCGATTGACGGCGCACGTCAATCGACGGAGGCGTTGTCGGTGGCGGGGTGCACGATGGGGACATGAGCGTGCGTATCGACATCGCGGGGCTGCGGCCGGAGAGGGTCGCCGTCGTGCCCTCACCCCTGGCCGAGCTCGGCATGGCGCTGCACGCGCTGTCCGAACCGGGACACCATCCCGGCCTCCAGGGCTGGGTGACCGGCGTGACCGCCCGGATGGAGCCGCATCTGGCCGACCGGATGTGCGAGGCGGACTTTCTGTGGCGGTCGACGTTCTCGGACCTGTTCCTGCCGTACGCGGCCGTTCCCGGCGCCGTCCCGGGCGGCACGCTGACCGAGGAGCTCGGCCAGCTGGACAAGCTGACGGACGAACAGTTCGTGGACGCGGCCCTTGAGTTCACCTGCGTGCTCTCGTACGACACGCGGGCACCGGCACTTCTGTCGGATCCGGCCGGGCGCCGCAGGGCGCTGGAGGTGGCCGCCTCGCGGGGTCCGCAGCAGGTCCGGTTCGCGCAGCGGCTGCTCGACGATCCGCCGAGTGTGCGCGCGTGGCTGCGCCGGTTCCTGGAGGACTGCGCCGAGGCGTTCTTCGACGAGGCCTGGTCGCGGCTGCGCCACCAGCTGGCGGCCGACGCCCGGCACAAGACGGAGCTGCTGCGCCGCAAGGGGCTGGCCGAGGCGCTCGCGGCGGTCTCGCCGGTCGTGACGCTCGACGAGGCGGCCGCGCGGATCACCGTGGACAAGCTGACCGACGGCCATGCCGTGGCCGAGGCCGACGGTCTCCTGCTGGTGCCCACGAGCCTGGGCTGGCCGCATCTGATGGTGCTGCACCGCTGTGGCTGGCAGCCGGTGCTGCACTATCCGGTCGGCTCGCCGGAGCTCGCCGCACCGGCGTCGGTGGAGGCGCTCACGCTGCGGATGGCGGCGCTGTCCCATCCCGTACGGATGCGGCTATGCCGGTACCTGGCGCGCAGCGCGACCACCAGCGAGCTGGCGCAGGTGCACGGCCTGTCGGCACCCGAGGTGTCCCGGCACCTGGGCGTGCTCAAGAAGGCGGGCCTGGTCACGACGCGCCGCCGCGGCCGGTACGTACTGCACCAGCTGGACGTCACGGTCGTCGCCCGCCTCGGCAGCGACTTCCTGGAAGGGATACTCCGCTAGCCGCGCGGTCCGTTACGCCGGTCACGCGCGCGTGGCGGGTCAGCCGTGCCCGCCGCCCGCGCGGACCAGCCCCGTCTCGTAGGCCAGGACGACCACCTGCACCCGGTCGCGCAGCCCGAGCTTGGTCAGGATGCGGCCCACGTGGGTCTTCACGGTCGCCTCGGAGAGCACCAGCCGGCTCGCGATCTCGCCGTTCGACAGTCCCTGGGCGACCAGCACCATGACCTCGCGCTCGCGGTCGGTGAGCCGGTTCAGCTCCTGGTGCTGGGACTCCTTGTTGGCGGAGGGCAGCATCGGTGCGAAGCGGTCGAGGAGCCGCCGGGTGGTGGAGGGAGCGACGACGGCGTCGCCGCTGTGCACGGAGCGGATGGCGGCCAGCAGTTCCCCCGGCGGCACGTCCTTGAGCATGAAGCCGGAAGCGCCCGCCTTCAGACCCGAGAAGGCGTACTCGTCGAGGTCGAAGGTGGTCAGGATGAGCACCTTGGGCGGTTCGGGCTCCGAGCAGATGCGGCGGGTGGTCTCCACCCCGTCCAGCTTGGGCATGCGCACGTCCATCAGCACGACGTCCACGTCGGTGGACTTCAGCACCTGGAGGGCCTCGACGCCGTCGCCCGCCTCCGCGACGACCTCCATGTCCGGCTGTGCCGCAAGCACCATCCGGAACCCGGTGCGCAGCAGCACCTGGTCGTCGACGAGCATCACGCGGATCGTCATCGGGTCCTCTTCCGTTTCCGTTCATCGGCTTGTTGCGGTTTTCCCGGGGGCGTGACAGGTGTCAACCAGGGGCGTGCGTCCGTGTCAATGCGCCGGTTTGAGCGGCAGCAGAGCACTGATGCGGAATCCTCCGCCAGGACGAGGGCCGGCGTCGAGGGTGCCGCCGACCATGCCGACCCGCTCCCGCATGCCGATCAGGCCGTGCCCCTGCCCGTCCGCGCCGCCCTCCTCGTACATCTCGTGCGGGGCGCCCTTGCCGTCGTCCTCGACCAGCAGGCCGAGTCCGTCGTCGAAGTAGACCAGCCGCACGCTGGCGCCCGTGTTGGGCCCGCCGTGCTTGCGGGTGTTGGTGAGCGCCTCCTGCACGATCCGGTACGCCGTCAGCTCGACGCCGCTGGGCAGCGGGCGCGGGGTGCCCTCGACCTTGAAGTCGACGGGCAGGCCGGAGCTGCGGCACTGCTCGATGAGCTCGTCTATCTGCTCGACGTCGGGCTGCGGAACGTACTCGCCGACCTCCTTGTGCTCACCGGTGCGCAGCACGCCCAGCAGGCGGCGCATCTCGGCGAGGGCCTGGCGGCCGGTGGAGGAGATCGTCTCCAGGGCCTTCTTGGCCTGGTCGGGGGCGGCGTCGAGGACGTAGGCGGCACCGTCGGCCTGGACCACCATCACCGACACGTTGTGCGCGACCACGTCGTGCAGCTCGCGCGCGATCCGGGCGCGCTCGGCCGCGACCGCGACCTTGGCCTGCGCCTCGCGCTCCTTCTCCAGCCGGGCGGCGCGCTCCTCTAGCTGCGCGAAGTAGGCGCGGCGGGTGCGCATGGAGTCGCCGAGCACCCAGGCGAGCACGAACGGCACCGTCTGGAACACCACGATCGCCAGGTGCCCCAGGAGACTCGTCCTGTCCTGCGGCCACCGGATCTGCGCCAGCGGCGCCGCGCACAGCCCCGCGTACAGGGCGAACCGGGACGCCCACCGCTCGCCGACCGCGGCGACCGTGCAGACGATCACCAGCATGGCGAAGTTGGCGACGGTCGTCTCGACGTTCAGGATCAGCTGGGCCAGGCCGGTCGCGGCGGCCAGCACCAGCATCGGCTCCGGAAGACGGCGGCGCAGTGCGACCACCACAGCCATGACGACGGACACGGCCAGCATGGCGGCGGTCGAACCGTGGTGGTCGCGCGCCTCGCTGAGATTCACGACGCTCACGCAGGAAACCCCGAGCAGGACGACGGCCCAGAAGCTGTCGACCCATGTCGGGTTCCTGCGGAGGAAGTCATAGAGGCGCTGCACGTAACCCAGAGTAGGGAAGCGTGATAGGTGCAGGGGTCAACCGGAGGGCCGATCCCTGTTCCGCACACGTACTCCGCAAGGTGGAGAAGGTGATCACCTGTGCGCCTAGTCTGGCCCGGTGACGGATGAGGCGACGCGAGAGACGGCCGACGACGCCCGTGGCTGGCGTGCGGCCACCGAGGCGGCCTTGTACGGCCCCGGCGGCTTCTACCGCCGCCCGGAGGGACCGGCCGGGCACTTCCGTACGTCGGTCCACGCGTCGCAGCTGTTCGCCGAGGCGGTGGCCGGGCTGCTGTGCCGGGTCGACGAGGCCCTGGGGCGCCCCGAGACGCTGGACTTCGTCGACATGGGCGCCGGCCGGGGCGAGCTCGTCACCGGCGTGCTCGCCGCGCTGCCCGCCGACGTGGCGGCACGCACGCGTGCCTGCGCCGTCGAGATCGCCGACCGCCCGCCCGGCCTGCCCGACCGCATCACCTGGCTGACCGAGCTGCCGCGCACGGTCACCGGCCTGCTCTTCGCCAACGAATGGCTCGACAACGTCCCGGTCGACGTCGCCGAGGTGGACTCGGCCGGTGTGGCCCGGCTGGTGCGCGTCCGGCGTGACGGCATCGAACTGCTCGGCGAGCGGGTGTCGGGCACGGACGCGGAATGGCTGGCGCGGTGGTGGCCGCTGGGCGCCGAGCCGGGGCTGCGCGCGGAGATCGGGCTGCCCCGGGACCGGGCTTGGGCGGACGCCGTCACCTGTGTGCGGGAGGGGCTCGCGGTGGCCGTGGACTACGCGCACACCGTGGACACGCGCCCTCCGTTCGGGACGCTCACCGGCTTCCGCGAGGGGCGCGCGACGGCGCCCGTCCCGGACGGGTCGTGCGACATCACGGCGCACGTCGCGCTGGACGCGTGCACGGCGCTCGACACCGCGTACGGCCTCCCCGAAGCGCTCGTCTGCACGCAACGCTCCGCTCTGCGCGCCCTGGGCCTCATAGGCGCACGCCCCTCGCTCACGCTCGCCTCCACACACCCCGCCACCTACGTACGCGCCCTCGCGAGCGCCGGCGAGGCCGCCGAACTCACCGCCCCCGGCGGCCTCGGCGACTTCGGCTGGCTCCTGCAGCCGGTGGGCATCGAGAACCCGCTGCTCTGACACACGCCCGGCATGCACGACCCCGCGCCACGCGCCCGGCGCCCACCACCCCACGCCGCGCAACCCCGCGCCGCACGCCCCACGCACCGTGCCCTACTTGGCCCTACTCGGCCCTACTTGTCGATGTCCCCCACCACGAAGAACATCGACCCCAGAATCGCGACCATGTCCGCCACCAGCGTCCCCGGCAGCAGCTCCATCAGCGCCTGGATGTTGTTGAACGACGCCGAGCGCAGCTTCAGCCGGTACGGGGTCTTCTCGCCCCTGCTGACGAGGTAGTAGCCGTTGATGCCGAGGGGGTTCTCGGTCCAGGCGTAGGTGTGGCCCTCGGGCGCCTTGAGGACCTTGGGGAGCCGCTGGTTGATCGGTCCCGGCGGCAGCTCGGCGACCCGGTCCAGGCAGGCGTCGGCCAGGTCCAGGGCGTTGTGGGTCTGCTCCAGGAGGCACTCGAAGCGGGCCAGGCAGTCGCCCTCGGTCCGGGTGACCACCCGGAGGGTGTCCTGGAGTTCGCCGTAGGCCAGATAGGGCTCGTCGCGGCGCAGGTCGAAGTCGACGCCCGAGGCGCGCGCGATGGGCCCGCTCACGCCGTACGCGTGCACGGCCTCCGGCGTGAGGGTGCCCACGCCCCGGGTGCGCCCGCGGAAGATCTCGTTGCCGAGGACCAGGCCGTCGAAGACGTCCATGCGGGAGCGGACGGCGGAAACGGCGGCACGCGCGCGTACGGTCCAGTCGGCCGGGAGGTCCTCCTTGAGGCCGCCGACGCGGTTGAACATGTAGTGCATGCGACCGCCGGAGACCTCCTCCATGACGTTCTGGAGCTCCTCGCGCTCGCGGAACGCGTGGAAGACCGGGGTGATCCCACCCAGCTCCAGCGGGTAGGAGCCGAGGAACATCAGGTGGTTGAGCACCCGGTTCAGCTCGGCCAGCAGGGTGCGCGTCCACACCGCGCGGACGGGCACCTCCATGCCGAGCATGCGCTCGACGGCGAGGACGACGCCCAGCTCGTTCGAGAAGGCCGACAGCCAGTCGTGGCGGTTGGCGAGCATGATGATCTGCCGGTAGTCGCGCGCCTCGAAGAGCTTCTCCGCGCCACGGTGCATATAGCCGATCACCGGCTCGGCGGAGACGATCCGCTCGCCGTCCAGCACGAGTTTCAGGCGCAGCACGCCGTGCGTGGAGGGATGCTGGGGGCCGATGTTGAGCACCATGTCGGTGCTCTCCGCGGCGCCGCCGATGCCGACCGTGGTCTCCGTCGTAGGAGTCATGGATCCAGTCTCTCGTACGTACGCTGACCTTATGGAGACGGGGAGCCCGGCCGGCGCCGGGGCGACGGAGACCGAACCGGTGTGGGCAGGGCTGCCGCCCGGCCTGCTGCGGATGCGCCGGCTGCTGCTGGTGGTGTGGCTGGGGCTGCTCACGGTCGCCGTGGGCCTGCTGACGGGTCTGCTCGCGGGTCCGGCGTGGGCGGCCTTCGCGCTGCTGCCGCTGGCCGCGACGGTTTGGGGCTGGGTGCTGCTCGGCCGCAACTGGCGCTCCTGGCGGTACGCCGAGCGCGCCGACGACCTGCTGATCAGCCGTGGTGTGCTGTGGCGCGAGGAGACCGTGGTGCCGTACGGGCGGATGCAGCTGGTCGAGGTGACCTCGGGGCCCGTCGAGCGGTACTTCGGCCTGGCGAGCGTGCAGCTGCACACCGCGGCCGCGGCCACCGACGCGGCCATCCCCGGCCTCGACCCGGCCGAGGCGGAACGGCTGCGCGACCGGCTCACCGAGCTGGGCGAGGCCCGATCGGCGGGCCTGTGACCGCGCCCGGCGTGGACGGCGCCATACGCCCCGTCAAGGCCGTGGGCGAGCGGCGGCTGCATCCCGTGACGCCGTTCCGGCGGGCGTGGGCGCCGGTCGCGGTGCTCACCGGCTGGGCGGTGCACGACCCGAACCAGGCCCAGGAGCAGCTGACGAAGCTGACCACGACCATGCTCCTGGCCGGACTCGCCGTCCTGGTCACGGCGGGCGCGCTGTACGGCTTCCTGAGCTGGTGGTTCACCTACTTCGCGGTGACCGACAGCGAACTGCGCATACGCACCGGCCTGTTCTTCCGGCGCACCGCGCACATCCGGCTGGAGCGGATCCAGGCCGTCGACGTGACCCAGCCGCTCCTCGCGCGCGTGGCGGGCGTCGCCAAGCTGCGCATCGATGTCGTCGGCACCGACAAGAAGGACGAGCTGGCCTTCCTGGGGCAGGGCGAGGCGCGTGCGCTCCGCGCGGAACTGCTGGCGCGCGCCGCCGGATTCGCGCCCGAGACGGCGCACGAGGTCGGCGAGGCGCCGGCGCACGAGCTGATGCGCGTGCCCCCGGGCAAGCTCGCGCTCTCCCTCGTGCTGACGGGCGCCACCTGGGGCTCCCTGGCCGCCGCCCTCGTCGTACCGCCGGTGCTGTGGCTGGCCACGCACAGTGTGTGGACGGTGCTCGCCACCGCCCTGCCGCTGCTCGGCGCGGCGGCCACGACCAGTGTGGGGAGGTTCGTCGGGGAGTACGACTGGACGGTCGGGGAGTCCCCGGACGGGCTGCGTATCGACCACGGGCTGCTCGACCGGACGCACGAGACGGTGCCGCCGGGGCGGGTGCAGACCGTGCGGATCGTGGAGCCGCTGCTGTGGCGGCCGCTGCACTGGGTGCGGGTGGAGCTGGACGTGGCCGGGTCGGCGAACTCGGTGCTGGTTCCGGTCGCCCCGCGTGCGGTCGCCGAGTCGGTCGTCGCGCGCGTGCTGCCCGGTGTGACGGTGCCCGGTGAGCTGCCGCGGCCGCCCCGGCGGGCCGGCTGGTGCGTGCCGTTGTGGTGGCGCGGGTACGGGCTCGCGGTCACGGACACGGTGTTCGCCGCACGGCACGGGCTGCTGCGCCGGCGCCTGGCGCTGGTCCCGCACGCCAAGGTCCAGAGCGTGCGGCTGACGCAGGGGCCCTGGGAGCGGCTGTGGCGGCTCGCGGACGTTCATGTGGACACGGGGGCCGACAAGACCGTGACGGCCCGTCTGCGGGATGCGGAGGCGGCCGCGTCATTGCTGCGGGAGCAGGCCGAGCGGTCCCGGACGGGGCGCCGGTCGGCGCGCCCGGACCGCTGGATGGCCTGAGCACGGCGCCCGAGCACGGCGCCCGAGGGCGGCGCGGAGGCCCGACGACGGGCGAGGACGGGCCGACGACGGGCGGGGACCGGCCGAGGACGGGCGGGGACCGGCCGAGGACGGGCGGGGACCGGCCGAGGACGGGCCGAGGACGGGCCGAGGAACGCCTGAGCCGGGGCACCCGGTGGGTGCCCCGGCTCAGGATCGGCGCGGGTTTCCGGTGGTGTTCAGGAGGCGGCGCTGCGCAGGCCCCCGATGTTGATCTGCTCGGTCTCGTCGTGCGCGGTCAGGTCGATGACCTGGCCGACACCCCGGGTCTCCGGGTCGGCGGGCTTGAACTCGGCCTCGGACTCCGCCTTGTGGAGCGCGAGCGCCTCCTGGCCGACGACGTCCGCGAGGTCCTCGTTGTGCATCGACTCCAGCCCGCCGGCCGACGAGCCCTTCTGGGTGCCGAAGAAGTCGAACCCGCCGGTGACCAGCGGACGCGGGATGGGTGCGGCCGGCAGCACGGCCACCGCGGTCGGCACCGTGAAGTGCCCCGTGGGCTTGACGGATTTGGCGGACGGTGCCGTCGTGGTGGGGGCGTCCTGCTCCGCCGGCGCCGGGGTGGTGTCCGCCGGCTCGGCGGTGGTGACGGCGGCCGCGCGCGTATGCCCGTCGACCGCCTCGGGCTGCCCCTGTTCCTCGTCCTCCGGTGCGGACTCGCTCTTCGGCGCCTCGGGTGCGGCGGCCGTCTCCGTCGCGCCCTCGGTGCCGGTGTCGGTGTCGGCCTCCGCCGCCGGGGCGTCGCCCTGGTCGAAGCGGGCCAATGCCACCTTGGCCCGCAGGAACAGCTTGGAACCCTCCGGTGAGAAGACCGCGGGAGTCGTCTCCTCGACCTCCAGCTCCGCACCTTCCTCGACACCCGCCACGGTCCCCTCCGCCTCTTCGGCGGTCCGGGCGGCAGGCAGCGCGTTCGACGGCGCGGTGGCCTCGATCTCCAGCAGGCGGCGGCCTTCCAGGGCGCTCGCGCGCTCGGTCTCGGCCGTGGCGTAGCGGCGCAGCAGGGACGCATGCTCGTTGCGCAGTCCCGCCAGCTCCGACCGCTTCGCGCGCAGCCGCTGCTCCAGCTTGGAGCGCAGCTCCCGCGACTCCTCGAGGTCGGTCTCCAGCTCGGCGATCCGCTCCTCGTGGCGCCACTCGTCACTCGCACGCGCGCGTGACAGGTCGGCCACCTGCTTGCCCGCCTCGCTGTCCCAGCGGCGCATGACGGCGGCACCGACGGCCGCGGTCGCCGCGGCTATCGCGGCCAGCGTGCGCAGCACCGTCTGTTGGGAGAACAACCAGGGGCCCAGAGCGCAGACGAGGGAGACACCGGCGATCGCCGAAGGAGGCAACAGCCTGTGCAAAGGCGGGGAATGACGGTGACGTCCACGTGGCATGGCCAGAAACTTACCGCGCGTAGGCGAATCGTGGTGCCCCGGGCCGTAAAAACACAGCGACAACGAAGTCTTCGCACGGCGCCGCCAGGGACCGCGCTCAGCGGTCGCTCAATCGGCCGCTGATCCACTGGAGCGTCGCGGGGATCTCGCGGCGCCAGGTGTTGAAGTTGTGGCCGCCGCTGTCGAGGATGATCGACGAGATCCGGGTCAGGTTCGTGGCCTGCACGCGCGCGATGAATTTCAGCGTGTCCTTGTAGTTGGTTTCTCCGATTTTGCTGCTGGTGACCAGCAGGGACGTGTTCGGAGCGGGTTCGTGCCCGAGGAGCCACCAGAGGTTCGCGCGGTCGCGGAGTCTTCCGTCGCCCTTGAAGAGATCACCGGTCGTCGGGTCGACGGGCGCCTTGTAGTACGCGGAGAGGCCCGCGCCGGCCGCGTACACGCCGGGGTGGTGCATCGCGAGCTTGAGCGCGCAGTAGCCGCCGGTCGAGTCGCCGATGATCCCCCAGCTGCCCGGCCCCCTGCCGACCCTGTAGTGCGCGTGCACGGCGTCAGGCAGGTCCTTGGCGAAGAAGGTCTCGGCCTGCGGACCGCGCGGGACGTCGACGCACTCGGTGTCCCGGGGCGGCGCGACCGTCGGCCGCAGCATCACCAGGATCATCGGCCGCATCCGCCCGTCCCTGGCCAGCTTCTGCGCCGTACGCGGGTAGTGCAGCTTGTCCACCAGTGACCGCGCGGTGCCCGGGTAGCCGGTGAGGACGACCGTCACGGGGAACGTGCGTGCGCGGTACTGCGGCTGGAAGTACTCCGGCGGCAGGTACACGTACGCGGGCGTGGCCATGTGCGTCGTACGGCCGACGATGTCGACCTTCTGCACCTGCCCGGTCGCGCGCGGCCCGGAGCCGCTCACCCCGTGCACCTGGGACGTGGAGACCACCTGTACCGGGCCGCGGCCCGCGCCGCCCGCCACATGGTCGACGACGACGCCCTGATCGGTCTCCCTGCCGAGCAGGTCGGCCCAGCTCGCATAGAAACCGAAGGCCTGGTTGACCGCTATCCCGAGACAGGCGAAAAGCGCGACCTGAGTGACCAGCAGAAGGCCGACGCGTCCGCTGACGGCCCGCCAGTTCCGTCTGGCCAGCCGGGGCCACAGCCACACCGTGCCGACGAACAGCAGTACCGCGAACAAGATCGTCAATGCCAGCGTCTTATCGCTCGTAAGTCCCATGAGGTGCTTCCTGCCTGCGCTTTCCCCCGTGGCGCCCGCCGCTTTCAACGAGGCTTGCCCTGGGCTTTCCTTGGCCTTTGACCCGGCTTTCCGGTGGGGAGTGAACCTCTCCCCCCGAGACACCGTCCTAGAGGGCGCAATGTCGCCGGATGCCCGAATCGGGCCCGGATCCAAGGTCTCTCGCAGAACTACGGGATGCGATGTCTGTCAGGATAGATGGGGAAATGTCGGGCGAGGTTCCGAGCCGATCAAGCCGGGCGCGGCGCATAGTCCGTGGTCCGCGCCCTGAGGCGGTCCCCGCTCTGGTCGGCAGGGCGTGCGCGGTCGTGGGCGTCCTGGACATCGCCGCGGGTGTTTTCCCGCGCTTCCGGCACAGCCGTATGCACGCCATGGCCGAGGTGCTGCCCGGGTCGCTGGGGCCGTTCGCCGCCGCGCTCTCGCTCAGCGTCGGCGTGCTGTTGCTGCTGCTCGCGCACGGGCTCAAGCGGCGCAAGCGCCGGGCGTGGCGGGCCGCGGTCGCGCTCCTGCCGGCCGGCGCGGTGTCGCAGTTCGTGTACCGGCACTCGGTCATCGGTGCCCTGGTCTCGCTGGCGCTGTTCGTGCCCCTGGTGCTCCACCGCGACGAGTTCAAGGCACTGCCGGACCCGCGCAGCCGGTGGCGCGCACTCGCCAACTTCGTACTCATGAGCGCCGGTTCGCTCGCCCTCGGCCTGGTCATCGTCAGCGCCCACCCGAAGCGCACGATCGGCGACCCGAGCCTGGCCGACCGCATCACACACGTCCTGTACGGCCTGTTCGGCTTCGAAGGCCCCGTCGACTACGAGGGATCGACCTCCTGGACGGTCGCCTTCTCGCTCGGCGCGCTCGGCCTGATCACCGCGATCACCACCATCTACCTCGCCTTCCGCCCCGAGCACCCGGCCGCGCATCTCACCGCGGAGGACGAGGCCTGCCTGCGCGCCCTCCTGGAGAAACACGGCGCCCGCGACTCCCTCGGCCACTTCGCGCTCCGCCGCGACAAGGCGGTGGTCTTCTCACCCAGCGGCAAGGCGGCGGTCACCTACCGCGTGGTCTCCGGCGTGATGCTCGCCAGCGGCGACCCGATCGGCGACGTCGAGGCCTGGCCCGGTGCCATCGAACGCTTCATGGACGAGGCCAAGGCCCACTCCTGGACCCCCGCCGTGATGGGCTGCTCGGAGACGGGCGGCGAGGTGTGGACCCGGGAGACCGGCCTGGACGCCCTCGAACTGGGCGACGAGGCGGTGGTGGACGTAGCGGATTTCTCGCTCGCCGGACGCGCGATGCGCAACGTGCGCCAGATGGTCAAGCGCATCGAGCGGGCCGGCTACGAAACCCGGGTGCGGCGCATCCGTGACCTCGGCGAGGCCGAGCTGGACCGTATCCGCCGGGCGGCGGAGGACTGGCGCGGCACCGACACCGAGCGCGGCTTCTCGATGGCCCTGGGCCGCATCGGCGACCCCGCCGACGGCGACTGCCTGATCGCCACCGCTCACAAGGCCGACGGGACACCCGGTCCCTACGGCGACCTCAAGGCGATCCTGCACTTCGTGCCCTGGGGCACCGACGGCGTCTCCCTCGACCTGATGCGCCGCGACCGCGCGGCCGACCCCGGGATGAACGAGCTGCTCATCGTGGCCGCCCTCCAGGCCGCCCCGAAGCTCGGCATCACCCGGGTCTCGCTCAACTTCGCGATGTTCCGTTCGGCGCTCGCGCGGGGCGAGAAGATCGGCGCGGGCCCGGTGCTGCGCGCCTGGCGCGGACTGCTGGTCTTCCTGTCGCGCTGGTTCCAGATCGAGTCGCTGTACAAGTTCAACGCCAAGTTCCAGCCGCGCTGGGAGCCGCGCTTCGTGGTCTACCGGGCCTCCGGCGACCTCCCGCGGATCGGCCTCGCCGCCATGCAGGCCGAGGGCTTCGTCAACCTCGCCCTCCCGCTGCCGCGCTTCCTGCGCCACGGCACCCCGGCCGCCCGCCCCTGTGCCCACGGCGTCGCCGAACAGGGCATACGAGCGGCATGACCCCATGACCGGCCCGAGCGGACGCCCCTCCCCCTCCAGCCCGCGGGCTCCGCTCGGGCCCACCCGAAGGCCACACGCCGGAGCCGCCGTTTCCTGGGCCTACGCTGAACGTATGAGCAACCACAGCGGACGTGGCCAGGTGGCAGGGCTTCCGGCATGGGACCGGTGCGCGGTCATGGGGGTCGTGAACGTCACCCCCGACTCCTTCTCCGACGGCGGCCGCTGGTTCGACACGACGATCGCCGTCAAGCACGGCCTCGACCTCGTCGCCGAGGGCGCCGACCTCGTCGACGTCGGCGGTGAGTCCACCCGCCCCGGCGCCACCCGTGTCGACGAGGACGAGGAGCTGCGCCGTGTCATCCCCGTCGTCCGCGGCCTCGCCGCCGAGGGCGTCGTCGTCTCCGTCGACACCATGCGCGCCCGTGTCGCCCAGCAGGCCCTCGCGGCCGGCGCGGCCCTCGTCAACGACGTCAGCGGCGGTCTCGCCGACCCCGACATGATCCCCGTCGTCGCCGAGTCGGGCGCCCCCTTCGTCGTCATGCACTGGCGCGGCTTCCTGGAGGGCGGCAACGTCCGGGGCGTGTACGACGACGTCGTCGCCGAAGTCCTCGACGAACTGCACGCGCGCGTGGACGCCGTCCTGGCCGGCGGCATCTCCCCCGACCGCATCGTCGTCGACCCCGGCCTCGGCTTCTCCAAGGACTCCGGGCACGACCTGACCCTCCTGGCCCACCTCGACCGGCTGCACGCCCTCGGGCACCCGGTACTCGTCGCCGCCTCCCGCAAGCGGTTCCTCGGCCGGGTCCTGGCCGGGCCCGAGGGGGCGCCCCCGCCGGCCAGGGAGCGCGACGCGGCGACGGCCGCCGTCTCCGCGCTCGCGGCGCACGCGGGCGCGTGGGCGGTGCGCGTGCACGAGGTGCGCGCCACGGCGGACGCGGTTCGGGTGGCACGCGCAATAGAGAGGGCGCACACGGGACCGGACACGCCGGGCGCGCACGCCTCACAGCCCGCGCACGCCTCACCGGCCTCGCAGCCCGCGCACTCCTCGCAGAACCCTCCCCGCCGCGCAGAGGGAGCCCGGTGAGCGCCCCCCACACGGACGTCGAGCAGGTCGAGGCCGCCAACACCGCCTTCTACGAGGCCCTGGAGCGCGCCGACTTCGAAGCGGTGTCCGGTCTCTGGCTCACCCCCGCCGACCTGGGCGTCGACGAGGAGTACCACGATCCGGCGGACACCGGCGTGGTCTCCTGCGTGCACCCGGGCTGGCCGGTGCTGACCGGCCGCGGCGAGGTCCTGCGGTCGTACGCGCTGATCATGGCGAACACCGACTACATCCAGTTCTTCCTCACCGATGTGCATGTCTCCGTCACCGGCGACACCGCCCTGGTGACCTGCACGGAGAACATCCTCAGCGGCGGCCCGGCCCCCACGGGCGGGCAGGAGCTCGGCCCGCTGGTAGGTCAGCTGGTCGTCGCCACGAACGTGTTCCGGCGCACCCCGGACGGCTGGAAGCTCTGGTCCCACCACGCCTCCCCGGTGCTGTCCGAGACCGACGAGGACGAGGACGACGACACGCCCTCCTGAGCGACCGTGCCGGCCCGCGCGGTCCGCATGGCGCAAGAAGTGGCTGGAATCACGAACTCGCCGGTAGGTCCGGCTACCGGCCCGTGAGCCGCCGGGTTCTCCAGGGAAAACGCGCGATGAACCCTGGCGACCCCGGCGCGGGCCGCCGCCCCGTGACCCGGCTCTGTCAGTGCCCGCAGGTAGATTCGTCTGAGGCCGGTCGATCGCCCGCACATGATGCGACCTCGCCGTTACCGACGATTGCAGGAGTGATTCGCGTGGATCGTGTCGCGCTGCGCGGCCTGAAGGCCCGCGGGCACCACGGTGTCTTCCCCAAGGAGCGCGAGGAGGGCCAGACCTTCCTCGTGGACGTCGTCCTTGGCCTGGACACCCGGCCTGCGGCGGCCGACGACGACCTGACGAAGACCGTGCACTACGGCGTGGTGGCCGAAGAGGTCGTCGCCGTGGTCGAGGGGGAGCCGGTGAACCTGATCGAGACGCTCGCCGAGCGGATCGCACAGGTCTGCCTCAAGCACGAGGGGGTAAGAGAGGTCGAGGTCCAGGTCCACAAGCCGGACGCGCCCATCACCGTCCCCTTCGACGACGTCACCGTCACCATCACCCGGAGCCGAGTATGACCGCATCCTCTCTGCGGGGTCCCAGCGACCCGACCGTTCAGCCGGTGCCCGCCTCCGTCGTCGAGCAGGTCGACGCCGCCGACACCACCCTCTCCAACCCCAAACGCGCCGTGGTCGCCCTCGGCTCCAATCTCGGCAACCGCCTGGAGACCCTGCAGGGCGCCATCGACGCCCTGGAGGACACCCCCGGCGTCCGCATCAAGGCCGTGTCGCCGGTGTACGAGACGGAGCCGTGGGGCGTCGAGCCCGGCAGCCAGCCGACGTACTACAACGCGATCGTGGTGCTGAAGACCACCCTCCCGCCGTCCTCGCTGCTGGAGCGGGCGCACGCGGTGGAGGAGGCGTTCAACCGGGTGCGGGACGAGCACTGGGGCCCGCGCACCCTGGACGTCGACATCGTCGCGTACGCGGACGTCGTCTCCGACGATCCGCAGCTGACCCTCCCGCACCCGCGGGCCCACGAGCGCGCCTTCGTGCTGGCGCCCTGGTACGACGTCGACCCCGAGGCACAGCTGCCCGGCCGCGGCACGATCGCCGACTTGCTGGCGGTCGTCACCCGGCACGGTGTGGAAGCACGTGCGGACCTGGAACTCCGACTGCCCGAGTAGTCGTTAAGGTCGACACGACCACATCGCTGCGGGGGGAGCTGAAGGAACACAGTGAAAGAGCTGCGGATCAGGGTGCTGGCCGGCGTGTTCGTCGTGGCCGGGGTGCTGTCCTGGGCGGGGGCCCGCCTGTGGAACTCGGTGGGGACCCTGCCCAGCGTGCCGGTGGCCGCCCCGATCGTCCTCGCCCTGATCGCCGTGGTCCTGCTCGCCACGGCGCTCTCGCTGCGCGCCCGCCTCCGGGCCCAGCGCGAGCGCCGCCCGGGCGCCAAGGGCGTCGACCCGCTGATGGCCGCCCGCTCGGTCGTCTTCGGCCAGGCCAGCGCCCTGGTCGCGGCCCTGGTCGCCGGCATGTACGGCGGCACGGGCGTCTTCCTGCTGGAGCTCCTCGACCTCCCCGCCCGCCGCGACCAGGCCCTCTACGCGGCCTTCTCGGTGGTCGCCGGCATCGGTGTCATAGCGGCGGCGATGTTCCTGGAGCGGGTGTGCAAGCTCCCGGAGGACGACGACAACCACCACAGCGGGGCCGAGCCGGTCGCCTGAGCCCCGCCCGGGGAAGGTCAGCGCGCCAGTATCAGGCTCATCGCCTCGGCGCGGGTCGTGGCGTCCCTGAGCTGGCCGCGGACCGCCGAGGTCGTCGTCTTGGCCCCCGGTTTGCGGATCCCACGGACCGACATGCACATGTGCTCCGCCTCGACGACGACGATCACACCCCGGGCCTCCAGGATCCGCATCAGGGAGTCGGCGACCTGGGTAGTGAGACGTTCCTGCACCTGCAGACGACGGGCGAACACCTCGACCAGACGCGCGAGCTTGGACAAGCCCGTGATCTTGCCGGTCTCCGCCGGGATGTAGCCGACATGGGCGACGCCGTGGAACGGCAGCATGTGGTGCTCGCACAGGCTGACGATCTCGATGTCCTTGACCAGGACCATCTCGTCGTGACCAAGATCGAAGGTCGTCGTCAGGACCTCTTCGGGCTGCTGGTAGTTCCCGGCCAGCAACTCTCGGTACGCCCGCGCCACCCGCGCCGGAGTCTCCCGTAGCCCTTCACGGTCGGGGTCCTCGCCTACCGCGATCAGGAGTTCGCGTACGGCGTTCTCGGCGCGTTTCTCGTCGAATTCACCGATGGTGCCCTCGCCGTCCAGGGTCACGGGGTCGGTCATCTGGGTGCCTCGTTCCTTAGGGCGGGCGCCTGTGGGTCACGCGCCTCATCTGCGGGCATACCGAAAAGCCGCGCCCCCCAGGCTAGATCCTGAGGGGCGCGGCATCCATTCCGAGCCGGGCGAGACCGGTGTGAGTCAGCTCTCGGGACGGTCCTCCGGGGCCTTCTCGACCGCCGGGGCGGACTCGGCCGCCGTGGACTTCGCGGTGCTGATCGCCGGCGTCGCGCCGTTCGCCCCGTTGGTCAGTGCGAGCTCCCTCGGGGAGAGCACCGGCGGACGGGTGGACGGCGTACGGCGGGAGGAGCCGGTCCACGCGGGCCGCGCGGGCCGCTTGTGGAGTGCCGCGAAGATCTCGGCGATCTCCTCCTTGCCCAGGGTCTCCTTCTCCAGGAGCTGGAGCACCAGGTTGTCGAGGACGTCGCGGTTCTCGACCAGGATCTCCCAGGCTTCGTTGTGCGCGTTCTCGATGAGCTTCTTCACTTCCTCGTCCACCAGGGCGGCGACCTCTTCCGAGTAGTCGCGCTGGTGGGACATCTCACGGCCGAGGAAGGGCTCGGTGTTGTCGCCGCCGAACTTGATCGCGCCGAGACGCTCGGTCATGCCGTACTGCGTGACCATCGCGCGGGCGGTGGCCGTGGCCTTCTCGATGTCGTTCGCCGCACCGGTGGTCGGGTCGTGGAAGACCAGTTCCTCGGCCGCGCGGCCGCCCATCATGTAGGCGAGCTGGTCGAGCATCTCGTTGCGCGTGGTCGAGTACTTGTCCTCGTCCGGCAGGACCATCGTGTAGCCGAGGGCACGGCCGCGGGACAAGATCGTGACCTTGTGGACCGGGTCGGAGTTCGGGCAGGCCGCCGCGACCAGGGCGTGGCCGCCCTCGTGGTACGCGGTGATCTTCTTCTCCTTGTCCGACATGATCCGGGTCCGCTTCTGCGGGCCCGCGACCACGCGGTCGATCGCCTCGTCGAGCATCTGGTTGTCGATGAGCTTGCGGTCGCTGCGGGCCGTGAGCAGCGCCGCCTCGTTCAGCACGTTCGACAGGTCCGCGCCGGTGAAGCCCGGCGTGCGGCGGGCGACCGCCGCGAGGTCGACGTCGGGCGCGACCGGCTTGCCCTTCTGGTGGACCTTGAGGATCTCCAGACGGCCCAGCAGGTCCGGCGGGTCGACCGCGATCTGGCGGTCGAAACGGCCCGGGCGCAGCAGCGCCGGGTCGAGGATGTCGGGCCGGTTCGTCGCGGCGATGAGAATCACACCGCCCTTGACGTCGAAGCCGTCCATCTCGACGAGCAGCTGGTTCAGGGTCTGCTCGCGCTCGTCGTGACCGCCGCCGAGGCCGGCGCCGCGATGGCGGCCGACCGCGTCGATCTCGTCGACGAAGACGATCGCCGGGGCGTTCGCCTTGGCCTGCTCGAAGAGGTCGCGGACCCGGGAGGCACCGACACCGACGAACATCTCGACGAAGTCGGAACCGGAGATCGAGTAGAAGGGCACCCCCGCCTCGCCGGCGACGGCACGCGCGAGCAGCGTCTTGCCGGTGCCGGGACGGCCGTAGAGGAGCACGCCCTTGGGGATCTTGGCGCCGACCGCCTGGAACTTGGCCGGCTCCTGGAGGAACTCCTTGATCTCGTGGAGCTCCTCGACGGCCTCGTCACAGCCCGCGACGTCCGCGAACGTCGTCTTCGGGGTGTCCTTGGTGATGAGCTTCGCCTTGGACTTGCCGAAGTTCATGACCCGGGAGCCGCCGCCCTGCATCTGATTCATCAGGAACAGGAAGACGACCACGATGAGGACGAAGGGGAGCAGGGAGAGCAGGACACCGACAAAAGCGTTCTGCTTGGTCGGCGCGACGGTGTAACCGTCGGGGATTTGCTTGTCCTGGAATTTGGTCTGCAGGGTGTTGGCGATGGTCACGCCCTGGTCGCCGATGTAGCTCGCCTGGATCTTCGAGCTGCCGTCGACCTTCTCGCCGTTCTTGAGCGTGACCTTGATGGTCTGCTCGTCACCGGTGGTCAGCTTCGCCGATTCCACCTTGTTGTTGTTGATCGCCGCCACGACTTGGCCGGTGTCTACCGTCTTGTAGCCGCCGGACGAGCCGACAACCTGCATCAACACGACCACGGCAAGGACGGCCAGCACGATCCACATGACCGGCCCACGGAAGTATCGCTTCACGTCCATCCATACGGAGCGTGTCGCCCCGTCCCTCCTGCCATAGTGAGTTTGATAAGACAGTTCTTCTGACGGTACCCCAGCATGAGTGCCCGAAGCCGCACGGAGCGACTCGGACGACTGGTAAACCCGTCTCTGCATGCTCCAACGGCGCGAAACCCGCTGGGGTTCCCGATCGTCTTACGCAAGTGGACCCCTCGGCGTCTCAGCCGGGGTTCAGCCGCCGTAGACGTGAGGCGCGAGCGTACCGACGAACGGAAGATTGCGGTACTTCTCGGCGTAGTCGAGGCCGTAGCCGACGACGAACTCGTTGGGAATGTCGAACCCGACCCACTCGACGTCGATGGCCACCTTGGCCGCGTCCGGCTTGCGCAGCAGGGTGCAGATCTTCAGGGTCTCGGGCTCGCGGGAGCCGAGGTTGTTGATCAGCCAGGACAGGGTCAGTCCGGAGTCGATGATGTCCTCGACGATCAGGACGTGCCGGCCCTTGATGTCGGTGTCGAGGTCCTTGAGGATCCGCACCACACCGGAGGACTGGGTGCCCGCGCCGTAGGACGACACGGCCATCCAGTCCATGGTGACAGGGGTGGACAGCGCCCGGGCGAGGTCCGCCATGACCATCACGGCGCCCTTGAGGACGCCGACGATGAGCAGGTCCTTGCCCGCGTACTCCGCGTCGATCTTCGCGGCCAGCTCGGCCAGCTTCGCGTCGATCTCTTCCTTGGTGATGAGTACCCGCTGGAGATCGGCACCCATGTCTTTCGCGTCCACCCGCATCACTTTCGGTCGTCCCACCGGCGGAGCCCGGACCCCGGGGGGTACGGAATCAGCCTTGCCGGATCACCAGTCTGCCACCCTGGCGCTGGGCCACGACCTTGCCGGGGAGATTGATGGCTCCCTGACCGCGCCAGCCGGTGATCAGCCGGTCGACTTCCTCGATGTGCCGGGCGAAGAGCGAACCGGCCGGTGCGCCCGCCTCGATGGCCGCGCGGCGCAGGATCCGGCGGCGGACGGCGGGCGGCAGGGCGTAGAGCTTGGCGCACTCCAGCAGACCCGCGGCGTCCCGGACCGAGGCCTCGGCCTGGCTGGCCCAGGTGTCCAGGGCGTCGGCGTCGTCGCGGGAGAGCTGGGCGGTACGGGCGAGGGCCTCGACGACGCCCTTGCCCAGGGCTTTCTCCAGCGCGGGCAGGCCCTCGTGGCGGAGCCGGGAGCGGGTGTAGGCCGGGTCCGCGTTGTGCGGGTCGTCCCAGACCGGCAGGGACTGGACCAGGCAGGCCTTGCGGGCGGTCTGCCGGTCCAGCTGGAGGAACGGGCGGCGGTAACGGCCGTCGGCCCCCGAGACCGCGGCCATTCCGGACAGGGAGCGGATGCCCGAGCCGCGGGCGAGGCCGAGCAGGACGGTTTCGGCCTGGTCGTCTCTGGTGTGGCCGAGCAGGACCGCGGTGGCGCCGTGCCGCTCGGCGGCGGCGTCCAGGGCGGCGTAGCGGGCGTCCCGGGCGGCTGCCTCGGGCCCGCCGTCACGGCCGACGGTCACGGTGATCGACTCGGCCGGCTCCAGGCCGAGTTCGCGCAGCCGTAGGACGACTTCCTCGGCCCGCAGGTCGGAGCCGGGCTGCAGGCCGTGGTCGACGGTGATGCCGCCCGCGCGGACGCCGAGCTTGGGGGCCTCGAAGGCGAGGGCGGAGGCGAGCGCCATCGAGTCGGCGCCACCGGAGCAGGCCACGAGGACGAGCGGGGAGGGGGGCCGCTCGTTCGGTGACTGTTCCGGGATGTCTCCGACGGGGCGCGTGAGGCGCGCGACGATGCGCCCACCGGCGCGTTCACCGGTGGTACGGCTGCATCGGCTGGTGTCGGTGAGGATGTCGTGGAGGACGCGGCGGACCGCCAGGCGTATCGCCGCGACCGCAGGATGGGGACCCATGTCCGGTTCCCTTCATGAAGTTTTCGGGGGGTGAACCCGAGATCGGTCACTCAGAGTGTGTCGATGGTGACAGAAACGGGCCGTACCCCGAGCATCGCACGCCTACCCATCGCTCACGGTCCCTCGGACGGGTGATTGAAGGGGCGTTCGCCTGCCGTAGGCGGAATCCGATTCACCACACCTGCGTCGGTTCACGACTCGGCCTTGCGATGCACCCGCGCGACCCAGTCCGCCGGTTTGGCGATCTCCACCTTGGTCGGCAGGGTGTTCGGGGAGGTCCACACCCGGTTGAAGCCGTCCATGCCGACCTGTTCGACGACGGCCCGCACGAACCGCTCGCCGTCCCGGTACTGGCGGAGTTTGGCGTCCAGGCCGAGCAGCTTGCGCAGGGTCATGTCCAGCCGGGAGGCGCCCTTGGCACGCCGCTGCTGGAACTTCTCACGGATCTCGGCGACGGTCGGTACGACCGCCGGTCCGACCCCGTCCATGACGAAGTCGGCGTGGCCCTCCAGGAGGGACATGACGGCGGTGAGCCGGCCGAGGATCTCGCGCTGGGCCGGGGTCTGCACGAGTTCGACGAACGACCGACCGCCGTCGTCCTCCTCGGCCTCGGGGCGGCTCCCGGCGAGCGACTGGGCGGCGTCCCGGACGCGTTCGAGGACGGTCATCGGGTCGACGTCGGTCTCCGACAGGAACGCCTGGATCTCGCCCTCCAGATGGGCGCGCAGCCAGGGCACCGCCGAGAACTGGGTGCGGTGCGTCTCCTCGTGCAGGCACACCCACAGGCGGAAGTCATGGGGCTGTACGTCGAGTTCGCGCTCCACGTGGACGATGTTCGGAGCGACGAGCAGCAGCCTCCCGCCACCGTGCTCGTCCGCTGGGAGGTCGCGGGAGGCGGGGGCGAAGGTCTCGTACTGGCCGAGCACCCGGGACGACAGGAACGACAGCAGCATGCCGAGTTCCACGCCGGTGACCTTGCCGCCGACCGCGCCCAGGACCGCGCCGCCCGGGCTGCCGGCCCGCCGCTCCTGCATCTTGTCCAGCAGCGGCTTGAGGAGTTCACGGAACCCGGCGACGTTCGCCTTCACCCAGCCCGGGCGGTCCACCACCAGGACGGGGGTGTCGTGAATGTCGTCGTTCCCCATACGAGTGAAGCCCCGGACGTGTTCCTCCGAGGCCTTCGCGTGCCGCCGCAGCTCCGCGACGATGGCCCGGGCCTCGTCGCGGCTCACCTCGGGGCCCGGCCGCACGAGCCGGGTCGCGGTCGCCACCGCGAGATTCCAGTCGACCATCCCAGAAGAAGCAGCGCCACCGATGCTCGTCATGCGTCAACCGTACGTTAGCGCTCCCCCTTGGGGCAGGCCGTGGAGATTGGTGGAGGTGCGGCTGTTTTGTGCGGTGGGCGGGGTTGGTGGTGCTTGCGCCGGCCGATGCGGGCGTCCCGCCGGCCGATGCGGGCGTCCGTCCGCAGCGGCCGGGCGCGGCGGTTCACAGGCCCGCCAGCGCCGTCGCCGTCCGGTCCAGTGCCGCCTGGGCCTCCGCCGGACTCGTCGTGTCTGCCGCGAGGAAGGCGAACGCCAGCAGGCGGCCGTCCTTGTCGACGACGGTGCCCGCCAGGGTGTTGACGCCGGTCAGAGTGCCGGTCTTCGCGCGTACGACGCCGGCCGCGCCGTCCGTGTAACGGCTGCTCAGGGTGCCCGTGAAGCCGGCCACCGGGAGGCCGGTGAGGACCGGGCGCAGGCCCGGCCGGTCCGCGTCGGCGGCCTTGACGAGCAGGGCGGTGAGCAGGTTCGCCGTCAGCCGGTCGTCACGGTTCAGGCCGCTGCCGTCGTGGAAGGAGGCGCCGGTCATCGGCAGGCCCAGCTTGGCGAGTTGGGCGTCGATCGCGGCGGCTCCCCCGTCGAAGCTGGCCACCTTGCCGCTCGCGAGCGCGGTCTGGCGGGCCAGGGCCTCGGCGATGTCGTTGTCGCTGTTGGTCAGCATGCGCTCGACGATCGCGGAGAGCGGCGGCGAGGAGACGGCGGCGAGGGTGTCGGCCCGGCTGCTCGCCTTGGAGGTGCCGGGCGCCGAGGTCTTGATGCCGGCCTCCGTCAGGAAGCCGGCGAACTTCTGCGCCGCGTCGGCCGCCGGGTCGCTCACCCGGGCCACCGGCCCCTCGACGGAGCCGTCGGTGCGGGCCTCGTCGGCCATGAGGGGGCTCACGCGCGCGAGGTTGTCGTTGACGCCGATGGGGTGCAGGTCGGGGCCGCTGTAGAGCGTGGTGTCGTACGAGAGCGTGATCTGTTTGATGCCCCGCGCGGTCAGCGATCTGGCCGTCTCGGTGGCGAGGGTGCGCAGGCTGGCCCAGCCGTCGGCATTTTTGCGGGCGGTCAGGGTGGGGTCGCCGCCGCCGACCAGGACGACCTCCCTGGTGCCGGGTTCGAGGGCCACGCGCGTGGTGATGCGGTGGTCGGGGCCGAGCGCGGAGAGGGCGGCGACGGCGGTGGCGATCTTGGTGGTGGAGGCGGGGGTGAGGGCGGTGTCGGCGCCGGCGCCGTAGAGGCGCGCACCGGTGGCCACGTCGACGACCACGGCGGTGCGGGTGTCGCCGAGCGCCGAGGCGTCCAGAAGGGGCCCCAGGAGGTCCGTGACGGCCGTTCCGGCGATTCCGGCGGGCTCCCCGCTCGGCGCCGACTTCACGGTGTTCATGGCGGCGCCCAGGCCCGTCAGGACGGATCCGGCGCTGGGCGCGGGGGTGGGTTCTCCCGCGGCGATGCCGGAACCGTGATCTGCGCCACCCGTGTGTTCCAGGGCGGCGGCGCGGTTCCGCTCGGCCGTACGCTGACCGTCGGCGTCCCAGGGGCCCGCCGCGGTCACCGCACCGGCGGCCAGCGCGAGCCCGGCCGTGGCGGCGCCCGCGGTGTACTGCCAGGTCCTGAAGGTCCGAGGACGAGGGGGGCGGACCAGGGTGGCGGGCCGGGGTCCGGTCACGCGCCTGATGCGTGCCAACTGCGGTCCCACTGCCCGCGTCAACCGCTTGACCTGCGGTTTCGCGGCGGTCACCACGCGTGTCAGACGCGGACGCACGGCACCCGCGATCTTCCGCACACGCGGTTTCGCGGACTGCCAAGGCCTCAGCTCTGGCACGACCACCAGCCCCTTTCGCGATCACACACCTGCGTGAGGGACACTTAACCACCAGAACTATGTGTTGATCATGGAGGAGCCACCGGTGGAGTTCGACGTCACGATCGAGATCCCGAAGGGTTCGCGGAACAAGTACGAGGTGGACCACGAGACCGGTCGGATCCGCCTGGACCGTCGTCTCTTCACCTCGACCGCCTACCCGACCGACTACGGCTTCGTCGAGAACACCCTCGGCGAGGACGGCGACCCGCTGGACGCGCTGGTCATTCTTGACGAGCCGACGTTCCCGGGCTGCCTCATCAAGTGCCGCGCGATCGGCATGTTCCGGATGACGGACGAGGCCGGCGGCGACGACAAGCTGCTGTGCGTCCCGGCCACCGACCCGCGCGTGGAGCACCTGCGCGACATCCACCACGTGTCGGAGTTCGACCGCCTGGAGATCCAGCACTTCTTCGAGGTCTACAAGGACCTGGAGCCCGGCAAGTCCGTCGAGGGCGCCAACTGGGTGGGCCGCACCGACGCCGAGGTGGAGATCGAGCGGTCGTACAAGCGCTTCAAGGAGCAGGGCGGTCACTGATCCAGTCCGCGCACGGGAAACGGGCCGCACGCACGCGTGCGGCCCGTTTTTCGTGTCAGCCGGCCCGCGCGGGCCGGTTTTCGGTGGCCGCTGTGTGGTCACGCGCATACTGAGGCGTACGTGAAGTAGTCGTTCAGGGAGCGTTACGACGGTGACGGAGGAGGAGGACCGCAAGCCCCGGTCGGACGAGGCGCGGTACGACCCGGAGATCACGTCCGAGTTCGCCCTTCCGGCGGGCATCGCGGTCCCCGAGGCCGGCGTCGAGCCCGAGACCACGTCCGAGTTCGTGGTGCCGGAGGGGCTGGCGACGCCACAGCCGGTGACCGGCGAGCCCGAGGGCTCGGCGTTCAGCATGCCAAGGACCTACAGCGCCTTGGACGCCCCGCCCGCCTTCACGCCCGCCTCCGGGTTCCCCGCGGTCAGTCTCGTCAAGGACGCGCCCTGGCAGGACCGGATGCGCACGATGCTGCGCATGCCGGTGACCGAGCGGCCGGCGCCGGAGCCGGTGCAGAAGGCCGAGGAGGGCGGTCCTGCCGTTCCGCGCGTGCTCGACCTGACGCTGCGTATCGGGGAGTTGCTGCTGGCGGGCGGCGAGGGCGCGGAGGACGTGGAGGCCGCGATGTTCGCGGTCTGCCGGTCGTACGGCCTCGACCGGTGTGAGCCTGGCGTCACCTTCACGCTGCTGGCGATCTCCTACCAGCCCTCCCTCGTCGAGGACCCGGTGACGGCATCCCGGACGGTACGGCGGCGCGGGACCGACTACACGCGTCTGGCCGCCGTCTTCCGGCTCGTGGACGACCTCACCGACCCCGAGACCCATGTCTCTCTGGAGGAGGCCTACCGGCGGCTCGCGGAGATCCGCCGCAACCGGCACCCGTACCCCGGCTGGGCGCTGACCGGCGCGAGCGGGCTGCTCGCCGGGGCCGCCTCGGTGCTCGTCGGCGGTGACTACCTGGTGTTCGTGGCGGCCGCGATCGGCGCGATGCTCGGCGACCGGCTGGCGTGGCTGTGCGCGGGGCGCGGACTGCCGGAGTTCTACCAGTTCATGATCGCCGCGATGCCGCCGGCCGCGATCGGGGTGGCGTTCGCGCTCGCCCACGTCGATGTCGCGGCGTCCGCCGTCGTCACCGGTGGACTGTTCGCGCTGCTGCCCGGGCGGGCCCTCGTCGCGGGCGTCCAGGACGGGCTCACCGGCTTCTACATCACCGCCTCCGCGCGCCTGCTGGAGGTCATGTACTTCTTCGTCGGCATCGTCATCGGCGTGCTGACGATCCTGTACTTCGGCGTGAAGCTGGGCGGCCGGCTCAACCCCGACGCGACGCTGATCGGCTCCGAGCGGCCGCTGCTGCAGATCGCCGCGTCGATGGTGCTGTCGCTGACCTTCGCGGTACTGCTCCAGCAGGAACGATCCACCGTGCTGGCTGTGACCCTTAACGGCGGTGTGGCGTGGTGCGTCTACGGCGCGATGCACTACGCCGGGGAGATCTCGCCGGTCGCCTCCACGGCCGCGGCGGCCGGGCTGGTGGGGCTGTTCGGGCAGCTGCTGTCGCGGTACCGGTTCGCCTCCGCGCTGCCGTACACGACCGCGGCGATCGGGCCGTTGCTGCCGGGGTCGGCGACCTACTTCGGGCTGCTGTCGATGGCCCAGAACGAGGTCGACAAGGGGCTGGTGTCGCTGGCCAAGGCGGCGTCGCTCGCCATGGCCATCGCCATCGGGGTCAATCTGGGGTCGGAGATCTCGCGGTTGGGGCTGCGGGTGGGCTCGGCGGGCAAGCGGCGGGCCGCGAAGCGGACGCGGGGGTTCTGAGCGCGTCAGTCTGCGCGCCGCAGCCTGAGCGCCTCGGGGGGCGCATCGGTCCGTGCGCGACCGCAGGTCGTGAGGGTTGATCGCGCAGTTCCCCGCACCCCCAAAAAGCAGGGCGTTGCCACTTACGGTGCTCGGTAGTGGTCCTCGCTGTACGGGTACTGCTGCTGGCCGTAGCCGTTCTCGCCGTAGTACGGCTGCTGCTGGTACGGCTGCTGCGGCTGGCCGTACTGCGGCTGCGGCTGCGGCTGGCCGTACTGCTGCTGCGGAGGCTGCTGCTGGGGCGGCTGCTGCTGGCCGTACGTCGGGTCGATCCTGCGGAGCTGGGTCGTCGCGTCGTCCATCATCGGCGGGGCGGGGTGCTGCGGGAGCGGCTGCTCCGTCGGCGTCGCCTTCCTGCTCTTCGAGCGGGCCCGCAGGAACTCGATGATGATCGGGACCACCGAGACGAGGACGATCAGGATCAGGATCGCCTCGATGTTGTTCTTGACGACGTCGATCTTGCCGAGCCAGGAGCCGAGCAGGGTGACACCGGCGCCCCAGAGGACACCGCCGATGACGTTGAACACCAGGAACGAGCGGTAGGCCATGCCGCTGACGCCGGCGATGATCGGCGTGAACGTGCGGATCACCGGCACGAAGCGGGCCAGGATCAGGGACTTCGGGCCGTGCTTCTCGAAGAACTCGTGCGCCTTGGCGATGTTCTCCTGCTTGAAGAGGCGGGAGTTCGGCCGGTTGAAGAGCGACGGGCCGACCTTCTTGCCGAACATGTAGCCCGCCTGGTCGCCGAGGATCGCGGCGACGCAGATCAGGGCGATGGCGCCCCACAGGGGGAAGTCCAGCTGGTTCGAGGCGATCAGCAGGCCGCAGGTGAACAGCAGGGAGTCACCCGGCAGGAAGAAGCCGATCAGAAGGCCGGACTCGGCGAAGACCACCAGGAGCAGACCCCAGATACCGAACGAGTCGAGAAGTTGGTTCGGATCCAGCCAGCTCGGGCCGAGGGCGAGCGTCATCACGGTTCCGGGCTCCTGTGGGGTGAAGGCACTACGGGTTCCTTGTGCGGCCGCACAAAGCTATCAACGCAATGTGTCCACCCCAGGTTCCACCGGTGGATCCAGGATGCACTGTGCCCGCCCTGGGGAATAGCTGTGGACATGGGTATCGAAGAATACGGCGGCGGTCAGGGGCCCCAGCCCGATGTGCTGGTGGTCACCACGAACGACGTTCCGGGGTACCGGGTGCGGGAGGTCATCGGCGAGGTCTTCGGGCTGACCGTGCGCTCCCGGCACCTGGGCAGTCAGATCGGCGCGGGTCTGAAGTCGATGATCGGCGGTGAGCTGAAGGGGCTGACGAAGACGCTCGTCCAGACCCGCACGCAGGCGATGGAGCGGCTGGTGGAACAGGCACGCGCGCGTGGCGCCAACGCCGTGCTGGCCTTCCGGTTCGACGTGACCGAGGCGGCGGACGCGGGGACCGAGGTGTGCGCGTACGGCACGGCCGTCGTCGTCGACAAGCTCGACTAGCCCGACCGGGCCCGGCTCGCCCAGGCCTGGACGGACGCCGGGTCACGTCGTGTGCCGTACCGCGTTCGCCTCGATCGCCCCCTTCAGGTGTTCGGCCAGGCCCGGGGCCATCGAGTCGTAGAACGCCTTGAAGCGCTCGTCGGACACGTACATCCCGGCGAGACAGCGGTGCATCTCGTACGGGCAGTCGTAGAACCAGGCCGAGATGTGCCGCCGGTGTTCCTCGGCCATGTCCATGGCCCGCGCGCCGGTCGGCGGCTCGGCCTGGTTCACCAGGGCGGCGTAACGCTCGCCCCAGTCGTCGACCTCGGCCTTCATGCGCTGCCAGTCGGCCTTGGTGTAGCGGGCGGCCCGGCGCTGCGACTCGGCGTAGGCGTCGGTGCCGCCCCAGCGCTGCTCGGCCTCCTCGGCGTACTGCTCGGGGTCCTTGTCGCCGAAGACCTCGAAGCGTTCCTCGGGCGTGAGGTTGATGCCCATCCTGCGTGCCTCCATGGCGTGCTCCACGGCCTCGGCCATCTTCCGCAGCTTCTCGATCCGGGCGGTCAGCAGTTCGTGCCGGCGGCGCAGCTGCGCGCGCGGGTCCGCTTCCGGGTCGTCGAGCAGGGCCGCGACCTCCTCGAGCGGGAAGCCGAGCTCCCGGTAGAACAGGATCCGCTGCAGCCGGTCGAGGTCGGCGTCGCCGTACCGCCGGTGTCCGGCGAGGCTGCGCTCGCCCGGGACCAGCAGGGAGATCTCGTCGTAGTGGTGCAGGGTGCGCACGGTGACGCCGGCGAATCGGGCGACCTGTCCTACGGAGTAGCTCACTTCCGCTCCTTTCCGTGCTCCACCTTGGGTCCTCACGTCACGTGAGGTGCAAGTCCGTCGGGTTCGGGGCCTCCCGGCGGCCGTTTCCTCCAGGAGGTTGTGCCTGTTTTGCCCGCTTATGGTGGGGCCGTGGCCCAGGACACCGCGCGGCAGGCGCTCCCCACCCCGCCCTCGGCCCCCGCGCGTGCCCTGCTGCCGCTGATCCTGCCCGCCCTGGTCGTCGGGGTCGGCAGCAGCCTGCTGTACCTGGTGGTGAGCTCGCTGGCGGAGCGGTTGCAGCACGTGCTCTGGAACAACCTGCCGGACGCGCTCGGCATCGGGCGGTACTCGGTGCTGTGGATGCTGGTGATGCTGACCGCGACCGGTGTCGCGGTCGGGCTGGTGGTGTGGAAGGTGCCCGGGCACGCGGGGCCCGATCCGGCCACCCTGGGCCTGGAGGCGGTGGCGCTGCCTCCCGTCGTCCTGCCGGGGCTGCTGCTGGCGACCGTGCTGATGCTGGCGGGCGGGCCGAGTCTCGGCCCCGAGAACCCGATCATCGCCGTGAACGTGGGGCTGGCGCTGTGGCTGGGACGCCTCGCGATGCCCCGGCTGCCGGGCTCGCTGTGGCCCGCGCTGGCCGACGCGGCCACCCTCGGCGCGCTGTTCGGTACGCCGGTGGCGGCGGCCCTGGTGATCTCCGAGGCACTGGCCGGCAAGCCGCTGAAGGGGGCGCTGTGGGACAACCTCTTCGGGCCGCTGATGGCCGCGGGCGCGGGAGCGATGACGACGGCCCTGGTGGCCCGTCCTGCCCTGGACCTCGGGCTGCCCGCGGTCGGCCGGCTGCGCTGGGCCGATCTGCTGGCGGCCCTGGTGATCGCCCCCGTGGCCGCGCTGCTCGGCATGCTCGCCGTCTACGCCTTCCCATACGTCCACGGGGCCTTCCGGCGCCTCGGGCACCCCATGGTGGCTCTTCCGGCCGGCGGTGTGGTTCTGGGCCTCCTGGGCGCGCTGGGCGGCCATCTGACGCTCTTCAAGGGGCTGGACGAGGTCGCGGAGCTGGCGAAGGACCCGACGAGCTGGTCGGCCGGGCAGTTCGCGGTGATGACGGTCGTCAAACTGGCCGCGCTTTTGGTGGCCGCCGCCTGCGGTTTCCGCGGTGGCCGGATCTTTCCGTCGGTTTTCATCGGCGCGGCCCTCGGGCTGTGCGCCCACGCCCTGGTGCCCGCCGTCCAGCCCTCGGTGGGCGTGGCGGCAGGTGTGCTGGGCATGCTGTTGGCGATCACCAGACAGGGCTGGGTGAGCCTGTTCACGGCCTCCGTGCTGGTGGCCTCACCGACGATCCTCGCCCTGCTGTGCATCGCGTCGCTCCCCGCCTGGCTGCTGGTGACCGGACGGCCGAAGATGCAACTGCGGGCGGACGGCACGGCCCTGCGGTGAACTTTCTGAAGCCGAAACTTGTGAAACAGCTCTAGGAGGCACCTGTCATGCCGCTCCACAAAGGATCCGGGAAGCACCGCGAGCGCTCCATGTCCGTCAACCCGTTCTTCGGTGAGGCGAACCCGGTCGCCGGCATGGCCGAGGCCCCGCCCACCCACCGGCTGCCGGACGGCCCGCTGCCGCCCTCGACCGCCTACCAGCTGGTCCACGACGAGCTGATGCTGGACGGCAACGCCCGGCTGAATCTGGCCACGTTCGTCACCACCTGGATGGAACCGCAGGCCGGGATCCTGATGGCGGAGTGCGACGACAAGAACATGATCGACAAGGACGAGTACCCGCGCACCGCCGAGTTGGAGCAGCGCTGCGTGGCGATGCTCGCCGACCTGTGGAACGCGCCGGATCCGGCCGGCACCATCGGATGTTCGACGACGGGCTCCAGCGAGGCCTGCATGCTGGCCGGGCTGGCGATGAAGCGCCGCTGGGCGCAGCGCAACACCGACCGCTACCCGGGCACCGCCCGGCCCAACCTGATCATGGGCATCAACGTCCAGGTCTGCTGGGAGAAGTTCTGCAACTTCTGGGAGGTGGAACCGCGGTTCGTGCCCATGGACGGCGACCGCTACCACCTGGACCCGCAGGCCGCCGCCGAGCTGTGCGACGAGAACACCATCGGGGTGGTCGCCATCCTCGGCTCCACCTTCGACGGGTCCTACGAGCCGGTCGCCGACCTCTGCGCCGCCCTGGACGCCCTCCAGGAGCGCACCGGCCTCGACGTCCCGGTCCATGTCGACGGCGCGTCCGGCGCGATGATCGCGCCCTTCCTGGACGAGGACCTGGTGTGGGACTTCCGTCTCCCGCGGGTGGCGTCGATCAACACCTCGGGGCACAAGTACGGCCTGGTCTACCCGGGCGTCGGCTGGGCGCTGTGGCGCGACAAGGAGGCGCTGCCCGAGGAGCTGGTCTTCCGGGTCAACTACCTGGGCGGCGACATGCCCACCTTCGCCCTCAACTTCTCCCGCCCCGGCGCCCAGGTGGTCGCGCAGTACTACACGTTCCTGCGCCTCGGCCGGGACGGCTACCGCGCGGTGCAGCAGGCCTCGCGGGACGTGGCGACGGGGCTCGCTACACGTGTCGAGGCGCTCGGCGACTTCCGGCTCCTCACCCGGGGCGACGAACTGCCCGTGTTCGCCTTCACCACCGCCGACCACGTGACGTCGTACGACGTCTTCGACGTCTCCCGGCGGCTGCGCGAGAGCGGCTGGCTGGTGCCGGCGTACACCTTCCCGGCGAACCGGGAGGACCTGTCCGTGCTGCGGGTGGTGTGCCGCAACGGCTTCTCCAAGGACCTGGCCGAGCTGTTCCTGGAGGACCTGACCCGGCTGCTGCCCGAACTTCGCCGGCAGCCGCATCCGTTGACCAGGGACAAGGGCGCGGCCACCAGCTTCCACCACTAGCGGCTAGGAGGCCTGCTCCAGGGCCACGAGTTCGAACGCCGTCTTCCCGTCCAGGGACTCGCGGACGATGTCGGCGTGACCCGCGTGCCGGGCGAGTTCGCGGATCAGGTGGAGGCAGACCCAGCGCATGGAGACCCGGCCCTCCGGCGGGAACCAGGGCTGGGGCGGGAGCGGGAAGGTGTCGTCGAGGCTGGGGACGGAGCGGATGAACTTCTCCGTCTCGGCGGCGACCTCCTCCCAGTAGGCGAGCTGCGAGGCCACCGTCTCGTCGCCGACCAGCTGGAAGGTCTCGTGCCAGTTCGACTGGTCACGCTCGATCGCCGGCGGCTCCTGCTTGGCGCGGGCGATCCAGCTCTGCTCGACCTCGGCGACGTGCTTGAGCAGGCCCGCCAGGGTCAGCTCGCTCGCGCTCGGCCTGCTCGCCGCCTGCTCGTCGGTCAGGCCGAGCAGCGCCCGGCGGATGCCGCCGCGCTGCTCCTCGATGAAGGCGAGCAGTGCTCCGCGCTCGTCGCCCTGTGCTTCGGCGGAAACGTGAGTGACCATGACCGGCAGCCTTTCCTCGGATCGTGTTGCCCTGACACCGACGAAGCTACGGGCCCTTTAGGACAGATCGCGTCCTAAAGGGCCCGTCACGGCTGAACTCGTCGGGGGGCTAGAACGGGAAGCCGCTCCGGCCGTGCTGGACCGAGATCCACTTCAGGGTGGTGAAGGAGTCCACAGTGGTCTCGCCGTTGAGGCGGCCGAGGCCGGAGTGCTTCTCGCCGCCGAAGGGGACGACGGGCTCGTCGTGGACCGTGCCGTCGTTGACGTGGAACATGCCGGTGTCGATCTGCTTGGCGAAGGACACGCCCCGCTCGATGTCACCGGTGTGGACCGCGCCGCTGAGGCCGTACGGGGTGTCGTTGACGAGGCGTACGGCCTCCTCCTCGCCGTCGAACGGGATGAGGAAGGCGACCGGGCCGAAGACCTCCTGCCGGAGCAGGTCGGAGTCGGCCGGGACGTCGGTGAGGACCGAGGGCTCGACCAGGTTGTCGGTGGTCGTGCCGTGCAGCAGGGCCGTCGCGCCCTCGGCGATGGCCTGCTCGACCGTGGCCGAGATCGACTCCGCCTGCTGGGAGTTGATCAGCGGGCCGATGACGGTCGCCGGGTCGCTCGGGTCGCCGGCCTTGAGCGTCTTCACCTTGGCGACGAACTTCTCGGTGAACTCGTCGGCGATCGAGCGGTCGACGAGCACGCGGTTGGCGGCCATGCAGACCTGGCCCTGGTGGACGTACCGGCTGAAGACCGCCGCGTCGACCGCGTAGTCGATGTCGGCGTCGTCGAGGACCACGATCGCGCTGTTGCCGCCCAGTTCGAGCACCGAGCGCTTGAAGAGCGAGGCGCAGACGGTGGCCACGTGCCGGCCGACCTTGTCGGAGCCGGTGAAGGAGATGACCTTGGGGATCGGGTGCTCGATGAAGGCGTCGCCGATCTCCGCGATGTCGGTGACGACGACGTTGAGCAGGCCGCCCGGCAGGCCCGCGTCCTCGAAGAGCTTCGCGACCAGGGTGCCGCCGACGATCGGGGTGTTCTGGTGCGGCTTGAGGACCACGGCGTTGCCGAGCGCGAGCGCCGGGGCGACCGACTTGATCGACAGCAGGAAGGGGAAGTTGAAGGGGCTGATCACGCCCACGACACCGACCGGCACGCGGTAGACGCGGTTCTCCTTGCCGTCCACCGGGGAGGGCATGATCCTGCCCTCGGGGCGCAGCGCCCACTGGATCGACTCGCGCAGGAACTCCTTGGCGAGGTGCAGCTCGAAGGCGGCCTTCAGCCGGGTGCCGCCGAGCTCGGCGATGATCGCCTCGGATATCTCCGCCTCGCGCTCCTCGATGAGGCGCAGGGCCTTCTCGAAGACGGCACGGCGGGCGTAGGGATTGGTGGCGGCCCACTGCTTCTGGGCGCGCGCGGCGGCCTGGTAGGCCTGATCTATCTCCTCGACCGCGGCTATCGTGATCGACGCGAGCTTCTCCCCGTCGTACGGGTTGAAGTCGATGATGTCCCAGGAGCCGGTCCCAGGGCGCCACTCACCGTCGATGTACTGCTGGGCCAGGTCGGTGAAATAGGACGACATGTGATCCCTCGATCCCCTGCTGCGTCGGCAGTCGATGCAGACACCCGATCCACATCCACATCACGGTCTGATCACGCGTCATCGTACTTGCGTGACAGGGGAGTTGGGACATCAGTTCGCGATCTCCCGGCGGGGTCGAGGGTAATCCCCCGGTACGTCGATATATCTACGACAGCTGGAGCAGCCCGCGCAGCAGGTCCCGGCTCTCGTCCGGTCCGGGGCTGTCCTGCTGGAGCTCCTTGAGCGCCTGCTCGTACTGGGCGACGTCCTCGCGCTTGTCGAGGTAGAGGGCGCTGGTGAGCTGCTCCAGGTAGACCACGTCGGACAGGTCGGACTCCGGGAAGCTCAGGATCGTGAAGGAGCCGCCCTCGCCGGAGTGGCCGCCGAAGCTGAACGGCATGATCTGGAGCCGTACGTTGGACCGCTCGGAGATCTCGACGAGATGCTGGAGCTGACCCCGCATCACCTCGCGGCTGCCGTAGGGCCGGCGCAGGGCGGCCTCGTCGAGGACGATATGGAAGTCGGGGGCGTTTTCGGCCACCAGGTACTTCTGCCGCTCCATGCGCAGGGTGACCCGGCGCTCGACATCCTCCTCGCTGGCCCCCTTCATGCCGCGCCGCACCACGGCGCGCGCGTACTCCTCGGTCTGGAGGAGGCCGTGCACGAACTGCACCTCGTACGCGCGGATCAGATGTGCCGCGCCCTCCAGGCCGACATAGGTGGGGAACCAGCTCGGCAGGACGTCCGAGTAGCTGTGCCACCAGCCCGCCACGTTGGCCTCCCGGGCGAGGGACACGAGCTGTTCGCGCTCGGCCTCGTCGGTGATGCCGTACAGCGTCAGCAGGTCTTCCACGTCCCTTGTCTTGAAGCTCACCCGGCCCAGCTCCATACGGCTGATCTTCGATTCGGAGGCACGGATCGAGTACCCCGCGGCCTCGCGGGTGATGCCCCGGGCCTCACGCAGCCGCCTGAGTTGCGAGCCGAGCAGCATTCGCCGCACCACCGATCCGGGCTCTCCCGCGCTCACGTTCGCCAGCCTCCCCAACCGTCTTCAGGGCCCGCAGTCTGCCACTAAAACACTCCGAGCAGTACTCGTCCGGTTACGGAAACGGAAAGCGGACAAAGTTTAAGCACAGGAAGTTGCAAGCAGGTAGTGAGCCATCGGCTGCAAGTTGGCGGAAAAAATGGCCAACAAGCGGTACGGGAGGGTCCAATTCGGTCGCGTGCACGTGCATCTGCCCTTGCATCTGCTGTGCGCATCCGAAACCATGGTCCCGCGCCACCGCTGCATCGCAACGACCGCGAATTCCCGGGAGTGCCTCGCATGGGGACGAATGGATCGACCATGCTCAAGCCATTACGGCAGGGCCTTCCGCCGCTTGATCCCGCGGCCGTGTCCAACGCCGCCTCCTGCGCCCTGCCGGCCCGCTACGAAGCGGTGCGTGAGGCCCGGCTGTTCACCCGGAGAACACTCGACCAGTGGGACGTCGGCGAGCGCTTCGACGACGTCTGCCTGGTCGTCTCGGAACTCGTCACCAACGCCCTGCGGCATGCGGTGCCCGGTGAGTCCGAGCACCCCGTCGCGCCGCAGGCGCCGGCCGTGCGGCTGCACCTGATGCGGTGGACCGAGCGGCTGGTGTGCGCGGTGCGCGACCCGAGCCACGGCACCCCCGTCCCCGGGGACTCCGACGACTCCTCGGCGGAGTCCGGCCGCGGGCTGTTCCTGGTCGACTCCTTCAGCGACAGCTGGGGCTGGCACCCGCTGGCGGGCACGCTCAGCGGCAAGGTCGTATGGGCCCTGTTCCGGCTGCAGCCCACCGAATAGGAAACCCGGCGTCTTCGGACGCCGGGTTTCTACGCGCGTTACCGTGCACTCTGCGATGAATGCGCCGGGTTTCTCCTGATACGCCCGGCCTCAGCTCACTATCAGGTGATCGAACTCGCCGTCCTTGACGCCGAGAAGCATCGCCTCGATCTCCGCGCGGGTGTAGACGAGCGCGGGGCCGTCCGGGAAGCGCGAGTTGCGGACCGCCACGTCACCGCCCGGCAACCGCGCGAACTCGACGCAGGAACCCTGCGAGTTGCTGTGCCTGCTCTTCTGCCAGGCCACTCCGTCCAGCTGCGTCGCAGCCATGCCGTTGTACACGTCAAACCCCCCGTACACGCCGTCAACGTCGAGGTCCACAGGTCGCTCCCCGGTGGTGCACTAACTGGCTGATGTGGCCATTGATGCTGCGGTCAACTGTCCCGGATCATAACCCTGTTCACGTGCAGATGCATGAGCAGATGCACGTGCACGCGGGGTGTTCCTCCGGTTACAGCTTTGACGCCCGCTTTACCCAAGCTGTTCCAGCGTCTGCCCCAGAGCTGCACAGACATGCGACCGCCGGCCTCGTCCATGATCTTGCGCGCCACCATCTGCGCCGGGTCGTCCGGATCGAACCCCTCATGTACTAGGAAGAGACGCGTACCGCGGCCCTGGTGTTCCAACGTCCATGTGATGGTCCAGTGAGCGAGATTGGCCGGATCGGGATCGGACCACTGGACGGACGGCATCCACTCCGGGTCGCAGGCGGGAAACCGCTCGTCGACGAGGCCGGATAAGCGGGTACCGGGACGGTGGACCGACCTCATCCGGTACCGGTGACCGACCTCGAGACGGAAGTTCACGGCCCCCTGCATCTGCCGCTGCACGAGCAGATCGGGCTCCGCCAGGGCGCGCCAGACCTTCGCGGGCGGATGCGGAAGGAACCGGTCCACGCGAATGGTAGATCACGCCCGCCCGGGCCGGCGGGTTGGGCCGGTTCTTCGCCGGCCGGCGGGCGGTCGTGCGGGGCAGGGCGGGGTCAGGCCTCCAGGAGGGTGTCGAAGGCGGGCGGCAGCCGCTTCCAGGCGGCGCGCCCGCCGGCGTACTCGGCGTCGGTCAGCAGGCAGGACTCCAGCAGCCGTTCGAGCCCGTCACGGTCGAGGCCGGGGGACGTGAAGACGAGGTGCTGGCAGCAGTCGCCGTGCTCCGGATGCCAGTCCAGCGCGGCGGCGGCCCGGCGCACCGGCGGGACCAGCTCCCAGGCCGCGTCCGGGAGGGCGGCGAGCCAGGGCCCGGCGCTCTCCACGCAGAGAGCGCCGCCCGCCGCGTCCCAGTGCAGCAGCACGTCGGGCTTCTCGGCGAGCCAGAACCGGCCCCGGCTGCGGGCGGCCGCACAGGTCAGGTCCTCCAGGGCCGCGTACAGCCGCTCGGGGTGGAAGGGGCGCCTGCGGTGCCAGACCACGGTGGTGACACCGTGGCCGTCGGCCTCGGCGGGCAGCAGGGCGCAGGCCGGGTGCTGGGCGGCGGCGGCCGCCTCGACGTCGAAGCCGGCGAGGGCGGCCCGGGCCAGCGGGGTGTCCGGCCGGGGGCCCGCCGAGTCCCCCGGGTGGCCGCCCGGCAGGAGGACTCGGCGGGCTGCCGGGGGGCCGCCCGGGAGGGGGACTCGCCGGGCCGTGGGGTGGAGCTGCGCGAGCAGTTCGCGGTCCTCGTCGTCGGCCTCCGGGGAGTCGACGACGGCGAGGACGGGGGCGTACTCCAGCTGCCGGGCGAAGGTGTCGGCGACCGTGCGCCGGTCGGTGGCGGCCGCGGCCAGGCCGGTGTCGGCGAGGTCGTCTCCGTTGCCGAGGTACGGCAGCAGCAGCGCCGGGTCGACGGCGGTGATCACACCGGTGACCGTGAGCCCGCCCGCGACGATCACCTCGGCCATCGCCTTGGGCTCGACGGAGTCCCACAGCTCGACGATCGCGAGCCGGTTGACGCCGTCGGCGGCGAGCCGGCGCAGTTCGGGCACCAGGTCCTCGCGCAGGGCACAGCAGGCGCAGTCGTCGACCAGGGGCGTCTCGGCGGTGGACAGCGGGCCGGTGGCGTCCCGGACGGTGCGTACGACCATGCCCTCGGCGGCCGTCGAGAGGTCGTGGTGGAGGACGACCGCGCCGGGGACGTCGGCGAGCAGCCGGGCGACCGCCTGCCTGCGGGCGTCGGCGTGCAGCCCGCCGACGATCACGACGGGGAGCGGGGAGGCGGGGAGCATCAGCCCTGCCGCCTTCCGTACCGCCGCTCGAAGCGCTCCACGCGCCCGGCGGTGTCCAGGACACGGGCGGTGCCGGTGTAGAAGGGGTGGCTGACGTTCGAGATCTCGACGTCGACCACCGGGTAGGTCCGGCCGTCCTCCCACTCGATCGTCTTCTCGCTCGTCATCGTCGAGCTGGTGAGGAAGGCGTGGTTGGCGGCGCGGTCACGGAACACGACCGGGCCGTAGGCGGGGTGGATTCCCTTGCGCATGGCGGTGGTTCAGCGCTCCTCTCGGAAGTCGACGTGCCGGCCGGCCGCCGGGTCGAACTTGCGCAGGGTCATACGGTCCGGGTCGTTCCGGCGGTTCTTGCGGGTCACGTAGGTGTAGCCGGTCCCTGCGGCGGACCGGAGCCTGATGACCGGACGGAGTTCGTTGCGTGCCATGGCTGCTACATTACTGAAAATGAATCCCATTAGCACTAACTTCCCGGACGAGAGGTACGTCACCATGTCCGCGCACTGCATGCTGACCGGCGCCCGGCCCGGCTTCGGCAACCGGATCTCGCGCTCCCACCGGCGGACCTCCCGCCGCTTCGACCCCAACATCCAGACCAGGCGCTACTGGCTGCCGGACGAGAACCGGCACGTACGGCTCCGGCTGAGCGCCCGTGCCGTGAAGACGGTCGACACGATCGGCGTGGCGGCGGCCGTGGCGCGCATCCGCGCGCGGGGCGTGAAGGTCTGACGGGGGCGGGGCACCGATATGGCGAAGAAGAGCAAGATCGCGAAGAACGTGCGGCGGCAGGAGATCGTCGCCCGCCACGCCGCCCGCCGGGCCGAACTGAAGGAGATCCTCCGCCGGCCGGCCGGCACCGCGGCCGAGCGGCTCGCCGCCCAGCGCGAGCTGCGCAGGCAGCCGCGTGACGCGAGCGCCACGCGCGTACGCAACCGCGACCAGGTGGACGGCCGCCCGCGCGGCTACTTCCGTGCTTTCGGTCTGTCCCGCGTGAATCTGCGGGAGCAGGCTCACAGCGGATACCTACCCGGCGTCCGCAAATCCTCCTGGTGACTGCTGGTAGCTTGCCGCTGTCGTTCGGGCGAACGGGCGGCCGACCCCCTAGAGCTTGGGAGCGTTGCGGTGACCACGGCTATGGCGAGTACGGCTACGACGCACACGGAGACGGCCGCGGCTTCGGCCGCGACTGCTGCTGCGGCCCACACGGAGGCGGCTTCCGCCGGGGCCTCGGCCGCGGCGCGCGGGGCATCGGCCTCGACGGCCGCATCGGCCGTGCGGCCGACCGCGCGGATCGTGGCCGCCGCCGCGGCGGCGCTGGTGGGCGCGCTTGCGCTGGCCGCGTGCAGCAGCGGCGGCGACTCGGGCGGCTCCGGCGACTCCTCGGCCACCTCGTCGGGCACGTCCGCGGCGGCGACCGCCACGTCCGGATCGGACGGCGCCACGGCCTCGTCCGACGCGCTGCAGGGCAGTTGGATCACCACGAGCGGTGGCAAGATCGTCGCCCTTGTGATCACCGGCAAGCAGGCCGGGCTCTTCGAGACCGGCGGGTCCGTGTGCAGCGGAACCGCCGGCGAGGAGGCCGGAATGCGGATGATCCACCTCACCTGTACGGGCGGCGGCAAGGACCGGGTCACCGGAATGGTCGACTCGGTCAGCAAGAGCGGCATGAAGGTCACCTGGTCCGGAAAATCCGGCGAGGAGACCTACACCAAGGCGGAGGGCGGCAAGCTGCCGTCGGGGCTGCCGACGGCAAGCCTTGGACAGTAGGGATTACAGGGGCAATCGGGGCGTATCCGACGGCTGAGGCGTACTTTCAGCGGCCCACGCCGACCGGTGGAAGTACGGCGCGAGGCGGTCGAGGGCGGGGGCGGGCGCGCGGCACCCCGGCAGGGGCGTGATGATGCTGGGACACCGCCACGACCTCGATGGGGATCTGCTCATGCGCGCCATTCCGCTCACCGTCACAGCCCTCGCCGCCGCCCTCGCCCTGACCGCCTGCGACGACGGCAACGCCGGCGCCAGTGGCAAGAACAGCACGGCCTGCGAGGTCGGCAAGGTCTCCGTCCAGGTCGGCTCCGCGAGCGTCGCGCCGGCCGCGGGGGACACCGGCGAGGTGCCGGTGTCCCTCACGAACCAGAGCGCGCCGTGCACGCTGGACGGCTTTCCCGGCGTCACGCTGAAGGCGGGCGGCACGTCGGCGACGGTGGCCGCCCTGTCGGGCGCGAAGCCCGAGAAGCTCAAGCTCGCCAAGGGCGACTCCGCGACGTTCTCGATCAGCTACGTGCGCGGCAAGGACGGCGACAAGGCGAGCCTCGCGGCCACGTCGGTGACGGTGTCCCTGCCGGGGAGCGACGCGACGGAGAGCTTCCCCTGGAAGTACGGGCCGGTGGCCGGCAAGGGCTCCGCGGACAAGCCGGACGCGACGGTGGGGACGTTCCAGCAGGCAGGGGACTGATTCCGGGCGGGCGGCCGGACCGGGTTGGACCGGACCGAGCCGGGCCGGGCCGGATCGCGCGCTGGGCCTAGGGCAGTGGGGAGCGTGAGTGGACCTGGGCCCGGTCCGCCGCTCTCGTGCCCTCCGTCCAGCCCGCCTCGTCGGTCACCCCGCGCAGGCGGGTCGTGGTGGTCTCCGGGAACATCCGCTCCATGTGGTCCGTGACGGCCATCTCCCTGGTGGCCAGGACCGGCAACAGGTCCTGGGGCGCCTCGGTCCCGGTGACGGCCGCCCGCGCGGCGGCCGCCAGCCGGTCACCGACCCGGTGGGCGTACGCCGCCAGGAAGGACTGCCGGAAGGTCTTCGTCCGCTTCCGGCCGCCCGCCCGCTGCGCCGCCTCCGCCTTCGTCATCGCGTGCGTGGCCTGCACCAGCAGCGAGGTGTAGAGCAGTTCGACCGCCTCCAGGTCCGCCTCGAAGCCGACGACCGTGGAGAAGGCCAGCGGCTCGTTCCACACCGCCCGGCAGTGGTTGGCCGTGGCGACCGCGTCCAGCAGCACCGCCTTGGCCTGCTCGTACGGCGGCTCGACCCCGATCCGGCAGGCTCCCGGCGCGTCCGGCGCGGGCGCCCCCGCCGCGAGCAGCGCCTCGTCGACGCTGTGCCGGGCCATCAGCTCCTGCGCCTTGGCGCTGAGCGCCTCCGCCTCCTCCGGGAAGCCGGTCGCCTCGGCCTTGGCGAGCAGCGCGCGGATCCGGGTGAGCATGCGGGACTCCGGCCGGTGCGGGGCCGCGCGGGGCCCGGACTCGTCGAGGGGCTCCAGGGCGGGCAGCCGCAGCAGCAGCCGGTACAGCTCCAGGACGGCGGTGGCGTACGAGAAACGGTCACCCGCGCGTGCGTGGCCGTCCGGCAGCGCGTCCAGCTGCGCCTGCCAGCGGGGGTCACGCCGCCGGTCGTCCGGTGCCTGCGCCCGGATCAGCCCGGCCGCCAGCCGGACGTGCGGGTCGTCCAACTCGCGCCGCACCAGTCGTACGACGTCGGCGGGCTGCCAGCCGCGCCGCCAGGCCGCGGCGACGAACTCCCGGCCCCGGCGCGCGAGTTCCGCGTCCGCGCCAAAATCGGCCGCGAGGAGGGACGCGCCCGTGTCGAGGCCGGAGTCGGTGCCGTCGTACAGGGCGCTCTGGAAGGCTCGGTCGACGGTGGTGGGCTGGCTGCTGGTCACACGTCGATCGTGCCACGCGCCACCGACAGCACCGGACGGCCGTCCACACCCTGTGGACAACTGTCCGACAGCCCGCAGCGTCAACCGAAGGTTGACATCCTCAGGGTGTCAACTTACGGTTGACGCATGGCGACCAACCCGAACATCACGGCATCCGTACGCCTCGACGACCTCATCGCGGCGATCAAGACGGTTCACCCCGAACCCCTCGACCAGCTCCAGGACGCGGTGATCGCCGCCGATCACCTGGGCGACGTGGCCGACCATCTGATCGGCCACTTCGTCGACCAGGCCCGGCGCTCGGGCGCGTCCTGGACCGAGATCGGCAAGAGCATGGGCGTGACCCGGCAGGCGGCCCAGAAGCGCTTCGTGCCCAAGGAGTCGGCCGACCTCGACCCCAGCCAGGGCTTCAGCCGCTACACCCCACGCGCGAAGAACGTGGTCATGGCGGCCCACAACGAGGCGATCGCGGCACGCAACCCCGAGGGCCGCCCCGAGCACCTGGTCCTCGGTCTCCTCTCCGAGCCGGACGGCATCGCGGCGAAGGCGATCGTCGCGCAGGGCGTCCTGCTGGACACCGTGCGCCAGACGGCGACGGCCGCGCTCCCGCCGGCCGCCGAGAACGTCCCCGATCTCATCCCCTACGGCCCGGAGGCCAAGAAGGCCCTGGAACTCACCTTCCGCGAGGCCCTGCGCCTCGGCCACAACTACATCGGGACCGAACACCTGCTGCTGGCCCTCCTGGAACACGAGAACGGCGAGGGCGTCCTCAGTGGCCTCGGCATCACCAAGCCGGCCACCGAGGCGTACATCGCCAAGGCACTGGGACTGCTGCTGGAACAGAAGAACGCGGCGGCGGAGACGGCGGGCGAGCCGGAGGAGGGCGAGGCGGGCTGAGAAGCCTATCGAGACGCTGAACCCGCAGGTCAGAGCCATTGTCAGTGCCGGGTGGCACACTCGCAGCATGACCGACCGGTGGGCCCTCGCTCCGGCCGAGGACGGTGGCGTGGATGTCGCCCCCCTCGGTCCGGACGGGCTGCCCGCCGGGCCGGTGCGGCGGGAGTCCGATCTCGCCGGGGCGGTCAGGGGCCGCCCGGAGGTCACGCGCTGGGTGTGGCGGTCGACCCCCGAGGTCTACCCGCGTCTGCTCGCCACGGGGGTGCGAGTAGAGCGGTGCTACGACATCGAGGACGCCGAAACCCTCCTGCTGGGCCACGAGGGACGGTCCGGTGAGCCGCACTCGGCCGCCGCCGCCCTGGCCCGCCTCCGTGGCGGCCCCGTACCGCCCGATCCACCACAGCGCTCGGCCGAACCGGGCGCGCAGTCCCCGCTGTTCGAGCCGCAGGGCACCGCCCGCCTGACGCTCGACGAACTCCTCGCGGTCTACGCCGAGCAGCAGCGCCGCCACGACCGGGCCGAACACCCGGACCGGATGCGGCTGCTGACGGCCGCGGAGTCGGCGGGGATGCTGATCGCCGCCGAGATGAACCGCGCGGGCCTGCCCTGGAGCGCCGAGGTCCACCGCGGGGTGCTGCGCGAACTGCTCGGCGAGCGGTACGCGGGCGGTGGTGAGCCCCGCCGGCTGGCCGAGCTGGCGGACGAGGTGTCGGCCGCGTTCGGCAGGCGGGTGCGCCCGGATCTGCCCGCCGATGTGATCAAGGCCTTCGCCCAGGCCGGGATCAAGGTGAAGTCCACCCGCCGCTGGGAGCTCTCCGGCATCGACCACCCGGCGGTGAAACCGCTCCTCGAATACAAGAAGCTGTACCGGATCTGGGTGGCGCACGGCTGGTCCTGGCTGCAGGACTGGGTGCGCGACGGCCGGTTCCGGCCCGAGTTCCAGGCGGGCGGCACGGTCACCGGGCGCTGGGTGACCAACGGCGGGGGCGCGCTGCAGATCCCCAAGGTGATCCGGCGGGCCGCGGTCGCCGACCCCGGCTGGCGGCTGGTGGTCGCCGACGCCGACCAGATGGAGCCGCGGGTGCTCGCGGCGATCTCCCGCGACCCCGGGCTGATGGAGGTCGCGGGGCGGGAGACCGACCTCTATCAGTCCGTGTCCGACCGCGCCTTCTCCGGCGACCGCGGACAGGCCAAGCTCGCCGTCCTGGGCGCGGTCTACGGCCAGACCTCCGGCGACGGCCTGAAGAACCTGGCCGCTCTCAGACGCCGTTTCCCCCGGGCGGTGGCCTACGTCGACGACGCGGCGCGGGCCGGCGAGGAGGGCCGGCTGGTGCGGACCTGGCTGGGCCGGACCTGTCCGCCGGCGGCCGGTGCGGGCGACGGCACGGAGGAGGCGGGCATGCCCCAGCAGGAAGCGGAGGAGCCCGCGGCCGACGGCTGGGTACCGGGCTACGCGTCCACCAACTCCCGTGCCAGAGGCCGCTTCGCCCGCAACTTCGTCGTCCAGGGCAGCGCCGCCGACTGGGCTCTGCTGATGCTCGCGGCGCTGCGCCGGACCTGTGCGGACCTGGCGGCCGAGCTGGTCTTCTTCCAGCACGACGAGGTGATCGTGCACTGTCCCGAGGAGGAGACCGGGGCGGTCGTGGCGGCGATCCGGGAGGCGGCCGACCTGGCGGGACGGCTGACGTTCGGGGAGACGCCGGTCCGCTTCCCGTTCACGACGGCGGTGGTGGAGTGCTATGCCGACGCGAAGTGATCAGTCGCCGGGCGCCAGCAGCTCGCGCAGCTCCACGAGGACGGTGGGCTCGTCCGTGCCGTCCAGGGCGGCCAGGGCCGCGCGCCAGACGTCGTACGCCTCGTCCGTACGCCCCTGCTCGCGCAGGAGCAGACCGAGCTGGTGGCGGGCGAGACCGCCGCTGTAGCGGTCGGCGCGGGCGTCGGCGCGGTGCAGGAGTTCGGCGCACTCGTGGTGGGCGCGGTCGGTGCGGCCGAGCTCGCGCAGCGCGCGGACCAGGCCGAGCCGGGTCTGGGACTCGCCGTGCCAGTCGCCGTGGCGGCCGAGGATGCGCAGGCTCTCCTCGAAGTGCCTGGCGGCGGCCGCCGGTTCGCCGAGGGCGAGATGGGCGTAGCCGATGTTGCAGTGCGCCGAGTGCTGCACGATGACGGCGCCGATGGCGTCCCCGATCGCCAGTGAGCGCCGGTGCTGCTCGATGGCGGCGCGGGGGTCGGTGTGCTCGTAGAGGTTGCCGAGGTGGCTGTGGGTGACGGCCTCGCCGTAGGGGTCGTTCAGCTGCCGGGAGTACTCCAGGCTCTGCCGCAGCGCCTCGCCCGACTCGTCGTACCGTCCGAGCCCCTCAAGGAGCAGCCCCCGGTTGTTCAGGCAGCGCCGGATCCAGGACACCACGTCCAGCCGCCGCCAGACGGCGAGGGCCTGGTCGGTCAGGGCGAGGGCCTCCCGCTGGCGGCCGGTCAGGAAGTGCAGCCCGGCGAGGTCGCCCAGGGCGTAGGCCTCGGCGGGCTCGTCGCCCAGGCGCCGGGCGGCGGCCAGACCTGCCGTGCCGAGCACCTCCATCTCGGCTACCCGGCCGCTGCGCAGGACATAGGGGAAGAGCAGCCGGACGAGCGTGGAGAGGTGGGCGCTGATCCGCGGGTCGGCGGTGTCGGCGTACCGCTCCACCAGAGCGACGATGTTCTCCAGCTCCAGGTCGCCCCAGGCGAAGGCATGCTCGGCACATTCGAAGGGGGGCAAGGCAGCGGTGTACGGCTGGTGTTCGGCGGGCTGGGCGGTGGTGGGGCGGAGCCGGTCGCCCTGTTCGAGGCCGGGTTCGAGGATGGCGACGAGGGCGAGTTCGGCGACGGCGGCGAACCAGCGCAGGGCGGTGAGTGCGGCTTCGGTGCGGTCGGTCCGGCCGGTCCCCTCGGCCAGCTCCCGTGCGAAGTCCCGTACCAGGTCGTGCGGGGTGTAGCGGCCGTAGGCGGTCTCCTCCAGGAGGGCCACGTCGACCAGCCGGTCCAGGGCGGCCTCGGCACGGCGGGCGTCGGTGCCGGTGAGGCGGGCGATCAGGGGTGCGCCGTAGGTGGGCAGGTCGAGGGCGCCGATGTGGCGCAGGGCGAGGGCGGCGTCGCGGTCGGGTGCCCGGTCGGAGGCGGCGAGGGCGTCATGGGCGACGGCGAGGGAGCGCCTCACGCTCAGGTCGTCGTATTCGAGGTGCTGCAACCTGCCCTCGGTGGCGGCGAGTTGACCGGCCAGCACCTCGGGGGTGAGGGCACGGCGGGCGGCCAGCCGGGCGGCGACCACCCGCAGGGCGAGCGGCAGCCGGCCGGTGAGGCCGACGAGCGGGTGACCGGCGTCGATCTCGTCCCGCCCGCTGACCGTGCGCAGCAGGGCCGCGCTGTCCTCGCCGGTCAGCGGTCCGAGCGGGAAACGGCGGGCGCCGTCGAGCGCGGTGAGCGGCGAACGGCTGGTGACGATCACCGCGCAGCCGGGGCCGCCGGGGAGCAGCGGCCGCACCTGGGCGGCGTTCGCGGCGTCGTCGAACAGCAGCAGGGTGCGGGTCGGCGCGAGCAGGGAGCGCAGCAACGCGGCGGCCGCGTCCGGGTGTTCGGCGATGTGCCGGGGGTCGGCGCCGAGGTCCCGCAGCAGCGCGGCGAGCGCCTGGGCGGGGGCGAGCGGGGGCACGCCAGGGGCCGCGCCGTGCAGGTTGACGTAGAGCTGGCCGTCAGGGAAACGTTCCCGCAGCTGATGGGCGACATGCAGCGCGAGTGCGCTCTTGCCGACCCCGGCCATACCGCTGACGACGGCGACGGCCGGGGCGGGCGCGGCGGTGAGGGCACCGCCCAGCTCTTCCCGGACGGCGGCGCGTCCGGTGAAGTAGGCCGGGGGCGGGGGAAGTTGAGCGGGCCGGGGCGCCGGGAAGGCGCCGCGCGCAGAACCGGGACCGGCGGGCCGCTCCTCATCCGGGCCGTACCCCGCACCGGCGTCAGCGCCCTCGTCCGCCGACCGGCGGTCCGCCGACGCGCCCGTCAGAGGCGCGGGGAACTGCGCGACCGGCCACGACGCCCCCACACCCGTCTCACCACCTTCACGCACCCCCTCGCGTGACATGCCCGCGTCCCGCACACCCTCGCCCGAGACCCGCGCGGCCGGCCCACCCCGGTAGGGCACACCGTCGCCCCGCACGCCCTCGTACGACCCGCCGCCGGTCTCCCCCACCCCGCCGCTCCCCCGCAGCACCTCCACATGGGCCTCGCGTACCGGCGCCCCCGGCTCGACGCCGAGTTCCTCGATCAGGCGGTTGCGCAGGTCGCGGTGGACGGCGAGGGCCTCGGCCTGGCGGCCGGTGCGGTGGAGGGCGAGCATCAGCTGGCGGTGGTAGGCCTCACGGAGCGGGTGCTCCGCGACCAGCGCCGCCAACTCGGGTACGACACCGCCCAGTCGCGGGCCGCCGAGGGCGAGCTCCGCGTCGTAACGCCACTCCAGCAGGAGCAGCCGGGCCTCCTCCAGGCGCTGCACGAAGGCGTAGCCGCCGAAGTCGGCGGGGAGGCCGCAGAGCGGGCTGCCGCGCCAGAGCGCGAGCGCGTCGGCGCAGGCGCGCAGCACCGGCGCCCACTCCCGGCGCCCGTGCGCCGCGCGCGCCCACGCCACCCACGTGTCGAACACGTCGACGTCCAGCTCACCGTCGTCGACGCGCAGCAGATACCCGGGCGGTACGGCGCGCAGCCGCTCCGGGTCGTCGAGGAGCCGGCGCAGTCGGGTGACGTGGTTGTGCAGCGAGGCGTGCGCGGACACCGGGGGCGCCCCGTCCCACAGCGCGTCCTTGACCGACTCGACGGAGACGACCCGCCCGGCCTCCAGGAGCAGCGCGGCCAGCAGTGCGCGCACCTTGGGGCTGCCGATGGGCCGGACTTCGCCGCCGGGGAGATACAGCACCGGAGGTCCCAGCAGTCCGAACCGCAGCTCGTACCGCCGCATCACTCCGCCCATCACCTTCCCGCACGGTCATGGCCGACCGCGCTGCACGGCGGGGGTGCCCGCCGGTACCCGGCTCCTGGCGGAATCCGATCCCGTCGAGAACGAATTCCCGCCACCTTCTCCGTGCCGTCGAGGCCGGAAATCACAGGGTTTTTGGCCTGTTCCCGGAGTCCTACGACGTCTTCACGCCAGCCGGTCGGTGACCTCCGGGAGAACCGCTGGCCATATGTTAGCGATCCGTTGGCGCGCCCTGATGTGATCTTCGCATCGGACCGGGCCCGACGGCGCGCGTGTATACCGCGCAACTCGGGGGAGTGTCGCCGCAGGCCTGGATCCGGGGACGCGAGAGGGTCCCGGTCGGCGGAGGTGAACGACCGGGACTCTCGTCCCGTCTCCAGTACGGTCGCCGGGCTCAGATGACGGGCGGGCGGCCGAGCCGGGTGAGCCGCCAGACCGTGCGCCAGCGCATGGGCCGGCGTTCGCCGGCAGGTTCGCGCAGCCCCTCCACGAAGCCCCCGAACCAGGCGCGCAGCCCGCCCGCCGAACGGGTACGCAGGAGGGTGATCAGCGTCCACACGGCCAGATGGACCGGGATCAGCGGCAGGGGCAGCCGACGGCGGGTCAGCCAGACCCGGTTGCGGGCGGTCACCCGGAAGTAGACGGCATGCCGGGCCGGCGAGGTCCGGGGATGCCGGAGGAGCAGCTCGGGCGCGTAGAGGATCTTCCAGCCGGCGTCGGCGGCCCGCCAGGCCAGGTCGGTCTCCTCGTGTGCGAAGAAGAATTCGGCGGGCCAGTCGCCGGTCTCCGTGAGCATGGCCATGCGCAGGGCGTGCCCCCCGCCGAGGAACCCGGTGACGTAACCCCCGCGCATCGGGTCGGCGTTGCCGACGCGTGGCACGTGCCGGCGCTGGGTCTCGCCCTGTTCGTCCGCGATGCGGAAGCCGACGATGCCGAGGCGGGGGTCGGCGGCGAACAGATCCCGGACCTGCCGGAGCACCTCGACGTCGACGAGCACCCCGTCGTCGTCCAGTTCCACGACGACGTCCACGTCGCCGTACGCCCGCAGCCGTGCGAGGGCGATGTTGCGGCCGCCGGGGCAGCCGAGGTTGTCCTCGACGTCGACGGTGGTGACCTCGCCGGGCAGGTCGAGGCGGCGGGCGAACTCGGGGAGCCGGCAGCCGTTGCCGACGATCACGATGCGGTCGGGGGCGAGGTCCTGCTTGGCGACGGACCTGAGCAGGGCGTCGACTTCGTCGGGCCGGTTCCCCATGGTCACCACGGCAACCGCTAGCCTCGGCTGCACCATGCCCTCACCCCATCCGGCAGACGGCGGTGCCCGCGCCTGACCGAGGGAGACTCACCGTTCACCAGGATGTTGCCTCAGATACCCCAAAGCTCCGGGCATGGGCCCACTTTGTGTCGGCTTTGACAATGATTTGATCGACTATTTTCGCCGACCATAAGTTCCCCTCCACGGCCACCCGTTCCAGAGCTCCTTGTTCGATTCGCCTGCCGGAACCGGGGGATTCGCGCCCCCCACCGGGAATGGGACATGACGACGGAACATGACGACGTCGCGCAAGGCACGACATCACTGGACTTGGCTCCATGTCGGCAAGGGACATGACGGCACGTCGGCACAGGACAGGAACGACAGGACACGAACGGGGGGACGGACCGTGCGAAGAGCTCTGCGTCGGTTACGCGGGCCGTCGTCTCCGGCGGGCCGGGCGTCGGCGCGCTGCTCGCCGTACCGGTCGCCGGGACCGTCGTGGTGGCGGCGCTGCTGCTGGCCGGCTGGCAGCTGCCCAAGGGCGGCGGCTGGTTCCAGGCGTACGGTTCGATGCTGATCGGCACCGGCCTCGGCACCCTCACCTGCCGGTGGCTGTCCGAACCGGCCGCCGCTCCCGAGGCCAGCCGGGTCGCCCTGACCAACCGTCCACAGCTCGAACAGCTCTGGCTCTGCCTGGTCCGGGGCATCGTCCCGGCGGTGGGCATCGGAAGTCTGGCCGGGCTGTTCCTCACCCTCCAGTTCGGCTGGAGCCACGGCACCGCGCTGATCGTGGTCTTCGGACTCTGCCTCGGTGTGCCGACCGGGATCCTCGCCGGGCTGCTGCTCTGGTACAACCAGCACCGCCCGGACGGCGACTCCGCGACGGCCCGCGGTTCACTCAGCAACGATCGCCGCGTCCTGGTGGGCTGCGTTGTCGGCGCCACCCTCCTGGAGACGGCCGGCGCCGCCGCGGTGGTCTACGGCTTCGGCGACCGGCTCCTGAACCGCGACGGCAGGACCGTCCTGGTCCTCCACCTCCACCACGGCGTCCTCTTCGGGCTGGCCATCGGCTGGATCCTGGCCTCCTGCTACACCGCCTCCATCCCGGTGACGGTCTGCCACGCCTGGCACGCCCTGCACGGCCACCTCCCCTGGCGCATCGGAACCTACCTCGACGCCCTCCACACCCGGGACGTCCTCATCCAACTGGGCCGCACCTACCAGTTCCGCCACGCGGCCCTCGGCGACCGCCTGGCCCAACGCCTCCCAGAACTCAGGGACTCCGCCCCGACCGACCTCTGACCCGTCCCGGCCTGAAGGACGACCCGTTCCGCGGTGCCGTGACCGGCCAGGGCAGGATCGTGCTGCCGGGCGCCCCCGGACCGGGCGCGCGCTCGTGCCCCGACAGCGAGCACATCTGGGAGAACCGACATGCGATTCCGCTGCGCCGTACTCGACGACTTCCAGAACGTGGCGCGCGCGTACGCCGACTGGTCGGCGCTGGGCGACCGGGTGGAGGTCGTCTCCTTCACCGGGCACTTCGCCACCGAGGACGAACTCGCCGCGGCCCTCGCCGACTTCGACTTCGTGGTCACCTTGCGCGAGCGGGTGCCCTTCCCGGCCTCGCTGCTGAACCGGCTGTCCCGCCTGAAACTGCTGATCGCCTCCGGTATGCGCAACTCGGTGATCGACTACACGGCCGCAAAGGCGGGCGGCGTCACGGTGTGCGGCACCCAGAGCTCCTCGGCACCGCCGCTCGAGCTCACCTGGGCCCTGCTGCTGGGCCTCGCCCGCGGCATCGTCCAGGAGAACAACGCCCTGCGCGACGGCGGCCCCTGGCAGTCCACCGTCGGCGCCGACCTGGACGGCCGCACGCTCGGCCTGCTCGGGCTGGGCAAGATCGGCAGCCGGGTGGCCCAGGTCGGGCTGGCCTTCGGCATGAAGGTCACCGCCTGGAGCCAGAACCTCAGCCAGGAACGCGCGGACGAGGTCGGCGTCGAACGCGCCGCCACCAAGGAGGAGTTGCTGGCGACCAGCGACTTCGCCTCCGTCCACCTCGCACTGGGCGACCGGACCCGGGGCCTGATCGGCGCCCCCGAACTGGCCCTCCTCAAGCCCACCGCCTATCTGATCAACACCTCGCGGGCCGCGATCGTCGACCAGGACGCCCTGCTCGCCGCGCTGAACGAGGGCCGTATCGCCGGAGCCGGCGTCGACGTCTTCGACGTGGAGCCCCTGCCCGGCGACCACCCGATGCGCACCGCGCCGCGACTGCTCGCCACCCCGCATCTCGGCTACGTCTCCCGCGCCAACTACGAGCGCTACTACGGCCAGGCCGTGGAGGACATCCAGGCCTACCTCGACGGCACCCCGATCCGGGTCCTCGGCTGACGTGCCGCCGTGAGCCCCGCCCCGGAACCGGCATCTGAGACCAGGCTCCGGAGACGCCCTCCGAGGCAGCGGCCCACTCGCCGAGATGGAGATGACCCAGGGACCCGCGCTGCACGGCCCTGCCGGAGCCTCACGGGGGTTGCCGGCGAGGTACCCGAGGCAGCCGTCCGTGTGGCGTGCAGCCGGCGGGGGTCCTGGGCCCAGGCGCTCAGTCAGGAGCTGGATCCGGGCGCGAGCAAGGAGTTCGCCTCCATCGGGTTGCACCACTCCGGCCGGTCCGAGCCGCGCTGGTGCTTCGTTCAGGTCCCTGAGGGAAAGTCGGCGAAGAACCGGATGCACCCCGACCTGATCACCGCGGACCTTGAGGTGGAAGTCGAGCGGCTGGTCGGCCTCGGTGCGACCTGGAAAGCGGATCTCAAGCCGGGCGGCATGCGCTGGACCACCCTCCTCGATCCAGAAGGCAACGAATTCGACGTGATCTCCGAGACCGCGTAACAACGTACGACCGACCCGGAAGGACGATCGGTCCGGCCGGGTTGAGAAATGACCCGCTTCGGCGGCCGGCGGTCTGCTGGGTGTCCAGATGACTAGTTGCACAGGCGCTCGGAAGAGATGGTGGCCTGAATCCGGCCCGTCTTGATCTCCGTTGGTGAACCCGGATACAGCGAGCGAAACAGAACGCCGTGCTGTATCGCCGGATCAAGCAGCCCACTTACACCCCGCCCGCGCCTACGTTCCGCGGGAAACCACCGGCCACTCACAGGGGTTCCCGACCAGGGAACTGCCTCCCGAGGTGTTCCCGCCGCCCGGCGGACCGACCAGAACCTGTTCGCGAGGACGGGTCACGACCCTGTCCTCGCCGACGCGCCAGAGCCGTACACCGAACGCGGTCGTCCATGAGTGAACCCATCGGAAGGAAGAAATCATGACCCACCCCGTCAGTGTGAGTTTCGCAGCTCTGAACATCGACTGCACCGATTCCGACGCCCTGGCGGGCTTCTGGGGCAACGCTCTCGGCCGCCCGGTCAGCCCGGGCAAGGTCGCCGGGGACACAGCGGTCGACGCCGCCGGCCACGAGAGCGGCCCCCGGATGATTTTCCACACCACCTCCGAGGTCAACCCAGCCAACAACAGGTTCCGTCCCATCCTGGTCACCGAGCACTACGACGAGGAGATCGAGCGGTTGACCGGCCTGGGCGCCAAACCGGTCAACGAGGTCAATCTCCCGGAGGTCCGCTGGACCACGCTCGCCGACCCGGAGGGCAACGAGTTCGATCTGGTCACGTGGCGGCCCGCGTAGTCGCCAAGTCCGAGCAACCAGGTCCGCCACTCGATCGTTTCTGACGGCTCTTGGTGGGCTCGGTGAACTCGTGGGTCGCCGGGCAGGAGGTCTCCCTGGTGCGGCGACCCACGAGTTCACGGACACGGTGGCAGAAGATCGAACCGCTCCTGCCCGGCAACGGCAGGCGGGCAGTTGGACAGGCAGGCAGATCACCGCAGGGTGATCACCCACGTTCCCATCTTCATCTCTCCGCGCCGCATCCCCTCGAGGAGACAACCCCGGTTCCATGCGACGTGGCGGTCGACCCCAGACCTACGCATTGCGATGCGTAGACCACAGGCGCCCGATTAGCCCGGATTCCAAGTCCATCTGAAACAAGAAACCCCAGGTCAGAAGCCAGACCTGGGGTTTCCACTGGAGCCGCCTTCGGGATTCGAACCCGAGACCTACGCATTACGAGGGCTTGCAAGATCGTGACGGATCATGTCGTGTAATCACGCTCGGTCCGGTTCTGCCTGGTCAAGGGCTTGTCGACCTTGCGGGCGTGACGCCATGTCCAACGGGTGCGTCCCCGTCCGCTCACGCATCGCTCACGCAGTCCGACTCTTCGCGTAACGTCAGGAGTCGAGCTTGAGCTGCTTCTGCATCTCCTTGATGCGGCGCCGTGTCGCCTCGGCTTTGCGCTCTTCACGCCGGAGCTTCTCCTGGGCAGCTGATAACTCGCTGGCCAGGCGCTCTTGGTCCAGTGCTACGCGACCGGCCTGGATGGCCTCGCTGGTGTAGGCCGGGCCCACGCGGACGCTTTGCACAACCCCGCGGCGTTCACCGCACTCGGGGCAGTCGACGACTCGTGCAGAGACGTAGCCGTGGTCACGGTGCTGAATGTGCTCGGCCACGTGGTCGCACGTAAGGGTCAGGTCCCAGGCGTCGAGGTTCTTCTTACGCTCCTCTTCCGAAGGCAGAGCGGCAAAGAATCCGGCGAGTTTCCTGACCATCTGGGGCCCGAGCGGTGGCGGCGGGCAGCACCGTGAACAGTGAGAGACACGAGACTCGCTGATGCTCCACCGAGAGCTCCTGCAGTTCGGATGCTCCTCCTTGAAGCGCGCTTCCGCAGCCTCGTACTCCCGCCGCTCTTCCTCGGACAGCTTCATGAGCGGATACCAGCTACCCAACCTGTCGTACATGGGCTTGCCACAGCCCCGACAGGGTTCCCTGGCTTCGAACTCCTCCCAGGTCAGACACGTTCCTTCCCGGGCCCACGTCTCTCGTCGCTCGATTTCCTGCCGGTCTTCCTCCTCAGCCGCGAGGGCCTTTTGCCGGGCTCGTGCGGCGGCACGCTGTTGGCGCTGTTCCTCGGTCAGTTTGGCCATGGCTGCCCTCCGCACATGAACGACTCCGTCATACGAGACCGCCCCATCCTGCGACAGTCACTACCAGCCGAACCCAGCTTGTGCTTTTCGGTGGCGAATCGAGCCAGATCAGAACGATTGCGCTCACTGCCGACTGCTTCCGACCGCGCGTTCGGCCGTGCATTGGAGGGTGCCAGTGGTGCTCTGGCGGCTGTACGCGCGCACCTGGGCAACAACAACCCGGTCTGACGGCCCGCGCGAGGCCCGCGATAGGGCCCCCGACCTGCTGCTGTCCTGAAAGGGGTATGCAGTGCGCCGGCGACGGCCAGCTCATCGACGTCTCCCGCATCGCCTCGGCGCATGGGCCCACTTCGCCGAAGCCGTCCTGGTCGCCGGCGGGCGACTGGAGATCGTCATGCCGTCACAGGACTACCGACGGCACTCTGCGAAGCCCGACCTCGCAACCCTCATCGAGGCCGCCGAGGAAGTCCTCGTCCGCCTCCACGAAGTGAAAGACCCGCAAGCTACGAGGCAGACAACACGGGCACAGCGAACTCGTCGCCCAACCTCCACTGGTAAGAGCAGCAGCACCGCTGACACGGTCCTCGAAGCACAAACGGCTGGCATCTCCGTGGATGTCATATGGCCGGACGGCGGCACTCGCCCGGGTTGAGCACCCTAATTATGCTGCTTGTCCAGCAGGCTAGGATCGAAAGCATCTCTCGCTTCACGCTGGGCCATGCGTGAAAGCAAGGCAGACCGATAGGGCTCTCTCAGGCGGGTCACCCGCCTAATTCCGTAGTGGATCGTGTTCTCGCGAACTGATATTAGCGATGACAGATCCGGCCAGGCTCCTGTTCCTGTTAGGGCTCGGGTCAACGCCTCGGCTCCACCCTCAGGAATACTATGTGGCTGCATTCCCGAGTACTGCTGCACAGCCTTGCGAACCACTTTCTGAAGAATGGTGAAGCGCTTTTGCCAGTTGGGGAGCACGTGGTGCGAAACATGTTGACCCACCCCCATACGGGCGCATCCATCAGAATTGAACGCACACATATCGAGCGCTACCAGGGGGACAATCCGCTGCTGGCTGAGCCTTACCTCAACCCCCGCTCCGGTATCTTTATCGAAGAAGGGAAGATCGAACGCTGTCGCCGAACTTCCGCCCGGCTGCGAAATAACGCGATCAGTCGGAGGCTTTAGCGGTGCTACACGCACGTAGGCCAAATCGTTCGATCGCTGCCCTTTCGCGCGAATCGCCAGATCACACGGCTGCGCCAGGAGAATTAGATACTGGGTTGGATCAGACCTAGCAGGCGTTGGCGCCTGACCCGCCTCAGTTGCGGAATCCACCGAGTCGGCCTTCTCGAATTCACCCGGCGTCGTTTCGAACTGCTCAAGCGCAAAGATGTCGCCAGCTTCAATGGGGAAGAACAGCTCATTCAGATGCTCAGGAGAGTCGTAGTACTCCAGGCGCTCGATCTGTGCGAGCTCTTGCCGGACGCGATCGCGATCTGGAATCTCAGGCAGCTTGACCCTGCTTAGCGACGTGATCAATGTGCTGGACTCATGAACTTGGAGGTTAGCTCGGAGTTTGGCGCGGACACTGTCCTGAGTAAAGGCGCTCGTGACTCGAAGCAGGGTCTCAGGCCCCCAAGCACCATCCCTGATTCGATCACCGGTAAGCGCGGCCTCAAGAGTGTAAGGGTCGATCCCACGCGCATGCTCATGAGCTTGGGTCCACACCTCTTGGACCGCCTCATGGACGTGATGTTGCATTTGCTCAAGTGCAGGAGCAAGGAGAGTCAGCTTGAGCATGCGCGGGAACTCCTTCGGCGCCTGTGAAAGTCGCGCTTTCCCGATCACAAGAAACCGTGACGAGCTCGCCTGGAACTTGTCACTAAGATTTCGCCAGGTCGTCACCTCAGCATCGGAATTAGAGACCGTGTGGGTGAGCAGGCCGATTCTCCAGTTACTGGGGGCCTGGGCCAGAAGCCTTTCTACTTCACCCTCACCTGCATCTGTAGCTGCACCCTCACGGCTGAAATCCCGGTCGAAAAGCACCAGTGTGCTCTTCCCGTCTGCCAGGAGGTCTGATCGACGCTCTCGCCACTGCTGCAGAGTGAGAGTCAGATACTCACTGGGTCTCGCCAGAAGTTCGCGCAATGTAGAGGCTGCGTCAGGATCCTGCTCAGGACCCTCGTCAGGCAGAGGGGACCCCAATTGCGCATCGACCACATCTATGATCTTCAGCTGCAGGGCTTCCCCTATTGCGTCCCAGTTATCCTCAAGCAGAGAGACGGCAAGGGTGGTGGGTAAATCTACCTCTGCAAGTGGAGAGAGTACCTCAGACACACCCGCAATCTTTGCCTTGTCCTCTGCAGTGAGAAGGTCAGCCTTTAGGGCCGCTGTAATCTCATCCACAGATCGAGACTCGACGGCGTAACAATCGTCGACGCATATGACTCGAACAATACCTGAGTGTTTCAATAGCTCTTGAGAGGCATTCCTGGCTGAGGCCACGTCAACTACGACGCGTGAAAGCTGTGCCGGAACGACTGCAGGGCCAGTGCTGGTGGCCGGCACATCTCCCTCCGCGCCTGTCGCCTCATGCTTTAACACGTATCCCCCCCAGGTCGAGCTCGAACTTGTATAGGTTTCCGCTGACGTTTCGCTCGGGCACCAACGTGACAGAGGCACCCTCAGAGCCGAGAAGCTGCGTTACTACGTAGAGACCGATTCCGCGGCCTTCAGTTCTCTTTTTTGTTGACACGAACGGCTCGAAAAGACTCGCTTCAACAGCTCGATCGATGCCACGGCCGTTGTCGTACACCACCACGTACGGCGCTAGCACGTGAATCGTGATGCAGGGTTCATCAACGGCACCCGCACGGTGCGCTTGCAACAACCAGTATTCGCTGTTCAGCAATAGATTATCGAGGATCTGAGTGAACTTGCCGCGGTTGATCTCCACAACGAAGTCACGCGGAGACTCGACGACCACTCTGATCGGTCCGTCATTCCAGCGCTGTTTGTGATATTCGGCGATCTCCTCGCAGAAGACCCCGACCGCAAATTGCTCACGCCGCTCACGCATATAACGTAGCGAGGGGTTGAGGTGCGCGAGCTGGCGGTTGAGTCCGCTAACGGCGGACTCCACATGGTGCAAGTATGAGGCAACACGTCGGTCCGCGATCTGCTGTTGGGCTACATAGCGGCGCAACTGGGCTGTACGTGTTTTCAGTCCGTCCGCTATGTGCGCGATCTCGTGCGACAGGGCCTCTGCCGTCAGTCCCAGAGAAACTGTCTCCCAAGTCAATGCCAGCTGTTCCCTAAGCTGGTCATCCTGAGCCCGCAGAATGTCAGTGATGACACTCTCTGACCCCAGAGACTCGACGAGGCTCTCGACCGAAGCAACAGTCTCGCTAGTCCGTCGGTCCGCTTCCTGGAGATCGGCCAGGTCACCTATGACGATTGGGCTGGTTGCGGCAGAGAAAATAGTCGCCTGGTCGCCGTCAATCTCCTCACGAACACGCTGATGCCTCTTGGCGATGGCAGCGTTCTCTTCGCGGAGGGTGGACAGCTGTTGGCGCGCGGTCCGAATCGTGCGGGTGCGGCGTTCATCGATTTGCTGGAGTAGAACCTCAGTGGTTGCCCCCACATCGATATCTGCTTCGGCAGCTCTATGTTCCGCGCGATACTCGTTGTAGGCCCGTCTGATGGTGGATTGGAATTGGCTCGTAAACCGCACCCACCACTGCAACAGCTCGTAGAAGTTTCGATAGTGCGGCGTGGCAGCGAAGCCTTCACGATCGGTCGTCTCAACAAGCTGTGCATTGCCACTGGCTGAGATGTCGATATAACCAAGAGTGTTCTCAGGGCGTAGCCCATAGAACGACTTTCCACTCGTCTGGCCCTTGCGTAGACCGATCCAGTCTTCGGTCATCCTGATGCCGAAGCCATCCCTGTAGACCCGGACTCCAGCGAGGCTCTTCAGGAAGTTACGAAACTCACTTCGCGAGTCGAAGGATCCTGATCGGTCTTGTCCCAGGGTGACATAGTCGACCTCACCTCTGAAAGGTCCGGGGTCAGCTGGCTCAGGCACGCCGTCGCCAGTATCGTCCGAGGTTGAGTACACCATCTCCACATTAGGCACCTCGGCCAGCACAACCTCACGGTGCGCAGAGAGGAATGCTGGCGCATCTGCCTGGTGGCAGGAGAACTGCGCTAGTTGTGCCGCCTTGTGGATCTGGAGCCAGTCGAGGAAGGCTGCCCCTCCATCTTCGTGAAGCAGTGTCCTGTAGGCAGCTCGATCCTCCTCTTTGCCAGTCTCGCTGGGCTCGAAGTATGCAAGCATCACGGAGGCGTCAATAAGTAGCCGCCCGTCTTGGTACTCCAAGTTGTAACGGAGCTCTGCAGCGTTTCGCACCTGCGTCGCTAGCGAATATAGGTCAACCGACTGAACGTCAATCTCGAATGCGATCTGCATTCCCCGGCTGCTACCGTAGGGAGAGAGCAGGACGGTGAGCTCTTTTTGGAGTTGAGAGGAACCACCCCCGGGTGCCAATGTGCTACGCCATTGCTCGGGTTCCTGCAGCTCGGTAATAACGAGTTCCGTACCATGGTTACGGGCGGTCGATCGCGTAACAAGTTGGAGGGGTACAGCCTTTAGGCTGCTCTGTTCCTCAAAGAGCCGCCAATCGATAGTGAGCTCGTGCTCCACCGCCTCGCCTTTAGGTCGAGTGATGATGGTGAGCACGTCCCCGAGTCGTTGTGCACCCAGCCTTCCGAGACCCTTATCCCCCAACGGCGTGCGTTGCTTTTGGGTCTGCAGACCCCGCGCTTTCATCTCGCGCTTCATAGAGTTGCTGATGGTCAGCCAGCCGCGTTCGATGTCCGATCTGGTCATTCCGACCCCGTTATCGGAAACCTTAATACTGGCAGCGTCATTACCCTTAGCATGCGCCAACTCAGATGAAGTTGTGATTTCGATATTTGCCCACGTCGCATCAGCGTCGTAGCAGTTCTTAATCAGCTCGGCCAACGCCTGCAGAGCATCGGTGATGAGATCAGCACCAAGCTTGAACACAACAGATGGATGGACGTCGAGGTGCACCGTTTCGGCGCTTGAATCGCCAGTGTTAGGCGTCATCTCAAGTCTCCATGCAAGCGGTTTCGTCTCGCTCCTGCCGGCGGGCTGGCCCGCGCATCACGAGAACGCTTTCGGTATTCATGGTCTCCACGCTGGCGTTACGCAGTGCCATTCGCTTGGAATGAGCTGGGATCTTGCGTTCCAGGGTTTCGATATGACGAGCTCCTCGGTCGCAAAGCAGGTCACGAACGATGGAGACAGTGGGCACGGTGATACCGCTGATCCGACGCTCACCCAATGTCCAGAACATCCAGGCGTGATCGCGAAGCCGTGCCACGATGCTGTCGAGTGACTCATCCAGATCTGCAGTGAATGCCGTCAGACGAACTCTCGCATTACGGTCGCGAGCCTGCATTTTTTCGAAACAGGACTGGAATGCTGGCGACCTAGCACATAGCTCCTCTGCCTCAGGAAGACGGTCCTTAAGTTTACCCCCGAGGCTGGCGGAGTCGATGGAACGCGTGGCCAATAGAAGTTCAGGGGTTAGACCTGGAACGTCATCAGGTGACATCCATTGCAGCGGCAGGTAACTATGCTGACCATAGGTGACGGTCGTAATGTTATCCCCATAGGGCGGAGATGTCATTAGTACATCTGATACCGGGTCTCCGCTGTGAGGCATGGTTCGAGCGTCACCGGGTTTGCAGCTTATGGTGAGCTTAGGGCTGCGACTGAGACCCTCATGTAGAATTGCGGCCTGATCTCGAAGTTGGTCAATATGCTCTGCGAGTATGCGCAGAAATGTGCCATGAGCGTCCAGAACCCGCTTGGCAATGTCTGCGGGACTGTATGCATGCAATTTGACCGTCGAAGTACGACTGTTGCTGACCAACCTGATCGTCTCAGCAAGCGCGACCCAAAGAACTTGTCGTTCGACTCGTTCCGGTTCTTCACAGATGGCCCGCCGTAACCGCGAGAGGGCGATCGCTACGTCCCGGCGGAACCATTTGTCTCTGTTGATGAAATCGACGGCGATAATCTCGGATGTGTCTGCGGCCGCTTTGGAAGCAACGCGAGCGCGCACCTCTTCCAGTCTCTGGATGTCATGGGGCCGAGATTTAACCTCAGATAGCAGGACTGCAAGAGGATTAATATCCGCACCGAAGAACGAAAGGCCTCTGCGCGCTGACTCCAGTAGAACGGTTCCGGATCCCATGAATGGGTCAAGGACACTGGAGACCGTGGCATCGACTTCCAAGACATCATCGAGGAGAGCCCCCTGCAACTGCGGGACCATCATCGCGGGATAGGCGAAGGTCCCGTGCCCGTTCTCTCGGCTTGCTCGACCGACGAAGGACCAAAACTCCGGGGTGCTGGCGGCCCGCTGGCGCAAGCGCGCGGCCAAGCGTTCGTCTCCGCCGGAGGATGTGAGGCTGCCAGCAGCGGATGCCGCGTCAAGCTCACATCTCATTCTGGGGATCTGGCCGGAAACTACGGTGTCTTCTAAGCCATGCGATGGACGTCGCACCGGACCCTCCATCATCCCGTGAGCTCACTGCTGTTCGCAGGCGCGCAGCCTTGCCGATACAGCGCGGGCTCCTTCCCCAGCGGCAAACTCGTTAGATTGAACCAGATCGTGCAGTCAGAAACCATACGGCAACGCGGAGTTACCCACCTGACTCTCCGTTCGAGGCTCGCGTCCAGCGAACGAAAGCTGGCCAGTCGGCTTCCCGCACTCGGTGCTCCAACGTCGGCCGACCATGCCTACAGGGAAGCGACTCCGACATCGTCATGAAGACGCTGGCCAGCGCAGGCGCACAGGCAGTCCGTAGGGCATCAGCGCCATCCATCAAGGGAGACCTGGGCACCGTCCTCGAGATAGCACTTCAAGGCGCTGGCGGTGGTGCCCACGAAGGCATGAGGGATTGCACCGGCATCCACCCAGCAGACCTGGGCATGCTTGCGTGGCTCGCGGTTTTCGGGTTCGCCGGTCCATTCGTTGGCGGCGAAGACGACGGTGAGGAAGCCGTTGGGGGCTTCGACGCCCCAGGAGCCGTGAATGACGTGCGCGACCCTGAGTGCCTCGGGCTTCACGGTGAGGCCGGTCTCCTCGTACAGCTCGCGTACTGCAGTATCGGTGATGGGCTCGCCGGGTTCGCTCTTGCCGACGGGGAGGTCCCACATGCCTTGGGCGAACTTGGCGTTCTGGCTGCGCTGAAGAAGGACGACCCGGTTGGTGGCCTTGTCGTGGACGATGACGGCGGCGACCAGCAAGGTCATGGATTCGAGAGCGGGTTTGAGGGCCTTGGGCTGGTCGTCGGTTGTCCGCTGAGCCACGGCTGGTGTCCCTTCGTCGGCCGGTTGGTGGCAGCTTAGGCCAGCGCTTCGCGTGCGCGGCGGGCGAGTTCGGCGGCTCCAGGCACTTTGCGGCGCTGGTAGATGGAGAGGGTCGAGCGGAGCGAGGTGATCGCTTTGCGTGTGCGGTCGGAGGTCATGCCCTCCATCAGGCTCAGGGCCTGGGACCAGGCGGCTACGGCCTCGTCGGCGCGGGCCTGCGAGGCCAGGCTGTCGCCGAGGTCGGCGTAGGTGAGGGCGTGGACACGCTTGTACTTCTCGGGGTCCCAGCGGATCAGGGCATCACGGTGCTGTTGCTCGGTGCCGACGTGGTCCGCGAGGTCGGTCAGGGTGCGAGCCGTGTGGCTCGCGACGGTGCCGGCCGCTGGGCCGCTGACGCGGGAGTAGCTGGGCTGAGGACCGTCTTCGCGCAATAGGGCGTCCTCGGCGGCGAGCAGGGCGCGAGCCGCTGCGGGCTTCTCCCCGACGGCGGCGTATGCGCGGGCGTGGGTGATGTGGAGCAGAGCTTCGGTCTGGCCATCGACGTGGCTGAGGCCGCGGGTGAGTGCGCCTTCGACGAGGTCGACGCAGTGGTGTGGCTGCTTGAGGCTGAGGGCCTGGTGGGCGAGGGCCCGCATCATCCAGGCAGCGTGGCCGTGCGGGTCGGCTTCCCAGGCGAGCTGATAGCCGACCTGGTAGTAGCGCTGGGCAGCGCCTTCCTGGCCGAGGTCGTGGTGCTTCCAGCCTGCCAGGTAGGCGAGTTCTGCGACCGCGCCGAAGGCAGCCCGCCGTAAGGCATCGTTCGGGAAGCGGCCCCGAAGCATGGGGGCGGCGGTGTCTGCCAGGTAAGCCGTGACCGTGGTCAGGCCGTGACCGCCGCCGAGGCGTTCGTCGGCGGCGCTGAAGGCGGCGGTGATGTGGCGTACGACGTCCACGTCCTCTGTCCCGACCACGGAGGTGCCGGTGCGGGCGCGGAGCATGCGGGCGGTGGCTTCGTGGTCGTGAGCGAGGGGCATGGCGACGCCGGCGGTGGTGAAGGCAGCCACAGCGAGGAAGCGGCGCCGCTCGACGTCGGCGCGGCCCAGGTCGGTAGCGGCCACGACGGGATCCTGCTCGTCCGACCCCTCTGCGTTTGGCGTGCGTAGGCCGATCTCGGTCTGGGTGATGGTGCGGCCTGATCGGCGGGACAACGCTTCGGCGAGGTACTGCCCCGTTCGGCCGGTGGGCTGGCGGGCGCCGTTGACCCAGTGGGAGACGGCCGACTTGTTGGTCTGGAGGATCTCGCCGTTCTCGGCCGCGATGCGCCGGACGTCCCTTGCCAGGGCGTCGTACGTGCAGCCGGTCGCGTCGATGGTGTCGCGCAGGCGGGAGTTGGGTTCTCTCTGCGCTGCCACGCTCGCCTCCCGTCCGGGCCTGTAAACCGCGTATACCGCTTCAACTGGCTCTCACCGTACCCACTGTGCGTGACGGAGGGTTCACTAATCATCAGCCGTCCGGCCCCGGTCCGACACCGCGACCAGGCTCCCCCTTCGGCCGGGCGGCCCCCGAAGTTCCGTACGCCTACACCGGGTTCGGGCATTCCTGTGCCCGAACCCGGCCGATCAGAGACGGAGACACGGTGACCACCATCGACACCGCGGCCATCACGGTCGTACTGCCCGAGGCGTTCGACGAGCGCTGGAGCCGCCTGCCCGGCATCCAGGTCGAAGGCCGACGCATCACCATCGACCCGGCCGAGTACTTCTTCCGCTTCGAGTCCAACACGTGGCTCATCGCCGACTGGGAGCTGGTCAAGTCCCAGCTTCTGGGGGTGGAGGAGACGACCGAGAGCGCGGTCGAGCAGCTCGCGCTGGAGTTCATCAAGAACCACGCCGAGTCCACTTCGGACGCCGCCCGCGTCCTCGCCACCGCCTACGAGGCGTACGCGTACATCTTCCGCGACGAGCACCTCGCCGGCCTCGGGCTGCCGCAGATCACCGCCGAGCACCTGCGGATGCTGCGTGAGGCGGCCACGCTGATGGCGCTCAACAAGGTGGAGCTGGACGGGCACATCTCCAACGTCGGCCCGTGCTGGTTCTTCCCCGCCGCCACCTCCGTCGTCTTCGACCTGGACGACGAGATGGGCGGCATGCTCGACGAGGTCTACCACGGCGGCTGGTTCAACGAGCACCGCCGTATCGAGTCCATCAAGGCCCACGCCGCCCTCGGCGGACGGCTCGTGCATGGCTGCCAGTCCGTGCCGGACCAGTCCGGCGGTGTCGTAGCGCCCTACGGTGCCTCGATGGCCACCTTCCGCGACGACCTCGCCGCCTTCAAGGCCGGCTGGATCGAGCAGGTCTACGCCCACCGCGTGACCCCGGCCGCTTAGCACCACAACCTGGCTCCGGGGCGGGCAGGCGCTCTTCGCCCGCCCCGGACGCCACCAACCGCACTGGAGCCCCCTATGGACACCACCCTCAACGCCGACCTCCTCGACAACCTCCTGACCATCGTCGGCCGGTCCGCTGCGGAGCGCGAGGAGGTGCGCGTGTGGACCATGTCCGGCGTCGAGCGCCTGACTTTCACCGACGGCACGACCGCCATCTTCAAGTACGCCAAGAAGCCGTTCGACAGCGAGGACCAGGCACTCCGGCTCGCACGCACCCTCGGCGTCCCGGTGCCTGCCGTTCACGCCTCCGCAGTCGTGGATGGCTGGCTCGGGATGCTGCTGGAGGATCTCGGCCCCGCCGCCCGCGAGGCCGACGACCTCGACGGCGCTGCCGCTGCCGTGGTCCTGCACCGAACCCGCACGGCTGTCGCCCTGCCCGTCCTCGACCAGGAGCGGCTGCGCACCCTGCCGAGCCGGGCCTTGGAACACCTCGGTCGACTCCGCAAGGCCGAGCGGTGGCAGGACGCGGACGACGTGGAGGATGTGCTCGACCGGATCGCACAGGCCGCCGGAGAGCGCTCGGCCGATGCGACGGTGGCTCCGTTCGGCTGGGTGCACTCCGAGTTCCACCCCACCAGCCTCCACATCGGCCGACACGGCTGGCGGCTGCTGGACTTCGCCCGCGCCTTCACCGGCCCCGGCCTGCTCGACCTCGCCAGCTGGCACGGCACCCTCGACACTCCCGACCCCGTGCGTCTGCGGGTCTTCCTGGACACCTACGTCACCGAAGGCGGCACCCCTGACGCTCTCGCAGAACGCGGCGGGCTGCCTGCCGAGAACTGGGCGCTGGGCTGGCACCGTATGTGGGCCGTCGAGTGGTTCATGGAGCAGTCCATCCGCTGGATCAACGACCCGGCCACCGACCTCGCCTACATCAAGGCCGTACGCCGCCACCTCACCGATGTCCTCCACCTCCTGGAGGTCTAGGTGCTCGCCCACGCTTCCCCCTGGTACGTCCACGCCCTCCAACGCACCACGGCCAGCCCAGCCGAGCCGCTCACCGTGCCCGCACGGATGGAGTGGACCACACGTCCGGGCAGCGGGCCCGGCGCCGAGATCCTCGGCCCGGACCTGCGCCGCAAGCGCGTGGCGGAACTCGGCTGCGGCCCGGGCCACAACGCCGCCCACCTCGCCACGCGCTACGGCGCGCAGGTCACCGGCGTCGACCTTGTCGGCCTCCAGGTCCGCCGAGCCCGCTCGCACTACGGCCGACTGACCAACCTGACCTTCGTCGCCGGCCACGCCCTGCACTACCTGCAAGCCTCCGACGAACACTTCGACGCCTTCTACTCCGTCTTCGGAGCCATCGGACTCGTCGCCCCCGAGCTCCTGCTCCCGGCCATCGCCTACCATCTCAAACCCGGGTGCACCCTCGCTTTCTCCGTCCCTCACCCTCAACGCGGCGGCCTGCGCGCCGCTGCCGACGACCGGCCCCGCCGCGACTACGTCACCCTGCCCGACCGCACCCGACTCCCCATCGCCCGCTGGGACTTCGACGCCGCCCGCTGGGAGAAACACCTCGACCGCGCCGGCCTCTGGCTCACCTCGGCCCAGGAGTTCCACGACGCCCGCCACGGCCGCTGGCCCACCACCCTGCTGATCACCGCGCGCAAGCTCTGACCCCCACCCCTGCTCCCCTGGGAGAAACCCATGCGCCCGCCCTACCTGCTCCTCGACGTCGACGGCGTCCTCATCCCCTTCCCGGACACGGTGGGGGCTGGCCCGGCCACCCACGCCCGCCACGACGTCGTGCCCACTGGTCGTACCGCCGACGACCCGGTCGCCATCTGGCTCAACCCTGCGCACGGCCACTTGCTCATGCAGGTGATCCGGACCGGTCTGGTCACCCCCGTCTGGTGCACCAGCTGGCGTCAGGACGCCAGCACGATCATCGGCCCGCTCCTCAGCCTCCCGCCCATGCCGGATGTTGACCTGCCACGTCCGCAGATCACGACCAGCCACCCCAACGGCTATCTCTGGAAACGCGACCACGTCGACGTCTGGCTCGGCGACGCGCCCGTCATCTGGATCGACGACGACTTCACCAACCTCGACCACGAATGGGCCGCAGAACGCACCGGCCGCGGGCAGGCCACCGCGCTTGTCCAGCCTGATCCCCACGTTGGGCTGCTGGCCGAGCACCTGGTCGAGGTCCTGGCGTGGGCCGCGCTGCTGCCGGTCGCGCAGGCTGATGTCCCAGGAGTTCCACTTGAAGCCGAAGCCGCGTAGTGGAGACAAGCCGCAAGACGCGCTGATGCCCTCGCCACCGCGAACGGCGAGGGCATCAGCCTGGCTTGGCAGTACCAGCTGGGCGCATCGGGCGCTTGGCGTCTACCGCCGCTGTCGGTGCTGCTGTTCAGTAGGTGTCGTCGCCGCTGCGGGCTGAGGGTTATGAATCTGCGGGGTGGGGACCGCGCCTGCAATGGTCGAGCGTCGGCGAGCTGCCTCGGCACGGCGGTTGGGTGCCGGGTTTCGGCCGGTGTGCTGGATGCGGGTGATCAGCACGCGGGCGGGTTGGCGGGCGGTGGTCAGCTCACGCTGAGCAGCGGCTTCCCTGAGGAGTTGGTGGGGTTGATGGCCGCGGGCCTCGGCGTCGGCGAGGACGGTGGCGAGCGCCGGCCATGCCGGGTCGGTGAGGATTCGCTCGGCGTGGTCGGGCACGGCTGCTCGCACGTCGCTGGCCAGAACGCGACGGGCCTGTTCCCTGGGTGGTCGGGCTGTGAGTTCGGCGAGCGCCGGGGCGAGGGCACGGTCGGCGGCCGTCTGCAGGTGCTGGACGGCTTGGCGGGCGGCGTCGGCCTGGTGGGCGTGGTTCTTCGCTTCGTGCCAACGCCCGGCGACGATGGCTGCCCAGACGAGGGCTGCGACCAGGGCGGCCAGTGCGCTGCCGTCGGGACCGGTAGCGGTGTGGACGATGTCGCGCGCCGCGCTGCGCAGCGCGTGGGCGGCGCGGTCTTCCGCCCGGATCTGGGAACGCTGAGCACGGGCGAACGCCTTCGAGGCGGCCTGGAGTTCGGCGCGCAGGGCGGCGGGTGCCTTCTGGGCGGTGGCTTCGAGCAGTTCGCCGAGGGCGGTGATGTGGGCCTGGGCGTGGGTGTCGTCAGCCAGGTCGGTGTGGAGGGTGTCGAGGGCGTCGGTGGCTCGGTGCCAGAGGGTGCTGGGGTGGTTGCGGCGGGCGGTGGGGTGTTCTTCGGGCCGGCTGGATTCGAGGCGGGCCTTGATTTTGGGCAGGGAGAGGTCGGGGGCGATCTTGCTTCCGGGGTGGTAGATCTGCTCGCCGGCCTCGTTGACGTCGCCGGGGCGGCCGGCGGCGTAGCCGAGGAGGTCGCCTGACGGGCCGCGCCGGACCTGGACCTCGACGCCGTCGGCTTCGAGGTAGGCGATAAATTCCTCGGCGTTGGTCACGTGGGGAATGGCGGCACGGATGCGGTCCTGGAGCCACTCGGGGCTGGGCTGTTCCCAACCGAGGCGTTCGGCCTTGTGCATCTCGGCCTGTGTGGGGCGGCGGGTGCCGGTGCTGTCACCCTTCTTCAGGCGACGCAGCCCGTAGTCCTTCTCAATCTCGCGGCAGGCGTCGCCGACGCGGAGGCCGCTGTCGTGGAGCTTGGGGCGGCGGCCGTCTTCGCGGACGGTGGTGGCGAGGACGTGGATGTGGTCATCGGCGTGGCGTACGGCGATCCAGCGGCAGGCCAGGTCGTCGCCTGGCGGAGCGATGCCTGCGGCCTCGACGATGCGCTGGGCTATCTCGCCCCATTCGGCGTCGGAGAGGTAGCGGTCTTCGGGCGCGGCGCGCACGGGGCAGTGCCACGCGTGGTCGGTGACCTTGCATCCGAACTCGCTGTTACGCAGCCGTACGGGCTCGTCGAGGTAGCGGGCGAGTTCGGTGAGGGTGGCGTTCTCGTCGCGACCCGGGTCGGGCATGCTGAGCATCGCGAAGCCCGCGACGATGTGCGGGTCGAGGTGCTCGTCCTGGCGGCCGGGGCCGTAGAGGTAGGCGAGCAGGCCACGGGTGTTGGACCCGGCCGGTTTGATGGCGGCGATCACGCGGACACCTCCTCTGCTTCCGGCTCGGCCGGCTCGGCGGGCTGGCGCAGGGCCTCGGCGATCAGCTCCAGGAGCTGTTGGAGCTCGGTCAGGTGCTGGCGGATGTCGGTTGGCGTGTAGTCGCTGTTGAGGGCGCGGGCGATCTGGTTGACGTTGACGCCGATGCGGTTGAGCTGGCGCAGCACCTGTGTGCGGAAGTGGTGGGTGCGGCGGCGGTCCTCGGACAGCGGCAGGTTCGCGGTGAAGCGGCCGGTGGTGAAGGCGAGGACGACGTCGGCGGCGAAGCCGGAGTCGCCCTTGTAACCGTGCTCGGCGGCGACATCCCGGAGGCGGGCACGCTCCTCGTCGAGGAACCGTAGAGGGCCGACGCGTGCATCGCGTTTTTCGCCGGTGAAGCGGCGGATCGTGGGCTGCGCGCTCTTCACGGTGGGCTCGCTGGCGGCGGGAACGTCTTCACGTACGGGGCGGAGGATCTCGCGCTGGACGGCGTGGAGCGTGTCCGGGTCGGGGCCGCCCTCGGCCCCGCCCTCCTGGCCTGGCGCCCCCTGGCGCTGGGCCTCCTCCGCCACCCCCGGGGCGGAGATCCCCGAAGACCGGCCTTCAGTCGGACTCGGGGTACTACTGGCTCCGCCAGGGGCAGCCCGTCCGAACGCCTGCCGCAAACGCCCCATCAGCGTAGGGGACTTCGTCAGCGGCAGCGGCTCGTCGGGAGTGTGGTCGGAGCGGTGCGGGTCGTGCGTCACGGGCGGTTCTCCGAAAGGGGCGGGAATGACTGGCGGAGTGCTGGTGGCCGACGCGTCATCCACAGGTGTGGATGAGCGGGCGGCGAGTGTGGCGTACTGGGCGGGCCGGGGTGACCGGAAGGGGTTCCGGTCACCCCGTAGGGATTCCGGTCAGCTGCTGTCCAGGCCGGTCCCAGCAGCGGCTTCGATTTCGAGCCGGAGGATCTTCATCACCTCGGTCTGCCGCTCACTTCCGATCGTCAAGTCCCTGTCCTTGATGGCCTTCCGGAGCAGGTCCCGGCTGAGCGTGCCGTGCTCAGCAAGGGCGGTCCGGCCGATCTCCACGAGCTCCTCGACCGAGGCTTTCGGCGGACGGCCGCCGCGCGGCCTGCTCTCCGCAACCCCGGGAGGGGGTTGTGGCAGCTGGACGGATACGGCAGCCGAAACCTCAGTGGGCTGGACGGGCTCGGCGGGCTTCGCGGACGCGGTGACTCGTAGTTCCGCAGCCTGGACGGAAGCTGTGTCCGGATGGACTGCGGGTTGGCCCACGAGTTGGTGGATCTGCCGCATCAGGACACCGAAGGCCAGCAGCGCGGCGGTCGGGGGAACCGCGGCGACCACGTAGTCGAGCCGTGGCACGGTGCCAGCACTGCCTGTGCCGTTGACCCCGGCTATGTTGAGCGCGATGGAACCGACCGATCCGGTGGCGGTGAGGACGATAGCCCACCAGTCGGTCACCTGGCGCAGGCCCGCGCGGAGCATGAGCAGTTCGCCCGCGACGATGAAGGCGTCCAGGGTGGCGGGCCAGGCCCACTGGCGGATCGGGGAGCTACGGAGCCCGTGCTGTCCGGCGACCTCGGCGAGGTGGGCGTACGAGAGCCAGAACCCGCCGGCGGTGAGGGCCACGATGACAACGCCTGCTGCGATGAGCGCGTATCGCTCGGCATCCTCCTTGGTCATCATCGGTTGTCCTTCGTCGGGCCGGTGGTCCTGGTGGGTGGGTGTGGAGAGGTGGGTCAAGCGGGGTTCTCCTGGGGTTGGGCGGGGTGATCCGTCTTTGCCGTCTTGGCCGTTGCAAGCGCAGGTCAGGGCCGGTACGGCAGGGCCTCGATCTGCCGTACCGGAGGCGTTGACGGTGTCTTCCGCCGTGTGGCGACTCGGCGTGCCCTTGCCGGTCGGGACGGCGCAGTTGCGTCGTGCCGTCCCGCCCGTCAGGGTCTTGACCTGCGTTGATACGGCGGGGACGCGCGGGACGGCACAAGACGGATCCGGGCAGCGTCCTGGCGGTGGCAGCGCGGTCATCATGATCGCGTTTCCGTCTTGGCCCCGGTTTCCGTCCCGGCCGCATGCCGTGTGACCTGCGAGATCACGGCAGGGACGGCAGGGACGGGTACCGGGGGATGCGGGGCTCAGCCCGAGGCGGGGGCGGTGGGCTCGGCGTTCACTGAGTGAACGGTGGGGCAGTAGCGCCGCCATGCGTCGAGGAACTTGTGGCGCATGTAGCCCTTGCGCTGAGTTCCGTCGGCGAGGCGGACGTTGCCGGGCTTGATGTCGTACCGGCGCAGCATCGCCGCCAGTTCGCGGGAGCTCAGCCCGTGGCGCCCCCATTCCGCCCACGGGCTCTCGGCGTTCTGCCGCAGGTGGTGCAGCAGCTCGTCCGTGGAGAGGCTGTCGGCCTCGCGCTGGGAGACGAAGACCCTGCGGATGTCGGCGAGGATCCGGGCCTCGCCGGGCTGGTCCTCCTCTGCCTCGATCTCCGCAGCCACCATCCGGGCACACGCCTCGCGGGCACGGCGAGGCCAGGGCCCGGCAGCAAGGTCGGCGACGATGATCAAGGGCTCCCAGGTGTCGGCAGCCCGGTCCTCCACCGGCATCGCCGGTTCCAGATCCGCCGCCTCGTCCAGCAGCGGCCTGGCCCAGGCGGCGATACGGTCCCGCAGATCGTGAAGGGCCGGGATGTCGCGGCGGGAGCGGAAGGGCTTGACGCTCTCGCCCTCCGCCCGGCGGCGCATGCGGATGACGATCGACCGGTCCATGATCGTGTCGGGCAGGTCACCGATTCCGGCGAGGGCCGCCATGGCGAAGGTGGCGAACCGGTGCGGGGTGTGGTCGTTGCCGACCACGCGGGTGACGTAGCGGTTGCGCTGGTGGCCGGCGTTGAGCAGGCCGCGCATCTCCTCGTTCTTCTCCGCCTGCTTCGGGGTGCCGAAGATGGTGTCCGCCTCGTCCACCAGGAGCGTGGGCGGCTCGTCGGTGATGGAGCGGAAGATTGCCGCGGGCGTGGTGTTGATGGTGAGCATCGGCTCGTGGACCGTCTCGGTGAGCACGTCCAGGAGCCGTGACTTGCCGCACCGCTTCGCCGGTCCGACCACCGCCAGGCGCGGGGCGTGCTGCCACGCGGGTTGCAGGTGCGTCGCCGCCACCCACAGCGTGACCGCGTCCAGCGCCTGTTGGGAGGGCAGGATCACGAACTGGGCTATCTGGGCACGCAGTTCGTTCAGCAGCTCGGAGCCGTACGTCGGCTCTGGATCCGGCACCGCTTCCTCAGCGGGCTGATCCACCGGAACCGTGTCCGGCGCCCGCTCATCGGCTGCCGGGGCGGCTTCGGCTGCATGGCCGGCCTGGCCGGGCACCGCGACCATCGGCCATACCGCCTTGCCGGGTGCGGAATGCGGCTCGGGTGTCGTAGGTTGCACAGGGCAGCTCCTTATCCGGTGACGTCGGGCATGCAGGCCCGACTCACGCAGGTCGTTCGTTGGAATGCGGGCAGTGGAGTGTGCGGAGCCTCCGGCGTTGGCGCGCCGGGGGCTTTCTCGCTTCCCTGGCCGGGGCGAGGGAACACGGACAGTACGTCCACGCCCCGACACAGTCCAGCGTTTCTGTGTCAGCTCAGCGCAGAAGCGTCTGCTATGGGCTCGGGTGGTCATGCAGCCAGGCCGAGCAGGTTCAACAGGTCGGCGGTCACGACGCGGTACGCCTTGCCCAGGCGCAGGACCTTGCAGGGGTACTGACCGCGCTTGGCCAGTTCGTAGCCCTTGCTCCGCCCCAGCCCGAGCGCCCGGTTGCCGGTGTCCAGGTCAACGGCGGCGGGCAGGGCCAGCAGCTCCGCTCGCGTCATGCCCTTGGGCTGCTCGGCGGTCTCGTTGTCGTGCATGCGGTGCTCCGTTCATGAGTGAGCCCTCGGCGAACGCTGCATCACGTCCGACTCCAGGCGATCACTAACCATCATCGGGAAGCTAATGTGTCTCCATGACACAACGCCGTTTTGATCCTAGAGATGACGAGGACGACGTCCCGGAGTGGGTGGATCAGGTGATGGCCACGGTGGCCGCCGAGGTCCGCAGACGAAGGAAGGAGCTGCGCATGAGCGCCCAGGACCTGGCCGACCGCTGCGAGGAGATCGGCCATCCGATCCCGCGCAACGTGATCGCCAACATGGAATCCGGCCGCCGCGCCCACCTGCCACTGGTCGACGTCATCGTCCTCGCCGAAGCCCTGCGGACCTACCCGATCTGCCTGCTCTACCCCGTCGGCTACGTCGACCGAATCCAGCGCCTTCCCCTGCAGCACTCCGAACCGACCTGGGAGGCCATGCGCTGGTTCACCGGCGACAGCGAGGACTTCGGCATGGAAGACGACATGCTCCGCTCCTTCCGCGCCCACGTCAGCCACCAGCGCGCCGCCCTGGCCGCCCTGAAGAGCGAGAAACACGAACGCTGGAAGGCCGAAACGGCACCCAACCAGGCCGAACGCGAGGAAGCCGTACTCGCCCAAGCCGACTACGCCGAAAGGTTGTTGGAAGCCAAGTACCGGCTCCGCAGCGCCCGCGCCTTCATCCGCGAAGACGGCGGCACGCCACCGCACCTGCCACCCGAACTCACCGACGTCGACCCACCCGACGGCGACACCACAGAGGAGAACGATCTTTGAAGGGTTCCACCCACCGCCGCTGCTACTGCCGCGACGCCCACACCGGCAAGCCGCTCGGTAAGCAGTGCCCCAAGCTCTCCAGCCGCAAGCACGGCTCGTACTCCATACGCCAGGAACTGCCGCCCCGCGAAGACGGCACCCGCCGCTCCTTCAGCCGCGCCGGCTACGACTCCCTGAAGGCGGCCCAGGCCGACCTCGACCACATACGCGCCCTGCTCGGCCTCGCCGACACCGACGACCCCGAGGGCATGGCACTGATCGCCGCCATGCTGGAGGAGGTCGGCGACGAGAAGTCGCCACTGCCCGATGTCGAGGAGACCAGGCGGCGCCTGAAGTCCGGTCAGGACCTGATCGGCCGCCTGACCGTCAGCGAGTGGCTCGACCGATGGCTCGACGGCAAACGCATCCGCAAGTCGGGACTCACCCGCTACGAGACCGATATCCGGTTCCATTTGAAGCCTCGGATCGGCCACCACCGTCTCGACCGCCTGCGCGTGAGCCACCTCAGCGACATGTTCACGGCCATAGCCGACGGTAATGCCGAGATCCTGGAGCAGAATGCCCAGCGCCGGGCCGCGGTGGAGGAGTTGGCCACCGTGCCGTGGAAGGGCGCGGGCAACCGCGCCCGCCGCAAGGTGATGAAGACGGCGATCGATGCCATGCCGCCGTTCCGGCGTGTGACCGGTCCGGCGACCCGGCTACGTATCAAGGCCACGCTGCGGTCTGCGTTGAACGACGCGATCGGCCAACAGATCCTCACCTTCAACCCGGCGGCGCACGTCGAGCTCGATCCTGTGCGCAAGCCGAAGGCTCTGGTGTGGACGGACGCTCGGGTCGCCAGGTGGGAGCAGACGGGTGAGAAGCCCTCCCCCGTGATGGTCTGGACGCCCGAACAGACTGGCGCGTTCCTCGACTTCCTCGCGGAGGACCGGCTGTACGCGATGTGGCACCTGATCGCCTTCCGCGGCCTGCGGCGGGGCGAGGCATGCGCGCAGCCCTGGTCGGAGACCAACCTCGATGACCACTCCCTGACCGTCTCCGCCCAGCTCGTCCAGGACGGGTGGGAGGTCGAGACCTCCGAGCCCAAGACGGACAGCGGCTTCCGCGTGGTCGCACTCGACGACGACACCGTCAACGTCCTGAAGCGGCACCGCGAACAGCAGGACGCGGACCGCGAGGAGTGGGGATCAGCCTGGGTCGAGACCGGCATGGTCTTCACCCAGGAAGACGGCTCCTGGCTCCATCCCGGGAAGCTGACCGACCTCTTCGAGCGCCTCGTCGCCGCCTCCGGCCTCCCGCCGATCCGGCTGCACGACCTCCGGCACGGTGCAGCCACGCTCATGCTCGCCGCCGGCATCGACGTGAAGATCGTGTCGGACACACTCGGGCACAGCGACACCCGGATCACGCGGGACATTTACCAGAGCGTCCTGCCGCAGGTCGGCAAGAACGCGGCCGAGGCCACCGCCAGGCTGGTCCCGCTTCAACGGAAGACCGCGGCGGAGGAGGCCCGTAAAGCCGCCAAGAAGGCCAAGGACAAGGCGAAAGCCGAGGCCAGGGCCAAGAAGAAGGGCAAGCGGAAGAAGCCCAAGAAGTAGGGCACCGGACCGCTCCGCTCACGCATCGCTCACGCAAGCCATCTCGCGGCACCCCGGCCGTGTGACGCGTCATGCCCCGAGCAACACAAAAGGCCAGGTCACGGGCTATGTGACCTGGCCTTTGCCGGAGCCGCCTTCGGGATTCGAACCCGAGACCTACGCATTACGAGTGCGTTGCTCTGGCCATCTGAGCTAAGGCGGCGCGTCGCCCGCACTATGGTGCGATCAGCGACGTCGGTAAGTCTACACAGTTTCCGACGGTGCTCAGGACACGCCCCGGCAGCGGGGCTCCCGGGGCGCGGGCAGGGCCTATGAGCAGCGCTTTCCCTTCGCCGGAGGGGTGCCCTTGAGGAGGTAGGTGTCGATCGCCGAGTCGATGCAGGCGCTGCCCCGGCCGTATGCGGTGTGGCCGTCGCCGACGTAGGTCAGGAGCCGGGCCGAGGTGAGCTGGCGGGCCAGGGACTGGGCCCAGGGGTACGGCGTCGCCGGGTCCCGGGTGGTGCCGACCACGACGATCGGGGCGGCGCCCTTCGCCTCGATGCGGTGCGGCTCCCCCGTGGCCCGCACCGGCCAGTACGTGCAGTTCAGCGAGGCCCAGGCCAGGTTGGCCCCGAACACCGGCGATGCCTTCTCGAACTCGGGCAGCGCCTTCTCGGCCTGCTCGGGGCCGGTGAAGGCGGGCGGCAGGTCCAGGCAGTTCACCGCGGCGTTGGCGAACATCAGGTTCGAGTAACGGCCGTCGGGATCACGCTCGTAGTAGCTGTCGGAGAGGGCGAGCAGGCCGGCGCCGTCGTTCTCCTTCATCGCCGTGTGCAACGCGTCACGCAGCTGTTCCCACTCCGCCTGGTCGTACATCGCCGCGATCACACCGGTCGTGCCGAGGGACTCGGTGAGCCGGCGGCCGTCCGCGTCGCCGGTCGGGATCGGGTGCGCGTCGAGCTTCCGGAAGAACGTGCTCAGGTTGTCCGCGATCTGCGTCGGTGTGCTGCCCTTCGCGCCCAGCGGGCAGTCGGTGCGCTTCGCGCAGTCCTTCGCGAAGGACTGGAACGCCGTCTCGAACCCCGCCGTCTGCTCCAGGTTCAGCCGGCGCGCGGACAGGGAGGGGTCCATCGCGCCGTCCAGGACCATCCGCCCGACCCGCTCCGGGAACAGCCCCGCGTAGGTCGCGCCGAGGAACGTGCCGTACGACGCCCCCACGTAGTTCAGCTTCGGGTCGCCGAGCACCGCCCGCAGGACGTCCATGTCGCGCGCCGAGTCGGCGGTGGAGACATGGCGCAGCAGCTCCGCCGAGTGCGTCCCGCACGCCTCCGCGAACTTCTTGTACTCCCCGACCAGTTCGGCCGTCTCCTGCCGGTCGTCGGGCGTCACGTCGGTCTCGGTGTACGTGTCCATCTGCGGTCCGTCGAGGCAGTCGACGGGCTCGCTGCGGGCGACTCCACGCGGGTCCATCGCGACCATGTCGTAGCGCGCCCGCACCTCGGAGGGGTAGCCGATACCCGCGTACTGCTGGAGGTAGTCCACCGCCGAGCCGCCCGGTCCGCCCGGGTTGACCAGCAGCGAACCGAGCGGCTTCGCCTTGCCGGTCGCCTTCTTCCGGGCGACCGCCAGCCGTACGTCACCCGCGCCGGGCTTGGCGTAGTCGAGCGGGGCCTTCATCGTCGCGCACTGGAAGCCGGGGACACCGCAGCTGCGCCAGCTGAGCTTCTGGTCGTAGTACGGCGCCAGCGCGGACGGGGTCGAGCGGGGCCGCGCGGCCAGCTGGGCGATGCCGGCCGAGGCCGAAGTCGACGCGCTTTCCGGAGAGGAGCACGCGGAGAGCAGCAAGGCGGCGGCCGACAGCAGAGCCGCCGTGGTCAGGGCGCTGATGCGAGTCCGGGTCCGGGTACGCGTCCGGGAAGATGTATGGATCCGGGTACGGCGGAGGGTTCGCCTGGTGTGCATCAATCGAGCGTAACGCTGAGAGATGATCTACGTGCGGTGCGTGTTGACTGTGGCTCGTACGGGTGACCCCGGTCAACGACGTGAACGCCGGCCCTCGGTACGACGCTCAGCCCGCTCTGAGTGCCATCGTCATCGCCTCCACCGCCAGCAGCGGCGCCACATTGCGGTCGAGGGCGTCCCGGCAGGCGGCGATCGCCTCGATCCGGCGGAGGGTGGACTCGGGCGAGCCGGCGCGGGCCAGCCGCTCCAGGGCATCCTCGGCGTCCCCGTGGGCGATCGCGACCCTGGAGCCCAGCTGGAGGGCGAGGACGTCGCGGTAGAAGCCGGTGAGGTCGGTGAGGGCGACGTCGAGGCTGTCCCGCTGGGTCCTGGTACGACGGCGCTTCTGCATGTCCTCCAGGTCCTTCATCACACCCGCCGTGCCGCGCGGCAGCCGTCCGCCCTCGGCGGCGCCGAGCGCCGCCTTCAGCTCCTCGGTCTCCTTGCCGTCCACCTCCTCGGCGAGCTGCTTGGCGTCCTCGGCAGCCGCGTCCACCAGCTCCTGGGCGGCCTTCAGGCACGCGCCGATCTCGTCCAGCCGCAGCGGCAGCTTCAGCACGGCGGCACGGCGCGCACGGGCGGCCGGGTCGGTGGCCAGCCGGCGGGCCCGGTCGACATGCCCCTGGGTGGCGCGGGCGGCCGCCTCGGCCACCTGGGGCTCGATGCCCTCGCGCCGTACGAGCATGTCGGCGACCGCCGCCACCGAGGGGGTACTGAGGTTCAGGTGACGGCAGCGGGAGCGGATCGTGGGCAGCACGTCCTCGATCGAGGGCGCGCAGAGCAGCCAGACCGTGCGGGGGGCCGGCTCCTCGACGGCCTTGAGGACGGCGTTGGCCGACTTCTCGTTCAACCGCTCGGCGTCCTCGACGAGGATGATCTGCCAGCGGCCGGTCGCCGGAGACGTGTAGGACTTGCGGACCGTGTCGCGCATGTCCTTGACCAGGATCTCGGAGCCGACGGCGGCGACCGCGGCGACGTCCGCGTGGGTGCCGATCAGCGCGGTGTGGCAGCCGTCGCAGAAGCCGCAGCCGGGGGCTCCGCCGAGGGCGCGGTCGGGGCTCACGCACTGCAGGGCGGCGGCGAAGGCCCGCGCCGTCTGGTTCCGCCCGGCACCGGGCGGCCCCGTGAACAGCCAGGCGTGCGTCATCTTCGACGTCTCCGGCAACGGCTGGTCGGCCGCGACGGCGGTGACCAGGGCGTCGGCGTCCCGGGCGGCGGCGATGAGCACCTCGCTCACCCGCTCCTGCCCGACGAGGTCGTCCCACACGGTCATGGGTCACGCCGCCCTTTCGTCCGTCACGCGTCCTGGTCTCTGAACCCTGATCCCGAGTCCACCGGTTCCGTGGCCCGGACTCCATTGTGCGGGCGCCCACTGACAACGGGTTCCGCGTCGGCGGGAGGTCCCGCACCGACGGCAACGGGGGCGGCACCGGCCGGCATCCCGACCCGCACCACCCCCGTACGAGCCTCTCCGGCCCGGGACGGGTCAGCCGCGCCGCCCGCGACCCCGGCGGCCCCGCCCGTCGTCGAACTCCTCGTCCTCGTACGACCCCAGCAGCTCGTCCGCCAGCGACGGCAGGTCGTCCAGCGGGGTCTCCTCGGCCCAGTCGGGGCGGGGGCGCTGTCGCCGGGCCGTGCCGTCGTCGTCGACCTGCGGCAGCTCGCGCGTACGGCCCTCGGACCCGTCGGGGTTCCCGTCCGGACCGCCCGCCCGCTCGTCCCGGAAGAAGCCGGGCGGCATCCGGTCCGCCGGGGCGTCGGCGGGAGCGGTGGCGTCGTCGCGCACGGGAGGCAGTACGGCGGTCTCGTCGGCCGCACCCACCGAAGGCAGTACGGCGGTCTCGTCGGCCGCACCCACCGAAGGCAGCACAGCCGTCTCGTCGGCCGCACCCACCGGAGGCAGTACGGCCGTCTCGTCCGCGGCCCCCGGCACCACAGGGGGCAGCACCGCGGTCTCGTCGGACGCGCCCGCCGGCGGCTGCGGCAGCTGCGCCGTCACCTCGGACTCGGACTCCCGGTGGGCGGGCTCGCGGTCCGCACGGACCGGCCGCAGCACCGTCGTCTCGTCCACCGCGCGCCTGGGCGCGGCCGGCGGCTCGTCGTCCGGCCGCACCACCGGAGTCGGCATGGTCGTGGCCTCCGGTGTGACACCGGGCGCCGTCGGCCGGGGCGCGGACGACTCCCGGGCGGCCACGTCGGCCGCGGCCGCCGCCTCCGCCGCGGCGCGGCGCGCCTGCTCGGCCTTGAGCAGGGCCTCCTCGGCCTTGCGCTGCTTCTCCAGCCGCCGTTCCTCGGCCTCGGCGTGCAGCCGGGCCTCCTCCTCCGCCTGCTGGCGGCGCCGCTGCTCCTCGGCCTGGCGGCGGGCCTCGGCCTCCGCGCGGGCCTTCTCCTCGGCGAGCAGCCGGGCCTGCTCCTCCTCGGCACGCCTGCGGGCCTCCTCGGCGCGCAGCCGGGCCTCCTCCGCCTGCCGTTCGGCCTCGCGGCGCTGCGCCTCCTCCAGCTCGCGGCGCTTGCGCTCCTCCTCCTCGGCGCGCAGCTTGGCGAGCTGTTCCTGGCGCTCCCGCTCCAGGCGCTCCTCCTCGGCCTTGCGCGCGGCCTCTTCCTCGGCCTTGCGACGGGCCTCTTCCTCAGCGGCCTTGCGAGCCTCCTCGGCGGCCTTGATCTCGGCCTCGGACAGCGGCAGCACGGTGTCGAGCCGGGCCCGGATGACGGTGGTCACCGACTCGGGTTCCTGGCCGGCGTCGACGACCAGGTAGCGGCCGGGGTCGGAGGCGGCCAGCGTCAGGAAACCAGCCCGTACGCGCGCGTGGAACTCGGCGGGCTCCGACTCCAGCCGGTCGGGTGCCTCGGTGAACCGCTCGCGGGCGGTCTCCGGCTCCACGTCCAGCAGGACGGTCAGGTGCGGCACGAGTCCGGCGGTGGCCCAGCGGTTGATACGGGCGACCTCTGTCGGGGAGAGATCGCGGCCGGCGCCCTGGTAGGCGACGGAGGAGTCGATGTACCGGTCGGAGATGACGACCGCGCCGCGCTCCAGTGCGGGCCGGACGACGGTGTCGACGTGCTCCGCGCGGTCGGCGGCGTACAGCAGCGCCTCCGCACGGTGCGACAGACCGGCCGACGAGACGTCGAGGAGGATCGAGCGCAGCCGCTTGCCGACCGGGGTGGCGCCCGGCTCGCGGGTGAGGACCACCTCATGACCCTTGGCGCGGATCCACTCGGCGAGGGCCTCGGCCTGGGTGGACTTCCCGGCGCCGTCGCCGCCCTCCAGGGCGATGAAGAAACCGTTGGTCGTGGGCGTCTGCGCGGGGTCGTCGCCGCCGAGGAGCGCGTCCCGCAGGTCGTGCCGGAGCGGTACGCCCGCGCGGTCGTCGACCTTGGCGAGCACCAGCGCGGCCACCGGCAGCAGCAGCGCGCCGACCAGCATCAGGGTGAACGCGGCGCCGCCGTGCGTGAACACGAACTTGCCGTTCTCCAGCCGGTGCGGCCCGATCAGGGCCGCCACCAGGGGGGCGATCACCGCGCCGAGCGCTATGGCGACCCGGACCACCGCGTGCAGATGCTCGGTGGTGCGCGCCTTGCGGTAGTCCTCGGTCTCCTGGTCGAGCAGGGTGTGGCCGGTGTTGGCGGCCACACCGGCGCCGATGCCGGCCAGCGCGACGATCAGCACCACCGTGGTGACGTCCGGGACCAGGCCGCCGGCCAGCAGCGCGATACCGGTGAAGGCGATCGCCAGCGACAGCAGCCGGCGGCGGGAGAGCGTCGGCAGCAGCGCGGGCGCCGTACGGATGCCGACGGCGACCCCGCCGGTCAGCGCGAGCACCAGCAGGCCGTACAGGACCGGGCCGCCGCCCAGGTCCTTGGCGTGCAGCACGGAGACGGCGACCGCCGCGGAGATCGCGCCGGCGACGGCGGCGCAGGCCGTCACGAGCAGCGGGATGGCGCCGGTACGGCCCCGGTCGATGCCGGTGCCGGCCTTGGGGCGGCGCAGGCCCTCCAGCGGCGACCGCGCGCGCGGGGTGCGCGTGCCGGGCACCTCCAGGTAGACCAGCACCGAGAGGGAGGCGGCGAACAGCCCCGCCGCCACGTACGACCCGAGGGCCGCCTGGTGCTGGGCGAACCACTCGATGCCCGTGCCCAGCAGGTTGTTGATCAGAGAGGCGACGACGAGCGCGGCGGCCGCGAGCGGGACCGCCAGGAAGGTCGTACGCAGCGACAGGCGGCGCAGTGCGTCGAGGTGGTCCGGCAGCGGTCGTACCGTCGCGCCCTCCGGGGGCGGGGCGGGCAGCAGCGCGGGGGCCGCGCTTTCCCGGCAGACCGTCCAGAAGCGCTCGGCGACGCCGGTGACGAAGGCCGTCACCAGCAGCACCGCCGGGGCGTTCTCCGGCGTCCAGTCGATCCACAGGGGCGCGATGATCAGCAGGGCCGCGCGCAGGCCGTCGGCGCCGACCATGGTCCAGCGGCGGTCCAGTGGGCCGTCCTGAGCGGTCAGCGTGGACAGCGGGCCCAGCAGAACCGCGCCGAAGAGCAGGGTGGCCAGAATGCGCACCCCGAAGACGATCGCCACCGCGAACGCCACACCGCGGTAGCCACCACCGAACGAACCCTGCGCGATCGCCGCTTGGAGCGTGAGCACGACAAGCACGAGGAGCGCCAGCGTGTCGCCGACGCCGCTGACTAGCTGGGCGCTCCACAACCGCCTCAGCTCGGGTCGGCGCAGCAGCGAGCGGACGGCGCGTTCGCGGGAATCCGCTACCAGTGCGTCGTCCGGTTCTGTCTGGGGGGCCGTTGGCTGCTCGGCTGGCGTCATGCTTTCAGCCTATCGGCAGCCAGCGACAGGCCGACGCGACCGTCCACAGGTACGCACACCCCGACACCAAGTTGATGCCGGGGCGTTCGCCTTGCGAAGGCGGTGTGAACCGGTGTGGCCGATATGAACCGACCTGGCCGATATGAACCGGTGCTGCTGTTATGAGTACCTGAGGGTGGCTCAGTCCTCCGCGGACGCCTTGGCAGCCGTCGCCTTCTTGGCGGCCGTCTTCTTCGCGGCCGTCGTCGTCTTGGCGGCGGTCTTCTTGGCAGCCGTCTTCTTCGCGGGCGCGGCCTTCTTGGCGGCCGTCGTCTTCTTCGCGGGCGCCTTCTTCGCCGTCTTCTTGGCGGGCGCCTTGGCCCGCTTCTCGGCGAGCAGCTCGAAACCGCGCTCCGGGGTGATCTCCTCGACGCTGTCGCCGGAGCGCAGGGTCGCGTTGGTCTCCCCGTCGGTGACGTACGGCCCGAAGCGGCCGTCCTTCACCACGACCGGCTTCTCGCTGACCGGGTCCGTGCCCAGTTCCTTCAGCGGCGGCTTGGCGGCGGCCCGGCCCCGCTGCTTGGGCTGGGCGTAGATAGCCAGCGCCTCTTCGAGGGTGATCGTGAAGAGCTGGTCCTCGGAGGTGAGCGAACGCGAGTCCGTGCCCTTCTTCAGGTACGGCCCGTAGCGCCCGTTCTGCGCGGTGATCTCCTGGCCCTCGGCGTCGGCGCCGACCACGCGGGGCAGCGACATCAGCTTGAGGGCGTCCGCGAGGGTCACCGTGTCCAGCGACATCGACTTGAACAGCGAGGCCGTACGCGGCTTGACCGCGTTCTTGCCGGTCTTCGGGGTGCCCTCGGGGAGCACCTCGGTGACGTACGGGCCGTAGCGGCCGTCGCGGGCGATGATCTGGTGGCCGCTCTCCGGGTCGGCGCCCAGCTCGAAGTCGCCGCTCGGCTTGGCGAGCAGCTCCTCCGCGAGCTCGACGGACAGCTCGTCCGGCGCCAGGTCCTCCGGCACGTCCGCGCGCTGGTGGCCCTCGGAGTCCTTCTCGCCGCGCTCGACGTAGGGGCCGTAGCGGCCGACCCGCAGCACGATGTCGTCGCCCACCGGGAACGACGACACCTCCCGCGCGTCGATCGCGCCCAGGTCGGTCACCAGCTCCTTGAGGCCGCCGAGGTGGTCGCCGTCGCCGTTGCCCGCGTCGGCCGCACCGCCGGTGGCCCCCGCGGCGTAGTCGCTGTTGGGTACTGTCTCGCCGAAGTAGAAGCGCCGCAGCCACGGCACCGCCTGGGCCTGGCCGGCGGCGATGCGGTCGAGGTCGTCCTCCATCCTGGCGGTGAAGTCGTAGTCGACCAGCCGGCCGAAGTGCTTCTCCAGCAGGTTGACCACGGCGAAGGACAGGAAGGACGGCACGAGGGCCGTGCCCTTCTTGAAGACATAGCCGCGGTCGAGGATCGTGCCGATGATCGACGCGTACGTCGACGGGCGGCCGATCTCGCGCTCTTCCAGCTCCTTGACCAGCGAGGCCTCGGTGTAGCGGGCCGGGGGCTTGGTGGAGTGCCCGTCGACCGTGATCTCCTCGGCGGAGAGCGCGTCGCCCTCGCCGACCTGGGGCAGCCGGCGCTCGCGGTCGTCCAGCTCGGCGTTCGGGTCGTCGGCGCCCTCGACGTAGGCCTTGAGGAAGCCGTGGAAGGTGATCGTCTTGCCGGAGGCGCTGAACTCGACGTCCCGGCCGTCGGCGGCGGTGCCGGCGATCTTCACGGTGACGCTGTTACCGGTCGCGTCCTTCATCTGGGAGGCGACGGTCCGCTTCCAGATCAGCTCGTAGAGCCTGAACTGGTCGCCGGTCAGGCCGGTCTCCGCCGGGGTGCGGAAACGATCACCCGAGGGGCGGATCGCCTCGTGCGCCTCCTGGGCGTTCTTGACCTTCGCGGCGTACACACGGGGGGACGAGGGCAGGTAGTCGGCGCCGTACAGCTGCGTGACCTGGGCGCGGGCGGCCGCGATCGCGGTGTCGCTCAGCGTCGTGGAGTCCGTACGCATGTACGTGATGTAGCCGTTCTCGTACAGCTTCTGGGCCACCTGCATGGTGGCCTTCGCGCCGAAGCCGAGCTTGCGGCTGGCCTCCTGCTGGAGGGTCGTCGTACGGAACGGGGCGTACGGCGAGCGGCGGTACGGCTTGGACTCGACCGAGCGGACCGCGAACCGGGTGTTCTCCAGGGCGGCGGCGAGGGCGCGGGCGTTCGCCTCGTCGAGGTGGAGGGAGTTCGCGGTCTTGAGCTGCCCGAGCGAGTCGAAGTCACGGCCCTGGGCGACGCGCTTGCCGTCGACGGCCTGCAGGCGGGCGACGAGGGACGAGGGGTCGCTCGGGTCGCCGGCCCGGCCGGTCGCGAAGGTGCCCGTCAGGTCCCAGTAGTCGGCGGAACGGAACGCGATGCGGTCGCGTTCCCGCTCGACCACGAGCCGGGTCGCGACGGACTGGACACGGCCGGCCGACAGGCGCGGCATGACCTTCTTCCACAGGACCGGCGAGACCTCGTAGCCGTAGAGGCGGTCGAGGATGCGGCGGGTCTCCTGGGCGTCGACCATGCGCTGGTTCAGGTCGCGCGGATTGGCGACGGCCTCGCGGATCGCGTCCTTGGTGATCTCGTGGAAGACCATCCGCTTGACCGGGACCTTGGGCTTGAGGACCTCCAGGAGGTGCCAGGCGATGGCCTCGCCCTCGCGGTCCTCATCGGTGGCGAGGAAGAGTTCGTCGGAGTCCTTCAGCAGGTCCTTGAGCTTCTTGACCTGCGCCCTTTTGTCGGCGTTGACGACATAGATCGGCTCGAAGTCGTGCTCGACGTCCACGCCGAGGCGCCGGACCTCGCCGGTGTACTTCTCGGGCACCTCCGCGGCGCCGTTGGGAAGGTCACGGATGTGCCCGACGCTCGCTTCGACGACGTATCCGGGGCCCAGATAGCCCTTGATCGTCTTCGCCTTGGCAGGCGACTCGACGATGACGAGTCGGCGGCCGCCCTGTGCGGTCTCGCTGGTCGGGGACAACTTCGCTCTTCTCTCCGGTCGACGCTGGGGCCTCCCCAGGCCTTGCTCCCGGGGTCGTGGCACGGGCACGGATACCCGCTCACTTGGTGACGCTGCGGAGTGTGACGGTACATCCCGCCCCCGTGTCAAACGGGAAAAGCCCACAACGGCCACTCGAACGGTAACCCGACTACCGCCATTCCTGCCGCCCGGAGTCCCCGGCCGCCTTTCCGGCCCCGTCCGGAGCGTGATGCTCCGATTACCGGAACCGCACCCTCACAGGCGGGTCAGGCAGTACGCCCCGAGGCCCAGCGCGATCACCGCGGCAAGGCTTGCGAGGGTCGCCGATGCGACCTGACTCACACCCTGGGCGACGGGTTCACCACGCCGGACCCGAATGCCGGTCCACACCAGCAGTGCGCCTCCGAACAGGGCGAACACCGCCCCCGCGAAGATCGCCGGTCCGCTCTCCATGACCCGCGCGCCCCTTCCCTGCCGTCCGCGACTGTCCAGCGCCGGGAGACTGACACGGGCGGACGGCGGGCGGGAGGCGGGCGGGCGAAATCGAGGTGAACGAGACAGTGCCGCCGTCTCGAACATGCGACCGACGGACTACGGGGCAAACATTCTGGCCACATTTTTCCGGCCCTTTTCTTTTCCCGGCGTGTCCCAAGGGCCGCCAGGCCCCACCGACGGGCCGACCGGGCCCCGCTCCCCAGTGCACAGCGGGGGCTCCGGCAGCCCGGCCTCCCGGTCCGTCAGCCCGCCGGCTCCAGGAACCCCTGCTCCACCAGCAGCCGGATCTGCGCGGGCGTGCGGTCGCGGAGCAACACCGGGTCCTCGCCCATCAGCTGGGCGATGGCGTCGAGAATCCGCCCCGCGCTCAGCGAGCCGTCGCACACCCCTGCGAACCCGGCGCCGACCGTGTCCACCTTGGTCGCGCGGCGCATCCCGCGGTGCTGGCGCAGCACCACATGCTCCGGGTCCTCGGCGCCGGGCAGCCCGACCTGCTCCTGGACCACCTCGACGGCGAGCCGGAAGTGGCCTTCGAGCAGATCCGCGTCGTCGTGCTCACGGAGATAGTCGAGGCGGTCGAAGTGCGCGCGGATCGTCTCGCCGAGCGGCTGTTCGATCGGATGCGGCCACTCCTCCACCGTGACCGAGGGCACAGCGGCCGCCGTCTTCCGCAGCGTGATCCAGCCGAATCCCACCCCCTTGACCTTGCGCGCCTCGAACTCGTCGAGCCACGCGTCGTACCGCGCCTGGTACTCCGCCGTGTCCCCGCGGTGGTCACCGGAGTCCCGGAGCCACAGCTCGGCGTACTGGTTGACGTCCTGCACCTCGCGCTGCACGATCCACGCGTCGCACCCGCGCGGCACCCACGACCTGACCCTGTCCTGCCAGTCCTCCCCCGCGACGTGCTGCCAGTTGGCGAGGAACTGCGCGAACCCGCCCTCGGCCAGCCGGTCCCCGGCCTGTTGAACGAGCGAGCGGCACAGATCGTCCCCGCTCATCCCGCCGTCCCGGTACGTCAGCCGGGCACCCGGCGAGATCACGAACGGCGGGTTGGACACGATGAGGTCGTACGTCTCCTCCTCCTTGACGGGCTCGAACAGCGAGCCCTCGCGCAGGTCGGCCGCCGGGGCGCCGGAGAGCGCCAGCGTGAGCGCCGTGATGTGCAGCGCGCGCGGGTTGAGGTCGGTCGCCGTCACGCGCGTGGCGTGCTGGGCGGCGTGCAGGGCCTGGATTCCGGAGCCGGTGCCGAGGTCGAGGGCGGCGGAGACAGGCGTACGGACGGTGATGCCGGCCAGCGTCGTGGACGCGCCGCCGACGCCCAGGACGACACCCTCGTGGCGCTGTCCGATGCCGCCGGCGCCGCCGACCGCGCAGCCGAGGTCGGAGACGATGAACCAGTCCTCGCCGTCGGGCCCGCCGTACGGCCGTACGTCCACGGTGGCCGCGACCTCGTCGCCGCCCGCGCGGGTCAGCCAGCCGCTCTCCAGAAGGTCGTCGACGGGCAGCATGGCGGCCACGCGCGCGTGCGGGACGGGCTGCTGGAGCAGGAACAGCCGGACGAGCGTCTCCAGCGGCGTGTCCCCGCGGGTGGCCCGGAGCGCGGGCACCGTCTCGCTGCGGGCCAGGGCCGCGTACGCGGGTGCGCCGAGCAGTTCCAGGAGCCCGTCGGCGGTGAAGGAGGCGCCCAGCAGGGCGGTGCGCAGCCGGGCGGCGACGTCAGGGCGGTCGGAAGCGGGCAGGGTGGCGAGGCCGGAGTCAGTCACGCCCTCCATTGTGGCCCGCGGCCCCTTGCGGACACCGCCTCAGCTCGCGGCGGCAGGGGCCCTGGCCGACACCCGCCGGCCTGCGGACGCACCCCGCGGCTCCAAGCACCCGAAGCGATCGCCGTGCCCCCTCGGCTCCCGGCTCCCGGCTCCCGGCTCCCGGCTCCCGGCTCCCGGCTCCCGGCTCCCGGCTCCCGGCTCCCGGCTCCCGGCTCCCGGCTCCCGGCTCCCGGCG
>NZ_JBICZJ010000022.1:130360-200126 GCF_043201895.1 Streptomyces sp. NPDC048254
GCTCCCGGAGCGAACGACGGACCTCCATGACAGACGCCAGGCTGCCGCGGCGGAGCTCGCACCCCGCGACAGACGCCAGGCCTCCGCAGCGGACCACGAACCTCCGCGACAAACGCGAGGTCTCCGCAGCGGACGCCGGCTCGTGCCGTCAGCTCGCGGTCGACGAGGCCGACGCGGAAGCCGACGTCGTCACGGACACCTTCTTGCAGCTGGCCTGCTCGGCGATCGCGTTCTTGACCTCGCCCTGCTCCAGGGCCTGCAGCGCCGCGGTGCCGCTCTTGTTCTGCGTCTCCAGGTCCGCCATCTGGGAGGCGACGTCGTGCAGACCGGAGGCGAACTTCGCCTGGTTCTTCGTGTCGAGCCCGTCGACCTTCTTCTTCAGGTCGGCATAGGACGCGGAGAGGCTGTTGAGGTTCTTGACCACGTCCTGCTGGCGCTTGGCGCCGTCGTCGATCCCGGGGGGCGCACCGGCGCTGCCGATGGCCGTGGCGAGCGCCTTGTAGCCGTCGGACATGTCCTGGAAGGCCTGGGAGTCGGTCTTCTGGATGGTCGCGGGCGAACTCGTGGTGTCCGAGGCCGTCTGCGCGATGGCCTCATTGGCCGCCTTGATCTTCGCGTCCTGCGCCGGCACCGCGTCGCACACGGTCTTGGCCCAGGCGATCAGCTTGGGGTCGGTGCCCTTGTTGCTGCTGCACCCGGACAGCGCCACTACGAGTACCGCACCGCCGGACAGTGCGGCCGCGAGCTTCTTGTTCACCGGATAGGTCCCTTCAATGGCTCTCGGCCCCCGGAATCTACACGGCGCACGGACAGCACCCCCATGGACGGCATGCACTAAGTACGCTTTTGTGCAAGTTTGCACCATGGGAGAGAAGGCTCACGACGAGACGACGGGCACACCCGGAGCCGGAGCGCACGACCACACCCGACCGCGCACGAGAACCGGCAGGCGCCCCCAGCGCACGAAACGGGCGGACGGCGTGTCAGTACACGCCATCCGCCCGCTCGTTGGCCGAGCCCCCTCGCGAGAGCCCTGGTGGCCGTCGTAAGACCGCTTACGAAACCACCGCTGGATCGGCCGACTTGGCCACGCGTTCCGCGCTGTCCTCGTCGTCGCCGACGGTGATGCCGCGCCGCTTGGAGATGTACACCGCGCCGACGATCACGACCAGCGCGAGGACCGCGACCAGGATCCGGATGCCGATGCTCTTGTCATGGCCGTAGGAGAACTTGATCACCGCGGGTGCGATGAGCAGGGAGACCAGGTTCATGACCTTGAGCAGCGGGTTGATCGCGGGTCCTGCGGTGTCCTTGAAGGGGTCACCGACGGTGTCGCCGATCACGGTGGCGGCGTGGGCGTCGCTGCCCTTGCCGCCGTGGTGGCCGTCCTCGACGAGTTTCTTGGCGTTGTCCCAGGCACCGCCGGAGTTGGCCAGGAAGACGGCCATCAGGGTGCCCGCGCCGATCGCGCCGGCGAGGTAGGAGCCGAGGGCCCCGACGCCGAGCGTGAACCCGATGAAGATGGGCGCCATCACGGCGAGCAGTCCCGGCGTGGCCAGCTCCCGCAGGGCGTCCTTGGTGCAGATGTCGACGACCTTGCCGTACTCGGGCGTCTCCGTGTAGTCCATGATCCCGGGGTGCTCGCGGAACTGCCGCCGCACCTCGTAGACCACCGAACCCGCCGACCTCGACACCGCGTTGATGGCGAGTCCGGAGAAGAGGAAGACGACCGCCGCGCCGGCGATGAGGCCGACGAGGTTGTTGGGCTGTGAGATGTCCATCGACAGGGTCAACGGAGCTCCCGCACCGGTGAGTTTCACTCCCACGTCCTGCACGTTCGTGGTGATCGCGTCCCGGTACGACCCGAAGAGCGCCGACGCCGCGAGGACGGCGGTGGCGATGGCGATGCCCTTGGTGATGGCCTTGGTGGTGTTGCCGACGGCATCCAGGTTGGTGAGCACCTGCGCGCCCGCGCCCTCGACGTCGCCGGACATCTCGGCGATGCCCTGGGCGTTGTCGGAGACCGGCCCGAAGGTGTCCATGGCGACGATCACACCGACCGTGGTGAGCAGGCCGGTGCCGGCCAGCGCCACCGCGAACAGCGCCAGCATGATCGAGGTACCGCCGAGCAGGAACGCCCCGTAGACGCCGAGGCCGATCAACAGGGCGGTGTAGACGGCCGATTCGAGACCGATCGAGATGCCGGCGAGGACCACGGTGGCCGGGCCGGTCAGCGAGGACTTGCCGATGTCCATGACCGGACGCCGGTTGGTCTCGGTGAAGTAGCCGGTCAGCTGCTGGATGACGGCCGCCAGCAGGATGCCGATGGCGACCGCGACCAGCGCGAGGATCCGCGGATCGCCGTCCTTGGCCCTGATGGCCGCGTCGGAGATGCCGTCGAGGTCGGCGTACTTCCCCGGCAGGTACACGTAGACCGCGATCGCGACCAGCACGAGCGAGATCACCGCGGAGATGAAGAAGCCGCGGTTGATGGCGCTCATGCCGCTGCGGTCGCTGCGACGCGGGGCGACCGCGAAGATGCCGATCATGGCGGTGAGCACACCGATGGCCGGTACCAGGAGTGGGAAGGCGAGACCCGCGTCCCCGAAGGCCACCTTGCCGAGGATCAGCGCGGCGACCAGGGTCACCGCGTAGGACTCGAAGAGGTCGGCCGCCATGCCCGCGCAGTCGCCGACGTTGTCGCCCACGTTGTCGGCGATGGTCGCGGCATTGCGCGGATCGTCCTCCGGAATGCCCTGTTCGACCTTGCCGACCAGGTCGGCGCCGACGTCGGCGGCCTTGGTGAAGATGCCGCCGCCGACACGCATGAACATGGCGATCAGGGCGGCGCCGAGGCCGAATCCTTCGAGCACCTTCGGCGCGTCGGCCGCGTAGACCAGCACCACACAGGAGGCGCCGAGCAGGCCGAGCCCCACCGTGAACATGCCGACCACGCCGCCCGTGCGGAAAGCGATCTTCATGGCTTTGTGCGAGACGGCGGTGAGATCCTTTTCCGGTTCGCCTTCCGCCGGGGTGGCTTCCCGGGCGGCCGCGGCGACGCGGACATTGCTGCGTACGGCGAGCCACATGCCGATATAGCCGGTGGCCGCCGAGAAGGCCGCGCCGATCAGGAAGAAGATCGATCGGCCGGCGCGTTGATTCCAGTCGTCCGCGGGCAGCAGCAGGAGCAGGAAGAACACCACGACGGCGAATACGCCGAGGGTGCGCAGTTGCCTGGCCAGATAGGCGTTCGCGCCTTCCTGGACCGCCGCTGCGATCTTCTTCATGCTGTCGGTGCCCTCGCCGGCCGCGAGTACCTGGCGGACCAGGATCCAGGCGACCACGAGCGCGGCCAGCGCCACGACGGCGATCACCGCGACCAGGACCCGGTTGTCGTCGGTCAGGACCGCGGCCGCGAGGGTTGTGGGGTGACCCAACTGATGAGGGGTAGAAAGCCCCGCCATTCGTCCTCCTTGACGCTTGGGCTGAGCTCAAGATGTGGACGGATTCTAGGTACCTGCGAGTGATCTAAACAGGGGACGGTAAGCGGAATTGGCCTTCTCGTGCTCTTCAGCAAATGATCGAGGTCACGCCAACGAACCCGAAAGCGGTAACGCCCTAAAACCATTGACGATCACCATTGGCCTATTCGGCGCTTGATCAAATTATCGGGCGATCCGCCGGGGCATTGATCGTGAATTCTTTCACGAATTCGGCGACCGGGTGACATCCGAAGGAAAATAACAAGAAGGGCCCTGCTCAGCAGGGCCCTTCTCACGATCAGGTGGCTCTCAGGTGAGCGCGACTCCGGGCGGGGTGGTCGGCCAGGTCATGCGGATCAGGCCGCCGTGCTCCCCGGCGGTGACCTCCACGTCGTCGACGAGACCACTGATGACCGCGAGGCCCATCTCGTCCTCCTCGGCCTCCACGTCCGCGTCCGGCGCCGCACCGGGTGCCCGGTCGACGGGGACGGAACGGGGCGCCTCGTCGCCGACCTCGATGGAGAACTGCTTCTCCTCCTCGATCAGCGCCACCCGCACCGGCTCGGTGATGCCGGCGCTCTGGTGCAGACCAACAGCGCGGGAACAGGCCTCGCCGACGGCCAGCCGGACCTCGTCCAGGACGGCCTCGTCCACTCCGGCCCTGCGTGCCACCGCCGCCGCCACCAGTCGGGCGGTGCGGACGTGCTCGGGCAGCGCGCTGAAGCGGAGTTCAACGGTGGCCATACGTCCCCCTCGGAACTACAGGCGTGCGGTAGGGGGCCGGATCGCCGAAAACCCGGCCCCCCGATGAATTGCGTCCGCCACGGGCCTGCGACCCGTGAACGGCTGCCGACACGAGCACGCGGGCCCGAGCGGGCGGGGGCGACACGGGCCTGCGTACGGCTCTGTACGAGCCCGTGCCGGAGGCCGGCCGGACGGCGCGGACCGATGGGCGGTCCGGAAGCCGTCGGCCGGCCCGGGTCAGTCGGTGGCCGCCACCGCTTCCTCGACCGAGGTGTGAATCGGGAACACCTTGGTGAGACCGGTGATTCGGAAGATCTTCAGAATGCGCTCCTGGTTGCAGACCAGGCGCAGCGAACCCTCATGGGCACGCACCCGCTTCAGGCCGCCGACCAGTACGCCGAGCCCGGTGGAGTCGAGGAAGTCCACGCCCTCCATGTCAACGACGAGGTGGAAATTCCCGTCGTTCACCAGCTCGACCAGCTGCTCGCGCAGCTTGGGCGCGGTATATACGTCGATTTCGCCACCGACCTCGACGACCGTACGATCGCCGACTGTACGAGTCGACAGGGACAGGTCCACGGATCCTCCAGCACCTTGCTATCGAGCGGTCGCCCCTCGGGACACCTCGGCTTGCGGCCCCCGGGACGGTACGCCAGCCGCGATGGCATTCAATCACTTACGGCAGGCGTGCACGACGCCTTGGCCCCATTGTCCGTCACGCCAGTGACACACTCGGTCCCGATGGCCATAAATCACCGATCCGATCGACCCTCGGTTCCGGCCGCGTCCGGGTTCTCGCCGGGCACGGTCCTGGACCGGCTCGCCTCCGGGCCGAGCCGGGCTTCGCGCATCACTCATACGGAGCACTTGCCCCCGCGGGCGGGTCGGCATGCCGTCTGGCCTGACCGGATTCGTTCGGAGGTTGTCGCGGCCGTGCAGGCGGGCGGCATCGAGCACCCCTGGGAACACCAGGCGCTGGCCGCCGAGCACGCCCTGGACGGCGACTCGGTGGTGGTCGCAACCGGCACCGCCTCCGGCAAGTCCCTGGCCTATCTCGTGCCCGTCCTCTCCACCCTCCTGGACGGCTCCGAGGCGCCCAACGGCCGCGGCGCCACCGCCCTCTACCTGGCACCCACCAAGGCGCTGGCGGCAGATCAGTGCCGATCTGTGAAGGAACTTTCACAACCGCTGGGTACCGCCGTACGGCCCGCTGTGTACGACGGCGACACGCCGTACGAGGAACGGGAGTGGATCCGCCAGTACGCCAACTACGTGCTCACCAACCCGGACATGCTGCACCGCGGGATACTTCCCGGGCACGCCCGCTGGTCCTCCTTCCTGAAGTCGCTGAAGTACGTCGTCATCGACGAGTGCCACACCTACCGGGGCGTCTTCGGCTCGCACGTCGCCCAGGTGCTGCGCCGGCTGCGCCGCCTGTGCGCCCGCTACGGCGCCTCCCCGGTCTTCCTGCTGGCCTCCGCGACCGCCGCCGAGCCGGCCGTCGCCGCCCGCCGTCTTACCGGCCTGCCGGTTGTGGAGATCGCCGAGGACGCCTCCCCGCGCGGCGAGCTGGTCTTCGCCCTCTGGGAGCCGCCGCTGACCGAGCTGCACGGCGAGAAGGGCGCCCCGGTCCGCCGCACCGCCACCGCCGAGACCGCCGACCTGCTGACCGACCTCGCCGTGCAGGGCGTGCGGTCGGTGGCCTTCGTGCGCTCCCGGCGCGGCGCCGAGCTGATCGCCCTCATCGCCCAGGAACGGCTCGCCGAGGTAGACCGTTCCCTCGCCCGGCGTGTCGCGGCCTATCGCGGCGGCTACCTCCCCGAGGAGCGGCGCGCCCTGGAACGCGCGCTGCACTCCGGGGAACTCCTCGGACTTGCCGCCACCACGGCCCTGGAACTGGGCGTGGACGTCTCCGGACTGGACGCCGTACTGATCGCCGGTTACCCGGGCACGAGGGCCTCTGTGTGGCAGCAGGCGGGCCGCGCGGGCCGCGCCGGGCAGGGCGCCCTCGCGGTCCTGGTGGCCCGCGACGACCCGCTGGACACGTTTCTCGTCCATCATCCCGAGGCCCTGTTCGACCAACCGGTGGAATCGACGGTCCTCGACCCCGACAACCCGTACGTCCTCGCCCCGCACCTGTGCGCCGCCGCCGCCGAGATCCCGCTCACCGACGACGACCTCGACCTGTTCGGTCCTGCCTGCAAGGAGCTGCTGCCGCAGCTGGAGGCCGCGAAGCTGCTGCGCCGCCGTACCAAGGCCTGGCACTGGACCCGGCGGGAGCGGGCCGCCGAGCTGACCGACATCCGCGGCGAGGGCGGCCGCCCGGTGCAGGTCGTCGAGGCGGGCACGGGACGGCTGCTCGGCACGGTGGACGCGAGCGCCTCGCACTCCACGGTCCACGAGGGCGCGGTCCACCTGCACCAGGGCCGCACGTACCTGGTGCGCTCCCTGGACCTGGAGGACTCGGTCGCGCTGGTCGAACAGGCCGAGCCGCCCTACTCCACGGTCGCCCGCGACACCACGGCCATCTCCGTCCTGGAGACCGACATCGAGGTCCCCTGGGGCGAAGGCCGCCTCTGCTACGGCTCCGTCGAGGTCACCAACCAGGTGGTCTCCTTCCTCCGCCGCCGGCTCATCACCGGCGAGGTGCTGGGCGAGACGAAACTCGACCTCCCTCCTCGGACGCTGCGCACCCGCGCGGTGTGGTGGACCGTCACCGAGGACCAGCTCGATGAGGCCCGGATCAACCCGGAGATCCTCGGCGGCGCCCTGCACGCCGCCGAACACGCCTCCATCGGCCTGCTCCCGCTCTTCGCGACCTGCGACCGCTGGGACATCGGCGGCGTGTCGATCCCCCTGCACCCCGACACGCTCCTGCCGACGGTCTTCGTCTACGACGGCCATCCGGGCGGCGCGGGCTTCGCGGAGCGCGCGTTCCACACGGCCCGCGCGTGGCTCGCGGCCACCCGGGAGGCGATCGCCGCGTGCGAGTGCGACGCGGGGTGCCCCTCCTGCATCCAGTCGCCCAAGTGCGGGAACGGGAACGATCCGTTGCACAAGCGAGGGGCGGTACGGCTGCTCAGTGTGCTGCTGAAGGGGGCACCGCAGGAGAAGCCGGAGGAGCCTGAGGAGGGCTAGCGGCGGTGGGGCCCGCTCTGGCCCGGACCTCCGCCGTGAACGGCCCACCTCCCGACGCCGCCGTCACGTCCGAGACGTCTCCCACGATCACGCACCGCGTCAGCCGTGCGCCCTGTGCTCGCGCGACGCGGTCCGCCCGGGCGCAGGCCGCGGTGGTCCCCTCCACCCAGTGGTCCGCCGCCGCGAGGGCCGCCATGTCGGCACCCCCCGCCGCGCGGTGCCGGACCACGACAGCCTGTCCCAGCCCGAGCACCACGCCGAACACCACGCAGAGGACGCCGATCGCGCCAACACTCCAGACGGTGGCCGACCCCCGATCCGAATACCGGCGTCTCACGGCCCCGCCTCCTCCGCCAGCGCCACCGCCGACTCCCGTACCTGGAACGGCAACCCGCCCAGCACCGGCGGCCTCGCCACCACCGTCACCCGAACCTGATCGCCTTCCCGGCCGATCGTGACCGTCGCCCCGTCCGGCGCCGCCTGCTTCGTCACGGTGACCACCGCGTCCTCGGCGTCCTGCCGCGCGGCGGCCCGCGCCCCGGTGCGGGCGGCGTCCACGCACCGGATCTGGGCGGCCACCACGAGCAGCCCCCACACCAGCGCCATCGTGAACGCCACCAGCACCGGCAGCACCACGGCCGCCTCCGCCGTCACGAACCCGCGGTCCGCTCCGCGCCCTTGCTCACATCCGCGCACTGAGGGCTCGTTTCACGATGTTCTGGAGCTCCGTGCTGACCTGCCCGCTCGTCACGACCGCGTAGAGGACCGCCGCGAACGCGACGGCGGCGATGATCCCCATCGCGTACTCGGACGTGACCATTCCCGCGTCCCCGCGCAGCAACTTCCGCATCTTCTGGTACATCCCGACTCCCTTGAATCCCTTGAATTCCGCAAATCCGGTGATCAGTTCCTGTTTTCGGCCCGTTGTCGCCCTGGTCATCCACCACCCCCTCGCAGAACCCCGCCCGCCAGCCCGATCACCACGGGCAGGACCCCGACCGCGATGAACGCGGGCAGGAAACACAGCCCCACCGGTGCGGAGATCAGCACGGCTGCCCGCCGCGCCCGCGCGGTCGCGCTTCTCGCCCACTCCGCGCGGGCGTCCGCGGCGAGCCGGGCGACCGGGGTGGCCGCCGGCAGCCCGGACTCGTCCGCGCGCTCCAGCAACCGGGCGAGGGCGGCGGCGCCCGGCAGCGCCGCCAACCGCCGCCAGGACTCGGTCGGTTCACCACCCAGCCGGACCTCCGCCGCACCCCGCGCGAGCCCTTCCCCGACGGGTCCGCCGAGCGCCTCGCCGACGGCCTGGGCGGCCTCCACCGGGCCCGCCCCGGCCGCGATACAGGCGGCCAGCAGGTCTGAGGCGAGCGGGAGTTGGCGAGCGGCCCGGGACGCCTCGGCCTGCGCCGCTCGTCCCGCGTCCCCCTCCCGGCGCCGCCACTGCCACAGCCCCACGGCGACGCCCAGCCCCAGCAGCACTCCGACGACCCCGCTGACCAGCACCCAACCGCCGCACACCACACCGGCCACCGGCAGCCACCCGCGCACGGCATCGCCGACGTCGGACCGCCGCTCCGGCATCTCCAGGGCCAGCAGTTCGGCCGCCCTGCGCCGGGCCCAGCGCCTGCGCCGGGCCCGCTCCAGCCGCCACGCCGACCAGCTCAGGGCCAGCAGTGCCACGGCCGTCACCCCCAGCCTGTGGACAACCTCCGCGCTCATGCCGCCTCAGCTCCCCGCACGATCCGGGCCGCCCACCACATCCCGGCGCCCTCGAACACCGCTCCGACGACCAGGCAGCCCAGCCCGGCCCCGGTGTGCAGCAGTACGCGCAGCGGGTCGGCGCCCATGGCCGAGCCGAGCAGGAGGCCGAGGGCGGGCAGCGCGGCGAGCAGCACCGCGGTGGCCCGGGCGCCGGACAACTGGGCGCGCAGGTCGGCGCGCTGGTCCCGTTCGGCGCGCAGGGCCGCGTCCAGGCGGTCGAGGCCGGCCGCGAGCCCGGCCCCCTGGTCGACGGCCACCCGCCAGCAGGCAGCGAGCCCCAGCAGGCCGTCGGCGCCCGGCCGGCGTGCGGCCGTCGCGAGCGCGCCCGGCACGTCCCCGCCGAAGCGTGCCGCCGCGACCACGGCCGCCTGAGCCTCGCCCAGCCCGCCGGAGTCCCGGGCGGCCCGCAGCAGCGCCTCGCCGGGCTGCCGTCCCGCGCGCACCTCACCGGCGAGCGCCCCGCACAGCGCGATCACCGCGTCGGCGTGCGCCTGCCGGACCCGCCTCGCCTGCCGGGCCAGCCGCAGCCGGCGCAGCACCGGCACCCCGGCCGCCCCCGCGAGGACCGGAAGCACCGAGGCGGCGATGAGGGCCAGCGCGATGCCGGCGGCCAGGGCCCACCACTCACTCCGCCAACGACCGCACAGGCGACGCACCTCCCCGACCGTCTGCTCCCAGGAGGGCGGTCCGGCGGCCACCGCCCCGCCCCCGGCGAGCAACAGCCGCGCCCGACGTACCTCGCGCTGCCGTTCGGCGAGGAGCCACGCCATGACCCCTCCGCACACCACGGCCGCACCGACCGTCATCTCACCCATCACACAAACCCCTTCCAACTCACAGACCATTCGGGTCACTTCGGACCGGGTGACCCGGCCGCTTCGGGCCCACGGACCAGCCGGTCACTTCGAACCCACAGATGACTCAGGTCACTTCGGGCTCACAGACCACTGACGTCACTTCGCAGCAGCCCCCGCAGCCGCTCCCACCCCGGCTCCCGCACGAAGGCCTCCGCCCCCCAGCGCAGCGCCGGTACCGTCCGCACCAGCCCCGAGGGGTCCCGCTCCAGCACATGCACCTCGGCGATCCGCCGCCGGCCCGTGCGGTCCCGTACGAGGTGCAGCACCACCGACAGCGCGGCCGCCAACTGGCTGTGCAGGGCGGCCCGGTCGAGCCCGGCGGCCGTACCGAGCGCCTCCAGACGGGCGGGGACGTCCGCCGCCGCGTTGGCGTGCACCGTGCCGCAGCCGCCCTCGTGTCCGGTGTTGAGCGCGGCCAGCAGGTGCACGACCTCGGGACCGCGCACCTCGCCGACGACCAGCCGGTCAGGGCGCATCCGCAGCGCCTGGCGGACCAGGTCCTCCAGGGTGACCAGGCCGGCGCCCTCCTGGTTGGCGGGTCTGGTCTCCAGCCGTACGACGTGCGGGTGTTCGGGCCTGAGCTCCGCCGAGTCCTCGGCGAGCACGATCCGCTCCCCGGGACCCACCAGGCCGAGCAGCGCGCTCAGCAGGGTCGTCTTGCCGGTGCCGGTGCCGCCGCTGACCAGGAACGAGAGCCGGGCCGCCAGGAGCGCGCGCAGGATCCGGTCGCCGCCCGGTGGCACGGTCCCGGCCGCCACCAGTTCGTCGAGCGTGAACGCCCGCGGTCGCACCACCCGCAGGGACAGGCAGGTGCAGCCGACCGCCACCGGGGGCAGGACCGCGTGCAGGCGGGTGCCGTCGGGCAGCCTGGCGTCCGCCCAGGGGCGTGCGTCGTCCAGGCGCCGGCCGGCCACCGCGGCCAGCCGCTGCGCGAGGCGCCGTACGGCCGCCGCGTCCGGGAAGGTGACCGGGGTCAGTTCCAGGCCGCCGCCGCGGTCCACCCAGACCCGGTCCGGGGCGGACACCAGGACGTCGGTGACCGTGGGATCGGCGAGCAGGGGTTCCAGGGGGCCGCTGCCGACCAGTTCGGAGCGCAGTCGCTCGGCCGCGCCGAGGACTTCGGCGTCGCCGAGCACCCGGCCCTGTGCGCGCAGCGCCTGCGCCACGCGCGCGGGGGTCGGTTCGGCGCCGCTCTCGGCCAGCCAGCGCCGGACCCCGTCGAGCAGGGCCGGGCCGTCCGCGCCCGCGGTGCCGGGCCTCATACGCCACCCGCCTCGACCAGCGTGCGCTCCCAGAAGCCCTTGCAGAAGCGGGCCAGCGGGCCACGGGCGGCGGACCCCGGTGGTTTCCGGTTGGGGCGGGACAGCCCCGGTTCGCCGGGCACTTCGCCGGCCAGCGGCAGGCCGAGCAGCCGGGCCACCTCGCGGTCGTCCAGTCCCGGCGCGTACGGGCCCCGTACCGCCACCCGCAGATCGCGCACGACCATGCCGACGGTGGCCGCCACCCGGCCGGCCGCCGCGATCGCGCGGAGTTCGGCGGGGACCACCAGGACGGCGAGGTCCAGCTGGGTGAGGACCTCGGCGACCTCGTCATCCAGGCGGCGCGGCAGGTCGACGACGACCGTGCCGCCACGCCTGCGGACGGCGGCGAGCACCGCGCGGACGGCGGGCGGCGGGATCGCCACGCTGTCGCCGCGGTCCCAGCTGAGGATCCGCAGCGAGTGCAGTTCCGGCAGCGACTCCTCCAGGGCGCCGCTGCCGAGCCGGCCGCGCGAGGCGGCGAACGCGGGCCAGCGCAGGCCCTCGGCCGTCTCGGCGCCGAGGAGTACGTCGATTCCGCCACCCAGTGGATCCGCGTCCACGAGGAGGGTGCGCAGTCCCTCCCGCGCGGAGGTGACGGCGAGCGCGCAGGCCAGCGTGGAGGCACCGGCCCCGCCCCGGCCGCCGATCACCCCGACGGTGAGGGCCGGGCGGCCCACACCCTCGACGACATCGGCGATCCGGTCCACCAGCCACTGCTCGCCGTCGGGCAGCATCAGGACGTGGTCGGCGCCGATCTCCACGGCGCGTTTCCACACGTCGGGGTCGTCCTGGTCCTGGCCGACCAGCACCACCCCGCGTCGGCGCGCGGCCCCGCGCACCCGGCGCGCGGCGTCGTCGCCGACCAGGACGAGCGGTGCGGACTCCCAGCCGCCGCCGCGTTCCGGGACCCCGGGGTGGACCTCGGGTTTCGCGCCGGCCGCCGCGCACAGGCGCAACAGGTCGTCGAGGAGTTCGGCGTCCTCGGTGACGATCATCGGGCGTCCGGGCCGTCCCGGGGCGGCGGACGGTGGTTCGTGGGTGACAGTTCCGGCCACGTGAGCTTCCCCCTTGGCTGCGTTCTTGCGCGCGGCCTCCGGGGCCACGCGATTCCCATACGTGTGAAGAACCGGCAAGCGGCCTCCATATGCACGGCCGACAGAAACCGGCCATTGGCGCCCGGGCAATCGGAACCGGCCATGAACTCGCCGCCGCCGGAGCGCGCTGGAATCACGGTGCAACGAACCCGGAAATCGTGTGGATCTTGGTCCAAAACTGTGGACAACTCGATGGTTGTGAATATCGCTGTCACCCATACCGGTGAGGCCCGTTCCGGGCTCTGTGCGACTTCCACAGAGCAGCGCTACGACTACCCAGCGTGACGGATCATGGGTATGCGAAAGGGCGGCAGCAGCCGCCCGACCAAGGCCTCAGGGCCCGGAGAAGAGAGGAAAAACGCGTCCGGACATGCGACGACCCCCACCGGGGGGGAGAGTGGGGGTCGTCTCCACGGCCGACTCGGGGGGGGAGGAGCCGGACCGGGTTAGCACGGTCGCGAACGATCCGTGACTTCCATGGTGTACCCGAGAGCCCTCTCAGGCAAACCCACGCGCCCCACCTTACGCCGAATGGTGGGCGCCTATGCTCGGGGACGTGGAAAACCACTCCTTGCCCCGCACAGCGGCCTTCTTTGACCTGGACAAGACGGTCATTGCGAAGTCGAGCACGCTCACCTTCAGCAAGTCGTTCTACCAAGGCGGTCTGATCAACCGCAGGGCGGTCCTGCGCAACGCGTACTCCCAGTTCGTGTTCCTGGTCGGCGGTATGGACCACGACCAGATGGAGCGCACGCGCGCGTACCTGTCCGGTCTGGTCCGTGGCTGGAATGTCCAGCAGGTCAAGGAGATCGTCGCCGAAACCCTGCACGACCTGATCGACCCGATCATCTACGACGAGGCCGCCTCCCTCATCGAGGCCCATCACCGGGCCGGCCGGGACGTCGTCATCGTGTCCACCTCGGGCGCCGAGGTGGTCGAGCCGATCGGCGAACTGCTGGGCGCCGACCGGGTGGTGGCCACCCGCATGGTCGTCGGCGACGACGGCTGCTACACCGGCGAGGTGGATTACTACGCCTACGGTCCGACGAAGGCCGAGGCGGTCCGGGAGCTGGCCGCGTCCGAGGGGTACGACCTGGACCGCTGCTACGCGTACAGCGACTCGGCGACCGACCTGCCGATGCTCCGGGCCGTCGGGCATCCGCACGCGGTGAACCCGGACCGGGCGCTGCGCCGTGAGGCACTCGGGCGCGGCTGGCCGATCCTGGACTTCCACCGTCCGGTCCGGCTCAAGCAGCGGATCTCCGCACCTCCGCGTCCGGCCCTGGTCGCCGCGGCCGCGATAGGAGCGGCGGCCGCCACCGCGGGCCTGGTCTGGTACGCGAGCCGGCGCCGGAACCCGGTCGCCTGAACCGGCACACCACCCCCCTTCGCCCGTTCGGCCCAACAGTGCCCCTTTAGCGACACTTAATGCGTCTTTGAACCTGAAAGTAAAGAACTGCAGGCAGGGGTTCCGCTTGCTCCCGGCTTGCAGTACAAAGGGGTTAGCGGCCCGCGAGACCGAAGGACATCCGAGAGGATCACCTTTAAAACGCATTTGGCCCCACGGACCCAGCATGGACACCGAGCACCCACGCGACGTCGACCCGTCGATTACGGGCCAGCCGCACCAGGTGACGGGCAAAGTACCGACCTGATGGGCGACATTTCGAGGACGCCTGGTAACCCGGTGAACATGCCAGCGGCGGTACGAGAACTCGTACCGCCGCAACCCGTCTCCGCGGCCGCCCGGCCACGCCAGGGGCCTTATGCCGCCCCGCGCTGCAACGCCTCGCACACCGCGGTCGACTCCCGCGCACCCAGCTCCACCGCGCGGCCGCAGTGCGCGATCCAGGCCGCCATGCCCTCCGGAGTGCCCGAGACATAGCCGTCCAGGGCGGCCAGATAGGAGGCACGGCCCAGTTCGGCGTGACCCACCTCGGCGGGGCAGACCGACTTGGGGTCGAGGCCACTGCCGATCAGCACGATCCGCTCGGCCGCGCGCGCGACCAGCCCGTTGTGCGAGGTGAAGGGCCGCAGCGCGAGCAGCTCGCCGTGCACCACGGCTGCCGTCACCAGCGCCGGCGCGGAACTCCCCGCGATGATCAGCTCGGAGAGTCCGTCGAGGCGCCCCGACACCTCGTCGGCGTCCGGCAGCGGCAGCTCGATCAGCGGCTCCTCGACACCTTCACCGGCCCGGCGCGGCCGGCCCACCTCGTCGTCGCCGGTCGCGGCCGCCACCAGGTGCAGCCGGGCCAGCACGCGCAGCGGTGACTGCCGCCAGATGGACAGCAGTTGGCCCGCCTCGGCGGTCAGCCGCAGGGCCGCACCCACCACGCGCGCGTCGTCGTCGACACCGAAGTCGGAGCGCCGCCGGACCTCCTCCAGCGCCCAGTCGGCGCCGGACAGCGCCGCACTGCCCCGGGCGCCGCGCAGCGCGGCCTCGGAGGTGACGGCGTTGCTGCGGCGCCGCATGACCCGGTGCCCGTAGACCCGATCCACGGCCTTGCGCATGGACTCCACGGACTCGGCCACACCGGGCAGCGAACCCAGGGCCGCGAGCGGATCGGCGGTCGCACGTGTCGTACTCATGAGTACGACCCTACGCACCCCCGGCCCGCCACTCCACGAAGGAGTGGTCTTCTTCACTTCGCCTGACACGTACAGCTATCATGCGACTACCCTTCGTGAACATGAAAATTGCTTTCGTCGGGAAGGGCGGCAGCGGCAAGACCACGCTCTCCTCCCTGTTCATCCGCCATCTCGCGGCCGCCGGTGCGCCGGTCGTCGCCGTCGACGCCGACATCAACCAGCACCTTGGCCCCGCGCTCGGCCTCGACGAGAGGGAGTCGGCGGCGCTGCCCGCGATGGGCGAGCGGCTCTCCGTGATCAAGGACTACCTGCGCGGCAACAACCCGCGCATCGCCTCCGCCGCGACGATGATCAAGACCACCCCGCCCGGCGAGGGTTCGCGGCTGGTCCGGGTACGGGAGCCCAATCCGGTGTACGACGCCTGTGCGCGCCCGGTGGAACTCGACGGCGGCGCCGTCCGTTTGATGGTCACCGGGCCCTTCACGGACGCCGACCTGGGGGTCTCCTGCTACCACTCCAAGACGGGAGCGGTGGAACTGTTCCTGAACCACCTCGCCGACGGGCCCGAGGAGTACGTCGTGGTCGACATGACGGCGGGTTCGGACTCCTTCGCCTCCGGCATGTTCACCCGCTTCGACATCACGTTCCTCGTCGCCGAGCCGACCCGGAAGGGGGTCTCCGTCTATCGCCAGTACAAGGAGTACGCCCGGGACTTCGGCGTCGTGCTGAAGGTCGTCGGCAACAAGGTGCAGGGGCAGGACGACATCGACTTCCTCCGCGCGGAGGTCGGGGACGACCTGCTGGTCACGGTCGGGCACTCGGACTGGGTGCGCGCCATGGAGAAGGGCCGCCCGCCCCGGTTCGAGCTCCTGGAGGACACCAACTCCCGCGCCTTGCACACCCTCAAGGTCGCCACCGACGCGACGTACGAGCTGCGGGACTGGGAGCGGTACACCCGGCAGATGGTCCACTTCCACCTGAAGAACGCCCAGTCGTGGGGCAACGAGCGCACCGGGGCCGACCTGGCGGCGCAGATCGACCCCGGCTTCGTGCTCGGCGAGGGAGTGGCGGCGTCCGTCTGACGGAGATGGGCACTCCGCCGGCGGTGCGCCCACTCCCGCCCGTCACCTACTGCTTGACCGCCGGCGCTCCGGGCACCCCCTTCGGCGCCGGGGCGGGACGGCCGGAGAGGAAGGACGCCCAGCCCTGACGCGGGGCCTCGCCCACGTTCAGGGTGCGAAGTCTCGCCAGGACCTGCGGGTCCTGGGCGTCCAGCCAGTCGGCCAGCTGATGGAAGGAGACGCACCGCACCTCGGGCTTGTTGCAGACGTTCCCGACGACCTCGTCGATGGCCCGCATGTAGGTGCCGCCGTTCCAGGACTCGAAGTGGTTGCCGATGACGAGCGGCGCGCGGTTGCCGTTGTAGGCCCGGTTGAAGCCCTGGAGCAGCCCGTCACGCATCTGGTCGCCCCAGTAGTCGTACTTGTCGGGGTCCCCCTGGGTCGAGGTGCCGGACTGGTTGACCATGAAGTTGTAGTCCATGGTCAACTGCTCGAAGGAGTGGCCGGGGAAGGGGACGAGCTGCATCGACAGGTCCCACAGCCCTTCCCTCTTCTTGGGCCAGACCTGGTCGTTGACTCCGCTGGTGTCGTAGCGGAAGCCCAACTGGCTCGCCGCCTTCATGAAGTTCTTCTGGCCCTCCAGGCAGGGGGTGCGGGCGCCGATGAGCTCCTTGTCGTAGTCGAAGGGCAGCGGTGCGGCGTTCTTCATGCCCGTGTTGGTCTTCCAGTTCTTCACGAACTGCTTGGCCTGGGCGATCTCGCTCTTCCACTCGGCCACCGACCACTCGCCGACACCGCCGTCGGGGCCGCAGAAGTGCCCGTTGAAGTGGGTGCCGATCTCGTTGCCCTCCAGCCAGGCCAGCCGTAGCTGCCTGACGGTGTCGGAGATGCCCTGCTCGTCGTTGAAGCCGATCTCGGAGCGGCCGGGCGAGTGCTGCGGGGGCCGGTAGAGGTCACGTTTCTCCTCGGGCAGCATGTAGACGCCGCTGAGGAAGTACGTCATGTTCGCGTTGTTCTCCTTGGAGACCTTGCGGAAGTGCGAGAACAGCTTCTGGCTGTCCTCACCCGCGCCGTCCCACGAGAACACCACGAACTGCGGGGGCTTCTCACCGGGCTGGAGCTTCTCCGGCCGGGGCAGATGCGGCTGCGCCCCGGTGTACGCGGTGGAACCGTCGCCGATCAGACGGACCACGCTCTGGGGCGCCGGCGCTCCCTTCTGCGGCCCGGACGCCCCTTCCTTGGAGTTGGTGCCGGTCGCGCAGCCCGCCAGCGACGCGGCACAGGCCGCGGCGGTCACGGCGCCGACGGCGCCGACGGCGATCCTCTGGGTAGCGGCCAATTCCGCCCACCTTCTTCCTTCTCTCGGCGAACGCCGATCACGGCGTTTTATGGCGGTGTGCCGGGTATGTGCCGACAGCGCCGCCAAGGTCGCATAGGACCGAGAGAGGGATTAATACGACAAGCCGATGAACTGCTCACTTCACCCATGGAGGTGAAGAGGTGCCCCATTTGCGCAGAAAATCCATGCTTGACCTTTACTCTGCATTACGATTCGTTTACCGATTGTTGATTCATCCCGCCACTGCACGCCGTGACCCACGGCCGCGACCGAGCCCCAGCCCACTGGCGAGGGGACCCCCTGATCCGCGACCGCGCTGCCCGGAGGAGACGGGAAACATGTCATCAGCCTGCGTACCCACCCACCCCGAGAGCCTCGGCCTGGCCCAGGCCGGAGCCCGGGCCGGAGCCACAAGTCCCCAGCCCGCCAAGGGCGCCGACCGGCCACCGAGCCCGCCCACACCCCCGCGCCGCCGCTTCCGGGTCGAGGGCGCCGACCTGTCCGCGTCCGTCTCGGTGTTCCTGATCGCCCTGCCGCTGTCCCTCGGTATCGCCCTCGCCACCGGCGCCCCGCTCCAGGCCGGGCTGGTCGCGGCGGCCGTCGGCGGACTGGTCGCCGGGCGGCTCGGCGGCTGCCCGCTCCAGGTCAGCGGCCCGGCCGCCGGGCTCACCGTGGTCACCGCCGACCTGATCCACCGTTACGGCTGGCGGGCCACCTGCGGCATCACGGTCCTCGCCGGACTGGCCCAACTGGGCCTGGGCTGCCTGCGTGTGGCCCGCACCGCACTCGCCGTCAGCCCGGCCGTGGTGCACGGCATGCTCGCCGGCATCGGTGTCACCATCGCCGTCGCCCAGTTGCACATCGTCCTCGGCGGCAACCCGCAGAGCTCGGTCCTCGCCAATGTCCGGGCGCTGCCCGCCCAGTTGGCGAACCTGCACCCGGCCGCCGTGACGATGAGCGCACTGACCCTGGCCCTGCTGTTCGGCTGGCCCCGGATCCCCGGCAGAGCCGGCCGTCTGCTGCGCACGGTCCCGGCGGCCCTGGTCGCCGTCGCCGGTGCCACCGCGACCGCCTCGCTCACCGGGCTCGCCCTGCCCCGGGTCGACCTGCCGTCCTGGAGCAGCCATGCCCTGGCGGGGCTGCCCGAGGGGCCGGTGCTCGGCATCGTCGCCGCCGTCCTCACCACCACGCTGGTGTGCAGCGTGCAGTCGCTGCTCGGCGCGGTCGCCGTGGACAAGCTGGTGGCCGGCCGCCCCGGACCCCAGTCCCGGGTCGGCCGCTCCGACCTGGACCGCGAGCTGCTCGGTCAGGGCGCGGCCAACATCGTGTCGGGGGCGCTCGGCGGCCTGCCGGTCGCGGGGGTCGCGGTGCGCAGTTCGGCGAATGTGCAATCCGGTGCCGTCAGCCGGAACTCCACGATGCTGCACGGCGTTTTCGTAGTAGCCGCCGCGCTGCTGATGGTCCCGGTCCTGGATCTCATCCCGCTCGCCTCGCTCGCCGCCCTGGTGATGGCCGTCGGCATCCAGATGGTGTCCCTGCACCACATCCGCACGGTGACCCGCCACCGTGAAGTCGCGGTGTACGTCGTCACCACACTCGGCGTCGTGGTCCTCGGCGTCCTGGAGGGCGTGCTCCTCGGGGTCGCCGTGGCCGTCGCCGTCGCCCTGCGCCGCCTCGCCCGCACCCGTATCACCCATGAAGAGAAGGGGGGAGTCCATCGCGTACATGTAAGAGGTCAGCTGACGTTCCTCGCCGTGCCCCGGCTCAGCAGAGCCCTGCACCTCGTACCCCAAGGCGCCCACGCCGTGGTGGAGTTGGACGGTTCGTTCATGGACCACGCGGCGTACGAGTCACTGCGGGACTGGCGCAGGGCCCACACCGCGCAGGGCGGCTCCGCCGAGCTGACCGGCTGCCGGGTGGGCGTGCGCTCACCGGGATACGGCCGAGGACCGGACGAGGACGGTCGCGAGCCTCGCGCGAGTCACGGCCGGGAACCGGGCCTCGCCCACGGACCGGGCCTCGTCAGGTCGGGCCTCGCCCGGTGGGGCGGCGGCGGAGCGGACGGCGCCGGTCATGAACTCGCCCGTGGGATCAGCGCGTTCCAGCGCGACACCGCGCCCCTGGTGCGGGAGGAGCTGGCCCGGCTCGCGCGCGAGGGGCAGCGGCCGTCGCAGCTCTTCCTCACCTGCGCCGACTCCCGGCTCGTCACCTCGATGATCACCTCCAGTGGTCCGGGTGACCTGTTCGTGGTCCGCAACGTCGGCAACCTGGTCCCCCTTCCGGGTGAGGAGAACGGCGACGACTCGGTGTCGGCCGCGATCGAGTACGCGGTGGACGTGCTGAAGGTGCGGTCCATCACGGTGTGCGGGCACTCCGGGTGCGGGGCGATGCAGGCGCTGCTGAGTTCCGGGTCCGGGGGCGGCACGAGTCCGCTCGGACGCTGGCTGCGGCACGGGCTGCCGAGCCTGGCGCGGCTGGCCGACGACGGCTGGCCAGGGGTCCGGCTGGCCGGGCGGGCGGCTGCGGACACCGCGGAGCGGCTCTGTCTGATCAATGTGGTCCAGCAGCTGGAGCATCTGCGGGCGCACGACTCGGTGGCGCGGGCACTGGCGGCCGGTGAGCTGGAGCTGCATGGGATGTACTTCCATGTGGGCGAGGCGCAGGCGTATCTGCTGCGCCGGGCCGAAGGTGAAGAAGAGGGCGAGGTGTTCGAGGGGGTACCGGGCGCGGAGGAACTGCGCAGCCCGGCCTGAGGAAAGGGCGGCGAGGGCCTGTCGGCGCCGTCCAGGCCGGCACCGGCGGGCCCGCACGTCCTGCCTGCCCAATAGGTCTAAACCAATTATCTGACGGCCCTTGTCACCGGACCCCAGGTCTGATGAGCTGTGGCCCGGGACACAACGGACACCCTTGGAAAGGGAGATGTCGTGAGCAACGAAAGCCTGGCCAACCTCTTGAGGGAGGAGCGACGCTTCGCGCCGCCCGCTGACCTGGCCGAGAAAGCCAATGTCACGGCCGAGGCGTACGAACAGGCCAAGGCTGACAGGCTCGGCTTCTGGGCCGCGCAGGCCCGCCGGCTGACCTGGGCCAAGGAGCCGACCGAGACGCTGGACTGGTCGAACCCGCCGTTCGCGAAGTGGTTCAAGGACGGCGAGCTCAATGTCGCGTACAACTGCGTGGACCGGCACGTGGAGGCCGGCAACGGCGACCGGGTCGCCATCCACTTCGAGGGCGAGCCCGGCGACAGCCGCGCGATCACCTATGCCGAGCTGAAGGACGAGGTCTCCAAGGCGGCGAACGCCCTGCTGGAGCTGGGCGTCCGCAAGGGCGACCGGGTCGCGGTCTACATGCCGATGATCCCGGAGACGGCGATCGCGATGCTCGCCTGCGCCCGGATCGGCGCCGCGCACTCCGTCGTCTTCGGCGGCTTCTCGGCGGACGCGCTCGCCACCCGTATCCAGGACGCGGACGCCAAGGTGGTCATCACCTCCGACGGCGGTTACCGGCGCGGCAAGCCGTCCGCGCTCAAGCCGGCCGTGGACGAGGCGGTCGGCAAGGCCGGCAACGTCGAGCATGTGCTGGTCGTCCGGCGCACCGGGCAGGAAGTGGCCTGGGACGACACGCGGGACGTGTGGTGGCACGAGGTCGTGGAGCGGCAGTCGGCCGAGCACACGCCCGAGGCCTTCGACGCCGAGCACCCGCTGTTCATCCTCTACACGTCCGGGACGACGGGCAAGCCGAAGGGCATCCTGCACACCTCGGGCGGCTACCTCACCCAGGCGTCGTACACGCACTGGGCGGTGTTCGACCTCAAGCCGGAGACGGACGTGTACTGGTGCACGGCCGACGTCGGCTGGGTGACCGGCCACTCGTACATCGTGTACGGACCGCTGGCCAACGGCGCGACGCAGGTGATGTACGAGGGCACCCCGGACACCCCGCACCAGGGCCGGTTCTGGGAGATCGTGCAGAAGTACGGGGTGACGATCCTCTACACCGCGCCCACCGCGATCCGGACGTTCATGAAGTGGGGCGACGACATCCCCGCGAAGTTCGACCTGTCCTCGCTGCGGGTGCTGGGTTCGGTGGGCGAGCCCATCAACCCCGAGGCCTGGATCTGGTACCGCAAGCACATCGGCGCCGACCGGACCCCCATCGTGGACACCTGGTGGCAGACCGAGACCGGCGCGATGATGATCTCGCCGCTGCCGGGCGTCACCGCGACCAAGCCCGGTTCCGCGCAGACCCCGCTGCCCGGCATCTCGGCCACGGTGGTGGACGACGAGGCGCGCGAGGTGCCCAACGGCGGTGGCGGCTACCTGGTGCTGACCGAGCCGTGGCCGTCGATGCTGCGCACGATCTGGGGCGACGACCAGCGGTTCCTGGACACCTACTGGTCGCGTTTCGAGGGCAAGTACTTCGCCGGTGATGGGGCGAAGAAGGACGACGACGGCGACATCTGGCTGCTCGGCCGGGTGGACGACGTCATGCTGGTGTCCGGGCACAACATCTCCACGACCGAGGTGGAGTCGGCGCTGGTGTCGCACCCGTCGGTCGCCGAGGCGGCGGTGGTCGGCGCGGCGGACGAGACCACCGGGCAGGCGATCGTCGCCTTCGTGATCCTGCGCGGCACGGCGAACGCCGAGGACGAGGGCCTCGTCAACGAGCTGCGCAACCACGTCGGTGCCACGCTCGGCCCGATCGCCAAGCCCAAGCGGGTGCTGCCGGTGGCGGAGCTGCCGAAGACCCGCTCCGGCAAGATCATGCGCCGGCTGCTGCGCGATGTCGCCGAGAACCGCCAGCTCGGTGATGTGACGACGCTGACGGACTCGACGGTCATGGACCTCATCCAGGCGAAGCTCCCGGCGGCGCCGAGCGAGGACTGACCCCGACCAACGGCCCCAGTGGCGCCCGGCGCGAAACGCGCCGGGCGCCCTTTTTGCACCTACCGTGGGACTCACCTGGCAACTCCCGCCACACCTTAGGTAAACTAAGCAAAGTAGCGTGATCCTCAAGGTGTGCCGGGAAGTCTGGTCGGCAAGTAGCCCGTCCTGCCCACCGACCGGAGGTCCCCGTGTCCGCGCCCCGCGCCACCCCCACCCGCAAGGCCCTCGGCCGGCTCTCGCTGCCCGAGCGGACCTTCGTCGCGAACGCGCTCCGGACCGAGACCGTCGGCGGTGTACTGCTGCTGCTCGCCGCGATAGCCGCGCTGACCTGGGCGAACATACCGGTGCTGCACCACAGCTACGAGACCGTCGGCGACTTCCACCTCGGCCCCGGCGCCCTCGGCCTGAACCTCTCCGTCACCCACTGGGCCGCCGACGGCCTGCTCGCGGTCTTCTTCTTCGTCGCCGGCATCGAGCTCAAGCGAGAACTGGTGGCCGGAGATCTCCGGGACCCCAAGGCGGCCGTGCTGCCGGTGGTCGCCGCGCTGTGCGGCATGGCCGTACCGGCGCTCGTCTACACCCTCACCAACCTCGCCGGCGGCGGCTCCACCCAGGGCTGGGCGGTGCCCACGGCCACCGACATCGCCTTCGCGCTGGCCGTGCTGGCCGTCATCGGCACCTCGCTGCCGAGCGCCCTGCGCGCCTTCCTGCTCACCCTCGCGGTCGTCGACGACCTGTTCGCGATCCTGATCATCGCGGTCTTCTTCACCGCCCGGATCGACTTCGCCGCGCTCGGCGGGGCGATCCTCGGCCTGGCCGTCTTCTGGCTGCTGCTGAGGAAGGGCGTACGCGGCTGGTACGTGTACGTACCGCTCGCGCTCGTCATCTGGGCGCTGATGTACAGCAGCGGCGTGCACGCGACCATCGCCGGTGTCGCCATGGGCCTGATGCTGCGCTGCACCACCCGCGAGGGTGAGGACCACTCCCCCGGCGAGCACATCGAGCATCTGGTGCGGCCGTTGTCGGCTGGGCTCGCCGTGCCCCTGTTCGCGCTCTTCAGCGCCGGCGTGAAGGTGTCCGGAGGGGCGCTCGGGGATGTGTTCGGCAGACCCGAGACGCTCGGGGTGGTGCTCGGCCTGGTGGTCGGCAAGACGGTCGGGATATTCGGCGGGACCTGGCTGACCGCCCGCTTCACCCGGGCCTCGCTCAGCGAGGATCTGGCCTGGGGCGACCTCTTCGCGGTCGCCTCGCTCGCCGGTATCGGCTTCACCGTGTCGCTGCTCATCGGCGAACTCGCCTTCGACGGCGACGCCGTGCTCACCGACGAGGTCAAGGCCGCCGTACTCACCGGCTCGCTGATCGCGGCCCTGTGCGCCACGGTGCTGCTGAAGATACGCAACACCCGCTACCGGCGGTTGGTCGAGGCCGAGGAGCGGGACGAGGACCTCGACGGCATCCCGGACGTCTACGAACAGGACGACCCGGCGTACCACCTGCGGATGGCGGAGATCTACGACCGCAAAGCCGCCGAACACCGGCGGATAGCCGCCGAGAAAGCCGGGCAGGGCGCCGGATAGGGGCCGGCGAGGGCCCGCACGGGCACGACGCGCGTGCCGAAGTGCCGGGCGGGGCAGGCGCGCAGGGCAACCGTCCGGCATGATCTGACGAGACGGTACAAAAGACGATGACAAGTACGCAGGAGGAGACCGCGATGAGCGCACCCGACGGCAGCCCGGTCGGTGCCGAACGCAGCATCGGCCAGTTGTTCGCCTCGGCCACGGCCGAGATGTCGGCGCTGGTGCACGACGAGATCGCGCTGGCCAAGGCCCAGCTGAAGCAGGACGTCAAGCGGGGCGCGACGAGCGGCGGCGCCTTCTCGGCAGCCGGTGTGCTCCTGCTGTTCTCCCTGCCGATGCTCAACTTCGCGCTGGCGTACGGCATTCGGACCTGGAGCCACTGGAACCTCGCGATCTGCTTCCTACTCTCCTTCGCGGCGAACGTCCTGGTGGCCGTCGCCCTCGCGCTGATCGGCGTGGTGTTCGCGAAGAAGGCCAAGAAGGGCCAGGGCCCGCAGAAGGTGGCCGCGTCGGTGAAGCAGACGGCGGGCGTACTGCAGAACGCCAAGCCGCATCCGCGTCCGGCACTCCCCAGGGATGACGTGCCGGCCATCGAGGCTGTGGGACGCTCGTCGTCATGAGCGATCCCGCCCCCTCGGCCGTACGGCTCGAAGGCCCCTGGACACACCGGGACGTCGCAGCGAACGGTGCGCGCTTCCACATCGCCGAACTCGGCGACGGCCCGCTGGTCATGCTGGTGCACGGCTTCCCGGAGTTCTGGTGGGCCTGGCGGCACCAGCTGGTCGCGCTCGCCGACGCGGGCTTCCGGGCCGTCGCCATGGACCTCAGGGGCGTCGGCGGCAGCGACCGGACCCCGCGCGGCTACGACCCGGCCAACCTCGCCCTCGACATCACCGGCGTGATCCGCTCCCTCGGCGAGCCCGACGCCGCGCTGGTCGGACACGACCTGGGCGGCTATCTGGCGTGGACGGCGGCCGCCATGCGCCCCAAGCTGGTACGACGGCTCGCAGTCGTGTCCATGCCGCACCCGCGGCGCTGGCGCTCCGCGATGCTCCGGGACCGCCGGCAGTCCGCCGCCGCCTCCTACATCTGGGGATTCCAGCGGCCGTGGGTCCCCGAGCGGCAGCTCATCGCCGACGACGGCGCGCTGGTCGGCCGGCTGATCCGGGACTGGTCCGGGCCCCGGCTGCCCGAGGACGAGACGGTGGAGACCTACCAGCGGGCCATGTGCATCCCGTCCACCGCACACTGCTCGATCGAGCCCTACCGCTGGCTGGTCCGCTCGCTGGCCCGCCCGGACGGCATCCAGTTCAACCGCCGGATGAAGCGCCCGGTGCGCGTCCCGACGCTGCATCTGCACGGTTCCCTGGACCCGGTGGCCCGCACCCGCAGCGCGGCCGGCTCCGGCGAGTACGTCGAAGCCCCGTACCGCTGGCGGCTGTTCGACGGGCTCGGGCACTTCCCGCACGAGGAGGACCCAGCCGCGTTCTCCACCGAACTGGTCAACTGGCTGAAAGACCCCGAGCCCGATCGGTGACCGCGCCGATGCGCCCGGTATCCGGATCTGTACACCTGTTCTACGAACGGCCACATGCCCCGCGCATAGGCCGATTGAAGGCCACGCCGGAGGTTATCGACCTTGGGGCGGGGGCAGACGTCGGGGTATGGGCTGGACGCACGACTACAGTGACGCACCCCGCAACCGCCGTACGACAGGCGGTCTGAACTCCCATCGAGGAGCCGCCCCGCAGCTGCCGGGCACGGACCTCAGGGTGGGGATTCCGCACATCCTGCGGCGCCGGGCCCGCTGGGTCTCGGTCCGTCTGCGCCATACTCGCGCATGATCCCTCACAGTGCGCAGCTGTCGGTCCCGACCTGCTGATTCGCGGTACGGCCCCGGGCGATGTCCGCCTGGATCTCGTCGGCCGTGAGGGCGTACCCGGTGTCGGCGTCGTCCAGTGACTTCGCGAAGACGACCCCGTACACCTGGCCCTTGGGCGTGAGCAGCGGGCCGCCGGAGTTGCCCTGGCGGACGGTCGCGTACAGCGAGTAGACGTCACGGCGCACGGTGCCGCGGTGGTAGATGTCCGGGCCGTTGGCGGTGATACGGCCGCGCACGCGGGCGGCACGGACGTCGTACGACCCGTTCTCCGGGAACCCGGCGACGATCGCGCTGTCGCTGGTCGCCGCGTCCCCGGTGGAGAACTTCAGGGCCTTCGCCGGCAGGTCCGGCACATCGAGTACGGCGATGTCGCGCTGCCAGTCGTAGAGGACGACCTTGGCGTCGTACTTGCGGCCCTCGCCGCCGATCTGGACGGTGGGTTCGTCGACGCCGCCGACCACGTGCGCGTTGGTCATGACACGGCGGTCGGCGAAGACGAAGCCGGTGCCCTCCAGGATCTTGCCGCAGCTCTGCGCGGTCCCCGTGACCTTGACGATGGACCGCTTGGCGGTGGTGGCCACCGCGCTGTTCGCGAGGGCGGGGTCGGGCGGCGAGACATCGGTGATCGGCTCGTTGGCGAAGGGGCTGAAGACCTGCGGGAAGCCGTTCTGCGCGAGGACCGCGGAGAAGTCCGCGAACCAGGTGTCGGCCTGGTTGGGCAGCGCTCTGGACACCCCGAGGAGCACCTTGGAGTTACGGACCTCCTTGCCGAGCGTCGGCAGCGTGGTGCCCGCGAGCGCGGAGCCGATCAGCCAGGCGACCAGCAGCATCGCCAGCACGTTGACCAGCGCGCCGCCGGTGGCGTCCAGGGCGCGGGCCGGGGACCAGGTGATGTACCGGCGCAGCTTGTTGCCCAGATGCGTGGTCAGGGCCTGGCCGACGGAGGCGCAGACGATGACGACGACCACGGCGACCACCGCGGCGGTCGTGCCCACCTCGGCGTTGTCGGTCACCGCGTCCCAGATCACCGGCAGGACGTAGACGGCCACGAGTCCGCCGCCCAGGAAGCCGATCACCGACAGGATGCCGACGACGAACCCCTGGCGGTAGCCGACGATCGCGAACCACACGGCGGCGACCAGCAACAGGATGTCCAGCACATTCACGGTGGACACCCTGTCATGACCGCCAGTCGAGCGGGACCAGCTTCTCGCGGTCCCAGGAGCGCTCCCATCCCGCGTAGTGCAGCAACCGGTCGATCACCCCGGCCGTGAACCCCCACACCAAGGTCGATTCGACCAGGAATGCCGGGCCTCGGTGGCCGCTGGGGTGCACGGCGGTGGCCCGGTTGGCCGGATTCGTGAGATCCGCCACGGGGACCGTGAAGACCCTCGCGGTCTCGTTCGGATCCACCACCCCCACCGGGCTGGGCTCGCGCCACCAGCCCAGCACCGGAGTGACCACGAAGTGGCTCACCGGGATGTACAGCCTGGGCAGCACCCCGAACAGCTGGACGCCGGCCGGATCGAGCCCGGTCTCCTCCTCGGCCTCGCGGAGAGCGGCCCGCAGCGCCCCGTCGGCCTTCGGGTCGCCGTCCTCGGGGTCGAGGGCGCCACCGGGGAACGCGGGCTGCCCGGCGTGCGAGCGCAGCGAACCGGCCCGCTCCATGAGCAGCAGCTCCGGCCCCTGCTCGCCCTCGCCGAACAGGATCAGCACGGCCGACTGCCGTCCCGCGCCGTTCTCCGGCGGCAGGAAGCGGCTCAGCTGGACCGGCTGGACCGTCTCGGCGGCCCGCACCACCGGGTCCAGCCACTCCGGCAGGCCGTCCCTGCTCAGCGCCACGCCCGCGCGCGGATCCCCCGTGTGCGCTTTGCCGCCCTGTGTCATGGCATCCCCCGTCCTGCCCTGCTGCCCCCGCCTGCCCGTTCCAACGCCCGAAGACTCCTTGATCGTTCCGTTTCTCGCCCCTCAGAAGATCCCTAGGTCATGTCCCTGATGCGGCGCCCAGCGGCGGCGCCGGCCTGCCGCCCGCGTCCAGATACGCCTGCGGCGGCTTGAGGCGCTGGCCGGGGAAGCCGCCCTTCTCGTACTTGAGCAGCTTCTTCGCCTTCTCCGGGTCGGTCTCGCCCTCGCCGTAGGCCGGGCAGAGCGGCGCGAGGGGACAGACCCCGCAGGCGGGCTTGCGGGCGTGGCACATCCGGCGGCCGTGCCAGATCACATGGTGCGAGAGGTCGGTCCAGTCACTCTTGGGGAACAGCGCGCCGACGGCCGCCTCGATCTTGTCGGGGTCGGTCTCCGCCGTCCACCGCCAGCGGCGGACCAGGCGCTGGAAGTGCGTGTCCACGGTGATGCCGGGGCGCCCGAAGGCGTTGCCCAGCACGACGAAGGCGGTCTTGCGGCCGACGCCGGGCAGCTTGACGAGGTCTTCGAGCCGCCCCGGGACCTCACCGCCGAACGACTCCACCAGGCCCTTGGAGAGCCCTATCACCGACTTGGTCTTGGCCCGGAAGAAACCGCACGGCCGGAGGATCTCCTCGACCTCCTCCGGGTTGGCCTCGGCCAGCTCCTCGGGGGTGGGGTACTTCGCGAACAGTGTCGGGGTGGTCTGGTTGACGCGCAGATCGGTGGTCTGCGCGGAGAGCACCGTGGCGACCAGGAGCTGGAAGGGGTTCTCGAAGTCCAGCTCGGGGTGGGCGTACGGATAGACCTCGGCGAGCTCGCGGTCGATCCCGCGGGCACGGCGGACCAGCGCGGTGTGCGACTCGGGCTTCCAGGCCACCTGCGGCTTCTCGGCGGCGGCCTTCTTGGACGCGGCGGCCTTGGACGCGGGCCGCTTCGAAGCCGTCTGCCCGGCCGCGGTCTTCGCCGGTGCCGTCTTCTTCGCCACGGCCTTCTTCTGCACCGTCTTCTTCGCCGCGGCCGGAGTCTTCGCGGCAGCCACCTTCTTTACGGCTTTCGCCCCTTTAGTCGCCTTTTTCGACTCGGCAGGGGCAGTATCGGACCCCTGTTCGCCCACAGCGGAATCACGACGTACAACCACCCGCCCAGCCCCCTTGGCCTGTGCTCTCACCGGCGATTTGGACACCCGGCCAGCCTAGAGCCCGGCACCGACATCCGCCCCGGACCCGGAAGATCAGCCCCCGATTGGACCCCTGCCGCTTACCTCGGGACACCGGTGCGGCATCCTTGTGACAGATCACACTGTTTGAATCCTCCGGCAAAATGGGGAGCACGGTCCCCTGGTACCAAGGGGGAGCAAGATCCCCTGAGCAGGTCGACAAGGAGAGAACTCGTGGACGACGTTCTGCGGCGCAACCCGCTCTTCGCGGCGCTCGATGACGAGCAGTCCGCGGAGCTGCGTGCCTCCATGAGTGAGGTGACCCTCGCGCGTGGCGACTCCCTTTTCCACGAGGGCGACCCGGGCGACCGGCTGTATGTCGTCACCGAGGGCAAGGTCAAGCTCCACCGCACCTCCCCCGACGGCCGCGAGAACATGCTCGCCGTCGTCGGCCCCGGCGAACTGATCGGCGAGCTGTCGCTGTTCGACCCGGGCCCGCGTACGGCGACGGCGACCGCGCTGACCGAGGTCAAGCTGCTGGGCCTGGGCCACGGTGACCTCCAGCCCTGGCTGAACGTCCGCCCGGAGGTGGCCACCGCCCTGCTGCGCGCCGTCGCCCGCCGGCTGCGCAAGACCAACGACGCCATGTCCGACCTGGTCTTCTCCGACGTCCCGGGCCGCGTCGCGCGCGCCCTGCTGGACCTCTCGCGTCGCTTCGGCGTGCAGTCCGAGGAAGGCATCCACGTCGTCCACGACCTCACCCAGGAGGAGCTGGCCCAGCTGGTCGGCGCGTCCCGCGAGACCGTGAACAAGGCGCTGGCGGACTTCGCCCAGCGTGGCTGGCTGCGCCTGGAGGCGCGGGCCGTGATCCTGCTGGACGTCGAGCGACTGGCGAAGCGTTCTCGGTAGGCGCCGGTTCCTGGGGGCTGCCGCCCCCAGAGCCCCGCATCATCGGCCTTCGGCCTCGTCCGCAAGCGCCGGACGGGCTGGTATCTGGTTCCCCATGACTGAAACAGTCGCGTCCCGGGGTCTCGACCCCCTGGGCTTCATCGAGCGTGAGGGTTCGCACGCGCGCGTGCCGCACGTGTTCCGCCCGGTGGTCGCCACCGCCCGCGACCGGCTCCTGGACGTCTTCGGGGCGCGGCTGGACAGCGCCTACCTCTACGGGTCGATCCCGCGCGGCACCGCGCGCGTGGGACGGAGCGACCTGGACCTGGTGGCCGTCCTGCGCGCGGAGCCGACCGACGCCGACCGGGACGCGGCCGGTGCCCTCGGCGAGGCCGTCGACAAGGAGTTCCCGGAGATCGACGGGGTCGGGACCCTGCTCTACTCCCGCGCGCGGGTGCTCAGCGAGCTGGAGCGGTACGACATCGGCTGGTTCGTGGCCTGCCTGTGCACCCCGCTGCTCGGCGAGGACCTCGCCGAGTTCCTGCCCCGCTACCGCCCCGACTCCCTGCTCGCCCGTGAGACCAACGGCGACCTGGCCCGGTACCTGCCGCGCTGGCGGCAGCGGATCGCGGCCGCGGGCGACAGCGAGGAGGCTCTGCGGCCCCTGGTGCGCTTCATGTCCCGGCACCTCGTGCGCACCGGCTTCACCCTCGTCATGCCCCGCTGGAATGGCTGGACCAGCGATCTGCGGGAGATGGCCGAGGCGTTCGCCGGCTACTACCCGGAGCGGTCCGAACAGCTGCGCCGCGCGGCCGAGTCGGGGTACGAGCCGGTCGGCGACCGCGCGGTGCTGCGGACGTATGTCGACGACCTGGGCCCGTGGCTCGCGGACGAGTACGCGCGCGTGCACGGCGTGAGGACACCCAGACCCGAGGGCTGGGAGTAGGCCCGGAGTCAGATCAGCCCGTGCTCGCCGAGGTAGTCCAGCTGGGCCCGTACCGACAGCTCCGCGGCCGGCCACAGGGAGCGGTCCACGTCCGCGTAGACGTGGGCGACGACCTCGGCCGGGCCACGGTGGCCGTTCTCCACGGCCGTCTCGACCTGGGCGAGCCGGTGGGCGCGGTGGGCCAGATAGAACTCGACGGCGCCCTGGGCGTCCTCCAGGACGGGTCCGTGGCCCGGCAGGACCGTGTGGACGCCGTCGTCGACGGTCAGGGAGCGCAGCCGTCGTAGCGAGTCCAGATAGTCGCCCAGACGGCCGTCCGGGTGGGCCACGACCGTCGTGCCGCGCCCCAGGATGGTGTCGCCGGTCAGGATCGCGCGGTCGGCCGGCAGGTGGAAGCTGAGGGAGTCCGCGGTGTGGCCGGGTGTGGCTACGACCCGGAGCTCCAGGCCGCCGGTCGTGATCACGTCGCCGGCCGCCAGTCCCTCGTCGCCCAGGCGCAGCGCCGGATCGAGGGCACGCACGCGCGTGCGGGTCAGCTCGGCGAAGCGGATGGCGCCCTCGGCGTGGTCGGGGTGGCCGTGGGTCAGGAGGGTGAGCGCGATGCGCTTGCCGGCCTTCTCGGCCGTGTCGACGACGTTCTCGAGGTGGCCGTCGTCCAGCGGACCGGGGTCGATCACCACGGCCAGGTCGGAGTCGGGCTCGGCGACGATCCAGGTGTTGGTGCCGTCCAGGGTCATCACGGAGGCGTTGGGGGCCAGCACGTTGACGGCCCGCGCGGTGGCGGGACCCGAGAGGACCCCGCCGCGCGGCTGGCCGGGCAGGGCTGCTGCGTTCGTCATGCTCAGGCTCCCCCGGTCGTGAGGTCGGTCGGTATGTGCTTGGTGAACTCGTCGTGGCCCGGCCAGGTCAGGACGATCTCACCGCCCTCCAGGCGGGCGCGGGCCAGCACCGGCGTCATGTCCCGCGCGGGCGCCGCCGCGAGCGTCTCGGCGGCCGTGGCGTACGGCGTCAGCTGGCGCAGGGTCGCGATGGTGGGCGGCATCATCAGCAGCTCGCCCTCGGCGTAGCCGGCGGCCGCCTCCGCCGGGTGGATCCACACCGTGCGGTCGGCCTCCGTGGAGGCGTTCCTGGTGCGCTGGCCCTCCGGGAGGGCGGCGACGAAGAACCAGGTGTCGTAGCGGCGGGTCTCGAACTCCGGGGTGATCCAGCGCGTCCAGGCGCCCAGCAGGTCCGAGCGGAGGACCAGGCCCCGCCGGTCCAGGAACTGGGCGAAGGACAGGTCACGGACGACCAGGGCCGCGCGGTCGGCCTCCCAGTCGTCCCCGGTGGTGTCCCCGACCACGGCGTCGGCGGCCGGGCCCGCGAGCAGGACGCCGGCCTCCTCGTACGTCTCCCGCACGGCCGCGCAGACGATCGCCTGGGCGCCCGCCTCGTCGACGCCGAGCCGCTGCGCCCACCACGCGCGCGTGGGGCCCGCCCAGCGGACCTGGTGGTCGTCGTCACGCGGGTCGACACCGCCGCCGGGATACGCGTACGCGCCTCCGGCGAAGGCCATGGAGGCGCGTCTGCGCAGCATGTGGACGACGGGGCCGCCAGGGGTGTCCTTCAGGAGCAGGACGGTCGCCGCGCGCTTCGGGGACACCGGTACGAGGGTGCCCTCCGCGTGCGCGCGGATGCGGTCCGGCCACTCCGGGGGATACCACTGTCCATCGGCCATTACCGGAGGCTATCCCGTGGGGAGCGAATGTTCGAGAGGGGCTCCGGGGCACCCGGAGGTGCCACGGGGGCGTCCGGATGCGGTCGCGGCGGCAGCCGGACGCGGTCGCCACGGCAGCCGGATGCCGTTTTCAGCAGCGGCCGGGTGCGGCTACGTCGGCGGCCGGCCGGTCGCGGTTACGGCAGCAGTTCGACCTGGACCTCGACCTCGACCGGTGCGTCCAGTGGCAGCACCGCGACGCCCACCGCGCTGCGCGCGTGCACGCCCTTGTCGCCGAGGACCTCGCCGAGCAGTTCGCTGGCGCCGTTGATCACGCCGGGCTGGCCGGTGAAGTCGGTCGCGGAGGCGACGAAGCCGACGACCTTCACCACCCGCGCGATGCGGTCCAGGTCACCGGCGACGGACTTCACGGCGGCCAGGGCGTTCAGCGCGCAGGTGCGGGCCAGTGCCTTGGCCTCCTCCGCGGTGACCTCGGCGCCGACCTTGCCGGTGACCGGGAGCTTGCCGTCCACCATCGGCAGCTGGCCGCTGGTGTAGACGTACGCACCCGACCGGACGGCCGGCTGGTAGGCGGCGAGCGGCGGGACGACCGCCGGCAGCGAAAGACCGAGTTCGGCCAGCTTGGCCTCGACGGCGCTCGTCACGGCTTCTCCCGCTTCAGGTAGGCCACGAGCTGTTCGGGGTTGTTGGGCCCGGGCACGACCTGGACGAGCTCCCAGCCGTCCTCGCCCCAGGTGTCCAGAATCTGCTTCGTGGCATGGACGAGCAGCGGCACGGTTGCGTATTCCCACTTGGTCATGGGGCCGACTGTATCCGCTGTGACGGACGGGACACGTGGCCGACCGCCGGGCAGGTCACGGCCCGTTGCCACCGGCCTCGGCGGCCGACCGCACGCACGGTTGTCCACAGCCTCCCGCGTGAGTGTCCGGCCGACTGGTTAGTCTCGAAGATGTGAGCAGGCTCCAGGTCGTCAGCGGCAAGGGCGGGACCGGAAAGACGACGGTCGCCGCCGCACTCGCGCTGGCCCTCGCGACCGAGGGGAAGCGGACGCTTCTCGTGGAGGTCGAGGGTCGGCAGGGCATCGCCCAGCTCTTCGAGACGGAGGCGTTGCCCTACGAGGAGCGGAAGATCGCGGTCGCGCCGGGAGGCGGTGAGGTCTATGCGCTGGCCATCGATCCCGAACTGGCCCTTCTGGACTACCTCCAGATGTTCTACAAGCTCGGCGGGGCCGGCCGGGCCCTGAAGAAGCTCGGCGCGATCGACTTCGCCACCACCGTCGCGCCGGGGCTGAGAGACGTCCTCCTGACCGGCAAGGCGTGCGAGGCGGTCCGCAGGAAGGACAAGGCCGGCCGCTTCATCTACGACTACGTCGTCATGGACGCCCCGCCGACCGGCCGCATCACCCGCTTCCTGAACGTGAACGACGAGGTGGCCGGCCTCGCCAAGATCGGCCCGATACACAATCAGGCGCAGGCCGTGATGCGGGTGCTGAAGTCCAAGGAGACGGCCGTGCACCTGGTCACCCTCCTGGAGGAGATGCCGGTCCAGGAGACCGCCGACGGCATCGCCGAACTGCGCGCCGCGCGCCTGCCGGTGGGCCGGGTCATCGTGAACATGGTCCGGCCGGAGGTGTTGGACGCGGCCGATCTGGAACTCGTACGGACGGTGCCGCGCACCGCCGTGGCGCAGGCGCTGTCGGCCGCGGGGCTGGGCGGGGCGCGGCGCGGCGGGAAGGCCGGGCAGCTGGTGGACCCGCTGCTCGCACAGGCCAACGAGTACGCCGAGCGGTACGCGCTGGAGCACGAGCAGCGCGCGGTCCTCGCCGAGCTGGACCTGCCGCGGCACGAACTGCCGCTGCTCGCCGAGGGGATGGATCTGGCGGGCCTGTACGAACTCGCCACCGAGCTGCGGAAACAGGGGATGTCATGACTTCGGACCCGGACTCGGAGCCGGCGCAGGACGGTACGCGCCGGCTGGCCCACGCGCCCGCGCTCGACGTCGACGCGCTGCTCGACGACCCGAACACCCGGATCGTGGTGTGCTGCGGCTCGGGCGGGGTCGGGAAGACGACGACCGCGGCGGCGCTGGGGCTGCGGGCGGCCGAGCGCGGCCGCAAGGTGGTCGTGCTCACCATCGACCCGGCCAGGCGGCTGGCACAGTCCATGGGCATCGACTCGCTCGACAACGTGCCACGGAAGGTGAAGGGCACCGAGGAGCGAGCAGGGGCACCGCACGGCGACCCGGCCGAGGACGGCGGGCGACGGGCCGGCGGCGAACTGCACGCCATGATGCTCGACATGAAGCGCACCTTCGACGAGGTCGTCGAGGCGCACGCGGACGCGGAGCGGGCGGCCGCCATCCTGGCCAACCCCTTCTACCAGTCGCTCTCGGCGGGCTTCGCGGGCACGCAGGAGTACATGGCGATGGAGAAGCTGGGCCAGCTGCGGGCCCGGGACGAGTGGGACCTGATCGTCGTCGACACCCCGCCCTCCCGCTCCGCGCTGGACTTCCTGGACGCGCCGAAGCGGCTGGGCTCCTTCCTGGACGGCAAACTGATCCGTCTGCTCACCGCGCCGGCGAAGCTGGGCGGCCGGGCGGGCATGGCCTTCCTGAACGTCGGCATGTCGATGATGACCGGCACGCTCGGCAAGCTGCTCGGCGGGCAACTGCTGAAGGACGTCCAGACGTTCGTGGCCGCGATGGACACGACGTTCGGCGGGTTCCGCACGCGCGCGGACGCGACGTACAAGCTGCTTCAGGCGCCCGGTACGGCGTTCCTGGTGGTGGCGGCTCCGGAGCGGGACGCGCTGCGTGAGGCCGCGTACTTCGTGGAGCGGCTGGCCGCGGAGGACATGCCACTGGTCGGTCTGGTCCTCAACCGCGTGCACGGCAGCGGCGCCGACCGGCTGTCCGCCGAGCGTGCGCTCGCCGCCGCGGAAAATCTCGAGGTCGCGGAAAATCTTGAGGAGCCCCGCATTGTGGATCAGGGTGTCGGGAAAGCTGGACTTCGTAACTCTCCCGACACGTACGGCAGTTCTGAATCATCCGCGTCCGAGTCCGACGGCTCCCCCTCGTCCGGACTCGATGCGACGACGACGCCCCAGGCACCCCAGGCAGACGAATCCCCCTCGTCCCAGCCCGGGCCCGACTCGTCCGAGCCCGACTCCTCCGGCGGCCCGGACCGCACCGTCGACCAGCTCACCGCAGGCCTGCTGAGGCTGCACGCCGAGCGCATGCAGCTGCTCTCCCGCGAGCAGCGCACACGTGACCGCTTCACCGCGCGCCACCCCGAGGTGGCCGTGGTGGAAGTGGCCGCGCTGCCCGGCGATGTGCACGACCTCGCGGGACTACGGGACATCGGCGACCGGCTCGCGGCCGGCCGGCCGGAGCTGCCGTAGCCGTATGCCCGTAGTCGGCCATAGGCCCGTAGCCGTAGCCGATAACCGGTCGGTCACAGGCCCTGCAGCCGTATACATACCGGAGTCGGTCACAGGCCCGTAGTCGTATGCCCGTCTAGTCTTCGGAGGGCGTATCCCCCCGGCAGGTTCGGCGGGTGGTTCAGTCGGTGGTGCGGCGGGTGATTCAGCTCACCGCCGCGTAGTGCTCGTACACCTCGTCGCTGTCGAGGGGGACGATGCCGGTCCCCCGCTCGTACTCCGAGCGCGCTGTCTCCAGGAGCCTGCGCCAGGAGGTCACGGTGGGCCGCCTGCGCAGCAGTGCGCGGCGCTCCCGCTCGGTCATTCCTCCCCACACGCCGAACTCGACGCGATTGTCCAGCGCATCGGCGAGGCACTCCGTGCGTACCGGACATCCGGTGCACACCGCCTTGGCCCTGTTCTGCGCTGCTCCCTGAACGAACAGTTCATCCGGATCGGTAGTGCGGCAGGCAGCCTGCGCACTCCAGTCGGTTACCCAGCCCATACCGGCGCCGTCCTCTCCCGAATCGAGGCTCCCCCACGGCGGCAGCGGCATATTCACCGCCGCCAGTTGAGGACGTTACGGAAGGTGGGCACAGCGCAACACCCCCTTCGGGCCCAATCTTGAATGGCCCGAACGGACTATGGGTAAGCGGCAGATCACCCGCGGGAGTGAGCTGGCGACATGCGTGACCATCCCGGCAAACCGGGACAGCTGTGGTGCGCCACAACGGACGCCGGATGACACACGAGGCGGATTCGGACACGCCATCAACACATCACCCGAAAAAAAGTGGGCAGGTTCCGGAACGATTCGGGGTCGCCGGACGTATTGATACGTGGCCGCGCTGCTGTGACAGTTGAGAGCAGCTTAGGCCAAGGCCTGCGCGCGTGTCCGGCGAATGGCAAGGTAGGCCGTTCATGTCGTCGCGCCGTCGGCGAGGCGCCGCCATGCCGTCAGGCGGATCGGCCGCAGCCCAGCCTGTGTTCCGGTCGCGTCGCCCTCTATGTCACGATCCGGCACTCGAACATCCCGAGAGCCGCCCGCTCACGCGGAATGCTCATCCCTACGGATTAGGCTGCCCCCATGCCAAAGAAGCGCTCGGGCGGTGGTCTGTCGGCCACGCAGCAGGCCGCCAAGTTCCTCGGTGTCAGTGTGCTCGCGGGAGCCGTGATGGCGGGCATCGCGCTGCCCGCGGCCGGTGCCCTGGGCCTCGCGGCCAAGGGTTCGGTCCAGGGCTTCGACGACATCCCGGCCAACCTGAAGAGCCCGCAGCTCAGCCAGCGGACCAGGATCCTCGACAGCCAGGGCAACCAGATCGCCCAGGTCTACTCCCGTGACCGCACGGTGGTGGAGCTCAAGGACATCTCGCCGTACATGCAGAAGGCGATCGTCGCGATCGAGGACTCGCGCTACTACCAGCACGGCGCCATCGACCTGAAGGGCGTCCTGCGCGCGCTGAACAAGAACGCGGTGAGCGGCGGGGTCGCCCAGGGCGCCTCCACACTCACCCAGCAGCTGGTGAAGAACTACTTCATCGAGGAGGCCGGCGACGACCCCACCAAGGTCGCCCAGGCCACCCAGCAGACCCTCGGCCGCAAGGTCAAGGAGCTGAAGTACGCGATCCAGCTGGAGGAGAAGCTCGGCAAGAAGAAGATCCTCGAGAACTACCTGAACATCACCTTCTTCGGCGAGCAGGCCTACGGCATCGAGGCCGCCTCCCAGCGCTACTTCTCCCAGCACGCCAAGAACCTCAACCTCCAGCAGTCGGCCCTGCTGGCCGGCATCGTACAGTCGCCCAGCCGTTACGACCCGGTCAACGACGAGGCCGAGGCCACCAAGCGGCGCAACGTCGTGCTGGAGCGCATGGCCCAACTCGGCGACATCTCCCAGGCGGAGGCCGACAAGGCCAAGGAAGCCCCGCTCGGCCTGCATGTCACCCAGCCCAAGAACGGCTGCATCACCGCCTCCAAGGGCGCCGGGTTCTTCTGCAAGTACGTCGAGAACGTCTTCCTCACCGACCCGACCTTCGGCAAGACCCGCGAGGCGCGCGCCAAGCTCTGGAACCAGGGCGGCCTGACCATCCGTACCACCCTGGACCCGCAGGCCCAGGACTCCGTGCAGTCCTCGATCAAGGACCACGTCTACAAGGCCGACTCGGTCGCCGCGGCCGCCACCCTCGTGGAGCCCGGCACCGGCAAGATCCTGGCGATGGGCCAGTCGAAGCCGTACGGCTACAACAAGAACGAGACCGAGTACAACTTCTCGGTCGACCGGGACTACGGCGGCTCCAACTACGGCTTCCCGACGGGTTCGACGTTCAAGCCGTTCGTGGCCGCGGCCGCCATCGAGGGCGGCAAGCCGGCGACGCAGGAGTACTCGGCGCCGTACAAGATGAACTACCCGAGCCCCGTCCAGCAGTGCGACGGCAAGCAGTGGGTCAACACGGAGAACGAGCAGGTCGAGAACGAGAGCGAGTCCGAGGTCGGGCCGTACCAGATGAAGAAGGCGATGGCGAAGTCCATCAACACCTACTTCGTCCAGCTGATCTCCGACATCGGCCTGTGCCCGGTGGTCAAGATGACCGACGCGCTCCACGTCCACCAGGGCGACGGCTCGAAGCTCCCGCAGACCCCGTCCATCGCCCTCGGCGCGATCGGTCTCTCCCCGCTGACCATGGCGAGCGCGTACGCCACCTTCGCCGACCGCGGTATGTACTGCACGCCGGTCGCCATCGAGTCGATCACCCAGAAGGTCGGCAACGAGCAGAAGTCCCTGGCCGTGCCGAAGTCGACCTGCTCGCGGGCGATGAGCGAGAAGACCGCCGACACCATCAACACCCTGCTGCGCGGAGTGGTCGACTCCGGTACCGGTCAGGAGGCCGGCCTGGACGACCGCGAGAGCGCGGGCAAGACGGGTACGACGGACTCCCGCAAGAACGCCTGGTTCGTCGGTTACACGCCCAACCTCGCGGGCGCGGTCTGGGTCGGCAGCGCCAAGCAGAACATCGAGATGACCAACATCACCATCGGCGGTGTCTTCCACAGCGAGGTCTACGGCGCCGACACGCCCGGCCCGATCTGGAAGGACGCCATGACCGGCGCCCTGGAGGGCAAGCAGTCGGAGTCCTTCAACCTCATCGACATCCCGGACGAGGACGACCACGACAAGGGCAACGGAAACGGCAACGGGAACGGCCACGGCGACGACACGGGCGGCCTGATCGGCGGTCTCATCGGCGGCGGCACGGGCGACGGCGGCACGACGGACGGCGCGACCACCGCGGGCACCACCACCCCGAACCCGACCTTCTCCTTCCCCGACGGCTTCATCCAGGGCAACGAGAACGGCGGGAACAACGGGAACGGGGGAGGCAGGGGCTGACCTGCCTCCTGCTTTCCTACTGCTTTCCCACGGGTACGACGGCGGGGCCGCACCTCTCTCGCAGAGGTGCGGCCCCGCCGTCGTGCCGCCCGAAGCCTCCAGGACTTCCCGAAGCCTCGGGTGCTTCCGAAGTCAGCCCTGGAGCGCTTCCGGTGTCGCCTCCGGTGTCAGCCCTGGAGGCGCTTCTTCACCGCGGCGGCGACGCGGCCGCCCTCGGCCAGCCCGGCCACCTTCGGGTTCACGATCTTCATCACGGCGCCCATGGCCCGCGGCCCCTCGGCGCCCGCCGCCTTCGCCTCCTCGACGGCCGCGGCGACGATCCCGCCCAGCTCCTCGTCGCTGAGCTGCTTGGGCAGGTACTCGTCGAGGAGCTCGCCCTCCGCCTTCTCCCGCTCGGCGCTCTCGGCGCGGCCGCCCTGCGCGAAGGCCTCGGCCGCCTCCCGGCGCTTCTTCGCCTCCTTGGCGATCACCTTGAGCACCTCGTCGTCGGAGAGCTCGCGCTTCTCCTTGCCCGCGACCTCCTCCTTGGTGATCGCGGCGAGCGTCAGCCGGAGCGTCGAGGAGCGGAGCTCGTCACGTGCCTTGATCGCGGAGTTGAGGTCGTCGTGCAGCTTCGACTTGAGCGTGGTGGTCATGGTCCCGATTGTCGCAGGTGCCGCACGCGGGCCGCCCGCCGTTTTAACCGGCCCTTCTCCCCCACCCCTCTCCTTCTTTCTTTGCACCGCCCGGTCTCTGGGCCCTCTCTCCGTCTGACACGATGGTCGTATGCGCGCTCGATACGGAGTACCCCTGGGAATCGCGGCGTTCGGTGCCGCCGGTGTGTTGTACGCGGCCGGCTTCGAGGTCCGTTCGTTCCGCCTGCGCCGGGTGACGGTCCCGGTCCTCCCGCCGGGGATGCGCCCGCTGCGCGTGCTCCAGGTCTCCGACATCCACATGGTGAGCGGGCAGCGCAAGAAGCAGCGCTGGCTGCGGTCGCTGGCGGGTCTGCGCCCGGACTTCGTGATCAACACGGGCGACAACCTGTCCGACCCGGAGGGCGTCCCGGAGGTCCTGGACGCGCTCGGCCCCCTGATGGACTTCCCCGGCGCGTATGTCTTCGGCTCCAACGACTACTACGGCCCCAAACTCCGCAACCCCGCCCGCTACTTGCTGGAGAAGACGAGCGGCAATCACGGCCTGAACGGCAACCCGCCGGCGGTCGGCGTGATCCACAACCCGTGGGAGGACCTGCGGGACGCCTTCGACGGGGCGGGCTGGCTGAACCTGACGAACACGAGGGGTGTCCTGAAGGTCGAGGGCGTCACGGTGGAGCTGACGGGACTGGACGACCCGCACATCAAGCGGGACCGGTATGTGCAGGTGGCGGGCGGCCCGTCCGGTACGGCGGACTTCTCGATGGGCGTGGTCCACGCCCCGTACCTGCGCGTCCTGGACGCGTTCACGGCCGACGGGTATCCCCTGCTGCTGGCCGGCCACACGCACGGCGGCCAGCTCTGCATCCCCTTCTACGGCGCCCTGGTCACCAACTGCGACCTGGACACGGAACGGGTGAAGGGCCTCTCGCGGCACACGGCGGAGGGCCGTACGTCGTACCTCCACGTCTCCGCGGGCTGCGGCACGAACCGCTACACCCCGGTCCGCTTCGCCTGCCCACCGGAGGCGACGCTGCTGACGTTGGTGGGGCGGGAGTAGGAGGGGAGGGGAGGGGAGGGGAGGAAGGGGGGCGAGGCGGGGAGCCGGCCGGCCGGGGGATGCCCCACCCGGGAACCCACTCACCTCGTAACCCACTCGGCGTAGGCCAATATGCCGGTCATGCCCCTTTCTTCCTACCTTGAGGGCATGACGGCTCCGATACCCCGGGACATCCCGGACCTCCCCGCGGTCCCGGGCACGCCCGTGCTGCTGCCCGGCCACGTTCCGGCGACGGCGGTGGTGGCCCCCACCCGTCGCCCCCTGACCGCGGTGTTCCGCCTCCTGACCGCCGCACTGGCGTCGGCGGGCGTGGCCCTGGAGCTGCTGCTGGGCAGCCCGGGCCAGATCATGAGCTACTTCGGGATACAGGCGGCGATCTTCCTGGCCCTGGTCAGCCTGGCCTCGGCCCGCCGCGCCTGGCAGGCGTCCCGCCCGCTGTCCTCGTCCCTGACGGGCGCGGCACTGCTCTACATCGTGATCTCGGGGTTGGTCTACCACCTGCTCCTGGGCCACACCACGCCCCCCTTCTCCATGACGGGCGCGACACACCCGCCGGTGGCCTGGCACGGCCAGTGGCTGGCCCTGCAGCTCCTCTATACGGCGGCACCCGTGGCGGCCCTCGTGGACTGGCTGATCCTCACGCCGCCCGCCCGCCTCCGCCTTCGCCAGACGGCGGGCTGGATGCTCTACCCCTTGGCCTACCTGGCGTTCTTCCTCACCCGAGCGGAGCTGCTCCTCCCCGGCACGCCGGGCCGCTACCTCTACCCCTTCCTGGACGCAGAGCAGCACGGCTACCGCGGCGCCCTCGCCAACGCCCTCCTCCTGGGCCTCGCCTTCTACACCCTGGCGGTACTCCTGGTAGCCCTGGACCACACCCGCCCGAACCCGGTCGGCCGCCGCCCATAAACCGGATTTCGTCTCCAGCCGCCGGTGGGCTAAAGTAAACGACGTCGCCGCGACAAGCAGGACAGCAGCGACATCGGGGTGTAGCGCAGCTTGGCAGCGCGCTTCGTTCGGGACGAAGAGGTCGTGGGTTCAAATCCCGCCACCCCGACAGCCGTAGTACCAGGTCAGGGGCCTGATCCGCTTAGCGGGTCAGGCCCCTGAGTGGTTTCCGAGGGCACCTTGGGAGCCGTTTGGGAGCCGACCCTGAGGTTTGACTCCCAAACGGCTCCCCGACTCCACTAGCGGCCAGCAGGTGCACACACCTCAGATGAATGCGCCGCCTCCTCCGCTTCAGATGTCCGGGAACTGGACGCCCTGACTCATCCCTGTGCGGGATGCACAAAAGGAGGGGCCGGATGAGCATCCGGCCCCTCCTGTGACTCACACCAAGCGCAGCACCGGACGGCTATCAGGCATCCCGAGCAGTTCCCTAACCCGCGCCGGCTTCCAGGCCAGCTCCCGCGCTAGCTCACTGATCTTCAACCCTTGATCCTTTTCCGCCAGCTCAAAGGCTTGGCGCAGCATCACCGGCTGCTCTCCCGGGAATCCACTCACCGGTTCGGCCGAGAAGCCGGGCTGGCCAGCCAGCCCGTTGAGACGCTGATAGGCCCGGCTTGCCGTGGCATCCGAGGCGAGCCCCAGCTCGCGACACCGGTAGATCAAGGACTTGACTGACACACCCCAAGTCCGCGAGAGGTCGGCCAGCCGCGCCAGGTCCATCCTTCCGGGCAGCAAGGGAAGGATGCTGGTCCGAGGTGTGAGGAACTCAGCCGCGAACGCATCGGCCTCACGCTCTTGGCGGGCGTCCCCTGTAGATGCCGCATGCAGCACAAGGTGACCAAGCTCGTGAGCAGCACTGAACCGGTGCCGGTACACATCATCTGCGCGGTTTGGTGTCAGAACGACCAGGGGGCGTGGGAGCCCCCCACTTGCGAAGGCGTCGATCTTCGCCGTCGCTCGGTCCGCCTCGGACGGAGAGACCACTACGATCCCGTGTGCCTCCATTTGCCGGACCAAGTGACGAAGCGGCCCCTTGCCCAACTGCCAGCACTTCCGCAGCTCGCGTGCAGCTTCTACGGGGTCCGCAGGAAGGTCAGTACCGGGATGGATCTCTCCACCAGCAAAGCCCGGCAGGTCGACGAGTGGCAGTCGAACCCGCTTCTCGAGCGCGTACGTTAGCTCCCACGTCTGCCCCGCGAAGCCGAGTGCCGTGTTGCGCTGCGCCCCGCTGGTAGAGCGCAATGCTCGGAAGTGAGCCATGGACGTATCTAGCTTGCCCATGGGACGGCCGGCCAGGAAAAACTGGACTGGCACGTCAAGAACCTCAGCCAGCCGCGGGATCAGCCCCATGCGGGGCTTGCTGCTGCCTGTCTCGTATTGCCCGATGGCTGCGGGTGATACTCCGATCCCCTGCGCCACCTCCTTCTTCGTCAGTCCCGCGAGATGGCGTGCTTGAGTCAGTCTGGGCGGATGAAAGCCATCCCAGATGGCTTTCAGCCTCGCGTCGTCCAGACCCAGTCCGGGGAGTGTCGGATGATCAGTCCTCATCGCTCTCAGCAGAGTCGTCCTCAGTCTCTTCGGCCACTTCGGTAGTCGGGGGGATCTCGAGCTTGCGCTCTTCCTCACTACGACCACTCATCGGCACCTCCGGCAGGTCACCGGAGTCGAAGCGATCATCATCCGCGCCTGCATCAGGAACGGCGAACAGGGGGGTGCCCTTAGGCGCACTCAGCACCGATCGCTCCGTAATCCATTCGAGGCTCCCCGTCTCCTCGTCAAGCAACGCGGCCTTGCCCCACCACGCACGCTTGAGACCAGAACTGTCCATCTCGTAGACGACGAGGACGAGCTGCGGGCGCGGATCCCGCTCCGCAAGCTCCTCCAGGGACGGGCGCAGAATCAGTTCCTGCACGTCGAGGTCAGGCAACGGCTCCGCTACCCAAAGTTTGGCCGATGGACTCGTGGCGACAAAGATCTCCTTCACAAGCCCTGACAACCGCTTGTTCCGCGGCCAGTGATTGGGCGGTTCCGGACCCTCCACATCGGCACAGACAGGAAACAGCACGGTGTTGTGAACCAGTGGAAGCTTGTACCAGGCACCGGTCTTCACGACCTCGGTACCTTCGAGCCCCAGGTCGAGGATGCGCTCAACGAGCCGCTCGAACTGATTAGTCATGCGTGCGCCGCCAGGCGCGAACCCGTACTTGGATCGCGCCGATGCTCGCACATCGAGCGTCGCCTCTTGAGTGTCCTCCAGAGCCCACCAAACGGCGGCGCGGATCGAATCAGCGTCATCGCCGTACTGCTCGCGAGCCCACTGGGGGGTCGAACTGTTCACGTACCACTCCGATCCGAAACTAGCGGTTGGCCAGATACCATACACCCCACACTTCAGTTGATCATGAATTTTTTGCATCTCTGGTTCAGGAACTCTCGTTCACTGCTTCCGAGTTGCAAAGATTGGGGGCCTTCCGCCCCTCCCATACCTGCCTGTTGCAGCGTCAAGGAGGTTCCCGACCAGAGAAGTTGCATCCAGCAGTGATTAACAGCCCAGCAGATCGGCGTCGTTGTCTACCCCAGCCCACCCATTCGTGCCCCTGACGTCGGGACTCGCTACACCCGTGCCTTTTGACGCTTGAGCTGTTGCATGACAGTTCGCGCTGCTTTCGAAACCGACGACGCTGGGGGGTGCCACGCCCCCTCAACAGATCCCCGGCTCCCTGGCGGTGCCCTCGCACTACCGTTGCGGGGGGGCACCGCCAGGGAGCTACTGCTGCGCGACAGTGCGTGCGTGCAGGAGATCGCGCAGTACGCGCACCGATGACGTGGGACTCATTGCCAAACGCACATCGAGTGCCGCATCCCACTGCTCGGTCAGCCCGAGCATGAGGCGCCTGCGCATGCCAGGAGTGACATGGGCGTAGCGCGCCGAAACGGAGCCGTCGATATGACCCATGCGTTCGTCCATGAGGACCTTCTCGGTGCCGACGTCCTCCATCATCGTCCGATGGGTGTGGCGCAGGCCGTGCGGGGTGAGGCCCTTGGCGATCGGAACCCAGCAGGAGTCGGCCCGCTCGCTGGCGCCGCGCCCCCGCGCCGGCACTCCTGGCCACGGCTCACCGAGCAGGGGCACGGGCCGCGCCTCCTGCGGGGCCTTCTTCGGGTACCAGCCGGAGACCGCCGGGGTGAACAGCCAGGTGGCGAAGCCGTTTCGGCGCCAGTGGGAAGCGTGCTCCGGTACGGCGCCGCCCCGTACGAACCCGAGGTCCGCGATGGCCTGCTTCACCTTTGCTCGGGTGGCTTCGGTGACGCGGTTGGGGTGGTTGAGGACGTTGGACACCGTGCCCGTGGAGACTCCGGCGCGGCGGGCGACGTCGACGAGCTTGGCGCCCTGATGGCCACCTGTGCGGGCCGCGCCTTGGCCTCGGAAGACGTAGGTCTTGCCGTGGCAGGGGCAGGGGGTGGGTTTCGTACGGGCGATGTGGTTGGCCACCAGCGCTGACAGCCAGTCCATCGAGTCGATGGTGCGGTAGCTGTCGTCCTTGGGCGGACAGCGCACCAGCTCGCCCGTGTCGAGTTCGTACAGCTGCCATTCGACGCGGACAGCCCCAGGACGGGCGAACTCGGTTTCCAGGCCGACGATTTCACCCCAGCGCATGCCGGTGTACCCCTTGAGGACCACGGCGACGAACTCGTCGTCGCGGCCGGAGAGCAGGGCGGCCCTCTCTGCGGTCAGCAGGATGCCGAGCGCGTCGGTGACGACCTTCTCGGGACCACGGTCTCGGGACCGGCCCGCGCGCTTGCCGCGTCCACGCCGCCTGGCGGCCGGGTTTGACGTGATCAGGCCCTCGTCGATCGCGTCCTCGAAGATCAGGTGGAGCGTCGAGCGCCAGGTCTTGACGCTGGAGGCCGCGTAGGCGGCCTTCTCCTTCTTCTCCCAGAGGTCGACGTCCGTGCGCAGGATGCCGGCGAGCGCCTTGTCCTCGAACTCGGGGAGCAGGTGCTCCTCGATGTGGCGCTTGTAGTTCTGCATAGTCGAGGCGGCCAGGTCCTGGCTCTCGTACCAGCGGTTGGCGTACTCGCCGAAGGTCTCCTGGCCGAGCGCCGGGTCGCGCCAGTCGCCGCGCCGGTACTTGTTCTCGGCCTCGCTCGCAGCGCGCTGAGCCTCGCCCTTGGTGGCAAACCTGATCGCCTTGCCCGTCTCGTCGACGACCGTGAGGTGCTTGCCGGGCGCGGTCTTGTATCGGCCGCGCCAGTAGTTTCCGCGCTTCTCCGCGAAACCCACGTGTTCCTCCCTTTCCTCGTCGTCGCCCTAAGCGGCGGTACCGAACTGGCTCTGGCGTGCTCGGCGTGGTGGCCGGGCTCGCAGGGAGACCGTGGGGACTGCAGACGGTGGAGAGGGCTTGCGGGTTGGCGGCTTGGGAGTTGAGGCAGTTGCCAGCTGCTGCCGCGCGGAGGCGGGGCGGGCCTCGTGCATGCGGATGATCTCCGCGAGGTGCTCGCCGGTGAAGCGGTAGGCGCGGCCGACGCGAGTGAACGGGATGAGGCGTCGCCGGGCACGGTCCTTGACCCACCAGGCGGAGCAGCCGAGGACGGCGGCGACCTCCTCCGGGACATACAGGCGCGGGAGAGCGGCCTCCGAGTGCGGAGTTGGCGCGGAGGCAGGGGGTATCGCGGATTGGCGCAAGGGATGAGTCCTCTTCTGGCAGGCATGGTGCGGCAACACCGGCCCGCCGGTCGATCGCTAGGGATGTGGTGAAGTGTCCGTGCTGGGGGTTTGCGGGCCCAGGACGGGGGTGAATGAGGGTCGGCGGCTACGCCTGGCCTGAGGAGTTGGTGTCCTCGCGATGCTCGGCGGACGACGGCCGGTAGGACTCCAGCAGATGCTTGGTAGCTGCCTCGGCCATGGCGTTAGAGACCATCACGTCCGCTTCCTCGCGGATGTCGGGGTGCTCGGCGAGGTACGCATCCAGGGCGTCACGTGCCTGGGTGAAGGCGGCGTTGGCGCGCTGGGTCTCGCGGTACGCGTCCACGATGGCGTCGATGAGTTCCATCGCGCGGGCCTGGGCGGCGAGCTGCGGGGGGCCGACGAGGTTGCGCAGGTCGATGCCGAAGACCTCAGCGAAGCCGATGGCCTCGTCAAGGTTGATACGGCGCTTGCCGTTCTCGATGCGCCAGACCGCCGACGGGTTCATGTCGAAGCCGGCCTCGTTCAGGCGGTCGGACAGAGCGTTGGTGCTCCATCCATGCGCCTCGCGCTCGAGCTTGATGCGCACCGCGACGTTCGCCTCACCGCTGAGCAGCACGCCCTGCGGGGCGTCTTCGTCCGTCACGGCCACCTCCTTCCGTTCGTAGCGAGTCACTGCCGTACGCAGCGACCTGCCCACAATAACATCCTTCTGCATCACGCATAGCGCTTCTGCAATCGGCAATTCGTGTGGCATGCTGATAGCCCCGCCCCACCAGCACCAGGAGTCCCCACGTAGCCCCACATGCAAAAAGCCCCCGGCTGTCACCGGGGGCCAAGCGCAAACCTCTCAACCGCCATCCCTAGCGATCGACCCGCGTGGCCGGGATTGCCGTCCCATATGGCCCGCGAGCAGAGGAGCTGAAGCTCAGTATGACCGAACCCCAGCCGAATACGCCATCCCTCCAGGCCGACGGCACACCGGCCGATGCAATCGGCCAGCCGACTCACACCGCGCCACCCGCAGACGCGGCCCGCGACGACGAACCCGATGTCGTGCCTGCGTTCGAGGGGGCTCAGATCCTGGATGACCTGCGGGCCCGGATCAAGCAGTTCGTCGTGATGCCGAGCGAGGAGGCCCTCACCGCAGTAACCCTGTGGGTGGCGGCCACCCATCTGCAGCCCGCGTGGCAGCACGCGCCACGCCTGGCAGTGGTCGGCCCGGCCAAGCGGTGCGGCAAGTCGCGGCTGCTCGACGTGGTGACCGAGACCGTGCATGCACCGCTGATCACGGTCAACGCCAGCCCTGCGGCGATCTTCCGCTCGATCACCGCCGAGGATCCGCCCACGCTCCTGGTCGACGAGGCCGACACGCTGTTCGGCACCGCCAAGTCGGCTGAGCGCAACGAGGACCTGCGCGGCCTGCTGAACGCCGGCCACCAGCGCAACCGGCCCACCTTGCGTGTCACCGGCCCTGAACACACACCGGTCGCCTTCCCGACCTTCGCCATGGCCGCCCTGGCGGGCATCGGTGACCTCCCCGACACGATCATGGACCGGTCGGTGGTCATCCGGATGCGCCGCCGGGCACCAGGCGAGACCGTCGCAGCGTTCCGCACAGGGCGTGACACCCCGGCCCTGCACGCCGTACGCGACCGCCTGACCGCCTGGCTCCAGCCCCGCCGCACCGAGGCGATGGACGCCGAGCCGGGCATGCCGGTCGAGGACCGCGCCGCCGACACCTGGGAGCCCCTGGTGATCGTCGCCGACCTCGCCGGAGGCGACTGGCCCATGCTGGCGCGAACGGCCTGCCGGGTGATGACCGCCCACGAGTCGGGCAAGGACGCGGACACAGGGCTGCGCACCCGCATCCTGATCGACATCCGCCGGGTCTTCACCGCCGAGCGCAACCCCGCCGCGCTGCGCACGAGCCGTCTACTCGAAGAGCTCAACAGCGACGAGGAAGCGCCATGGGCCGAGTACGGCTCTACCGGGCTGACCTCGCGCCGCCTCGGGATTCTGCTGGAGGACTACGGCATCCGCCCGGGCAATCATCGGTTCCCCGGCGGCGGCCAGGCCAAGGGCTACGCCCGAAACCAGTTCCTCGACGCCTGGGCCCGCTACTGCCCCGCACCGGCAGCCGAAACGGCGAATACAGCCGAGCCCCGCGAGGCCGCAGGCTCCGCCACCAGCACCGCAGCCTGACCCGGCTCGACCCGTCACTCCCGTCCCCGTGCAGGTCAGCGCGGGGACGGGTGATCGGCCCGCAACGGGTCAACCCGACATCGTCATGTCTCTCGTACCTGCCCTGGCCAGGCATGCAACGGGTGGTACGAGTCACCGCACCGCACAGCGGCCCCTTCCTCCTGCGCCCCTGAGCGCCGCCCAACACCACCTGGAGTGCTTCCGCTTGACTCCTCGCACCGCCCTCACCGCACCCTCCGTCATACCGGGCAGCTCCGCGATCCGCTTCGGCATCGCCCTGCTCGGCGCCATCGGCTTCGCCCTCTCCTACGACGCACTCCGTCAGATGGCCGTCGCCATCCACATCCGCGGAATGCTCACCTACGCCTTCCCGCTCGTGATCGACGGGTTCATCGCCATCGGCGTCGGCGCCCTGCTCATCCTGCGCACCGCACCGCTGCTCTCGCGCCTCTACGTGTGGGCACTCGTCGGACTGGCCACCGCCACGAGCATCTGGGCCAACGCCCTGCACGCCGTCCGCCTCAACCAACAAACCCGCCCGGACGGACTGCACCTGGACGACATCACCGTCGGCGTCCTGTCCGCCATCGCCCCGCTCGCCCTGGCCGGCGCCGTCCATCTCTACATCGTGATCCGCCGTCGTCCCACGCCTGGCACCCAGGAGGTAAGCGCCGTCGTACGCCACACCCCTGCCGACCACATCCCCAGCGGCACCGATGGCGCCCAGCCCGCCACCCCCGCCGAAGAGGACCCCGATCGCCCGAACCCACTCGCTCTCGAAGTGACAGACGACCACATCGACGTGGCTCGGGTTTCCGCCGACTTGGCACAGGGCGCCGCCAAGGCGCGGAAGCCACAGCCTTCTGCCGAGCCGGAAGTCCAGAAGCTCCGCACGGTGTCCGACGAACTCCTCACCATCGCCCGCAGTGCGCCGCTAGGACGCGGTGGCCGCGCCTCACGTCGCCACATCGAGGATGCGATCCGCGGCGAGGGCCTCACCATCGGCAAGGCCGAGGCAGAGACGATCAAGAAAGCCCTACAGGCCGAACTCGACGAGGCCGCCGCTCAGGAGCAGACCGGACTGACCAAGGTCCCTGCTGGCGCCTTCTGAGCCTACGACCGCTCCCGTCGCCCTCCCTCTCGACTCGCATCACCCGTCCCCGCGCAGGTCAGCGCGGGGACGGGTGCTCGACCCGCAACGAGTCCACCCGACATCACCCCGCACCACCAACGCTCCATGGAGAACCTCCCCATGCACGACCCGCACGACGAACTCCCCACCACCCAGCAGGCGATGACGACCACCGCTACCCAGCCAGCAAGGTATGCCGCTGGACCGTCCAAGGACCGGTCCAACGAGGCAGCCTCCGCCCCGGGGGTGGCGGAGGCCCTCGGGCACCAGGGGGTGCCCGAGGGGGAACAGCCCGTCGATACCGCCGCCGTTCCGCTGACGCGAGCCGCCGACGCCGCCGCGCTGCACCGCGTCGCCCGACGCCGCCAGCGCAAAGACACCCAGCGCAAGGAGCGTGTCGACGTGCGCTACAGCGTCGACGAGAAGGCCGACATCCTCCGCACGGCCAGGTCGCTGAACATCACCGGCGCCCACTACGTCGGTGCCGTCGTCATGGCCCACGTCCACGGCGACCTCGCCCTGCCCGGCCAGCGCACCCCGATCGACGACTACATCGACGAGCTGACCGCCCTCCGTGGCGAGGTCGCCAAGATCGGCCACAACATCAACCAGATCGCCAGGAAGCTCAACTCTGGTGGTCATTCACACCCTGGGGACCCCGCCCTCTTGAGCCAGGTCGACCGCACCCTGGACGTGGTCAGCACCACCGTCCGCCACATCGCGGCAGCCACAAACCAGGCAGCCGCCAAGAAGACGGCCTGATGATCGCGAACATCCGAAGCGGCAAGGAAACCGCCGGCCTCATCCGGTACCTGTTCGACACGAAGAGGGCCAAGGACCACACAGACCCGCATCTGGTCGCCTCCTGGGACGGCTTCGCCCCCGACCCAGGCCGATCCGAGGACGTCGACGCCACAAGGAACCTCTTGGTGGCGGACCTGGACCTGCACGTCAAGCAGGCCACACGGCTCGGCCGCGCTCCCGAGCGACACGTGTGGCACTGCTCGGTACGCGCCGCACCCGAAGACCGCATCCTCAGCGACGAGGAGTGGGCCGACATCGCCCGCCGGATCGTCGCCGCCACCGGCATCGCGCCGGACGGCGACCCGGACGGCTGCCGCTGGGTCGCCGTCCGCCACGCCCCCGACCACATCCACATCGCCGCCACCAAAGTCCGCCGCGACATGCGCACCGCCCGCCACTGGAACGACTACGTCACTGCCGACCGCGAACTCGCCTCCATCGAGAAGGAATACGGCCTGCGGCAAGTCGTACGCGGTGACCGCACCGCCGCGAAGCGCTCGACCCGCGCCGAGCAGGAAAAGGCCCACCGCCAAGGCCAGCAGAAGCCCGCCCGAGAACGTCTGCGCTCCACTGTCCGCACCGCAGTAGCCGCTGCCACCAGCACCGAGGAGTTCGTACACCTGCTGAGCCACGTCGACGGAGTGCTCGTCGAGGTCGTGCACTTCCCCTCCGGCGACGTACGCGGCTACAAGGTCGCCTGCGAAGACACCACCACCGCCAGCAACGAGCCCGTCTGGTTCTCGGGCTCCGAACTCGCCCTGGACCTGTCCTTCCCCAAGATCCGCGAGCGCCTCGAAGCCACCGCCACGCAGCCCATCGACCAGCCGGGCCGGCGCAGGCCCAACTCCTGGCACCAGGCCACCGCCGCCACCGAGCGCATCCCCCACCACCTCGACCAGGCCGACGATGAAGCCGCCCAGGCCCACCTCGCCGCATTCGGCGAAGCCCTGGACGCCCTCCCCCTCCTCGCACCCACACCCATCCGCTCTCAGCTCCGAGAGGCGGCCACCAAATTCGAGCGCGCCACCCGCTCGCGCATCCGAGCCGATCACCACCACGCCCGCGCTCTTCGCGGCGCCGTGCGGGCCATGCTCCGCGAGACTGCCCCCAGGGACGGAGCTGCCCTGGCGATGTTCCTCGACGCCGCGATCCTCGTTGTCATCGCCGCCACCCGCTGGCACCAGCTCCGCCACCACGATCAGCAAGTTGCAGCCGCCCATCAGGCCGTGATCCACCTCCAGGCGGCCTACGACCAGGTGGCTGCTGCGCCCCTAGCCGCCCTGGCCCAGCGCCGACCGCCGCAGCAGGCGGTCGAGCGGCACGTCCACGTCATCCGACGGTCCGTGCCCGAACACGCGGAGCAGGTGCTGGAGGACGCGGCCTTCGACGCCCTCGCTGCCACACTCGCCGAGGCCGAGGCCGCAGGACACGACCCCGAGCAACTCCTCCAGCAGGCCGCCGATCAGCGTGCCCTGGACGATGCTCGCCACCCGGCACGGGTCCTGACCTGGCGTGTCCAGCGTCTCAGCGCAAGGCCAGCGCCGAGCGCACGCGCCCGTGCAGCGCAGGCCCGCAGCGCAGCATGGCGCCCCGGCGAACCGATACCGGCGGCAACAGCTGCCCTGCCCCCGCAGGCGCCGCACGTTCGACGACGCTGATCACACCCGCTCGGACAACCTAGGGGTGAGCAGCTCCAGCGCTTCCTCCCACCGGTAGCGGTCGGCCCCTCCGCCGGCCTTCGGCCGGTGCGGCTCGTACGAACCGATCAGGACGCCCATCTCGCGGAGCCGGTCGAGGCTCTGTCCGTATGCGGGGTGGGCGGCCTGTGCCGAGTTCACGTACGGCAGGACGGCGGTGGGGATGCCGAAGCCGTACGCCTCGCACAGGATGCCCAGGGCGAGCGTGTCGGATATCCCTGCGGCCCACTTGTTGACCGTGTTGAAGGTGGCCGGGGCCACCGCGATGGCGTCGGCGGGCGGCAGCGGGCGGGGATCGCCGGGGGAGCGCCATGCCGAGCGGATCGGGTAGCCGGTCTGGGTCTCGATGGCCGTCGCGTCCATGAAGCCCAGGCCCTGCGGGGTGGCGATGACGCCGACGTCCCAGTCCGCCTCCTGGGCGGCCCTGATCAGCTTGCCGACGTCGCCGGCGACTCCGGCCGCGCACACGACGACGTACAGGAACGGCTTCTTGGTCTGCTGGTCGGGCTGGTCGCTCACGCAGGGACTCCCAGTTGACAGGTGAAGTGGTGCAGTGCAGGCAGCGTACGGCGGCGATCGCGAGCTGCCATGTCGGCGACCAGCTCCCGGACAGCGGGGCGGCGGATGTCCTGGGCCGCGCAGCTCTCGGCAATGCGCAGCGCCTGGTAGCCGTCGGCGAGGCGGCCCTGCTGGCTGTAGGCGCGGGCGGCGTCGACCCACAGGGCGGCACGGCGCTCGGGGACCGGGATGTGCCGGCGCATGAGCGGCCGGGCTGCTTCCAGGGCGATGCCTGCGTCACCGAAGGAGACGGCCGCGCTGACCTGGTGGAGGGCAACGTTGGTGGGGCTGAAGTTCGCCCAGGCGTCGGGCCGGTCGAAAGCGACGTAGCGAGCCACCTCTCGGGCTTCGGTGAGGAAGTCCTCGGTGGTGCCGCGGTCTCCGTTCCTGCTGGCTGCGGTCGCCCCACGGAGCAGCAGCAGGCCAACTGCTGCCAGGTAGCGCGGCGGCCGCTGATCGTAGGAGCCGGTGAGCTGATTGGCGGTGTGGCGGATGATGTTCACGGCCTGCGAGGTGTGCTTCTCGCGGACGAGGACGTGGGCGTGAACGCGGACGCTGGCGGCGAGGACGACGGGGTCCCCGGACCGCTCCGCCTCGGCCATGGCGCGACCGGCCGCGAGCCAGGCGTTGCCCTGATCAGCCCGCTTCAGCAAGAGGCTCACTGACGTCTGGTACGCGGTCGCGAGCAATCCGGACGCCTCAGCCGTGCCGGACGAGCCACCGGCTTCCTGGCGCAGGTCGGCGATCAGCCCCGGCAGGGTGCGCTCCAACTCCGTGTAGTCGCACGTGCAGAACAACCGCCGCACGGCCCGTGTCCGATCGCGCAGCCCATTGATGTCCAAAGCTTGGCCCGTGGCCTCTGGACTCGTACCGGGCAGCAGGACCTGAACCAGATCGTGGTGGGCTGCGGCGGGCGAAGGCGGAACCGCGAGCGCGGCCACGCCCGCGGCAAGGAAGGTACGGCGGTGCATGTCCTCTGCCTCAAGGTCCGAGGTGCTGGTACTCGACGCGGCAGCGAGGCCAAGGCGGTGCAGCGGAATGTCCAGTGCTTGTGCGACCTCGCGCAGCATGCGGACATCATCGGTACCCCGGCCACTCTCCAGGCGGCTCACCTTCGACTGGTGATACCCCAGTGCGGCGGCGACGTCTTTTTGCGAGCGCCGCTGTAACACGCGTGCCTGACGGATCACTTCGCCGATCCGTCTCGCCTCGTTCTGTGCCTCGGCCATCTGTGCCACGGCTCCTCCTGCCGTCGCCGATCCTGCCTGCTCAACGGAGCGTATCCGAGGGGCGATTGGCCGTGATGCAGCTCCTGCATAAGTGATGCAGCCCCGGCACATGGCCTGGCTCCGCTTGCGCTTGGCGCGGTTGCGTGGAGGAGCCGCACCGATCCAGGAGGTCTCTCATGGAAGTGCACCAAGTCCGTTTTCCCGTTTCCGGCACACCTGCTGCCGCTGCGTCCGCGCGGCGGCAGCTCGCGGGCGCGATACGGAACTGGGATGCGTTCCTGGGGCCGGAACTCCTGGACACGGCGGAGCTGGTGGCCGCCGAACTGATCGCTAACGCGGTGCGGCACGCGGGAAACGGGCCGATCTCGGCCGGCGCGCGCCTGAGCGCCGCACGTCTGCTGATCGAGGTGACAGACACCAGCCCCGACGTCCCGCAGGTCGGTCTGCCCGAAGCGGACGAGGAAGGAGGACGCGGCCTGTTCCTCGTCGCCGCGCTCGCGGATCGCCACGGATTCGATCAGGTGCCACGAGGCAAGCGCTGTTGGGCCGAGTTCAAGGTCAGCGCACCGTGCCAGCCCCCACAACACCTTCCCCTGCAGAGGAGTTGACTGTTGACAGCCGTACGGATTCCCCCAGTCGCAGCCGAAGTAGTCGCCATCCGGCCCGGCAGCCCCCTTACCGGCTCCGTCGGTGTCGACGGGTCTAAGAACGCGGCCTTGCCACTGCTGGCCGCCGCCGCGGCCATGCACCGACCGGTGCATGTGGGCAACGTTCCGAGCAACACCGACGTCGAGACCATGCTCACCCTGCTTCAGCAGGCCGGCTGGCACACGGCCCGCCCCGTCAGTGATCCGCACACCGTGGTGATCCTGCCGAGCGACAGAATCCAGTCGGGCCCTGATCCCGAAACCGCCGCCCGCATCCGGGCCTCGTACTACCTCGTACCCGCGCTGCTGGGCGCATACGGGCGAGTCCGACTTCCCTGGCCTGGCGGCTGCCGAATCGGGGAACGCGGGATGGAGCAGCACTTCAAGGTCTACGAGCGCTTCGGTGACCGCACGACCGTCGACGACCACGGCTACCTCGTAGAGGCAGCATCCGCCCCGACCGGAACGGTTTCGATCATGCTGCCCTTCCGCTCACGGGGCGCGAGCATCGCCGCTCTCCTGCGCGCGGTCGTAGCCGGACGGCCGCTGCGTCTTGGCCAGCCCAACCTGTCACCGGAAGTGCTCAGCATCGTCGAAGCGCTGCAGGTGGCCGGATGGGAATGCCGGGTCAGCGAGTCCGTCCTAACGCTCGCGCCGCACCCTGCCGCCCCCACGGAAACCATCACCTGGAGGGTTCCGGGCGACAAGATCGAGGCCGGAACACTGGCCTGTGCGGTCGCGGCGACCGGCGGCGACGCGCGCATCTGCGGCGTGCGCGGCGATGACGTCGCTCCTCTGGTCGCCGCCCTGCGATCGCTCGGTGTACCCGCCGACACCGAGGACGACATGCTCGCCGTGCAGGCCCGGGACGCCCACCCCGCCGACAAGCCACTGCGAGCCATCGCCTCCCTCTCCCCTGGCGGTCTGGACGCTGACTTCGAACCACCGCTGATTGCGTTTGCCCTCTCCCGCCCCGGCACCCATCTGTTCGCTGACACCATCAACCCGGGCCGCCACGGCAACCTCTTGCCCCAACTCGCTCGCCTGGGTGCCGAGTTCCACGAGCTCTCCCCCACCGAGTGCCGCTTCACCGGCCCGCAGCAGCTGACCGGCGCCGGGGTGGAGGCCACCGACATCCGCACGGGCTCTGCCCTGCTCATCGCCGGCCTTACCGCTCGTGGCGTCACCACCCTCGGCGGGCTCGAACAGCTCCGCCGCGGCCATGCCGACCTGCCCACCAAGCTGCACGCCCTCGGCGCCGACATCTGCGAGGTCACTCCATGACCCGACAGCTGCGGCAGATCATCGCCACGACCGATGTGCATTCCGCCTTCGACTCGGCCACGGCGATGCTCGCTCACCTCCACACCGCCAGGGCCGACAGCCTGATCGTGGACTGCGGTGACTTCTTCGAGGGCAGCGGTTTCTACCGCTTAGGCAAGGGCCGGATCGAGCACCAGGTCCTCGCTGGCCTCTACGACCTGCTCGCACCGGGTAACCACGGCTGGCTGCACTACTTCGAACCAGCGCTGCACGAGATGACCCTGTGCGCCAACGCGGTCGACGAGAACGGCAAGCCCCTCTTCGACCGCGTACGCATCAAGCGCATCGGCGGCCGTCGAGTGGCCGTCACCGCGGTGATCGGGCCGCAAGCGTTCAACGCGGTTCCCGTCGACCAACGCGCAGGCCATCAGGTCTCCGATCCGGCCCAGGCCCTGCGGAAGGTGATGCTGGAGCACCATCACTGCGCCGACGCCTGGATCGTGTTGTCCCACTCCGGCTTCGACGAGGACCTGAAGCTCGCCGCCGCGTGCCCGTTCGCGGACGTCATCTTCTCCGGCCACTGTCACAGCGACACCTACGGCCCCGTGCACATCGGCGACACCCTCGTCGTCAAGGGCTTCGAACTCGGCCTCGGGTACGCCACCGCAGAGCCCGTCGGCAGCAGCTGGGCCGCCCGCGCGTGCGCCTTCCCGGACTCGGCCGCGATCCCCGAGGGCCTCACCGCACTGCATGACGAGATCACCCTCGTGGCACGGACGCTGACGAACCCGCTCGGCACAGTGAACGAGCCGTACCGCAACACCCCGTTGGACCGATGCCACCTCCTGACCGAGATCGCCGGCCGACTGCACTCCGGTCTCGGTGCGGACGCGGTCATCCTCAACGAGACCGCCCTACGTTCTACCCCGCTCGGCCACACCTTGACCCTCGGCGACCTGCTGTCCATCGAGCCCTTCGACAACCAGCTCGTCCACGCCTTCCTCCCCGACGAGTACGTCCAGGGCCACGACAAGCTGCTCGACCACCTCACCGAACGCGTAGGTCCGCTGGTCATCACTCCGAAGCCCCTGCCGTCGGCGATACGCAGCGTGCTGACCACCGACTACCTCGCCGACAGCTACCTCGGCGGACGTACGCATCAGGCCGGACTACGTCTGGGGCAGGTCGCGCGAAGTGTCCTGGCCACGCCCTTCCCCTCCACCGCTGGCCTCATCGAAGGAGGCGAACAATGATCCTCACCGGACCCGAGATCACCGCCGCGAACCACGATGGCCGCCTGGTCATCAGCCCCTTCGAGCCGGACCAGGTCAACCCCAACAGCTACAACGTTCGCCTCGGTCCCACACTGCTGACCTACACCGCCGCAGAGATCGACGCCCACCGCACCAACCCCACCCACGAGGTCGAGATCGACCACGGCGGATACGTACTCCAGCCCGGCGAGCTCTACCTCGGCCACACCATCGAACACGTCGGCTCCGACACCTTCGTGCCGCTGCTGTTCGGCCGCTCCTCCGTCGGCCGCCTGGGCCTGTTCGTCGAGATCACCGCCCCGATCGGAGACATCGGCTTTCACGGCCAGTGGACGCTGATGCTCTCCCCCGTCCGCCCATTACGCGTCTACGCGGGCATGAAGATCGGGCAGATCATGTTCTTCCTCTCCACCGGTGCCATCGACCTCTACCGCGGCAAGTATCAGGCCGCCGTGGGCCCCCAACCGTCGGCGTACTGGCGCGACGTCACAAAACTTCGGACGGTGACTTCGTGATCCTCACCGGCCCCGCAATCGCCGCCGCCGTCCAGACCGGCGAGATCACCATCGAGCCGTACGACCCCGCCCGGCTTTCCCCGAATGCCTACGACTGGCGTCTCGGCGACATACTCCGCGTCTGCGACGGTGCCCTCGACGCCGCCAGCCCTACCGCATTCATCGAGCAGCCCATCCCGGTCACCGGGCTGGTGCTGCAGCCCGAGACTCTCTACCTCGGCGTCACGCTGGAGAAGACCGGTTCGGAGGCGTACGCACAGATACTCAACGGCGACCGCACCATCGGCGCCCTCGGCATCTGGGTCCACGTCTCAGCCCCGCTCGGACACCAGGGCCACGCCATCCGCTGGACCCTGGAAATCCGGGCTGCCCGGCCCGTGCGCGTCTACCCGGGGATGACCTTCGGAAAGCTCGTCTTCCTCACGGCGTTCGGCTCCCCGGTCAGCTACCAGCAGCAACCCGCCAAGTACGCCTCAACAGAAGGCATCGACATCTCTCGTCTCTACGAAGAGATTCCCGGAGGTGTCCTGTGAGCTCCCGCTCAGCCACCGGGCCGCTGGTCGCCACCGTCCTGGACCTGCCCGCCGGAAGCCCCGGCGGCAGCGTCGAACTCTTCCTTGACCTCTACACTGGCGACCGCCCCCTCATCCCTGCACGCGCGTTCATGCTGGGCCCGTCGAGTCCCAGATACCCTCTCCCCGCCGGGCTCGACCTGCTGCCCGTGTCGGGGAAGTGCCTGGAGGGTTCCGCCTTCGGTCGCTACGTCTCAGCCCTGCGCAGGGCTCTCACGATGGCGATCGACCCGGCCCAGATCGGCGTACTGCACCTGCAGCACCTCGCCTTCGGTGCCGCTCCCGCCCTGATGCGGGCGCTCCCCCTGCATCCCCGCATCGCCTTGGTTCATGGCACGGACCTGATCTTCGCGGAGGCCCATCGCGACCAGCTCCAGGTTCTGCGCGAAACCGCCAGAGCAGCCGACGCGATCGTCGTTTCGACGGGAGCAATGGCCGACCACCTCCTCAAGCTCGCCCCACAGATCGACCGCCGAAAGATCACCCGTATCCCCTGGGGCATCCCCGACCACCTGCTCACCGATCCACCGCCTCGCCCCACCCGCACGTCCTCCAGCCACCTCCGCCTGCTGTACGCGGGACGACTGACCGCCGAGAAGGGCGTCGAGGCCCTGGTCAAGAGCGTGGCCCCGGTGCCGGGTGTCGAGCTGAGCATCGCCGCCCCCAGAGCTCAGTTCCATGCCCTGGCCCCGCTACTGCAACGGGCCGGCGTCAGAGCCCGCTACCTCGGCTGGCTCAGCCGTCCCCAGCTGTGGAGAGCGTTCAGCGAGCATGACGTACTGGTCATGCCGTCAACCACCCTGGAGGCCATGGGCCTGGTCGCGCTGGAGGCCCAAGCCTGTGGTCTGCCCGTCCTCTACCAACCCGTTCCCGGCCTCAGCGAAGCCCTCGCCACCTCCGGCGTTGCCACCGACTTCACCCACTCTGCCGCCCTGGCTCGTGACCTCGACCGGCTGCGCACCTCCCCCGGCCTGTTGCCCGCCCTACGGCAGGCGGGCTACGCGAACGCCGCGCGCTTTCCGCTCTCGGCGACCGCACGGTCTCTGACCGAGCTCGGCCGCCAACTCGCCTGAACGGCCCTCCGAGCGGTCCGCCACGCCGCTGCCCGGGCCGCTCCGTGAACGTCACTACGCTGGCCGGCGGGATGCCCCGGCGAAGAGGGAGACCATGACGTACGACATCGACCGCATCGAAGCCCTGCTCGACGAGGGCGTCCGCGACAAGGTGTACCCCGGCGCCGTGTGGGCCGTCGGCGACGCCGCTGGCATCCGCGCCCAAGGCACCGCCGGCGTCCTCGATCCCGACGAGCCCGACGTGTCGATGCGCGCCGACACCGTGTTCGATGCCGCCAGCCTCACCAAGATCCTCGCCGTCTGGTCATGCATCGGCGCTCTGTGGGAGGACTGCGCCCTCGACCTCGACCAGCCGCTCGGCACCTTCTGGCCGGAGGTCTCCGGGCAGCCCCTCGACGCCGTGACCACCCGCCAGCTACTGACACACACGGCTGGCCTTCCCTTGCGTGCCCAGCTGAAGAACCTCTACGGCACCAACAAGGAGGACATCCGCCGAGGCGTGCTGCACGAGCAACTCCACCGGCCACCAGGCGAGGCCGTCGAGTACACCGACCGGGCCGCCCTCATCCTCGGATACCTCGCCGAGCACGTCGCTGGCCACAGCCTGGAACAGCTCGCCACGGAACGAAACTGGCAGCCGCTCGGCATGGACTCCACGCGCTTCGGGCCACTGCCCGACGCTGTCGCCGCCCGGTGCGCGCCGACCGAGCTTGACCAGGAAACCGATACCCACCTCAAGGGCATCGCCCACGACTTCTCCGCCCGGCTCCTGGGCGGAGTGTGCGGCATCGCCGGCGCGTTCACGACTCTCGACGATCTCGTCGTCCTCCTGCGTTACATGCTGGATGCAGCCACTGCCCCAGGGCGAGCCGGGTTCGGCCCCGCCTGGACCGGTGCGTCGCTCACGATCCAGACGGGCGCCCTACAACCCGCGCGCGGATTGTTCTGGCACCCTGCCCCCGGCACCGACGCCGACGCCGACATCTGGGTCCACTACGGCTTCACCGGCACCGGCATGTGGATCTCACCCCGCCAGCAGCGGTGGGCAGTGCTGCTGACCAACAAGCTCTACTACACGCGCGACCGCCAGCCTCTGACAGACATCCGCAACGCGTTTCGCGGGCTCGCCTTCAGTTGAGGCAACCAGGACCGGCGTTGAGCCCTGCAGGCGCTCCACGGCACAGTCCCCACAGCGTTACTTGCCGCACACGGTAGATCACGAGCATCGCGTCTCCCGCTCGGCACGGTCGGTGCACCACTTGGTCGGCTCTGTCAGTGATGGGTGGTAAGCCTGTTCTTCAGCCAATCAGCTCAGCGCCGCCCCAGGGCAACCGCCCAGTCGGCGCTGGCGCCTGCACCATGCGGATCGACACCGCACTTCACTGACGGGAGCACCATGCTCGACTTTCACGAGTTGACGCCGGACGGCGAGGGCCTGGAGCAACTAGTCCGAGAGCTGGCTCTGGCCCTCGGCTACAGAGCCAAGTGGTCCGGCCGCGGGGCAGATGGCGGACGCGACCTTCTCCTGGAAGAACTGGGCGATGCCCTGCTCGGGGCAAAGACACGGAAGTGGGTGATCTCGTGCAAGCACATGGCCCACGCCAAGGATGGTGCGGGGCGCTCAGTCAACGGTGAAGACGTTGGGAGCATCGGTGGAATCGTGGACGCTGTTGCACAGCATGACGCCGACGGCTTCCTCCTCGTTTGCTCTACTCAGCCCTCAAGCGCTCTAGTCTCCAGACTGGAATCGATCGAGCGGACCAAAGGCATACACACCCACGTGTGGGACGGAGTGGAGCTCGAACGCATGCTCGCGACTCCCCGGGGTTGGGCGGTGGCCCAGCGGTTCTTCCCGGTCAGCGCCGAAGCCAGCGGGTGGAAGGTCTTCGCCACCAGCGAGCCAAACCGGTTCATCGGGATCACCCGCGGCTTCTACCTCCGTGTCGCCAACCGACATGGAAGCGCAGTTGGATTCCCACTCAGCTGGATCGACGAGCGCCTGGATAAAGTCGCCTCGATCACATTGCCCGTCGGGCACGAGATTCGCCCCCGGGGTGTCTTCTACGACGACAAGCACGGCGGATTCGTCTGGTACCTCGACTACTTGCATGGCTACCGCAGTTGGCGGCCCGAGGAGATCGAGCCGCCCATGAACGAGTACACATTGCGCCAGCAGCTCGGCGACGATGGCGTCTCCTACGACGACGGTCAGTTCGACAACTTCGAGATCACCTTCAGGAAAGTCGACCGAGGGCACGACGCCTACGACGCAGACCATTACCGGTACTACGAGAGCGTCCCCGGCTACGTCTAGGCCACTGTGCCGGCGGGGCACTGAACGTACGCAAGCGAGGTCAGCGAAAACTGACTTTCAGCCGGCTCTCCTTACGTGACGCCTTGCACGCAGGTGGGCGTCCGATGCTGGAGCGGTTGAGGTATCCGACTCGTACCTAGCCCATACACCCTCAAGACGCTATGCTCCGGTCAGGCGATCACGCTCGCCGTTACGCCGGACCTGGGTGCCTCCCGCAACTACCCAGGGTGGAGGGCGCAAAGTGCCGTCGGGCGCGCGTGATCGACTGTCGTTCCTCCTAGAGGGCGCAGTGGGCGGGAGCACTGACGCGCGCCCGCCGGGAGCCGAAACATGACGCTCGACAGGGATATCACCACACTCGCACGCCGTATCCGGCGCGAGTCTGAGGACGTCATCTCCTTCCACCAGGCACGGTTGACCGCCGCAGGTGAGTTGGGCGGACTCCCCGTCCACACCATGACGCCCAAGAAGCGGGTCTCGCTCCGCGTCCAGTACACCGGGGAAAGCAAAGCCGCCGCCCAATCCGCGATCAGCGGCGACACCCGCGGACTGGGCCTGGACCACTGCTCGGACGACCAGCGCGCCTTCCGGGCTCTACTGGCGCTCGCGCTTTTCAACAGCAGCATGTACACCGGTCCGACGGCGAGGTGGAACTACTCGGTTGTCGCATCGTACGACCCGGTGATGTCGCCGCGCAGGGACCAGCTGGTGATCGTGGCGGAGCGCGCCCCGGAAAACGTGGCCACCCGGCTGCTGTCCACCGAGGGGGTCGACTCTCGCGGCGTCCCCGGCCTGCGGCACGAGGTCAGCTATACGTGCCATGGGAGGCGCTCCCTCGGCCTGCGTCATCTGCCCACCGGTGCGCTGCTGATCATCACCGGTGACCCGGCCGGATGCCCACGCGGCAACAGGCGCAGCCTCGTGCCCCAACGCCCCTTTCTCACGCCGGACCACGACCTCACCGCGCACGAGCGCCGCGCGCTGGCAGCGGTCCCCCCGATCTCGGTGGACGCGACCGCTCTGCTGGCAGGTCTCGTTTCCCGCTACAACCTGGTTGACCGGCGTGGCCATTGGGCAACCAGCCTGTCCTGGGACCCTCTGGAGCGCCCCGAAGTCGAACGCCGGAAGGAACCGGAAGTGGTCCACGGGGCCGAATACCAGCTCTGGGGCGCCGGCGACTCATGGGCGTTCCGCTGGACCGGCTATCCCGAATCCCGCGACCTGGCTCTGGCCCTGACCCATCGGGAAGCCGGTGTCAAAGGCGCGAGCATTACCCGCCACGGTGGCACCTACCGTGTGGTGCTTGGCACCGCCTCGCTCGACCTGTGCGATGGGAAGGGCTGATCCATGCCGTTCCTCACCGACAACCCAGGGTCCGCACCTGTGCTGGTGGCTGCCGTTGTCCTCGGAGTCCTCCGCTTCATGTTGCCGAGGGACTCCCACCATCGCCTGGAGCTTTGGAAGGCCGTCCTCGAACACCGGCGTCAACGTTGGCAGGTGACGGAGCGCCGCCGCAAGATTGGAAGGTCAGGCAAGACGGGCCAACCAGATCTTCCTGCTGAAGTAGAGCGAGACGGTGGTCACCGATCAGCTCAGCAAGGGTGAGTAAGGGAACCAAGGCCCGGTAATGAAGCTGACACCGCGTTCCCGTTGCACGAGCTAAGTGCGGGTCTACAAACAGCACGAGACTCCTTATAGACCAGCCTGACACCTCTGCCGCTCCGCCGTCCGATCGGCTGAGGTTCGCGGCCGGAAGAAGGGGCCTCCTTCGGCGCATCACGTGGGAGCCATCTGGGAGCCGACCCACTCCCCAAGCCCTCCCTAAACCACGCGAGGCCCACCGACCCCAACCCCCTGACCTGCGGCAAAGCCAAACAGGCAGGTCTCGATCTTGACCGAACCTCATTCGGGACGAAGAGGTCGTGGGTTCAAATCCCGCCACCCCGACGCTGGTCAGAGGGCCAATCGCATGATGGCGATTGGCCCTCTGTCGTGCTCGGGGGGCCAAACAGGGGGCCAAACGAATTTGATCAGGCCACCGCGTCGCCCTCTTCCGAGTCGTCTACCCCCTTCCCTTCCTGGTCTTCGGCGAAGATGTCATCCATGGCTTCGGCCCCCTCCGTGATCACGGGCCGGAGTTGCTTCCAGTAGACCGCCTGCTCTCCGACCACGGCATCCCGCTGGAGCGCATCGCGCTCCTGTTCGGCCACAGCAGCCAAGCCACCACAGAAGCCTTTTCCTGCGGACGCCAAACAGGATGGGTAGCGTCCGGCCACCCTCCGCTACCAAGGGCACGTTTCCGCAGGTCAAAACGGCTCTTGACATGGGGCCGGTTGCGGACGCCGCCCCCTCCGGAAACAACGAAGAGACCGCCCGTCCGGCCGGGGTGGCCCCTTCGTTCCAGCGCCTGTCCGACGGGTCGGGTCACCGACCCCGCACCCGACAGCAATATCACCCGAATGGCGCAACATGACGTGCCACCCACATGGGTGAAGATCAAGCTGACTAGTGCCCCAACCGAGGCAATCCGTGAAAGGGAAACCAAATGCGCATTCGACGAATCCTCGCCGCCGTCATCGCCACGGCAGCCCTCGCCGGACTCGGCCTCACAGGCGCCGCCACCGCCGCCGCCACCGCACAGGGTGCCCGATCCTACGTAACCCCTTCTGAGTGCAGGCAGGGCGGCGGAACGCCCGATCTGACGGACAACCTCTGCAAGGGCGGTACGCACAACGGGGAGCAGGTCGACTGAACCCACAAGGCGCCCCGCAGCCACGCGCCGCGGGGCGCTCCCGCCCGGCGGAGATCGCGGAGTTGGGAGCCGTACGACCTCACCGCCGGCACTCTCGTCGTCCTCCCTGGGGGAGAGCCCCACGCGGGGGCGGGCGTTGTGAACCGCACGGCCGTAGTCGGGGTCACCGTCAGCCACGCCGTGGAGCGGCCGGAGCCAAGGCAGGCGACAGCCGTCGGCGGTCGGGCCGGCCGGCGGCGTCCGCGTCGGTCAGCGGGTGCGGAGACTGCTGGTGTACACGTCCGTACGGTTCTGTGGTGCGCCGGAGTGGGTCTCGGTGAGTACCGCCCGTACACCGTTGCCGTCTGCCACCAGGCCTTGGTAGTCGCCGAGGAAGTAGCCCCCGGAGAACGGCGCCTGCAGCCAGTCGAAGACCCGCGAGATCCGTCGTTCGGTCCGGAGCTTCGGGTCTCCGTGCCGCAGCGTGGCCAGTTGGTAGGCGGTGGGCAGGGTGGTGGTGTTGCCGGGCCTGAGGAAGCGCAGGTCGTAGTAAGTGAGCGCGACCGTGCCCTGCTCGGCGACCGCGATCGACGGTGAGAAGGCCGGAACGCCCTTGGGGCTGATCAGCTCCGGGGTCCCCCAGGTGCGTCCGCCGTCGGTGGACCGCACAAGCTGGACGGAGTCGAACTTTCCACCGGAGAAGTCCGAGCCCTCGTAGGCCATGTACAGCGTGCCTGTCCTGGGGTCGACGGCCGGGCTCGGCAGGGTGGCCGCGGCGCGCAGCGGTTTGGTGGGGTCGTTCGGGTCGACCTCCGGTACGGACGTGTCCCGGGCCACGGTGACCGGGGCACTCCAGGTCTGTCCGGCGTCGGTCGAGGTGACCACCTCGTAGCGGGCTTCGACGACGGTGCTCAGGTCGTCGGAGTAGGTGATCCGGTCGAAGAAGTCGTACAGGGTGCCGGTGCGCCGGTCGGCGACGATCAGATGGCCGATGGTCTGGGTGTCGGGCACGGTGCTGGTGTCGACGAACGGCCGGGCCCTGCTCCAGGTGCGGCCGCCGTCGCGGGTGAGGGAGATGTAGCCGGGACCGTCGAGGGAGCTGGGGCCGGGTGGGTCGTTGTCGAGGCGGTTCCAGACCTGGTAGGCGGTGCCCTTGCGGATCGGGTCGGCGGTGAGTGAGGGCTTGTCGTTGAAGAACGGCTGCTCGTCGACGTGCGTGGTGGTGAGGTTCTGCCAAGTGCGGCCGCCGTCGGGGGAGGTGACTGCCAGGAGGGCGCTGCGCGTGCTCTTCGTGAAGTCGACGCCCTCCCCGCTCGCGTAGACGGTGCCGTCCGGTCCGGTGCTCACCCAGGGGTCGGAGGCCCGTTCGAAGTCCGCGCCGTCGGGGGCGCACAGGCTGAACGGCAGCGTGCTCTGGTGGAAGGTGTGGCCGTCCGTGGTCCAGCCGGCCGCCAGGCCACGGGCGCCGCCGTCGTTCCAGCGGTCCTGCTGGAACACGGTGACCACGCGCTTGGAGTCGCGCGGATCGACGGACAGGTACGGCTCGACCTCGGTGGCCGGGTAGACGATGCTGTCGGGGGACCTCGCTCCGATGGTGCACTTCGCGTACGGGTCGCCCTGGGACACCTTGACCAGCGGGGTGTCGTCGGGTTTCCGGTCTGCTGCGGCGGGAGTCGTGCCGGTGACCGTGACGAGCAGGAGCGCGGCGGTGGTGACGGCGGTCAGGGGCAGGAAGACGCGCATGCGGGATCTCCTCCGGGCCTGTCGGCCGGGGTACGGGACCGCCGACATCGGGGCGGCCTGGGGCGCGGAGGCGTACCGGAACGCGAGGGTGGGGCGACTCCGCTTGGTCCGTTTCGGCGTTGCAGCCGGTACCCTTGATGGGCCGAACGACGGAGTCATCCCCGGGGTCCGGGGTCGTCGAGGAGCACGGCGGAGCCGACCGGCGGGTGCACCGTGCCGGTCGGCTCCTTGGTCGTGCTGTTGCTGTTACGGCGCCGTCTCGTAGGTCCCCGGAGAGGGCCGTGGGCCGCGTGCGGTCGGCGATGCCGGCGGGGTCGGCCTTGACTCAGACGGGTTGGAGCGGGGGATGAGTCAGGGCATCGGCAAAGGGCCACCTCGACGCTGACAGCGGCGCGATCATCGCCCGCGCCAGAAGGAAGACTCCATCACCGTCGGCACATCCAGGCTCGAGGCCGGCGGAACTGCTCGTTCTTCTGCGCCTGTTCAAGACCTACCGAGTGTCAACAACGCTCGTGATCAATACAGCTGGGAAATCCGAATCAATACAGCCGACACGGCCGAGGCCGTTCAGGACGGCGGCGAGCGCGGTGTTCAGGACAGCGCGGACCGTCTCGAAGCGGTGATGGCCCTGGCTTCGAGACAGTCGGCGTCCGCCATCGCGAGTGCCGCGGTGTCGAGACGGGCGCGGGCGATCCACCCGACGGTGGACCGGGTGCCGTCACTCCGTACCCACCGCGCCGGGTGCGCCGGCCCGACCTAGCTGCCCAGCCGTGCGCCGACCGGTCAAGTGATCGCCTGCGAGGTCCCGTCAGGCAGCGTGCAGGACTCGCCGGCGTAAGGGCGTGAAACGATCTGTCCGCCGGCGGCCGTGCAGTCGTCTCTGGAGATGTTCGGAGACGAGGCGGCCCCGGCGCTGACAGCACCGACGGCGCTCACGCCGGCAAGGGTTGCCGCGGCCAGGGCGAGGCCCAGGATTCTTCGCACGCGCATGGCTTCCTCCTCCTCTCAGGCGCCTTCGTTCGGCCTTCGGGAAGGACAAGTCTCAAGACGACGGCGCCCTCTTACTCAGCATGGGCGCTCCGCATGAGGCCCGCGAGGCGAGGCCGGGCGCCGCGCCCGGGCGGTGACTGCCCGGCCCCGGAGAGGCATGACGTCACCGACCTCGACCGGCCGCATCGGTACGCCGCGTGCGTGCCGGTACACCGCGTGCGTGCCGGTACGCCGTGTGCGTGCCGGTACGCCGCGTGCGCGTCGTTAGGAGCGGGGCGACGTCGATGTCCTTGGCGTCGAGACCGCCTACCGGGGCCGCGTTGTGTCCGGGCAGGCCGGGAGTTGAGGAGGAGACGGGCCGTACCTGTCTCCGACCGGTGCCGGCGGGCGGCTGCCGCGCGCGGTCCTCTAACGCGGTTCGTGGGCCGCCGCCCGGCAGGCACCGGTCGCGGCGCCGCCCGCCACTCCGGCCCCGGTCAGCCCGGTCACACAACTCTGCAGGTCTCCGACCACGCCACGGCTGCAGGCCGCTGTGACGGAGTCGGAAGCGGTGGCACCGGCCAGTTCGGCCATCTTTGTGCAGGCGGGGATGTCCGCCCGGACCGCGGGAGCGGCGAGGACCGCACCACCGAGGGTGAGGGTCAGACCGGTGAGGGCACCGGCGATACGGGTCGACGTGCGCATGGGATGCACCTGCCTTCCGGGTCGGTCGCGCGGTCCTGGTCCCGGCGGGCCGGATCCACGCGGTAAGGCCGCCTGGCGACGCTCGGTGAGTGGTGCCCCGGGCCGGCGGGCTCACAGACTGACCGCACGATTCCGCGTCGCATCCATCGAGCCGCACCGGGACATGGTCGTCAGGCCGAAGGAGAGGGCCCCGGACCGGATGAGACGCACTCGGACCTCCACTCGCGGGCCCCTCACTCCAGCGTCGCACCCTCTCCCCCGCCCGTCCTGGGCATCCGGGGGGCGGCCGCGCTGAGTGACTGCGATTGCGCGAAGCGCGGTAGCCGGCCCGTCCGGCCGACCAGGTGGATCGGACGGCCCAGCGTCCCGCCCGGCCGGTCCCCTGCACACCGCCGGGCGCGGCTCGGCCGGGGCGGCGGCCGGCCTTCGCTTCCCCGCGAGGCGCTGGGCCGCCACTGCGGTGGCGCTTCACGGCGAGCGCCGATGGGAGGCCAAGGTGTCGCCGGGGGGAGCGAAGCCCGGCCGGGCCGTGAGGGCGGCGCGGCCTATGCCGGTCTCCGGCATGTCGCCACAGCGGACCGGGACGCTGTGGGCGCGGGTGGCCGCTTTCGCAAGCTGGGTCGGTCTTCGGAGCGAGGATGCGACTCAGACGGTCCGTATCGAAGACGCCCGCTGTCGACCGGGGGCAGGCCCCCCAATCATCAACTCTGGGCCGTCTATGGGCCGTCCGATGTCCCACGAGGCCGGCCGACGACGACCGGCAGTGCCAGTCGAGTCACCGGCACGCCCGTGATCGCCATGGGCGGATTCTTTCTGTGGGTCGGGCCCTTCCTGCGTCTCCGGTGATCGTTTGAGAGAGGCATCCGGGCCTGCACGTCAGCTAGTTCGGCCCTGGGTCGCATCCGGCACACGCTTCATGCTGAGCGATGAGTTCGGGCGGCGGATCGGGTCCGCCCTGGCATGACTCGCATCATCGCTGACATCTCGGTCTCTCTCGACGGCTTCGTCACCGGGCCCGACCCCGGCCCGGACAACGGTCTGGGCACCGGCGGCGAGGCCCTGCACACCTGGGCGTTCTCCGACGACCCGGACGACCACCGGTTCCTGCGCGAGGGGACCGCTCGCTCGGGCGCCGTCGTCCTCGGCCGCCGCCTCTTCGACATCGTCGACGGCCCCAACGGCTGGGACGACACGATCGGCTACGGCGCCGGCGAGGTCGGCAAGCCCGCGTTCGTCGTCGTGACGAGCTCGCCGCCGCAGTCAGTGCGGCTCACCGGCCTCGACTGGACGTTCGTCACCACCGGTCTGCACGACGCCGTCACCGCCGCGCGCGAGCGCGCCGAGGCGGCGTCGTCGGCCAGCGGCAAGGACCTGGACGTCGTCCTCATGGGCGGCGGCGCCACGGTCGGCGCGGCGCTCGACGCCGGCCTGGTCGACGTGTTGTCGCTGCACCTCGCGCCCGTCGTGCTGGGCACCGGGACACCCCTGTTCACCGGCGGAACGCCTCGCACACTGGTCCAGCGGAGCGTGACCTCGACATCGACCGCGACACACCTGACCTACGACGTCCTCTGACGACGTCGACCCAGCCGTCGACGATCCCGGGCCGATCGAGTGGCGGGGTGGCGGGGTGGCGGACCCCTCGACTGGAACATCGCCCCGTACTCACCCCGGCCACGGCCCACTTCTGCTGCTTCGGCTCTGGGACGGGCTGGTCAGGACCTCGGGTTGACCACCGTCGCTCCGGCCCCCGCCGGAACGAGGTGGTCGGCGGCGGCGAGCACCGTCAGGGTGATTGCCGGCTGGACGTACAGACGCCTGCCCACGGCGATCGGCAGGCTCTCGGCCGCGGTCACGACGGTCACCTCTCCTGCCGTACCTCGGGTGCCACGTACG